>JAMPHW010000009.1 GCA_023663235.1 Ruminococcus sp. | reverse complement strand
AAATAATTAGTTTATTATGTTATTATGTATATAGATGAGAGAAATCTCATACAATAAAAAAGAGAGGTATATAACTTAGTTCGTTAAATGCCTCTAAATGATTTAGTTACACTTAGCGCTTCAAAGAAGAGTTAAGTGTTATTTTTTTAATTCTTATGATTTTTTGAATTATTATCCTGCATTAATATGTAAAGCGAAACAACAAGAAACTTAAATATTCCATTTATTCCTTTCCATCATAAGCATACCCCCTTTTTAATAATTAACAAAGTTTATGCTTTATAATATATTGTGAGGTCACTTAACAGTTATATACTTCTCTAATAATATTTTATCGTTTGTTTTTATATAAGTAAATAAAGTACGTATTTAACTAATTATAAATAACAGTTTAGATAAGATAATTGAAGCAAAGAAATAGATAAATAAATCATTTAAAAATATAAGAAAAATAGTTATAAGAGCTTTTTTT
Source organism: Ruminococcus sp. (assembly GCA_023663235.1). Lineage (GTDB taxonomy): Bacteria > Bacillota_I > Bacilli_A > RF39 > UBA660 > Caccenecus. The sequence continues at coordinate 35,247 of JAMPHW010000009.1, read as the reverse complement.
AAATTATGATATATGCTAGTTTTAATGTCTATTTCTTTTTTGGTTAAAATAAGTCTAATAATATTTAATATTCTAATAAAAACAAATATTAATAAGATAATAAATATTAATTTAGTTATTATAAGATATAAAGTGCTATAAATTAGGCCTTTAAAGCGATAAACGTGCCATAAGGTTAATAGATTATAACTGATAGATATTCCTTCAAACAAAAAGTAAAAAACAAAGGATATAGAGCCTATGATTGTTATTGAACTAGTTATAAGAAGTGATATAACAACAAAGTGAAGGAGCAAATAATTTAGATGATGGTTATTTAAAGTTTCTTTTATGTTGGTTAATTCTTCAAAAATAAGTGTGTTATCTATTTTATGATAAATAAAAAAGCCAATAATTAGACCTAAGGCTAGTGATATTCCAATAAGTTTTAAAATTTTAGAGTACTTTTTTAAATAAATTCTTAAATTATTCATAATATCACCATTAAATTATATTGAATAATTAATTAAAATATGATAAATTATTAATGTATGTAAAAAGAGATGGTGATAATTTTGAAAAAGAGAACAAGAAAAATATTTGCTTGGGGTATGCTTATTGCAATGGTTGCTAGTGTTATTGCAGGTATTGTTGCTTATGCCATAAATTAAGTGTAGTTCCGAACAATTAAAGAGACACATGAATCTTGGCGTGTAGGAGTGTAGGGATCATTCAGAACTACGCTTTTTATTTTATACTTATAAGTTATTTTTGTAAAGAAAAATCGTTCGACAAAATTCGACACGATTTATTTTATGGCTTCATTTATTAAGATATCTAATACTTCATTATATTTTATACCACTTGATTCCCAAAGCTTAGGATACATACTTATTTCTGTAAAACCAGGGATGGTATTAATTTCATTTAGTATTACTTCTCCACTATTAGTTAGAAAGAAATCACAACGACTATAACCATGACAATTTAGAATTTTAAAAACTTTTTTAGCAGCTTCTCTTATTCTTAAAGAGTCCTCATCACTAATGCTTGCTGGTATGATAGTTAAACTTTCAGTATTTTTATATTTAGCATCAAAGCTATAAAAGGTATCAGCTGCTTTAACTTCACCAACACATGAAGCCATAACTTCATTATCTTTTTCTAAAATAGCACATTCTAATTCTTTTCCAATTATCATTTCTTCAATTACAAGACGACTATCAGTATTTAGAGCTATATTTATAGCTTCTTCTAGTTCTTTTTTGTTATTAGCTTTAGAGATACCAAGAGAAGAACCACTTCTTGATGGTTTAACAAATAAAGGATAATTTAGGGTTTCTTCTATTTTATTTATCAAATCTTTAATATTTAAACTTAAATCTTTATATAAATATTCATTATTATATTTAGTTATAGCCATATATTTAGAAGTTTTAATATTATTATTTTCTAGTATTTCTTTAGTTAAAATTTTATCCATTGTAAGAGTACTAGATAGTGGACTATTGCCAATATATTTAATGTTTAGAAAATCAAGAATACTACTAAAGACGCCATCTTCACCATCTTTACCGTGAATCATGATAAAAACTAAATCAAAAGTTTTTAAATATTCAAAACTATTACTTATTTTTTCTAAATTATGGGGTAACTCTCCTATTTTTAAAGTTTTTATATTAGATATTGGTTCTAACCATTTATAGAAATTATTTTCTTTATCTAAATAAATAGGAGTTATATCATATTTTTCTTTATCTAAGTTTTCAAGTATAGAAGATGCAGAGACGGTTGAGACTTCATGTTCATTAGAGCGCCCACCAAAAAGAACTGCTAATTTCATTTTAACCTCCTTAAATGTTAGATACAATTTCAATAAAGTTCATGCCATTACTAGCTTTTATTAAAATAGTGTCATTAATAGTCTTTATATTATTTATGAATGTTATGGCTTCTTTATTACTATTAAAATGATAAGAATTATTATGATTAAAATTATTATTTAAAGCTTCTTCATTTATATATTTTGATTCTTCTCCAACAGTTATTAAGAAATCTATTTTATTTTCTTTAATTAATTTTCCAATATTGCGATGAATTTCTTCACTAAATTCTCCTAATTCTAAGATATCGCCTAAAACAGCTATATGTCTGCCATCAAAAGAGCTTAAGACCTCTAAAGCGTAATAAACAGAATCATAACTAGCATTATAAGTATCATTAATAATGGTTATATTATTTTTATTTATTAATTCCATACGATTAGGTTCTAAAGGAATATTTTTTAGTTTATTTATAATGTCTTGATGAGGAATATCATATAAATCACCAATAGCAAAAGCTACCAAAGAATTATAGATAAAATGTTTTCCTATGACATTATTATTTACTGTTTCTTCTCTTAATCTAAAATGACTACCACTTTTATTGTATGTTATATTACTTGCTTTATAGTTACTTTCTTTATCAATACCAAAAGTGATTATGGGATTTTTAATACTTGTTTTCTTAGACCAATTATATAGCATATCATTATCATTATTAATAATTAATGGTCCTTTTAACCCATCTAAAATCTCTAATTTGGCTTTTAAAATATTTTCTCTACTTCCTAAGTTACCTATATGAGCAGTACCAATATTAGTTATAACGGCAACATCGGGCTTAGCAATATTTGTAAGTTCTTTTATCTCACCAAATTTACTCATTCCCATTTCAAGGACAATCATATTTTCATCAGTAATACCCATTAGAGTTACAGCAAGACCTACATTAGTATTTAAATTACCACTTGTTTTTAAAACTTTATATTTGATACTAAGAATATCTGCGATGATGTTTTTAGTACTAGTTTTACCGACACTACCAGTTACAGCGATTATGGGAATATTTAAAATGTCTCTTTTTCTTTTAGTTACTTCAAGAATAAAAGCTAGAGTATCATTAGTCATGATAATATTTTTATCTTTATATATATTTAATTCTTCTTCAGAAATATCAATATCACATAAGACACAAGTTTTAGCCCCTTTTTTAAAAGCCTCTTTATAATATTTACTGCCATTAGTATTTTCGCCTTTAAGGCCTAAAAAAGTGCTATCTATAGTAACATTATCCGTATTATAAACTAAATTATCTAGAATTGTATTAACATCACCATTTAGGAGTTTAACGCCTTTAATATCTAATATATCTTTTATTTTCATATTTAAAACCTCTTATAAAATTATAGCACTTTATTAATATTTATAATACTCTTTTAAAGAAAAAATTTAGTTAAATAACTCTTCATATATTTCTAAAAAGTTTTTAACTAAATTAATTGTCATATTATCTTTGATTATCTTTGGTATTTCTTCTAAATCATATTCATTGGATGCTGGGATATAAATTGTTTTAATATTATTGTTATAAGCACCAATTATTTTTTCTTTAATCCCTCCTACTTTTAAAATGTCACCATTTAGAGATATTTCACCAGTAAAAGCGATATTATTATTAATCTTTTTATCTAATAAAAGACTTAGAATGCTCGTTGTTATTGCAACGCCTGCTGAGGGACCATCTTTTTTGGTAGCACCTTCTAAGAAATGTAGATGGATATCTTTTATGTTAAAAAAGAAATCTTGCAAGTTAAAGGTATTTATATGAGCTTTAATGAAACTTAATGAAACTTTAGTTGATTCTTCCATTGTTTTACCAAGCATACCTGTAATATTAAAATTTCCTTTACCTTCAAAAATACAAGTTTCTACAGGCATTACAATACCACCACTACTATTAACACCTAAAGCATTAACACGACCAGCAAACTCATGTCTTTTGTTTTCTAATTTTAAGTATCTTGGAATACCTAAATATTCTTTTAATCTAATTTTACTTATTTTAGTTCTTTCATTAAGACGACCCATTACAACTAGTTTTCTAATAACTTTCTCTAAAGAACGGTATAGTTCTCGAACTCCAGCCTCGTTAGTGTAAGCTTCTACTAAATAAGTAAGCATCTCATCACTAATAGATATGATTTTATTATCAATTTTATTTTCTTCTAAGATTTTAGGTATTAAATATTTCTTAGCAATATCAATTTTTTCATAAATCGTGTAACTAGATAAATTAATTATTTCTAAACGATCTTTTAAAGCTTCAGGAATATCTTCTAAATTGTTAGCGGTTAAGATAAAGAATACTTTAGATAAGTCAAATGGTTCTTCAATATAATTATCTATAAATTCAGTATTTTGTTCCTTATCTAAAATATCTAATAAACAAGATGTAGGATTATCTTTATAGTTTATAGTAATTTTATCTATTTCGTCTATAAGTAATAAAGGGTTTTTACTATTACATTTCCTTAAAGCTTGAATGATTTTACCAGGACAAGAACCCATATAAGTTCGTCTATGACCGATAAGTTCAGAAGTATCATTAAGTCCCCCTACACTTATTTTATAAAACTTACGATTAAGCGCATTTGCAATACTCTTAGCAATACTAGTTTTACCCACACCTGGAGGACCAACTAAACAAATAATAGGACTTTTTATACTATCATTGTTTCTTTTTAAAGCAACATATTCAAGAATTCTATTTTTAACATCATTTAAACCATAATGAGTATTATTAAGTTTTGATTCAATATCTTCTAAATTGTTATTCTCAAAGTTAGATTTGTGCCAAGGTAAATTAAAAATCCAATCTAAATAGTTTCTAATCATGGCATTTTCAGGTGATATATCACTCGTATATTCTAGTTTTTTAATTTCGTTTTTAATTTTTTCATTACTACTCTTACTTAAATCTAAGCTCTCTAGTTTTTCTAAATAACTATTACTAGCCGTTTTATTTAATCCTAGTTCTTGTTCAATAATACGGATTTTTTCTTTTAAAATAAACTCCTTTTGGCTATATTCTAAAGTATTTTGTAATTCTTCATCAAGTTTTTCATCAAGCTTTAGTACTTCTAATTCGACTTTTATATCCTTTAGGAGATTACGAGCACGATATAAAGCATTTATTTCTTCAACATATTCTAGTTTTTTACTAAAAGTTAAAGGCATAAAAGAGCAGATAGTATCAGTAAGTCTTGATAAATCATCTATTACTTTAAGAGAGTTTAAAATACTATTAGAAATATGGTTAGAGTTAGCAACATATTCTTTAGTTAATTCATTTAATTTTTTAATTGTTGCTTTTTTTTCAACTTCATCTAATTCAGGTAAATCAATATTAGTAACTTTAGCTTCTAAAATATCATTATTAGTTTCATTATTGGTTAGAGAAAGAATTTTTACTCTACTTATTCCTTTAATGGTAATTCGAACATTACCTGTTGGAAGTTCAATACGACTTTTTATTTTGCCAACAACAGCGACTTCGGGAAGATCATTAACTTCTGGTGTTTCTTCAACTTGATTTTTGGGAGTTATTACCAGTATATGGCGATTATATTTTTGGGTAGCAAGAGATGTTATATCTTTACTTAAATCATTATTAAGTTCAATTTTTACCTCTTGATTTGGTAAAAGAATAAGTCCTTTAAGCAGCATTACTGGTAGTGTCTCTTCCATCAAGGTTTTCCTCCAATCAATTTCTTCCTATTATAAATAATTAAAATATAATTGTCTATAAAAAAGGTTAAACTTTACGACTTTTTTTCATTTCTTTATTATTTTTAAAAGCTTTGGTAAATTTTGGCCATATACCTTCTTTATTATGAGTATGTTCAGGTAATTGATAAATATCATGACCAGGATATTCATTTCCTTCTACTAGCACTGGACCATTAGTAGTAAAGGCAACATCCCAACCGATATAACGCATATAAGGAACAACGTGAGTAGCTTTTTTGACTAATTTTAAGGCTTCATTCCAATCAGGAAACTGAAAACCTTTTATGGGAGTTCCTGTTACAGGGTGAAATTCATAAAGATTTTTCTTTTTATCTATAGCTTTATCTAAAACTATACCCTTTTTCTCATCAACAGGAGCAACCATTCCCCCACTATTAAAATTGTCTACCCATTTGCCATTACCTATTCTAAAATAAGCACAGATGACATGAGGTTTATTATCATCATCTAAGATTGTAACAATTCTAACAGTATTTATAGAACCATCATATATAGAGTTAACTTCTTTAGATTGTTTAATAATTTCTTCTAACTCCATATTCATGTCTTTTTTTGTTAAATATTTATATAAAGCATCTTGCGAAGGATAATCTTTAATAGCAATTTTTTCTATTCCTTTGCCACAAGTGCCTTCAACGGGTTTTGCCATGAATACTTTATGTTTTTTTATAAATTTTAAGACTTCTTCTTTAGTACTTTCATTTACGACGATAAAATCTCTTTTTATATAGTCTTTAAATTCTTCATTAAAAACCGCTTTATTTCTAAAATAAAAGTTATATTCAGGATTATTGTATTTCTTTATTAAAGAATTATTACGCCCTCTTGTAATATAAGTATCTCTTTCTTTATTCTTTAAATTATACATTTCAAATAGATCGTAATCCATGTATCCAGCGCCAAACCTTAGAGCACAATAGCTCATATCAAAAAAGATAAGCAATTTATTTTTCTTTGTTTTTTTATGAATACTATCTATTTTATTAAACATGTTCTTATAATTCATATTAGCAATTCTATTTATTAAATATTTTATATTTGGCATATAAACCACTCCTTTTTATAATTTTATATCTATTTTTTTAAATTTCATAATATCGTTAATAATTTTATCATTTTCTTCTAACACAATGGCATAAATTAAAAAGTCTTCCCACAGAACTATTTCTTCCTTTTCTTTAAGTGATAAAGCACTAAAATCATGAATAAAATGCTTCATACCAGCAATTTTTTCTAACAAGATATTACCTTTTTTAGTTCGCTTATATTTAGAACTCGATGTAGCATACATAATTAAATAAATTAAAGCACAAATAGGAATTATAATCTTGCCTAAAATAACAATCGCAAAAATTGTCATCTCACTTAAAGATGCTATATATTCTGGGGCTAAGGGGTCATTTAAGAGCTCAGCATCTGTAACATCTTTACCATATTTAGCTGTTATTTTTGTCATAACTTCGTCCAGTTTATCACTAGAGTTATTGTATATATCTATTTTACTAATCATCATACACATTAAAAACGCAATTAATAATATAATAATCTTTTTAATGAGATTTTTTTTGCTTTTTTTATTTTCTATGTAACCATCTTCTATGGCTTCTTCTAAACCTAATTTATGTAATTCATGATTAGAAACAGTATGGTGGTTTTTAGTTTCTATTAATTTTTTTAAAACGTATTTCTCACTTTTTTTTAAAGTATCACCATTATTATTTAAAACAATTAAATTATCATTTTCGAAAGTAATATATTTTTTTAAATATAAACTTAATATTGAGGCTGTTAAATCTTTCTTATGTTCGGTTTGATAATCAATAATAACACTCATTTCACTTGGAGTTATATTTATAAAAGCATCACGATAATAAGTAATATCTAAGTTGTTATTATAAGTGATATCTTCTTTTATCCTGTGAAAATAAGCATTCCGTAAAGCTAAACATATTACATTAATGGGAAATGTAAACAAGATTATTAATAGTAAAACAATAATTATCATTACCAATGGAACTAATATCAAATTTATTAAACTTTGCAAAGAATCTAAATTTTTAAAAAGAAGACCCAAAACATTAAAGAATCCTTTAATAATTGTTGGAAAAACACTCAAACTAAGCCCTATTAAATGTGAAATAAAACTAAAGTAAATAAAACATATAACAATTATTAATAAATCAATAAATATTTTATTTTGATATTTCTGAGTTTTAATACTTTTCTTCTTTTCCATAAGATTACCTCATTGTTAAATATACTCTCTATTAGCTATTTAAAGTATATCAAACGAACAATTATATTTCAATCTTTTTCTAAAAAATTGCAAAAAAAGAAAGTTTCAAAACTTTCTAATTATTATTTTTAATTATTTCTAAAGCTTGATGCATTTTCATGTCGTATTTTACGATATCTTTAGAACCATAAGACTCTATTAATTCATCAACGGTAATACCATAATTTTCAGCCATTTCTTTAGCCTTTTCATCAACTTCTTTATCAGTGAAATCAATTTTTTCAACATTTGCTATTTCGTCTAATAAGTAGCGATATTTAATTCTTTTTAAAGCTTCTGGCTCCATTTGCTCATGTAATTTTTCATGAGTCATTCCTGTGATATGCATATAATCTTCTAATTTGATACCTTGCATTTTTAATTGGCCTTCAAATTGATGAATCATACGATGTACTTCATCATCGATTATTTCTTCATTTATTTCAACTTTCATATTTTCGCTAGCTTTTTCTAAACAATCTTCGATAAAGGCATCTTCAATTTGAGCATTTTTGCGTTCTAGAATAACGTTTTCAACTTCTTTTCTAAATTCTTCCTCAGTCTTAATGTCTTCATATCCTAAATCTTTATAGAAATCTTCGTTTATTTCAGGCACAATTCTTTCTTTAATTTCTCTTACTGTAACTTTAAATTTAACGGCTTTGCCTTTTAGTTCATCTAAATAATCTTCTGGAAATGTTAAGTCTAATTCTTTAGTTTCACCAATAGTCATGCCTACTACGCCTTCTTCAAACCCTGGAATAAAAGTATTTGAACCAATTTCTAGAGGATAATTGCTACCAGTACCACCATCAAGCGGTTTACCATCTACAGTACCTTCAAAATCAATAACAGCAGTATTGCCATTTTCAACTTTACCTTCGGTTTTAGGTACTATTTCGGCTAGTTTACTCTTTAAATTTTCAACTTCTTCATCAATTTCTTCTTTACTGACTTTAGCCTTTTCTTTCTTAATCTTTAAATTTTTATATTCTCCTAAAGTAACTTCTGGTTTAGCAAAAATAGTAAATTTAAAAGTAACTGCTTCTTCACTAATTTTAGCAACATCAACACTCGGTTCAATGACAGGAGTTATTTTAGCTTCTTCTAAGGCTTTTTTATAAGCTTCATCTAAAACAGTATCTACAGCATCCATATAAAGGCTTTCAATACCAAATTTTTTCAAGTAAATATCTTTAGGAGCCATACCTTTTCTAAAACCTTCAATTTTTAAATCTTTATTTTTATGTTTATAAGCTTTATCTAAGGCTTTAGTCCAACTTTCTCCTTCAATTGTAATTTCGATTTCTTTTTTATTTTTCATATTAATTTCCTTTCAAGTTATTTATATTATATCTTAATTTTAAGTAATTTACAAGATTTAAAATCTATTAAATAAAGCGGGTTAATGCTCTTTTTAAAGTGTCTTTATTTTCTAAATCTTCTAGTATCATATAGTTTGATAAGTAGCTAACAATTTTTTCTCTTACCAAAACAGCTCTTTTAGAACGAGGATTGTTCGTTAAACTTATTATTTGTTCTTTACTTTCAGCTTCATGCGTACCCCAAACAAAGGCATTACTCATATTAAATAAAGTTATTAGAATATTTTTAAGATCACTAAGAATTATTTTTCTTTTTGCTTCTAAATCCTTATAAAATAAGTTACCTTCATAATTTTCATAGTCACAAGTTGTTGCAAGTCTTACCATTTGTTCTTCAAAAAATTGTAATGCTTCATAAATTCTTAATATTTTACTAATGCCTATATTAGGAACAATAGTAAGACCATTTTTAGCTCCTAAAGTTGCAGTTTCAAGCATACTTCTAATATCAGCGATACTATAATCATTTATACGATCGTTAGTTGTCCAGCTAACATTTAGAGGTGATGTTAGAGGTAAAACTTCTGCGTTTAAACTCTCTTCAAAACTTTTTAAAACATTGGGATTTAAACCTCTACTTTCATAAATTTTAGATGGATAAATAGGTAATTCTTTTTCACTTTTTATTATTTTATCTAAACTTTTATAGGCTTCTTCAAGATATTTTCGAAAGGATGGGTCTTGAAAATCTTTAGCACCACTATTTATTATTTCTTTTAAATCTTCATAAGTTTTTAAATGATAAATAGTCATTATTGGATATAAACAATAAGCCCTTCTAAGGCCATAAAGCGATAAATCTTTTAATGTATACATAAAATCACCTTTTAACGCCTGCTATTATAATAAATAAGCATATAATTGTCAATTAAGCAAATAAAAATAGATAATCTTATTTTATCTATTTTCTTCTTTTTCTAAACGTTTATATTCTAAATAATCTTCTATTTTGCCACTTTTTTGAAACTTCTTCCAGGCTTCTTTTTTATTCATAATCTCAACCTTTCTATTATAATTATGAGATATATGAATGTTTTTTATTCAATAAATTTAAAAATCAAAGAATCCTAGCTCTTTTATGTAATGTTCTTTATCTTTCCAATTCTTAACTGTTTTAACAAATAGCTCTAAATATACCTTTTTGCCCAAAGTTTCTTCTAGTTCAATACGAGCAGCAGTTCCAACAGCTTTTAGCCTTTCTCCTTTTTTACCAATAATAATTTTTTTAATGGTATCACGATCAACAATGATATCAACATGAATATTTATAATATCTTTTTTTTCTTCAAAAAGAACAGTACGACAAGTAAGACTATGAGGTATTTCTTCAAAGTTAGTATAGAAAAGTTTTTCTCTTACAACTTCACTTATCATAAAATATTTACTATTGCTTGTTTTAACGCTAGGATCAAAATATCTAATTTCATCTTTTAAATAGGTTTTAATAACGTCAAGAAGTCTATCAACATTATCATTATTTACGGCTGATATTGGAACTATTTCAGAAAATGGGTATAAATCTTTGTATTCGTTTATAGAATATAATATATCCTCTTTACTTAGTTTATCTATTTTATTTAGTACCAATATAACAGGAGCTTCACTCTTTTTTAAGATATCGATGATATATCTATCGCCTTTACCAATACCCGCACTAGCATCAACAACAAAAAGCAAACAATCAATATCTTTAGTTAAAGACATCGCTTGCTTATTGGTAATTTTGCCTAATTTATTTATAGGCTTAATAATTCCTGGAGTATCCATAAAAATTATCTGATATTCTGGTTCATTATAAATACCTTGAATTATATTCCTAGTTGTGCCTGCTACTTTAGATGTAATAGCAACTTTCTCATTAATTAAAGTATTAATTAAGGTTGACTTACCTACATTAGGACGACCAATTAAACTAACAAAACCACTCCGCATAAAAACCTCCTATAAAAGACCACATAATTCTTGAAGATAAGGTCCAAAAACAAATAAACTAATAACAATAGATACGATAGCCATAACGAAACTTGCGGCTGAACCACAGTCTTTAGCAATTTTAGCTAAAGGATGAATTTTAGTAGTAGTTAAATCAACGGCTGCTTCTATCGCGGTATTAATAAGTTCTAAAGCTAAAATAGAACCTAAAGCAATAAAGATAATGGCCCATTCTGAAAACTTAATCTTAAATATTATACCCATTGTAATAGCAAGAATGGTAGCAAGACCATGAATCCAAAGACTTTGCTCATATTTATATGCATAAACTAAGCCATTTATTGAATATTTAATGCTTTTAAAGAACCTGCTAAATCCATATACTTTAACAGCTTCTCTTTTAAATTCTTTCATATCTTGCTTATCTAATTCTTTACCTTCTAATATTTTCCTCATCTAATATCAACTCCTGCAACTTAAACATAACTTCTTCATCTTCTTTAGTTTGATGATCATATCCTAATAAATGTAATAATCCATGAACTGTTAAAAAAGATAATTCTCTTTTTAGGGAATGACCGTATTCTTCTGCTTGTTCTAAAGCTCTTGGAATACAAATATAAATATCACCTAAAATTCTAGTATCATTATTAATTAAATCTTTATTATCCTCTAAAGCAAAAGATATAACATCTGTTATTTTATCTATTCCTCTATAACTTTTATTTAGTTCCTGTATCTCCTCATTTCCGACAAAAACTACCGAAAAATAAGCATTTTTTACCTTCTCATGTTTTAAAGTTCTTTTAATAACTTTTTTTAAATAATTATATTTAAAATCAACATTATAATTATCATTTATTTCATACTTCATATTATATTAACTCCCATATGTCCTAAAAGGTATAAAACCATTAAAATTAAGATGATAAAAGATATTATATTATAAAATAGTTCATTTTCAAATATGCCAGGAAGAAATTTTTTAATAGCATTTAAAGAGACATAGATTAAAAAACCAATAATAGCTCCTAGAGCATTTAAAATAATATCATCAACATCGAAACTTCTACCAATGCATAATTGAACAAATTCAACGGTACTACTGGATATTACACTGACAATTAATATGGGTAGTATTCTTTTGGGTTTAATATAAGTAGAAATAAAGTAACCAAAAGGGACAAATAAGACAATATTTCCAATAACATTTATATAAAAAGAATTACTACCTATAGGATATCTAAGCATCTCTTTAAAAGGAACAAGATTATAACCTGCCATACTATTTAATTCGGTTCTAGTGAGTAGTTCATATAAAAGTAAAACATAAATAATAAATAAGAGATTACCAAATTCTTTATAAAAAACTAATCTTTCATTATTAGATCTAATAGCCGCTATTCTAACAGTAGCAATAATTACTAAAAAAATAGTAAGCATCGGCCACATATTATCAATAGCTTCTGCCATTATATCAATTATTACCTTCATCATTAGTATCACTTTCCATATCTATAACATAGAATTCCTTTTTTCCTATTTGTTCATTTATTGCGATAAAAATATCTATATCTAAGTTATCATTATTTATACTTTTTTTCAAGACTTTTTCGGTAATTATTTTAGAGAAATTAGCATTCATTTTTAATTTTTCGTAGGTTAATTCTTGAGCTTTTTTTAAGGCTTCTTCTTCGGTATATCTTTTATTTATTCTACTTACTTCATATTCTTTAGTGATATAAAACTCTAAGCCAAAGATTTTAAATAGTAAGATTTTTTTTATTTTTTTATCATTCACTCTACTTTTTAGGATAGTGTATTCATCGTTATTAGTTTTTAAGATAAAATTAAAACGCCATTTGCCTGTTAAATTTTCTTCTTCATAATTAAGGGGAAGACTTGTTGTAACATGATACCAAACTTCAGCATAAACTTCTCCACTCGCACAAACATTATTTTTAATCTCATCATTATATTTAATCATACCACTAATTAGAATATCACCTTTATTAACAAAAGTGTTAGGACTGATTTCTTGAACACCTTTTTCAACACGAATACTATTTACAACACCCGACTTAGTAGCGACTATATGACAGTTTTGATATTCTTTATCATAGCTTTTAATTATTCGCTCTTCAACACGAATATTAATAACCATACCATCAACATCTATTTCTAACCATTCTAATTTATCCTTATAAGTATTTTTAATATCTTCAATGATAGCTTCATACTTTTCATAGCTCTTTTTAAATGTTAAAGGTTTTACCCCTCTTTCATCTAAAGCATTATATAATAGATCTCTAATTTCTTTATTTTCATGTATAACTTGCACTTTAACAATAACATTACTTAGAATTAAAAAAAGAATTATACCTAAAATTATACTTATAATAAATAAACTGTTTCTTTTAAATTCTCTTTTTATTTTATAAAAACCTGTTTCGTCAATAATTTCGACTTTAAAACTACTTAAATATTTTCTTACTTTCTTTAAATCAGTATTAAGGATTTCTACTGATATACCATCATTTAGATAGATTATATTTTTTATATCAGCTTTTATTTTATTTAATTTTATTAAAGCATCAGTTTTTTTCTTGGTGTTTATGCGTATTTTAATATAGTGTTTCATCGATTAAACCTCATATTATCTATTGTTCCTTTAATTAATATTTCATGATTATCCATAGCACTTATTGTTAAATTATTTCCTTCGATAATTAGATTAAACTCCTTTAATTTTAGTTCTATCAAAGTATTACTTAAAGATATTAAATCTAAGTAATAATATACATGAAGAGTATCTTTAAAAAGATCTATATAATAGTCTTGGTCTAACAAGAAGTTTTGGAGATTTTTTACTATACGCATAAACTTATCACCATTATAATTTTATGTTTTAAGCATATTTTAAGAACAAAAGAAAGAATCATGTAGAGTTTACACTTAAAAATTTAACGATATTTAAATTTATTATTTAGAAAGTATTTAATGTATTTGGGTGTTTACCTCTAATCTATATAGAGCGGAGGTTCTAAAGTTATGAGAACTAAAACTTTTATTTTAAAGCTATAAATATTTAGTTATGTGTTATTAGCTATTTACTATTAATGAATTTATCAATTTTTTCATATATTTTATTTGTATAATAATATGAATAATCCCATATTTCTAGTTTTAAACAAGGTTTATAAACTAATCTAGCTAGTATTTCTTCGTTATTGTCAAGCAAATAAATTGAATATGCTGGAAATTGCATTGTACTTATAATTTTTTCTGTTTCTATTTTAGAATATGAAAGTAATGAAATAAAGCTGTTTATATCATCTTTCTTAGTAATTATTTTATTAATATATTCAGTTTTACATCCTTGATGTAATTCCTCATCACGATAATTACATATCATAACTGATTCTGTCTTTTTTAAGTATTTAATTACATCTTTTGGTAAATGATTATCATTATAAGTATGTATTAAAAATATACTTAAAATTATTATTAATATAGATATAAGCATTTTTTTCATTCTTTAATTTTCCTACTTTTCTATGTTATAAATACGACTTAAAAGAAAGACAAAACTGCCTTTCTTTTAAATAGTGAAATCTACTGAAAAAGAATAGACTTCTCTTCCACCTTCTGGAACTAACCACTTTACGAGTTTGTATTTACCTTTCTTTAATTTTCCAAAGTGATAGTGCCAATTTATTTCAAATTCTAACAGTCTATTTTGATTTACGTGATAATCTAAAGCATCCCAAACAACAGTATCAACTATTTCAGAAAGCTTAAACCATTCATTATCAATTTTTTCGTATAAAGTATATTCTTCTCCATACATATTATCTTTATCGCTTAAATCTTCAATTATTACTGTTGCAGAGCCATCTGTTAGTGTACCTTCTTTAATAGACATTATTATATTTTCTGCTGTATCTCCTTCATACTTTGCTCTATCTTCAATTATTTTATCTTCATTTATATGACCTTTAGCACAAAACCCTTTTATTGTAACAAAAAATTTTTTAAATTTACAGTTACAATAAGCTTCGCCTTTTTCTTTAGAAGGACATTTACAATCATAAGCTTTTTGGCATTCTTCGGGTAATAAAAGATAAGAATTATCTTTGTATTCCTTAAAATACATACCATAAAATATCAATAAAAGAAAAACTATAAGCATCAACCACAAACCAATTTTAATTATTTTTACTTTTTTCATATAAACCACTTTCTTTAATATTATAACAAATAGGTATTAAAATAAAAATATGAAACAAAAAAGTTTAATAGAAAAACACTTTATTCATATGCTTATTCCTAGTTATTTACCACTTCAATAGTTAAAGGATATATTTGAGGTGAAAGACTTTCCAATATTCCATCATAAGTAAGTTTTACTCTTTGTCCAATTTTAAATTCATGTTTTCTATCATAATGTATTATATAGGTCATTTTATTATTATCTTTGTCTAATTTATAGCTTTCTAGTAAAAAATAATGAGGATATGGTTCTAAAATATCATCTCCTATACAATAGGTACAAATTTCTTTTACAACGCCTTCTAACTCTAAGGGGTGAAATTCTGTTGTTTCTTCTTTCTTAGTAGGAGCATAAAAAGTATTAAATGCTAAAATAAATACCAATAGTATTAAAATTAATATGAAAATTAAATTTTTCTTTTTCATTTTTAATTCTCCTAAAATTCATAATTTATATATTTCTCTAAAAATTCATTTATTTTTGCTTGATGTTTATTTTCTAAATGATAATAATTGTCACCTTTCCATATATCTATAACAGAGCCATCAACTTCTATCCGCATTAATTCTTTATCATTTTCATCATACAAATATAACCTTTCGCTAGTTGGCATCAAGGTAGAATTAATTTCATGAGTAATTAAAGGGCAATCATTAATTAAATTAACAAAATATTGTACTTCTTCATAATCAGTAATATTATTAATTATGCCTTCTGGTATAACCTTTTCTTCTCCAGTTTCATTCTTTTTCATAATTATATCGCCTTTAAGATAAATACCAATTTTTTTAGTTTGCATTAAACTTATTATAACATCTTCATAATTCCTTTCTAAAATTTCATATTTATCCTCTTTAACCACCATTTTAGATTTATAAACTATAGGCATTCCAATTACTATTAAAGTAACAATAAATATAACAACTATCGCTTTAATAATTTCTTTATTCATGCTTTTTCCTTTCATACTACAATTATATCAATATAAATAAATAATTAAAGTGTTATACAAAAGTATAACTTTAATTAAATATATAATTTAGTAATTTATTTATAATATTTACTTTTATTCAATAGTAAAGTCAGTAGAAAAGATCATCTTTTCTTTATAGCTATCTCTTAAAGAAGTGCTTTTAATTAACTTATATTCACCAGGTTTTAGCTTTCCGTATGTCTCTTCCCAATTTATTTCTAATTCTATAGGATTATTTTCATATACCATGTATGCTATTAAATCAATAACTCCACCTGCAAATTTTGATTTTAAATATATGCAATAATTATCAATTATCTTACATATACTAAAAGAATTGTCATAAATATAATCCTTTCCACTAAAATCTTTAATTATAATGGTGGCAGAACTATTAGTTAAGGTTTCATTTTTTATTTCCATTGTTGTATCTTTAGCAGTATCTCCTTCATATTTTTCAAATGACATTACATATCGCATAGTCTCTTTCGAAATATTAATTATTCCTTCGAGGTTAATATCTGCTTCTTTTTTACAACCTGTAATTGTTATAATGAATAATAATAACAATATTATAATTCTCTTCATATTTATTCTCCAAATATAGACGCTATTTACTCATAAGTTAATTGCTATTTTGCAACTTACTCATTTCTATATAAATATTTTATCATATTAGAAAGGTTCTTACTATATATTTTCGGGTATTAATTTATCTATATATAAAAGGATTTCTTCTTTTGTATATTTCTTATTTTCACTCAACCAATCTAATCCTATACTTAATATAGCTCCTAAATAAAATCTAGATATAAAACTTCTTGGTATTGTATTATTATTTGGATTAAAGTCTTTTTCTAAGCGGTCATCAATATCCCTTTTTACAACATCTAGTAATATATCTATTAAAATACCATTCCTATTCTTTAATAAAATTGATGAATAAACATTTCTGTTTTCTTCGGCATGTAGAATAATTATTTTTAACATCTCCATAAAATATTCTTTGGTATTAACCTCTTCTTCATTTTTTCTTAATTCATTTAATAAAATGCTTTTTTGATTATCTAAAAGGGCCACTAATAGCTCGTATTTATCATCAAAGTGGGTATAAAAGGTTGAGCGATTTACTAAAGCTACCTCACATATATCTGATATCGTTATTTCTTCAAAAGCTTTTATTTTCATTAGTTCTAATAAAGAATTAAATAAAGCTTTTTTGGTTTTAGTTATTCTTAAATCTTCATTTTTACTCATATTACTCGCCTCGCCATAAATTATAGTTACTAATTCGACAAAAGTAAAGATATTTAACAGTTTGTATGATAAATAACCATAAATAATAGCAAAAGTGTTGGATAACATACATAATTAATAATTTTTTAGTTGTCATTGAAGTTAAAATTGAATAGAATGTTGTGTTGGAGGGAAAAATTATGAAAAAAATTACTGATTATATAGTAGAAAAAAGAAATATCTTTTTAATCCTATTTATTGTTCTTGCTGGTATAAGTCTTTTTTTATCGACTAAAGTTAAAATAAATGAAGATATTATGGAATACTTACCTGCAACTTCAGAGACTAAAATAGGTAATGATATTATGGAGTCTGAATTTTCTAAACAAGATAGTTCGACCCTTAATGTTATGTTTAAAGATTTAACTAATGAAGAAAAAATAAATACATTAAATAAATTAAAAAATATTGATGGTGTAGATAGTGTCGATTATGAAAATGATGATGATTACAATAAAGATAATTATACTTTATATGTTATAAATGTTAATGATTATAGTGATTCACGCCTTGCAACAGAAGTATATAATTATATTATAGATAATTTTGATACAGCCGGAATGAGTGGTTCTATTTACGATGAAAATAAACCAATATTAGATATATCAATTGTAGCGATTGCTATTATTTGTGCTATGATTATCTTAATTATTTTAAGTGAATCTTATTTGGAACCTTTCTTATATTTAATTTCTATAGGACTGGCGGTTTTTATAAATAAAGGTACTAATATTATTTTTCCAAGCGTATCATCAATAACTGATTCTATAACCGCAATATTACAACTAGCCTTATCTATGGATTATTCAATTATGTTATCTAATAGATTTAAACAAGAAAAAGAAAAGACTAATGATAAAGTAAAAGCCATGAAAAATGCTTTATATGAATCTTTTAAGTCAATATCTAGTAGTTCTATTACAACTATTGTAGGATTACTGGCTTTAGTATTTATGAGTTTTACTATTGGACGTGATTTAGGCTTTGTTTTATCTAAAGGGGTTTTATTAAGCTTAATATGTATCTTTTTATGTTTACCTGCCCTACTCCTTTTATGCGATAATTTAATAGCTAAAACCCATAAGAAAATGCCTCATTTTAATTTAACTAAATTAGGAATTTTTAGTTATAAAACAAGATGGTTCCAAACAATTACTGTTATTATACTTTTTGCTTTAGCTTACTTTCTTCAAGGAAATACTAAAATTTTATATACCGATTCCGAACAAGATGAAGTTGGAAAAATATTTCCTGCAACCAATCAAATAGCTATTGTATATGAAAATAAATATGAAGATTTAATAACAAGTTATTGTAAAAAATTAGAAGAAGATAATAAAATTGATACTGTTTTATGCTACTCTAATACAATTAACGAAAAGTTAACTTATGATGAATTAAATCCTAAATTTGATAGTTTAGGAGAAAATACAAGTGTTGATGAGTATTTAATTAAAATTATATATTATAACTATTTTAATAAAGATGAAACTAGTTCTTTAACAATGAGTGATTTTATTAGTTTTATACAAAATGAGATTTATCCTAATGAAAACTTTAAAGATTCTTTAAGTGATGAAGTTCGTGAAAATATTGATTTACTAGCTAACTTTGCTACATCAAGTGAGATTAACAAAAAGAGAAATATAAGTGAAATAATGTATGATTTAGATATGGATAAAACAGATGCGGAAAATATATTAATCTATTATAATAGTAAAAATATAAATACAAAAATGACAATTAAAACATTCGTAGATTTCATGCTTAATGATGTTGCTAAAGATCCTGAATATAATAGTAGTTTAGATGATGATACAATATCTAAATTAGAGCAACTTAAGAAATTTACAGATAATAATACAATTAATAAAAAGATGAATGCTAAAGAACTTTCTAATATGTTTGAAATTGATGAAGATTTAATAGAACAACTATTATTATTTCATCGAATTAAATCAGATAGCAATACCAAAATTACTTTAAATGAGTTTGCTAAAACCGCTTTAAGACTTGCTAATGACAATGAATATGAAGATATGTTTGATGATGATACCATAGATTCTCTTAATCTATTAAAAACTCTTTCTACTGACAGTGTTGTTTCAAAAGAATTAACTAGTTCAGAGATGGGTAAGAACTTAGCAAGTTTTGGTTTAAAATTAAATGAAGAAAAGATTAATTTGCTATATACGTTATATGATGGATATAATAATCCAAATATTAAAATGAAAATTAATGATTTTGCGACTTTAGCTTTAAATTCGGCTAGCGATACTGAAAAAGAAACCCTTAAGACTTTAAAAACTTTATCAGACAAGCAAACTATTGAAAAAGCATTAGACAGTAAAACTATGGCTTATTTTCTTAAAGATTTTGGCTTAGATGAAGCTACAACTGAATTATTATATCAAGTATATGGTGGTTCTAAAGCTAGTCTTAATGTTAATGAATTTGCTAGTAATGCCCTAACATTAAGTACTAATCCTCTTTTTAGTAATTATTTTGATGAAATTACTAAAGCTTCATTAAATAAAATAATAGAATTAAATAAAATTAAAAATGTTAAAATGAATAATGATGATTTATATAATATTTTTAGTATTGATGTTACAGATGAGACAATTAAAAATGCTTTAGACGAAAAATTAGGAACCGAACTTAAAACGCCATTAGAATTTGCTACTAAATTAGATTTAACTGAAGCTTTATTACTTATGAGTGATAAAGAATATTCTGTAAGTGAATTTCCTAAATCTATAACAAATAATAAACTAGATACATTAACTATTAGTGCTATTTATGGAGTGACCAATAAAGAAGAAGAAATATCTGTTAAGGATTTAATTAAATTTATTTATGATAATCAAGATAATTCTTTAATAGCTAGTAGTTTAGGTGATAATAAAGATGGTCTAAATCTTCTTTATACGATTACTAGCAATGCAGATAACTTTTATACAGCTAGTGAACTTTCTAATATGTTAAATCAAGATAAATTAAAGGTTAGTTTTATTTATGGTACAGCTAATGCTACTAATCTTAATAAAATAGATAAAATATCAATTAAAGATTTAATAGCTTTCCTTTATCAAAATAAAGATAGTTCTCTACTTGCTGATTCTCTTGGCAATAATAATGATTCTTTAGAACTTGCTTATATGGTTACAAGCAATATTAAAACAAGATATAATTATAAAGATGTTAGCAAAATAACAGGCACAGAAAAAGATCAAGTAAGACAAATATATGGTCTATATGATTATTTAAATTATGATACTTTAATATCACCTTTAGAACTAACAAATTTAATATTAGATAATATAAACGATGAATTATTAAAAGATAAAATAAATAATGATGATTTAGAACTATTAGATTTAGTTAAAAAAGTTATGATTAACAGCTTAAATAATACTAAACTAACACATACATATATAGGTGATTTACTGGACATAGATAATGATACAATAAGCTTATTATATAGTTTATATGACTTTAAGTATATTAAAGCTAATCAGAAAGTATCCTTTTATAATTATATAAACTTTATTATTAATGAAGTTATGGATGATAAAGATTACGCTGATAAATTTAATCAAGAAACAAGAGAAAAACTAATAACAATTAACTCCATTATGAGTAAAGCATTAAATAATGAAAAATACAATTCTTTGGAGTTATATGGAACTTTAAATGTATTAAGTGATAATTTAGATAAATCTTTGATAGAATTAGTTTATTTATATAATAGTAGTATAAATGAGTATGATAGTTTATGGAGTATTACTGTTGAAGAGTTTATTAATTATTTAAATGAAGATATTTTGAATGATACGAGATTTGAAGATTTCATTGATGAGGAAATGCACAATACAATAAAAGATGCTAAAGATACAATTGATAAAGCTAAAAAGTTAATTGTATCAGATGAATATTCAAGAGTTGTATTAAACACTAAATACTCTTTTGAATCTGAAGAAACATTTAATTTTATAAACACATTAAATAATGACTTGGGTAAAATTGATGGTATATATGTAGTTGGAAATTCTCCAATGGCAGTTGAAATGAGTGGAACATTTAATGATGAACTTAATAGAATAACTATTCTTACAATGATATTTATATTTGTTGTAGTTGCTATAACCTTTAAAGATTTATTAATTCCGTTAATATTAGTTTTAATAATTCAATGTGCTGTATATATAACAATGAGTTACATATCACTTTCTGGTGGGTCTGTGTACTTTATATCATTATTAATAGTTCAAGCGATACTAATGGGAGCAACTATTGATTATGCAATTGTATATACTTCTTATTATAAAGAATCAAGACTCACCATGAATGTTAAAGATGCTATAATAAACGCTTATAATAAATCTATTCATACAATAATAAATTCTTCTTCTATATTAATAATAGTTACGATGATAGTGGCTAATTTTGCTTCAGCTATTGCAGCTAAAATATGCGAGACTATCTCACAAGGAGCTTTAGCATCGGCTATATTAATATTATTAATACTTCCTGGTGTTTTAGCATCTGTAGACAGAATTATTTGTAGAAATAGTTATAAGAAAAATTAAGATAAAAGATATGGGCTTTTATCTTTTTTAAATTAAAATAAAAAAAGAATTAATTATATAAATTAACTCTTTTTTCAATAATTCTTCGTTCTTTTTTAGTATCTGCAACAGTTTGAGTTATTTTTAAATAAGCATTTTTGCTAAATACTTCATAAATGCTACAAACTTTATCTACTAAACAAATAATAACACTTTCACGATATTTAGGGGGATGAAAAGTTAAGGGAAACATATGCTTTTCAATAATATCCTTTTCTAAATAATTTATATCAAAGTCTTTACGAGCATTATATAAAGCTATTCGCGGATGGATTCTTCCATGAAGTCCTTCTCGTTTAGTTGGTTTATATTTTTGGTGCCAATCATATAAAAAATAATCATGTAATAAGGCCCCTCTTATTAATTCTTTTTCATGTATTTTTAATTTTAATAATTTACATAAACGATAGCTATAATAAGATACAGCAATGCTATGTAATAAGCAAGTTGTATTACCATGTTGGATATATCTATTCATTTTTAGAAATTTCTTTTTTTGCATTACTTCTTCTAAATAACTTTTAAATATTAAATTTTCAACTTCTTTATTTCTTATTGCCATGAGTTCTTCTCCCTAATTAATTATATTACATATAGGTTAAAATACCAATAGAAAATTATGGAAAGCGTAAATTTTACATGTAAAATATTAATTTTTATCTTCCTAAACTATTATTTTGGCTTTTATATTCATTTACTATTTTAAAAAGTTCGTTAAAAGCTACACTTCTACTCTCAAGATTTTGACTGATATTAATATTTAAATTATCGCTTGATTCAAAAGGAATAGAAGTAAAATTGATACCATTAGTTATGTCTTCTAGTTTAGTGAAATACCGAAGAAAAATGTTAGTTATATTATTTTGAATCATATCTTGTTCTTTTTCTATATCATCTAAAGGAATATTATTATTTCTTTTAGCTCTATCACACATAGCTATTCTTTTAGCATTCCATCTTTCAACTAAAAGTAAAATAACTTCAATATCTTTATCACTACATAATGATAAAAAGAGCATAACTGCTAAAAAATAGTGTTCTGGAGCACCATTAATTTTTGCAATAAATCCTTTTCTTATTTGCTTTAAATAAGAGCGTTCTTCAATTTCATTAGTTTTAGTTGTCTTTTGAATACCATATAATTTATATTTTTTATTATCATTTCCAGCATATATTTCAGGTAATAGTAACTTGTAACCATCATCGAATTGAAGATAACTTTTAATCCTATATGGCGTTTCTGATCTTATAGGACTTGATTCTTCTACTGCAAAAAGTCTAGCTTTAATACTTTCTATATATCCTAGCTCCAATTCTTCTTCACAATTTAAAATTCTATTATCGAACATAGCAATTCTTGAACTAAGAAATTCAAGTGGACCATCAAAATCACTAAACGATGCATTAGCAAATAAGGTACTAATTATGTATTTGATTAAATATTCTTCTTTCATTGGAATTAACTCAGGATTTGCTCTATCAAGAACATCTAAAAAAGCAAATTCGCGAGCATCATAAAAAACCAAAGCTTTTCTCACATACTCTATTAGAAGCTTATCGAATAATTCTTTATTTGTAATTTTTAATGTTGGAATTAAAAGACCATCGTATGATAAATTTTCACATCTACTTATTTCTTTATTATCAATTATTAAATTAAAGACCATATTTATTGTAATGTAACAGTCTATTTTTCCTTGTTGAGCTTCAGGTGCTATCTTATTATAAAAAATATCTAGTATTTGAACATCTGTCATATTTTATCTCTCCTATCTTAATTATAACACAAAAACCATTTTACTAAAATAGCGTAATTAAAGTAGGCTAACAACTTACAACTAAGTTTGAAATTTATATTAATATTTCAGCATCACAATTCTAATAATAGCAGATAAAAAAATAAACTTAAAAGTTTATCTCTTCACTCTTTTATTAACATCTGTTCTAATTAAAGTATATACAATAGATACTATAGGAAGACCAACTAACATACCCATAATTCCAAATGTACTTCCTCCAACGCTTATTGCTAGTAAAGTCCACATTGGTGGTAATCCTACTGATTTACCTACTACCCTCGGATAGATAAAATTACCTTCTATTTGTTGAATAATTTGAAATACTATAATAAACATCAAAGCTTGGAAAGGACTTTCTATAGCAATTAATATAGCTCCTATAAGCATTGCAATTAAAGCACCAAAGATTGGTATTAAAGCTGTAATAGATGTTAAAACCGAAATGAGTAATGCGTAAGGAAATTTAAATATTATTAAAGAAATAAATAAAAGCAAACCAAGAATTATAGCTTCTAAGCATTGGCCTGAAATAAAACTAGAGAAAGTTTTACTTGTAAGTTTTATTATTTCTTCTACTTTAGAAGCTTTATCTTTCTTTAAATAAGCTTTTAGTAGCTTCTTTGTGCCATTTTTTAAATATTCTTTTTGACTTAGAATATAAACAGAAAAAATTAAAGCTGTAAATATTGTAATAAAACCTGAGACTATCCCACTAATTAAGCCTATTAAACTATTAGCAATATAATTTAAAATATCGGTTGTAATAGACGTTATATTATTACTAGCAAATAATTCATTTAATTTATACTGAACATCAGGGTATTTATTTAATAAATCTAATATAAAATTTCTAAAATTATCTAATAAATCTGGTATATTTTGAATTAATGATTCTATATTTTCCACTAGTTCAGGTAGTAATAAAAATAATATGAAAGCTATAACTAAAATAAATATTATTAAAGATAAAATAATTGCTAATATTCTAAGACTACTCTTTTTTTCATTAGTTTTAGTAAACTTTTTTAACCAATTCTCTATTTTAGTCATAGGAATATTTAAAACAAATGCTATTGCTCCTCCTAAAATAAAAGGAAAGAAAATATGAATAACTTTATTAATAAAGTTAACCAAAATAATATAATTATTAGCTATGCAAAAAGCCAAAGCTGCAATAACAATTAATGAAACCCATTTTTTAAAATCTTTTTTCTCCATTATAATCACCTTTAATTACTAAAAGAATTTCAAGGCTATTATAGCACAAAATCCATTATTTTTATAGATATTTTATAAACTTATTATATCACTAATGAATCAAACCAACTATAAGAAGAATTGCCTTTAAAATAATTATAAACATAACAATTTAATAATCAATAATTAGTGCATAAAAAATACCTAGTTATGAAAACTAGGTACCTGAATGACTTAGAGCTTCTAAAATTTTCTAAGTATCACTCATTAATATTTTATAATTTAAATTCAATTTTTTCTTTTGGATAGTTATGTAATCTATTTCCTGACTTTTTTTATTTGTTTTTGATAGATGCTTGAGCTGCAGCCAAACGTGCTATTGGAACTCTAAATGGACTACATGAAACATAATCAAGTCCCACACTTTCACAGAACTCAATACTGGCAGGATCTCCACCATGCTCACCACAAATTCCTAAGTGAATGTCTGGGCGTGTTTCTCTACCTTTAGATGCAGCTATTCTTACAAGTTCACCAACACCTTCGGTATCAACTTTAGCAAAAGGATCTGATTCAAAAATATTATTTTTATAATAATCATTTAAGAACTTGCCTGCATCATCTCTTGAAAAACCATAAGTCATTTGAGTTAAATCATTTGTTCCAAATGAGAAGAATTCAGCGTGTTTAGCTATCTTATCAGCAGTTAAAGCAGCTCTTGGAATTTCAATCATTGTTCCTACATGATAAGTTAAATCACTATTATTTTCTTTAATTATTTTATCAGCAGTTTCAGTAACTATATTTTTAACAAAAGCTAACTCTTTTTCATCACCTACTAATGGAATCATGATTTCAGGAACAACTTTAATACCTTCTTTGCCAACATTTATGGCAGCCTCTATAACTGCTCTAGTTTGCATTTTAGCTATTTCTGGATAAGTTATAGCAAGTCTACAACCTCTATGTCCCATCATTGGGTTAAATTCCTTTAATGAACTAATACGATTTTTTAATGTTTCAAAACTAATATTTAAAGCTTCAGCTAAAGGCTTAATCTCTTCATCAGTATGAGGTAAAAATTCATGTAAAGGTGGATCTAAATAACGGATTGTAACACTATAAGGAGCCATGGCTTTAAATAAACCTTCAAAATCTTCTCTTTGGTATGGCAAGATATCTTCTAAAGCTTTTTCTCTTTGTTCAAGAGTTTCAGCAGTTATCATTTTTCTGAAATTAAATATTCTTGATTCTTCAAAGAACATATGCTCTGTACGACATAAACCAATTCCTTCAGCACCAAATTTACGAGCTTGGATAGCATCTTTAGGTGTATCAGCATTAGTTCTTATTTTTAAACGTCTAACGCTATCAGCCCAACCCATAAATGTTTCAAAATCGCCGCTTATATTTGGCTCTTCAGTTTTAATTAAACCTGCATAAACTTTACCTGTACTACCATCTAAACTTATTTCATCGCCTTCATGGAATACTTTACCTTCTTTAGTTGTTAATGTTTTAGCGTCTTCATCAATAATTAATTCACCACATCCGGAAACACAGCAACGTCCCATACCACGCGCAACGACTGCTGCATGAGATGTCATCCCGCCTCTAATGGTTAGAATTCCTTCAGCATGATTCATGCCTTCAATATCTTCAGGAGAAGTTTCTAATCTTACTAAAATTGTTTTTTCACCACTTTTAGTATGTTCTGTTACTTCTTCGGCAGTGAAGTAGATTTTACCAGCTCCTGCTCCTGGAGATGCAGCTAAACCTGATGCTATTACTTCCCCGTTTTTTAAAGCTTCGCTATTAAACATAGGATGTAATAAACTATCTAATTGTTTTGGTTCAACTTTTAATAAAGCTTCTTCTTTAGTAATCATGCCTTCATTTACTAAATCAACAGCAATTTTTAAAGCCGCTGTAGCAGTTCTTTTACCATTTCTTGTTTGAAGCATGAATAATTTGCCATTTTCGATAGTAAATTCCATATCTTGCATATCTTTATAATGATTTTCTAATGTTTTGGCAATATTAGCAAACTCTTTATATACTTCAGGCATAGTACTTTCTAGTTTGGAAATTGGCTCTGGGGTACGAATACCAGCAACAACATCTTCACCTTGAGCATTAATTAAATATTCACCATATAGTTTATTCTCTCCTGTTGCAGGATTTCTTGTGAATGCCACTCCTGTTCCAGAATTATCGCCACGATTTCCATAAACCATTTCTTGAACATTGACAGCAGTTCCCCAAGAACCTGGAATATCATTCATACGACGATAATAAATCGCTCTTTCATTATTCCAACTTCTAAAAACAGCTGTTACAGCTTCAATTAATTGAACACGAGGATCTTGTGGAAAATCTTCACCAGCAATATCCTTATAAATTTTCTTAAATTCTTCTGTAACTTCTACCATATCATCGGCTGTTAAGTCAGTATCATATTTGGCACCTTTATTTTCTTTAATTTCATCTAAACGTCTTTCAAAACTACTCTTTGGGTAACCTTTAACAACGTCTGCAAACATTTGAATAAAACGACGATATGAATCATATACAAATCTTTTATTATTTGTAGCTTCTGTAAAGCCAACTGCTACATCATCATTTAAACCAAGATTTAAGACTGTATCCATCATACCAGGCATACTAGCTCTAGCACCACTTCTTACGCTTACTAATAATGGATTTTCTTTATCTCCTAAAGTTTTACCAGTAATATTTTCTAATTCACTTAATTTAGAATATATCTCTTCTTTTACAGAATCATCTATTACTTCTTTATCTTCATAATACTTGTTACATGCTTCTGTAGTAACTGTAAAACCTCTTGGAACTGGAAGACCTATTGAAGTCATTTCAGCAAGATTAGCTCCTTTACCACCTAGTAAATCACGCATATCTTTGTTACCTTCACTAAAAAGATAAACATATTTTTTTGCCATATTTTTGCCTCCTTTAAATATTATGGTCATAAAGTAATTATATCAAAATTAATTATTATATTATACTTATACTTAAAAATTTGACATAATTTAGACAAGTAAATTAATTTATAATATCATTAAAAATATAATGTGCGATAGTAATACCAGCAACGCTTGGAACAAATATAGCAGATGCAACAATATTATTGGTATCTTTAGCTATTTCTTTACTAAACAAAACGGGAATATCTAAAGTTATATTTTCTTTACGAAGCTCATAACGAAGCTTTTTGGCTAAAGGATCATTAAAGGTTTTATTTAAATGGGTTATTTCAATTTCACGAGGCTTTAATTTACGACCAGTTCCAAGACAGCTTATAATTCTTATATTATGATTTTTAGCATATTTAATCAATAAAATTTTAATTTTTATATCATCACAGGCATCAATTATATAGTCATATTTCTCTTTTACATAAAAGCTAAAATTATCATTAGTTAAAAATACATCTATAGTATTAATTTCAATTTTTGGATTTATATCTAAAGCTCTTTTTTTAGCAACTTCTACTTTTTTCTCATTTATATTATTAGTTGTAGCTATAATCTGTCTATTTAAGTTAGATTCTGCAATAACATCACCATCTATTATGGTAATATTTTGAAAACCACTTCTAACTAAAGCTTCAAGTGTAAATCCCCCTACTCCTCCAACACCAACTAACAAAACCCTTGCTTTTTTTATCTTCTTTAAATTTTCTTCGCCAATTAAGGGAATCAATCTATCATACATATATATCACCATTTATATTATAACAAATAAAAAACCCGGAGAGTAGTCTATTTGTCGATAAAAACCCGCGCACCCGCAGGTGGTAAGAAACATATACGCTTCTGGATTCTGGCAAATCAAGACCAGCATTCAACTCCACGTATAATTATTCTCCCTAAATTATCTCATAGTCGGTTTTATGTAAAATAAACTATTTCTCTAGGTATTTATATTATATCATATTTATATTTTTTTATACATACATAAACATTAAGTTTACACTTTTTTAATTAGAAAATAATTGTACCCAATAATATTTATATTGTAAACCAGGAACGTAAACATATCCAACACCTATTTTAGTAAATTTTGTATCTACTATATTTGCATAATGTCCAGAAGATCCTTTCCAATCATTTACTGTAGTTGTGGCATTTGAACGCCCTGCAGCAAGGTTTTCGCCTACTGATGTATAACTTATTCCTAATTCTTTAAAAACTGTAGAAAATTTAGTACCATCAGGTCTTGTGTGAGAAACACCACTCTCTGATATTTCTAAAGCTCGATACATGGCAGCTTTAGTTAAACTTGCTGAATATGTTAAAGGTGCTAAGCCTAATTCTTCTCTGATTTTATTTGTTTCTGCAATAACTGCATTAACTTGAGAAGAATTTGAATTAACTAATTTTCCAGCTTCTGTTATTTTGTCTTTACTTGTATTATTATTCGTTGTGTTATTATTTGCATTATTGTTCTGATTATTATTAGTAGTTGACGTATTTTGGCTGTTATTGTTTGTGCTATTATTTTGGTTATTATTGGTGTTTTCAGAAGTTGTTTTATTTTCGCTAATTGTAAGTTTAGCTTTTTTTATTTTTTCATTTCCACTTTTGTCTGTTGCTTTTATTTCAATGTCATAGTTTCCAGCTTTAGTATATTTACTCATTTCACTTTTAACAAAAGCTAAATCACAATCTTCTTTACTATTATCATTACAACTTTCAACAAAATCTTTTAGTTTATAAGAACTACCCTCTTTAATTTTGATATCTTTTAATTTTAAAGTCGGTGCTTCTTTATCACTTACTACTATTTTTGAATTATATTCCTTATCATCAACAGTAATTACAACTTCATAAGTGCCAATTTTATTTAATGTGTCTTCTTCATATATAGTATCATTAAAATAAATCTTTAATTCTCCATCGATATCAACATTAAAATCAATAAGGGTTGGTTTAGTATCTCCAAGTGCTTTTTCAATACTTGATAATACTTCTAAATCATTATTTTCATCTATTATGGTCTCATTAACGTTGTTATTGTTATTTTTGTTTTCATCACTAGATTTTGACTTGCTATTTAAAAAATATATAGTTCCTCCAATGGCTAACGCAACTGAAACTATCCCTATTATTATGATGACTTTTTTCTTCATATAAACTCCTATCTATTAGTTAGTATAACTTTATAGCCCTTAAATGTCAATTTATATTATGTTTATATAAATCTACTAGCCCAGATTTCATACCAATTCTTTAAATTATTTATACCATCACCAGCAATGTCTTTTATTAAACTCCACGTTAAACCAAAATTAGTTTTTAAGCTAGCAAAATTATTTTTAGCTTCTTCGCATAAAGTAGGATTACTACTACATATATTAGTTGTAATGGTAAGATAAGTGGTTACAATTTTTTCTTTAACGTTTGTATAAACTTTATTAACACTGTTACTAATACTCTCTTTATAACCAGGAAAATATGTATCAATTTTACTATCAAAATATAAAGCAAGTGATAAAACTTTTAATTTAGCATTATTTGATAATTCATTAAATGTATGGCCTTTTATTGTGCCATTATAGAAAAGAAAGTCAACAACTGTTACAAATCCCGATTTTAAACTTTCTTTAATATTGCCAGATTTAAATTCAGTATCTAAATCATTAAAATAATTTATTATCTCTGTATCACCATTAAGCGACTCATTATTATTAAAATTATTTGTAGGTATTTTATTACTACTATTATTTTCATTAGAGATAATATTATCTTTATTAGTTGTATTAAAATTGTTATTGGTATTAGTAATACTATTATTTAGTAAGCCATCGTTATCATCGTTTAAGTTAGTGTTATTATCAATTGAATCATCACTATTGTTTTCTTTAGCAGCTTCTACTAATTCTTCATCAGATATTTGCAAATTATATGGACTACCTTTTTTGTCTAAATCTTTTTCTTTATAACTAACCTTTATTTTATCACCAATATTATAAGTACCTTTAATGTTA
Organism: Ruminococcus sp.; assembly: GCA_023663235.1. Classification (GTDB taxonomy): domain Bacteria; phylum Bacillota_I; class Bacilli_A; order RF39; family UBA660; genus Caccenecus. Next base: position 3,864 of record JAMPHW010000009.1, on the reverse strand, counting down.
TTTATTAAATAATCATTAGTTCCGCTTTTTAAGATAATATAATTACTATCGCTAATAAGAACTTCACCTGTAATATTTAATTCTTTACTATTACTATTAGTTATTAAAACAAAAATAATTATTCCAGCAATAACTAAAAGAACAATTAAACCGCCAATTAAAATATTTTTAGCTTTATTAGACATTTTAAACCTCCTTTTTATTATATATTCGTAATATTTTTCTTATGATAATTTAGAATTCTCCTCTTACTGATAAAAAAATTATATCACGCGAACATTTATTTGTCAATCTAAACAATTAAAAAGACTAGAAATAAATCTAATCTTGGATTCTAATTTAGTTTAACTTAGAATTTAATATTTCTTTAGTTAAAGTAGGATTCGCTTTTCCTTTTGTTTCTTTCATAACTTGACCTACAAAATAATCAAAAAGATTCGTTTTACCATTTTTGTAAGCAGTAACTTGTTCTTCACTGCGAGATATTATCTCATCAATAATCTTAGTTAATTTTTCATCATCACTAATTTGAGCGTTGTCTTTGCTAATATAACTCTTAATTTCTTGATGTTCTTCTAAGGCTTTAACAAAAATTTCTTTAGCTTGTTTAGAACTAATTGTACCTTTATCTATTTCTGTTACTAGTTCTTTTAGACGTTTTGGAGTTATAAAAATATCATTAATTGAGAGATTGTTTTTATTAATGTAGCCTAAAATTTGGGTAGTAATCCAATTAGCAGCGGTTTTAGCATCAATCTTTTCTTTTAAGCACTCTTCAAAGTAATCAGAAATGCCTTTTTCTTTAACTAAAACAGTCGCATCATAGTTATTTAAGCCATAATTATTTATATAGTCATATTTTCTTTCTAAATGAAGTATTGGAATTTCATTTTTTATTTCGTTTAACCACTCCTTAGTAATTCTATATTTAGGAATGTTAGGCTCTACAAAATACTTATAATCAATAGCATCTACTTTGCTTCGCATTCTAATAGTTGTTCCGCTTTCTTCATCCCATCTTCTAGTCTCTTGATCAACTTCATTATATCTGCCAAGTTCTTTTAATTCTGTTTGTCTTTTTATTTCATATTCTATTGTATCATGAACGCCACTTATAGAATTAACATTTTTTACTTCGACTCTTGTTCCATATTCTGTAGCATCTTCATCCATTATTGAAACATTAACATCACATCTAATCTCTCCTCTTTTAGTATCAGCATCACTTATACCCATATAACGATAAATTTCTATCATATGTTCCATAAAAGATACTGCTTCTAAAGATGAATGAAAACAGGGTTCTGTTACAAGTTCAAGTAAAGGTACACCACATCTATTATAATCGATAGTTGATGTATCAAAATAGTGATCTAGACTAGCAGTATCTTCTTCTAAATGGACATCGTGAATTAAAACCGGAATTAATTTATTGTTTACTTCTATTTCAATTTTACCATTTATTCCTACAGGACTTTCCATTTGGGTAATTTGATAACCCTTAGGTAAATCAGGATAATAATAATTTTTACGATCAAAATACATATATTCTGGTTGGGTACAATTAAGTGCTAAGCTTACTTTTAAAGCATCCTTAACACATTTTTTATTTACTACAGGAAGAGTTCCAGGAAAAGCCATATCTAAAAGTGAAATATTACTATTAGGTGTTTCATTATAAGAATTTAGAGAACTAGAAAACACTTTTGAATTGCTTTTCATTTCACAGTGCATTTCAAGTCCAATTACAGCGATTTGTTTTTTCAAAATCATTCCACCTCCTTAGCAATTTGACCTTTATAAGGCATTTTGGTTTCTAAAGCATAAGCTATATTTAAAACATTTTCATCATCGTAGCAATTGCCAGTTATATTAACCCCAACTGGTAAATTATCAATAAAACCGTTCGGAATGGTAATTGAGGGAAAACCACCAAAGTTACCAATTTGTAAATGTTCATCTAAAGCGATAGTATCACTAGATACTTTATCTAAAGAACCGTCTAAATGCTTAGCTGGACCAGTTCCTACTGGAAGTATTAATCCATCATATTCTTTAAAAAAGTTCTTCATAGTATCAACAATTAATCGTCTAAGCTTTTGAGCATTTTTAAAATATCTTTCCTGATTTTCTTTTTGTAAAACATATGAACCAATTACTAAACGTCTTTTAATTAAAGGTGAGAAACCTTCAGTTCTATGTTTCATCATCATTTCATTTATATTTTTAGCATCATTTCTTGGACCATAAATAATACTAGTTAAATTAGAAAGATTACTTGTTGCTTCAGCACAGGCGATTACAAGATAAACAGAATCAACAGCATCTAGTATTCTTTGATCAACGCTTTCTTCTTTAATCTCTATTCCTAAGTCTCTACATATTTTTAAAGTATGTTCAAAATTTTCTAAGTGTTTTTTTAAGGTTTCACTAGGATTTTTATAATTATTAATGTCACATAATTCTTTTATATAAAATAATTTTTTGTTTTTAACATTACCCGTTAAAGCTTTTTGTAAATTTAGATTACTAGAATCCCAAGTAGTCATATCTTTAGGATCTTGGCCTTTCATTACATCTGTTACAATGGCAGCATCTAAAACGCTTCTTGTAAAAACACCAACATGATCTAAAGAACTTGCATAAGCAAATAATCCATGTCTGGAAATTAAGCCATAAGTAGGCTTATACCCTACGATACCACAATAAGCGGCAGGTTTCCTAATAGAATCTCCCGAATCACTACCAAGAGCATATGGATAAACTCCTGCAGCTACGGCGCAAGCAGAGCCAGCGCTAGAACCAGCACACATTCTTGTTTTATCCCAAGGGTTTTTAACCACTCCTGTATGGCCTGTTGTTCCTGTACCACCTAAGCCAAATTCATCTAGAACCGTTTTATTAGTAAGAACTGCTCCGACATCTAACAGTTTTTGAATTGCTGTAGCATTATATATTGGAATGTAATTTTTTAAAGTATTAGATGAACCTGTAGTTAAAATATCTTTGGTTGATAAATTATCTTTAGCTCCAAAAGGTATTCCTGATAATAGATTGTCGTTAACTAAAGAACTTTTGGCATCATCAATAATTGTTACAAAGGCATTATATTTTTCTTGTATTTCATGTGATTTTTCTAAACATTCTTGTAATAACTCTTCACTAGTTATTTTATTTTCTTTTAATAGTTCATGAAGTTCTAAAATACTTTTATTCATCTAATCCACCACCTTTGGTACTTCAATTTCTCTTCCTTCTTTAGCCCCAGCATTTTTTAAGGCTTCTTCTACAGGAATGGATGGTTCAGCTATATCCTCTCTTAAAGTGACTTCTAAATCATCTAAACAATGGGTCATTGGTTCTATTTTTTCTATTCCTTCTATTTGGTTTATCATATTTATAGTTTTATCAATCACTTCAAATTCGTCTAAAACCATTTGGTTTTCTTCAGGAGTTAAGCCAATTAATAATTTATTTGCGTAGTCATCAACCATTTCTTTTGTAAAACTTTTCATTATAACCTCTAATATTCACAGTTACCTGGAGTTCTAGGATATGGAATGACATCACGAATATTATCAACGCCTGTTAAATATATAAGTAATCTTTCAAAACCCATACCGAAACCAGAATGTTCACAGCCACCATATTTTCTCAAGTTTAAATACCAATCCATACTGGTACTATCCATATTCATTTCTTTCATTCTGGCTACTAATTTATCGTAGTTTTCTTCTCTTTGAGAGCCACCCATAAGCTCACCTGCACCTGGAACTTCTAAATCGACAGCGGCAACAGTTTTACCATCAGGATTTAGTTTCATATAAAAGGCTTTGATATCTTTAGGCCAATTTTTAATAAATA
>JAMPHW010000008.1:20970-38942 GCA_023663235.1 Ruminococcus sp. | reverse complement strand
CCTATTCCTCGACAAAACTTCCTAAAATACTAACTAATTCGACAAATTTAGCAATAAAAAAAGAGTAATGAATTTCATTACTCAATACTAATTAATAGTTTTTATTCATTATCTTTTAAAGCTTCTTCTAGTTCTTCTTTAGTCATTTTAGTATAACCTTTTATACCTTTAGCTTTTGCTTGTTCTTTTAATTCTTTAATATCTTTATCATCTTCTGTAACTAGTTTTCCTGTTGTAACTAAGCTATCAATTTGCTCTTTAGTTAAAGTCTCATTTTCAACTAAAGCATCAGCTAATAAATTAACTAAATCCTTGTTTTCTTTTAATATCTTTTTAGCTTTATCATAACATTCGCCAACAATCTTACGAACTTCCTCATCAATTTCTAAAGCAACCTTATCAGAGAAATTTTTTGTTTTGCCATAATCTCTGCCTAAGAAAACACCTTCGCTTTTTTGCTCATATTGTACAGGTCCTAATTCACTCATACCATATTCTGTAACCATTGCTCTAGCAATATTTGTAGCTCTCTTAAAGTCATCACTAGCACCTGTTGTAATTTCACCTAAGAACATTTCTTCACTAACACGTCCACCAAGTAAACCAACAATTTGAGCTTCTAATTCTTTTTTAGTCATAATAGCTATTTTTTCTTCACGAGGTAACATCATAGTGTAACCACCAGCTACACCTCTTGGAATAATTGTTATCTTGTGAACTTCATTCGCATCTTCAAGCTTTATACCAATTACTGCATGACCTGATTCATGAATTGCTACTAATCTTTTTTCTTTATCAGTAATTTTACGACTAACTTTAGCAGGACCCATTAATACACGGTCTGTTGCTTCATCTATTTCATCCATAGTTATTGCAGGTTTATCACGTCTTACAGTAAGTAAAGCGGCTTCATTAAGTAAATTCTCTAAATCGGCACCACTAAATCCAGGTGTTCTTAAGCTTAGATTCTTAAGGTTAATATCATCAGCTAAAATTTTATTTTTAGCATGAACTTTCAATATAGCCTCTCTTTCACTAGCATCTGGTAAACTAACTGTAACTTGACGATCAAATCTTCCAGGTCTAAGTAATGCAGGATCTAAAACATCAGGTCTATTTGTTGCAGCCATAATGATAATACCTTCATTTTCTCCAAATCCGTCCATTTCTGTTAATAATTGATTTAGCGTTTGTTCTCTTTCATCATGTCCTCCACCAAGTCCTGTTCCTCTTTCGCGTCCAACTGCATCAATTTCATCAATAAATATTAAGCATGGAGCACTTCTTTTAGCATCTTTAAACATTTCTCTAACACGACTAGCACCAACACCAACAAATAATTCTACGAAGTCAGAACCACTTATATAGAAAAATGGTACATTAGCTTCTCCTGCAACAGCTCTAGCAAGTAATGTTTTACCTGTTCCTGGAGGCCCAACTAATAAAACTCCTTTTGGTATTCTAGCTCCTAGTTTTTGGAACTTTTTAGGATTTTTTAAGAAATCAATTAACTCTTTAACTTCTTCCTTCTCTTCTTTTAATCCTGCTACATCACTAAATTTAGCTTGATGTTTATCATCACTAAGTTTTGCTCTACTTTTACCAAAATCCATAGAACCTTTATTAGAACTAGCAAGTTTTGAAAATAAAACATAAGATATTACAACTAATACTATTAATGGTAAAACATTTACTATAATATATAAAAATGCACTAGAACCTGGATCACTCGCCGTTTTATATTCCTTTATTGCATTTTCTTTAGCAAATGTTGTAATATTACCAATTTCTGCTTCTACTACTTTTGCCTCAAATGATTCATTTTTCTTATATCCTTCTATTTTACCAGAAATATAATAAATTGATTCACTACTTTTAGGCATAATTGTTATTTCTGTTACCTTATTATCCTTTAACGATGATAACAACTCACCCGTTGATAACTCATTTACCTTATTAGTTCCCATACTTAGAATAAATAACGTTACACCTATTATAACAAGTAATACTAAATATGGAAAAAAATTTCTTAATACATTATTTTTCTTCACATCTTTTATATTCATTAAAATCCTCCTCGTATGAAAGTATTATATCATAAATACCATCTTTTTCTACATCAAATTTTGATTTTTTTACACCAGGTAGCCATACTATCTCATTATTGCTATCTATAACAATAGGAAATACATCTCTTTTTGCCTTTGGTATCTTTAAATCTATAAAAATATCTTTAATTTTTTTATGCCCATTTAAATTTTTAATTGCCATTTTATCCCCTTCGCGCCTATTTCTAACTCTAAGAGGCAATTTTAAATTTTTACTATTTAATCTTATTACATAATTACTTGTTAAAGAACTACTATCTACAACTTTAATTATACCAGTAGGAACCCTAACAATATCTTTAAGTTCGATATCATAATCTTCACTTTTTTTATTATGCTCTATTTTAAGATAATTATATTCTTTTATAGCTATATAATTATTAGGCAAATTTAAAATTTCATTACTATTTTTACTATTTATTAACTTAATAATTTCTAAAGTATTTCTATCACTAACTAAAAACAAATCATTAATATAGATTAAACTTAATTGATACTCTATTACTTTCTTTAGCAAAAATGAGTTTAATTCTCGCAATTTTATAATATCTAAACCTTTAGAAGTCTCTATATCTTTTAATAGTATCTTAATATAGTTATCAATAAATATATTAGCTTCTTCTAGTTCTTCACTAAACTTTAAAAACTTTAAATGAACATCTTTATTTTCTTTTTTAAAAAAAGGTAAAATATCCATTCGATATCGATTTCTTGTATATTCTCTTGATAAATTACTCTTATCTAAATAATATTTATAATTATTACTATCCATATAATGGGTAATATCATCTTTTGTAACTGTAATAAGAGGTCTTATAAGTTTATAATCTTTATAACTAACACACTTTTTAAATCCACTATAACCTTTAATACTACTACCTCTCGTAAGTCGCATTAAAATAGTTTCCATTAAATCATCACCATGATGAGCCGTCATTAAATAATTAGCTTTATATTTAACAATTAACTTATTAAAAAATTCATATCTTTTAATTCGTGCCTCATTTTCTAAATTATTATGATTATATTCTTTTATCTCCATGTATTCATATATTAAATTATTATCTAAACAAAATTTTTCTACAAATTGTGCTTCTTCTTCACTTTCAACTCTTAATTTATGATTAACATGAGCAACAATTATCTTTAGCTTAAGTTTTAAATTTACTATAATATTTAATAAACACATAGAATCAGGTCCACCTGAAGTTGCAACGACTATAATATCATTATCATGCAATAAATTATTTAAATAAGAAATCACATTATGCATAAGCACTCTCCACGCTATATTATTCTATCGCAAGTTAATATATATAGCAAGTATAATTAAACATATTCTTTTTCATCCAATGGATTCGCATGATTTAAAATAGTTGTAATATTTTTTTCAATGGCATTTATATTAAATCTTTCTTCATTAGATGCCATTTCTTTTCTTTTAATAACATAATCTAAAAAACTAATATCACTTACCGTTTCAAGTACATTTCTACTACGATACAAAGCAAAATAATCTCTTAAAAGTACACTTAAAGTTCCATTATAAGTATTTATCGTGTTATCATCACTTACAAGCCCTATTCCATTCACTGTTGCTATAAAAGGATTAGTACTTACAAGCAAATCCTTTAATACAAAATTATTTTTACAATAATTTATAAAAGGAGCAATATCTTTCTTTTCATAAAATCTTATCACAATATTTTCATTTGTTGCTTTCACATAAAACTTAATTTGTGATTTTATATTGTTTCTTATTAAATATAAGAAAATAGTTTTTAAAGCACTAATCATATATTCATATTTAACAGGGAAATAAACTTTTACAGCCTCATAAAAATCTGCCTTTTTATCAACATAAAAACCTATATAATGCGTAATATTTTCTCCAGCTTTTAAATTTTTAGCCTCATACCTAACTAAAGAATTATTTAAGCTCTCTAAAAAATCAGCATAAAACTTCTCTATATCATTTACTAAACTAGTATCTTTTTTTATTCCTAAATACTTTAAAATGTAATAAAAATCATCAGCACTATAATCTTGATTAGCCATCCCAACATCAGTTGCAATTTTCTTTAAAAAACTATTTATCGTCATTAATTTAATTCACTCCCTATTATCAATATTATATATTATTTTAATATAAAAGTATAGAGAAAAAACATCTAAAGAGATGTTTTAACCATTATAAAAATCAAACCTTGAAGAGAAACGATAACCCTCTCTATTTGGGAATCCTGGAGGAGTAATGATGTTTTTAGTAACATGATATGCGTACCAACCGTCAGCAACACCATAGTGAAGGTGTGCTCCTGTCGTACAAGTATCATATCCACCGTATGCTGCTGAGGTACTTCTTCCACCACCCACTGTACCTATAACTGTATTTTGGTCTACTATATCTCCAACTTTAACGTTTATTTTTAATAAATGATAATAAAAAGTTGTATATTGATGACCATTAACATTAACATAAATATAAACACGGTTTCCTCCACAACTAGTTCTTTCGGCTATACCAGCAACACGACCTGCTGCTGCTGCAAATATTTTAGTACCCTCAGCATTACCACCAATATCTAAAGCGTTGTGATAACTTCCCCAACGTGTGCCAATTGTACTAGTTATAACTCCACTAGTTAAAGGCTTTAACCAGCCACCATTAACTGGCACTTTAGAACAGTCACTAATTTTAACATTATCATCTGTTTTTCCAAGATTTTCTTTACATATCTTAACGTTAGCATCTAAATTCTCTTTAGCCATTTTAACTTTATCATCAATACTTAAAGCAAACTTATCATACTCATCTATATTAGTATATAAATTCTTTATTCTTTCTTGATAAATAGCTATTTGTTTTTTCAAATTTTCTTGTTTTTCAATAAGTTCTAATCTTAATTTTTCATTACGTGCTATTTCTTCTTCAAGATTCTTAGTTGTAGTTTGAATATAAGCGGTTACTTGATTTACTGCCTCCATTCTCATAATCATTTCTGTCATTGTTGAAGCTCCTGTAACATATTCAACATATACATTTTTACTTTGCATTTGTTGCATATATAATAAAACTTTCTCACTTTCTAGTTTCAAATTTTCAATATTCTCATTACTTTCTTCTATAGCTTGTTCTGCTTCTTGTTGTTCATTTTCAGCATTAGAAATATCTTTTTCTGCTTGCTTAGTTTCTTCTTCTTTTTTAGCAATCTCTGCCTTTGCTGCCGCGGTTTTATTATCATTAGCTCTTTTTTCTGCTAATAAATCATTATAAGTTTTTCTTAAATCTCCTAAAGTTTCTTCTTTAGCCATAACATTAGGAATAAAAACTATACATATTAAAACAACAAATAAACCCTTAAATATCTTCTTCATCATATCTTTAAATACTTCCTTACTGCTCTTGCAGAACCAAGCATTCCTACTAATGAACCTATTAATACTAAAATACCTGCTACATAAAGAGTAAATGGTATCGCTGGTACTAATTTCATAATACCTAAAGAAATAGTTCCACCAGTCTTCTCATAAATTATAATATAACTATATATAGTAACTATTACAGGTATTAAAGAACCTATTAATCCAAGTAAGAATCCTTCAAAAATAAATGGTAATTTAATTGCAATATTACTACTTCCAACAAGCCTCATAATTTCAATTTCACTTTTACGTGAGAAGATAGTTAATTTAATCGTATTACTAATTAAAAAAGCTGTTACAACAATTAAAGACACCACCATGACTATTGTTACTGTTCTAATTGCATTAAATACTGAGATTATTTCTTCAACTGTTCCTTCACCATAATTTGCACTTTCTATATGTTCAAACTTTCTTATTTCTTTTGTTGTAGGGGCTAAATCATTAACATCTTTTACTTTAACAATAAAAGAATCTAATAAAGGATTTTTTTCTAAATAATCTAAAGTAACCTCTAAAGTTTCTGAATAGTTCTTCATCTCTAGTCGCCATTCTTCTTTACTCTTATATGTTACATCTAAAATATTATTTAATTTTTTTAACTTAGTTTCAATACTGTTTATATCTTCATCAGTAGCCTCTTTTTCTACATAAACAACAATCGTTAACTCTTCTTCCATCATTTTAGTTATGTTATTAACATTTACACTAACTATAATAGCAATAGCTACTAATATCAAGGTAATTGTAGTACAAATAACACTCGCCATACTTAAACTAAAATTACGGAATACACTTTTAAATGAATCTCTTATACTTCTTCCAATAATTCTAAAAAATTTCACTAGCTTTATAACTTCCTTTCATATGATCTGCTGCAAGAACTCCATGATCTAAAACAATAACTCTTTTTTTCATTCTATTTACGATATCTTTATCATGAGTTGCCATTATTATTGTCGTCCCAAGGTTTTGATTAACATTTTCTAAAACATCCATAATTTCTTTTGAAGTTTTAGGATCAAGATTTCCAGTCGGCTCATCGCAAATTAAAAGCTTAGGATTATTTACTATAGCTCGCGCAATACATACTCTTTGCTGTTCTCCACCAGATAATTCTCCTGGAAAACTACGTATTTTATCTTTTAATCCTACATGTTCTAAAGCTGCTAATACCTTAGGACGTATTTCACTATTCTTAACCCCCATACATTCTAAAGCAAAAGCAACATTTTCATAAACTGTTAATTTAGGTAGTAATTTAAAATCTTGAAAAACTATTCCAAGTTTTCTTCTTAATTTATAAACCGTTCTATTACGAAGTTTAGCTACGTTAATTCCACCAATTTCGACAATTCCTTTCGTTGGCTTTTCCTCACGATAAAGCATCTTAATAAAAGTCGATTTACCAGACCCACTAGCCCCTATAACAAAAACAAATTCCCCTCTACTTATATCTAAACTTAAATCAGCAACTGCTGTTACACCATTTTTATATACTTTATAGCAATGTTTTATTTCAATAAATCTCATTTATACCTCCAAAGCCTAATACTAATAGAATTATAACATACTTTAAATAATTATGAAACACCAAAATAAGCCAAAAGATTTAACTTAACAAGTAAAATATGCAAAAAAATAAAAAAAGCAATGTTTAATCATTGCCCTTTTATAACTAAATTACTTTTCAGTAGTTCCTCTAAATGCTACACGACCTGTAAGTTTACCAGCAAGTAAACCATTTTGATTTTTAGACTGATTACTACTTAACCATACATATAACTTATAATTTATTGTTGGATTTCCTCTATTTATAGTTGTAGGTGCTAATATAACAATATCATTCATTTCATTAAGTGTTATAGTCTCTGTTTTATTATTAGATAGTGTAATAGTTTCAGTTGTACTACTACCTCCAGTTTTTTTAGTTGCAGAAGCAAAATCACCATCAGCTACTTTTTGATTACTAGCATCATACAAAGCCCATTTAACATCACCATCAATATAATTATCTGTCATTTTAAGTTGTGTTAGATAAATATTATATTTACCAGTCGTTGCACTATTACCTGCTGTTGGAAATTCTATACTAAATTCTGTATAATTGTTAGAATTTAAAATATCTGAATCACTTATTAAAGTTGCTGCCGTTGCGTTAATATATTTATCATCAACTGTTTTAAAGTTCATAACTAAACCACCACTATTAACAGTCAAACTTTGATTTTCTGAATTTTTTTGTTCAATACTATTTGTATAATACGCAAAAGATGTACTAATACCTATTATAATAAAAGCCATTACTAGAATTAATGAACCAATAATGGTTGCCTTACCATTTAAATTATTTTTTATATCTCTATTAGCATTTTCCATACTATCCACCCTATTCTGATAATATTTTACCAAAAAAATATCATTTAGACAATACTAAAAGCATAAAAAAAGAACAATTTAACATGATTGCTCTTCTTTAACTTCCCTTCATTAATTAGGAAGTTATTTCTAAACCATTATTTTTAATATGCTCTATAAATTTATCTTTAAACTTTTGTAAATCTGTTTGTTCCAATGTTTTATTATTACTTCCGATGATATATCTAATTGTATATTTATTTTCATATACCCCAAGTAACTCATACTTATTAATAAATTTATTATTAAATTCTTCTAATATAGACTTTACATCTGCATATTTCTTATCAGTTATAATTGTATAATCAAGTGTAACTGTAGGATATTTACTAAGTTCGCTAAAGATTATAGCCTCTTTATCTAAACTTGCAAACAAATCAAAATCAATATCAATTGTAACTATGCATTTCTTTTTAGCAAGTTTATTAGTAGCACTCTTAACTAAAACATTGAGTTCACCCATTCTTGTATTATTAACATTTATTATTTTTCCTAAATTATCATCATAATAAGCTTTTTCATTAACATTATTTTTAAACTCTACTTCTTTATTCTTAAGTACTCCAAATAATGACTTAACAACATATTTAGCATCATTATATACTTTAGGAAGATTATTTTCATTAGAAGTTAAAATAATACTTAAAACCCTTTTGTTTTCATTATTCTTAATAATTGTCCCGATTTCAAATATCTTAAACTCTGCATAATTCTTAAAATTTTCTCTAACTATATTAAGTAGTGATAAACTTAAATCATCTCTTAAAATATTATTAGTCTCTTTGCCTATTAGTTTAACATTATCTTTTTTGATATTAAGTTCTTTCAAAGTATTTGTATCATACCAAATATAAGAATTTACTTCATGCATATCAAATTTTGTTGCAAGTAGTTCTTTAACTCTGTATTCTTCATTAAAAATAGTTTCATGTTCCGTTGGTGTTAAATCAAGTTTTAACGGTTTAGGACTAAAATTTTCAAGTCCATAAATACGTGCTATCTCTTCAATAATATCTTCTTTTATCTTAATATCTTTCGTACATCTAAATGTCGGAACTGTAATATTATAAGCATCATCTTTAATATCAACTTTAAAATCTAAAGTCTCTAAAATATTTTTAACTTCTGCATCACTCAAAGTACAGCCCATATAAATAGCTAAAGTTTTTTTATCTAAAACTATTTCTTCTTCTTTTACAACTTTTGGATATATATCTGTTAAATTAGAAACAATTTCTAAATTTGGATTTTCTTTTTTAAGTAAATAAACTAATCTTTTAATAGCAAGAATCGTCATATTAGGATCTAAACTTTTCTCATATCTAGCACTCGCTTCTGTTCTAAGACCTAAACTAATTGCTGATCTTCTAACTGATGCCGCATTAAATGTTGCACTTTCTAAGAAAATACTTGTTGTATCAGATAAGATTTCACTATCAAGTCCCCCCATAATACCAGCAATACCAAAATATTTATCACTATTTTTTATCATTAAAATATCTTTAGTTAAATGTCTTTCTACTCCATCTAAAGTGACATAAGTATCTCCTTCATTTGCAAGTCCAACTTCAATATTTTTTACTACACGAGCATCAAATGCATGCATAGGTTGTCCAAGTTCTAACATTAAATAATTAGTTAAATCTACTAATAATAATATAGAACGCATACCAACATAATATAAAAATATTTGCATCTCCATCGGTGTTTTATTATTTGTAATATTCTCTATTTTTAAACCTGAATAACGTAAACACAAATTATCATCTTTAATTACTATATCTAAATCTTCTTTATTATTTGTTATTTCTTCTATCTCTAAGGGTAATAATTCACTTTTAGTTATCGCACATATTTCACGTGCAATTCCATAATGTCCCCATAAATCAGGACGATTAGTTAAAGACTTATTATCAATTTCAACAATTATATCATCTATAGGTAAATATTCTTTAATGTTTGTTCCATTTATCCAATCACTAGGCAAATCTAAAATACCATCATGATCGTCACTTATTCCAAGTTCGCGCCCAGAACAACACATACCATTAGAAAGTGCTCCTCTAAGAGGTCTAGCTTTTATTTCCATACCATCTATATGACCACCAACTTTAACATAAGCTGTTTTAAGACCTACTCTAACATTAGGAGCTCCACATACTACTTGAATAGGTGCATCTTCCCCACAGTCTACTTTTAGAACATGCATATGATCACTATCAGGATGCTCCTCACATTCTAATATTTCTGCCACAACTACATTATCAAAAGTATTACCAACAACTTTTACTCCTTCAACTTCTGCTGTTCTAATCGTAAAAGTATCCCAAATATTTAACCAATCAATATTTTCACTATTTTTTATATGACTTTTTAATTTATTACAAGATATTAACATAATATTCCTCCTAATTAATTTTAAATTTTTCTAAATAACGAATATCTCCACTATTTAAAACTCTTATATCATTTATTTTATATTTCATCATCGCAAGTCTAGTAAGACCAATACCAAAGGCAAATCCTGTATATTCATCTGGATTAATACCACCAGCCCTTAAGACACTCGGATGAACCATACCACACCCAATAAGTTCTATCCATCCCGCATTTTTACAAGTAGGACAACCTTTACCACCACAAATAACACAACTTATATCCATTTCATAACTAGGTTCTGTAAATGGAAAAAATCCTGGTCTAAGTCTTACTTTAACATCTGTTTTAAATACTTCACTAAGTATTACTTGCATAACATACATTAAATTTTCAATCGAAACATTTTTATCAATTACCATACCTTCAATTTGAAAGAATGTATTTTCATGATTAGCATCTAAATCTTCATTTCTAAATGTTCTTCCTGGTGCACATATTCTAAGAGGTGCTCCATATTTTTCCATCGCATGAATTTGATTATCACTAGTTTGTGTTCTAAGAAGCATTCCATTATCTAAATAATAAGTATCTTGCATATCGCGTGCTGGATGGTCTTTAGGCACATTTAAAGCTTCAAAGTTATAATATTCTGATTCCATTTCTGGACCACTTACAATTGTAAATCCCATTCTTCTCATTATATCTGTTACTTCTTTAGCAACTATCGTAACAGGATGTAATGAACCTGATTTGATATCATAATCTACAGTATCATCAAAAGTAATATTTACTTTATTTTCTAAAGCCTCTAACCTTCTATTAACTAATTCCTCTAGTTCTTTTTTAGTTGTATTAATTAAACTACCATATTTTCTTTTGTCATCAACACTCATGTCTTTTAAAGATGCCAGTATCTCACTAAATTCACTTTTCTTACCAATGTATAAAGCTTTAGTATTAGCTACATCTGCATCACTATTACACTTATTTAAATCACTTTCTAGGTTCTTTTTAATCTTTAATAATTTTTCTTCCATATTTGTTTCCTCTCTTTCAATCTTTAATAACATATTTATCATATCCAAGACTTACCAGTTCTAAATAAGCATTCATACTTCATCTGGTATTTCTTGTTTTATTTGCCAACCTTTTTCTGGATAAACTTTCATCCGTTGAACATCACCAACTAAAATATTAATTAATTCTTTAACACTACCATTTATTCTTTCATACTCTTTAAAATAATCTTCACAACTAGCTTTAGATGAAGTAACATAGCACTCTTTATCTGGAAGTATTGCTTTAAATGCCACATACCCTCTTCTTTCTGTATAAGGCTTTTGAACTATTAAAAAGGATTTTATAGCTAAATTTTCTTTTTTTATCAATTGTTCTGTAAATCTAAAATTATCACCTGTATTAGTTGCTTTATCTTCAATATATATTTTATCAGAAGGAACTCCTAGTGAAATAGCTATATCTCTAAATGTTTCTGCTTCTGTTTTTTTCCAAGATTCTGTTGACTTTCCTCTTTTTCCTGAAAAAATTATTTTATCTGCATACCCTTCTTTATATAGCTTTGCACACATTTTAGGAATGGATAAATCGTTACAACCTAATCCTAAAATGCAATCACATTTTTTAATATCTTCACCAAGATACATATAATTCCACAAAATATTAATTAGCTCTTTTTCACTCAAAATTTATTCATCCTTTCTAAAATAAAAAAAGCCTAGAATATTGGGACGAAAACATTTCCGCGGTACCACCCAATTTCTAGACTTATCTAGCTCTTTAATCGTTTATAGCACGAATTACTATTAAAACTCCTAAGTATGAAATTCATAACTCTTCTTATCTTTAAACACTTTCAGCCTTTGATGTTTAATCTCTAATTAAGAATTAAAAGCTATTACTTATTACTTAATCACCGTTTATGAAGTTATTTTATCACTTAAAATAGATAAATGCAATTAAAAAAACAAAAAAGATATTAACAAATAAATGCTAATACCCTTTCCCTCACTAATTGGATAGTCTAACACATTAAACCCAAAAAGTCTAACTATTTATGATAAATTATCAATATTAATTATAAAATATGTTAATAACTAATGATTTATTAACACTTTTATTATATTAATGTCGAATTCTGTCGAACGCTTTTTGTGGACAAAATATATCTTTTATTTTAGAATAAATAATCAGAGCAAAGGAAACCTGAGTGCCTGCTTTCCTTTCTTTTCCGTAGACTATTCTCTAATCTCTACGATTGAGTTTGGGTTTTATGGGAAAGGAGGCATAGCCTATGCTAGAAGTAATTCTAGTATTGTTCTTATTTTTACAAATAAGAAAGACACTCTTCTTTATTAATATAAATGTTTATATTGATATAAGAAAAAGTGTCAATAAATAAGTTTTATTTGTAGGCATTTTGGTTATCTTTTGCTCTACAACTTGATTTTAACACATTTTTTATATAAATACAATTATTTTAAACAGCTTTAAACGGATTAAACTGTGTTCCATCGCCTGTAAATTGAACGTCCGAACGTAAATTTATAACAGGTCTCACACCTAACGAAGTAGATACTGGTTCCATTCGCCCAATAGGGCCGCTAAAATAGGCAACTGAAGCCTTTTTATTAGAATAAAAGCCCGATGGTGATATTGTCCAATATTGTTTTCCTGTATATAGAAAAATATCAGTATTATTAAAGGTATGAACCGAACCTGCATAAGCAATCTCATCTGCTGTTATTAATCCAATTGGTACATCTAGTTTCTTATTACCTTTAGTAGAACTTTTAAAAGTAAATAAATCTGAAGATGAATTAGGACATTTATATGTTGGCGCTACTACACGACTGCCATCATAAACAAGTCTAGATGTATATACCGCTTGGCTTGAACCGACACCAGTACCCGAACTTGGTTTTCTATCATTGCAAAAGCCTGCATTTAAATCTATATAATCACTATAACTTTTTAAAGCTTGATTATACCACTCTTCCAAAACTTGCATAATTACACTTTTATTAACATTACTGTGAGTATCTTCATAAGTTGAAGATGAAGGCGTTCCATACATAAATCCAATATAAGTATTATCATTATTTAATTCATTAAATGCGCTTGTTCCTATTTGTGTTTCTTCTCCTATTGCTTGTGGTTCTAATTTGTTTCCATTTTCATCTTCTGTTCTTCCTTGATAGATTAATCTAATGCTTCCATCACCATTTATTCTTATTATTCGCCAATAATACCCGCCAAATTCTACCCAATTGTCTAAAGGATTACCTGCGAAATAATATGTTATTCCATCATCATCTTCTCCTTCATATATTACGCCCATTGTTGTATTAGTTACCGTTGAATTAAACTCACCATCTTCTCTAATATATCTTCCCTTATATTTGACAGTCAATAATTCATTCATTGTTTTAGCATTACTTGTATCTTTATCTATGTAAATAAAACATTTATCACCTTTACTTATTCCTCTAAAGGTATGTATTCCACCTATTGTTTCTAAAACAGCATTTGTATCTTTGTTTTCCTTTTTACAATCGCTTCCTTTACAACAATATGTTTCTTCTTTATTAATTGTATAACCAGTAGGGATTGTAGTTTCCTTAGATAATTCTTGATAGTTACCATCACCATCATTAATATACACTGCCATAACATTTATATCATAAGAACTTGATATTACTTTTCCTTCGGTTAAAGGTATAGAAGCAGTCATTCTGTAATTTGCCTTTGATGTTATAAAAGTTACTGTAACCGTAAGTACTACTACCATTATTAAACCACACAAAAAATACTTTTTGCTATTTATATTTCTTTCAAATTTCATTTTTTATTTGCTCCTTAAAAATAAGCAAATCGCGATTATTTTAGAAATTTCTAGCTTATATACTATATTATAATATTCCATATAATAAAAGTCAAGAAAAATGTAGCTATTATGGAAGTTTATTTTAAATATTAATAGTATCATGAGACAATTTTATTGGTGATAAACTATGCTTTATAAAGATAGACTTAAAACTATAAGAGAAAGAAATGGAGTTAAACAAATAGAAATTGCAAAAGCTATGGGTTTATCTAACACAAGATACTGTTCTTATGAAAACGAACTAGAAATATTTCCACTAAAGCATCTTTTCTTTATTTGTGAATATTTAAATGTATCTTTAGATTATATTTTTAGTTTTAGTGATACCATAAATTATAAAACAACTTTAAAAGTCATTGATAGAGAATTAGCAGGCAAACGTCTAAAAGAATTTAGAAAAGATAATAATCTTACTCAAGTTAAACTCGCAGAACTATTAAATACTGTCCATCCTGTTATTACTAATTACGAAAATGGTAAACACTTAATTGCCACTCCTTTTCTTTATACTATCTGTTCTAAATATCATATTTCTGCTGACTATCTTCTGGGTAAAATTGATAATCCTAAGTATCTAAAATAATTTACAAAACCTTTCATATATTAACATCTTTTTTTACCAACAATATACACTTTTATTACAGTAAACAAAAAAGACTACTAATAGCCTTTTGTTGTATATCTCTTACATTTTATATAAGAATTATATGTAAATCCTTCTTCTAACTTAACAATTACATAACCATTACATGTATCACTATCAACTTTAAGATCACCTAGATAACCATTTTCTAGTAACTCATCTTTAGAAATCTTTAACTCATCATTTTCTTCTGGATATAAAGCTTTATCTTTTACATATATAATCGCTATATCTTGTAAACTTCTTTCTAATTCTTGATACTCTCTATTTATTTTCTTTAACATAAAACCCAGTACTGTTAAGCATATAACAATACCTAAAACTACAATCCCCCATATTATAAATAATATATTTGTTTTTTTCACTCTACATATCCTTCTGTTTCATATTTATTACATTTAATATAAGCTTTTTTATTTATTATGCCATGTGATTTATTTGCAATAACATAACCATTGCAATCCCTACCACTCTTATCTTCTAAATCAATATCTAAATTATAAGACTTTAAAATACTTCTTGTCACAATTATGTTATCACTTGTTAAATAATCATCATAATAATCATTTAAATAAATTAAAGCTTGATTCTCTAACTTTTCTTCTAATTCTATATAATAATCATCACTATTAATATTCATTTCGCTTTTAAAATTATCAAAAAGATGAAATATATAATAAAATGCTATAAGTAAAAATATAACTAACACACCTGATAACAAAAGCATCTCATTAAGACCCCATCCACGGTTATTTAATTTCACTTCAAACCACCTAATATTTATTATATAATTTAAATAATTTTTTATCAACAAAAAAAGAACTATTCTGTTCTTTCTTTAATGAAAAATGGTCCAAACTCTATTTTAGCATTAATACTAGTACGCTCATATCTATAAGATTTATAACCTAAACCAGTACAAATATAAACCTTGCCATCAGAATACTCTTTAGTTGTTTTACTAATGCAAAACATTGGATCTTCCATTCTTCTAACTTTTGTATAGTCAACTAAAAAACAAACTATCCAAACAACAATAAGTAATAAAATTATTATTTTAATAATTCCACTTTTTTTCTTTTTTCCATTATTCTCATTCATATAGCACCAATCCTAATCTAAATTATAACTTTTAATTAAGAAAAAATCAACTCATATAATAAAATTTCTCACATATATTTTTAATATTATAAATTCTTACTTAATGTCTAATTCCATTTTAATATGTTCTATACCTTCTTCTAAAAAGATATCTGATACAGGAATAAAGCCAAATTTCAAATAAAATCCTTCCGCTTGCTTTTGAGCATTCATCACTATTTTAGAACCATCATATTTTTCTTTAATAACTTCTAAACTTTTCTTTAAAAGTTTTTTACCAAGCCCCTTTTTGTGTTCTAAAGTAAGAACTCTACCTATTTGAATATCATTATCTTCATTTGTAAAAGCTCTTAAATAAGCAACAATTTTATTATCATCTATAATAAAGAAATGTAGACTATTATAATCAATATCATCTAAATCCAAATAATGAATATTTTGTTCCATCATAAATATTTTAGCTCGAGCCTTTAATATTTCATAAAGTTCACTTGTTGTTAAATTCTTAAATTCTTTAAACTTAAAAGTCATGTTTCACCTCTACTATTATTTATGCCTAAAAATATTTTTAGTTACTCTTTTATTTTATCAGCCTCTTCTTGCGTTAAAAAATTAAACTTAACCATTTGTTTTATTACTTGCTGTTGTCGCTCTTTAGCAAGTTGTGGATTCTTATTAATCGCATAAACTGAAGGTGCATTAGGTATACCAGCAAGCATTATCGCTTCATAATCACTCATATCAATAGGTTCTTTCGAAAAATACCCCTCACTTGCATCTTTAACTGTATAATATCCATTACCATAATAACTACTATTTATATATAATTCTAAAATTTCATTCTTTTCTAACCTTTTTTCAAATTCGAAAGCCATAAAAACTTCCGCTATTTTTCGTTCTATTTTCTTTTCTTGTGTAAAATATGTATTTTTAGCTAACTGCTGGGTTATAGTGCTGCCACCCTCTATAAAACTTCCTGCTTTTAAATCATGAAATAATGCTCTAAATATTGCAATAATATCAATTCCCTTATGTTTATAAAAACGATGATCTTCCACTGATATAACAGCATCTATATAAATACTTGGAAGTTCTTTTACTGTCGTATAATTATTTATACTTTTTATTTCTTTTATTTTATCTTCAATAGCCATATTATTTATTGCCTCTTTATACATATCATAACCTTTAGCCACATAATATAAAGCAATAACAACTACTATTAAAAGTACTATACCTAATATTTTTACTACTCTTTTAACTATTTCCAAATCTTTATCACCTTCTTATAACCTTATTTTATCATATAATTATAACTATTTCTATTTTTAATGTCTATTATTACTTCTAATTAACGCGATTATTATAAATATCATAAATAATATTATAAAAGGTATATATATCATTTTTCTCTAATAATACTTCTGCTGCAAAAATACGTAATTAGAAAATATCCTCCATATATAAAGATTAAAAATACTGAGGTCATAATGATTGATGGTAAAAGCTTATCATTAGATACTACTTCTAAAATTTTATTACAAAATATTATTCCAAAAATTGAATGAATTATCGCTAGTATTAAAGGAGCCATAAAGAAAATCGCTGTTTCTTTAAAAAGTGAATTATTTATATTAACTTCTGATACCCCAATCTTTCTGAGCATATTATATCTCTCTTTGTTATCACTAGCTTCTGATAATTCTTTTAAAGCTAAAATCGCTGCACAACTAATTAAGAATATAATTCCCAGATACATACCAATAAATGTTACTAATGCTCCAAGTCCTATCGCCGATGCTGCAATATCAAGTTTACTATTAATAGCTATATAATTATCATCTATAATTTCTTTTATCTCACCTTCAACTTCTAATCTCATATTTTTATTCGTAACTTTATAATTACCTAAAACTTTATTATATTTAAGATAATTATCAAGAATTATATCATCAGGTACTATTATAATACCTGATGATATAATTCTTGATAA
>JAMPHW010000008.1:0-20870 GCA_023663235.1 Ruminococcus sp. | reverse complement strand
TAATGATATCTTTAGCTAAATAACGAGGAATTTTTATGGTAGATGATTCTTCAAAGTCTAAAGTTTGGAGTGTTAAATAAAGATACAAATTATCATTTTTATCTATAATATTATTAACGTGATAAGTTTTAGTGAAAATTAAGGGGTCATTATCGTAATAATAATTATGTTTATGATTATTAGTAATTAAAGCCGCATTAGCCTCAGATGCATGAATAACCTTTTGGATATTGAAGTCATAAACATAGAATTTTTTATTTTTTAAATTTTCAATTACAGTATTTAAAACTTTGCTATTCCATGCGACATGATTAAAATCAGCATATAGACAGTATCCTTTACCACAGTTCTCTAAATCAATTTCTAAGTTAACACTATTATCCATTGAAGGATAAATATATTCAATAACAATTCGGTCACCAAGATTATTATCAGTTACAATACTATCATAATTATAGAAAGTTAAATCTTTGTTCATAGTTAATTCTTTAGTAATGGATTTTGTTTCAGTATAATTATTATCATATATAATTTCAGTCTTAGCTATTTCAATAGCACTTAGAGTCAATCCAACACCAGTTAAAATAATTAAAGATATTAACTTACTAAAGGTAGGAAGGGCAGTTATTTTTCGATTAAAGATAAATGATATACAAAGCTCAAGGACAAAGGCACCAGCAAAAAACATGGTTAAAATTAGAATAAAGACTCCGAAATAGCCAACACCTTTTGCAATTAAATAGATAGCTAAACCCGTTGCAATTGACATACCTATTAAATAACAAACTACGCCCATAACGAACATTATAACAATAAACTTTAAGAAAATAATACAAACATCAGCAATAAAACTTATAAAGCTAGGTCTTCTAGATGTTTTAACTTCAACTACTTTATCTTTTTTAGTTTCCTTTATAGGTTTTTCTTTTTCGTCTTTCGGTTTCTCAGGTTTGGGTTTTTTTATTATAGGCTCGTTGTCATCATCTTCCTTATTTTCAACTTTATTTACTATTTCATCAGTTAGACCTGAGAAGTATCTTTTTTCAAGCATTTTGATAAAGAAGATAACTGATGTTATAACATAACTTAGTTCAATAATAAAGCTCCATATGGCAGTAAACATACGTCCAATTGGATAACCTAATTCACTAAAGATATCATTAACTAGTTCTTTAATCATTGAAAATGGTATTTTTAGAAGAGTAACGATAAATAATATGATAATTATTTCAATAATTATTTTAAGAATATCTTTACCACTTTTTTCATTCAAAGAATTCATAAAATTATCTAGCCCATCACTTAGACTATTAATAAATCTAGTAAAGGCACCTTCTTCCTTTTTGGGCGATTTTACTTTATAAGCAGCAAGTAAATCACTTACTATTTCATTAAAATCTCCAAGCTCTTTTACAGCTTCTTCTTCAGATTTACCATCTTTTACTTTTTCTTCGATATAGCCTTCATATTCACTTACAATATCAGATATTTCTTTATCTTCTAAAATATCTAAACTTTTTCTTAATTTTTTTATAAATTCTTCCTTATTCATTTTTTATCACTCTTTCTAATAAAGGAATTTACACTTTCAGAAAACTTTTTCCATTCTTCTAGTTCTTTATCTTTTGTTAATTTACCAGCAGCAGTTAAATGATAATACTTTCTAATTGGGCCTTCGGTTGATTCTTTAGTGTAAGTTTCAAAATAATTTTCATTAGTTAATCTTTTTAAAATAGGGTAGATAGTACCTTCATTAACATCGACAATTTTGCTTACAGCTTCAACTAGTTCATAACCATACATATCTTTTTTTTCAAGCATTAGTAAGATTATTAATTCAAGGACCCCTTTTTTATATTGGGTATTCGTATAATTCACCTCTTTCACTTATATAATATAACTAGTACTTGGTTTTGTCAAGTACTAAATATTGCATAATTATTTATATTTATTTAATTTTATGATAGAATAATAAATATAGTACAAGGATTGATAGATATGAAGAAGCTCATTATTATTTTAGGTATAGCTTGGATACTCTTAGTTTTTAATTTCGGTTGGTATAAATATACTAATGGAGTTATTGATAAAAAGAGTAGGGATGTTATAACTAAATTTTTGAATGATTATTGTGATAATTGTGAGTTTAAATATAGTTTTAAGAAAGCGACTATTAATGAAGATAGTTCAATAAATATTTTTATAAAAATAGATAGCGAATATTTTAAAGAATACTATAGATTTATAGTTAATAAAGACAATGGTTCTTTTATTATTAAAGAAGTTAATCAAGATATTCCAGAATATATAAAAAAGAGTATTATTTAGTAGTACTCTTTTCATTTGATAATTCTTTATATATTTTTACTACTCTAACTAATATTTCTTTATTATTGATTGTTAATTCATTGCAAGCGATTAATGTTGCAAGGCCATTAGCATAAAGCCAAACATGCATAAATAGACTTTTGGCTTCTTCAAAAGATAAGCTATGTTTATTAACAAGATTAATAATAGTTGATTGGTTCCATTTTTCATTTAAAACATCATTTACACTAGTCCATTTTAAGTTATTAGAAAGAAACATGGAACGAAAATAGTTTTTATGCATTTGAGCAAATTCAATATAAGCGACACAAACGGTAATAAGAGCATTTTTATTATCAACTCGTTTCATAATAAATTCGTCGTACTCTTTTTTGATTATTGTGTTAACGTCGGCTTTTAAGTCATCAAGACTTTTATAAAGGCGATAAATAGGTTTAGTAGAAATGCCTGCAGAAGATGCTAAAGAACGGGCATTAATACTTTCGATGCCTTCTTTTTCGACCATTTTTACAGCAACTTTTAATAAAGTTGGTTTATCAATTATACTTTTTCCTGCCATAATAACCTTCTTTCGGTAACTTATGTTATCATTATAACATATTATGATTTTTTGTCAAACTATTCGACAGATATTAGCAAAAAAACAAGTTTTTAGACTTGTTAATTTTTTTTAATTTTTATAATAAACTGGTAACTATCAGGAAGGTCTGTTTCTTCCATATTTAGTTTAAATCCTTTATCACTTAAAGTGTCTTTAGTATCTCTAATAGCATTGATTGCAGTTTTTAAATCAAGACCCATTTGTTCTTCAACTTTAGCTTCATAAGTAGGATCAAGAGTTTCTATTAAGTTTATGGGGTCAAAATCGTCATCATTACTCTCTTCTTTAGTAATATTTGGAGGTGTACCAAAATTGGAATTAAATATACTTGGTTCTTCGATTTCTTTTTTTGGTAGTTCTATTGGTAAAACTGGCAACTCTTTTTCTTCAACTATATCTTCCTTTATCTCTTCAATTTCAGATTCTTCTTGTTTAGGCTCTTCCTCTTTTTTATTTATAGTTGGTAATTCAAAATCAATAGCAGGAGCTTTTAAACTTATATCTTCGGTATTCATGTTAACAGTTTCATTTTCTAAGAAATTAAAGAAATTACTTTTAGAATTATTACTTGCTTGGTCAACTAAAACTACATCAGGATTATACATCTTTTCTCTTTCTATTTCTGCTAGTTTACGAGCAATATCACTATCTTCTGATATATTAGGAAGTTCTGTCGCTTCTTTTTTAATAGCCTCAATATCAAGGTTTTTAACTAATGGGATATCAGTGTCATCATCAGCTGTAGCTTTCTTTTTTAGCGCTTCATCTAATTCTCTTACTGTCATGCGTTCTTTTATGATACGCTCTAACCATTCTCTTTGTTCTTCTGGGCTATCTAGAACAAGCAACGAGCGAGCATGTCTTTCGCTAATTTTGTTATTTAATAAAGCATCTTGAACTTTAGAATCGAGATTTAATAAACGTAATTTATTAGCGATTGCACTTTGAGAAATACCCATTTTTTTTGCAAGTTCAGCTTGAGTTAAATATCCTTTATCTAGAAGATTTTTATAACTACGAGCTTCTTCAATAGGAGTTAAATCACGACGTTGAACATTTTCCACTATAGCTACTTCGGCACTTTTATTATCGTCTATGTTAGCGATAACAGCAGGGACTTTAGAAAGACCAGCAATAGTAGCCGCTTTATAGCGGCGTTCTCCTGCAATTATTTCATATTTATCGCCAATTCTTCTTAAAACTAAAGGTTGAATAATACCATGCTGTTTAATACTATTAGCTAATTCTTCTAAGCCTCTATCATCAAATGTTAATCGTGGTTGAAAACGATTAGGGATTATATCCTCAATGGGAATTTGCATTATATTTTGCTCTAAATTCATTTTTATCAGCCCCAAATTATATTCTATAATTTATTTTAACATTATTTTACTTTTTTTGCAATTATTATTGGCAAATAAGCTTAATTTACTTTATAGGGGTTAGATATTGTTCCATCACCTGTAAGTGTGACATCAGAACGAAGATTTATGACTGGTCTTACACCTGCATTAGCAGAGACCATATTTAAAGGAAAATAATCTCCTGTACTGCGTATAGCGGTTACACTTGCATTGCCTCTGTCATCCATCATAAATGGAGATAGTGTCCAATAGTTTTGTCCTGTGAATAAATAATTATCCGTTGTTGTATTATTATAATCAATTCCTGCATATGATGCTTCATCAACTGTGATTAATCCTATTGGGTTTTCTAATGCTCTATTGCCTTGTTTAGTGGAAGAAAATATGTTGGAATCTTTATAAGTATATAAATCATTATTAGAAGCACATCTATAAGATGGATTATAAATTCTATTACGCGCTCCATATGATGTTATTACCATTTTAGTTCCTATTGTTCCTATACTTAAATTGCCTTCTGCTCTCGGCGTTCTATCCCCACAAAATCCCACATTTAAATCTATGTATTTATCTTGTAATTTTTTTAAACCTGAGCTACTGTACCATGTGTCAAGAGTTTGCTTTACCGCACTATCATTTTTATTTTCATGAGTTGCTTCATATATGTCACTACCAGAAGTTCCATACATATAGCCTACATATGCATTGTCTCCAGGGCTGTTATTAAAAGGACTTATCCCTATTTGTGTTCCTTCTCCTGTTTTATTTGCTTGTGCACCTTGATAAATCATCCGAATGCTTCCATCACCATTTATTCTGATTATTCGCCAATAATATCCACCAAATAAGACCCAGTTATCGGTTGGATTCCCTGCATAATAATATGTTACTCCATCATCATCACTATCCGCATATATCTTCCCTGTTGTTTCTCCACTTATTGTTTGATTAAATGTTCCTTTTTCTCTATGTGTTACTGTATTTATATGATTTAATATATACTTGGCTGCATTTGTTGTTGCTTCTCTTCTTTTAAAGTATAGAATACATTTCTCGCTTTTTGATGTTTCTGATATAATATGATTTCCGTACTTGTCTGTTTCTAATACTACATTCGCATCTTTTTGTGTTTTGTCAGTTCCTTTATAGCAATAACTATCACTTGTTAAAACATATCCTTTTCCTGGCATAGTTGTTTCTTTAGATTGTTCTACTCCATCTATATACATTGCCACTATATTTATATCATATGGACTAGATACTACTTTACCTTCTGTTAATGGAATAGATGCAGTCATTCTATAGTTTGCCTTTGATGTTATAAAAGTAACAGTGATAGTAAGTACTACACTTATTAAGCCACGCAAAAATACATTTTGCTATTCTTATTTCTTTCAAATTTCATTTTTTATTTGCTCCTTATAATAAGCAAATCCGGATTATTTTAGAAATTTCTAGCTTATGTATTTATTATAATATTCCATATAATAAAAGTCAAGAAAATTTTCGATATTTCAGCAATTGCTCCTCATGACTAAT
Source organism: Ruminococcus sp. (assembly GCA_023663235.1). Lineage (GTDB taxonomy): Bacteria > Bacillota_I > Bacilli_A > RF39 > UBA660 > Caccenecus. The sequence continues at coordinate 15,038 of JAMPHW010000008.1, read as the reverse complement.
TTTTAATGAGAAAATATAATTGGTGGTTTAAATATGATTTATAAAGATAAATTAAAAAGCATAAGAGAGAGTAAGGGTATATCCCAGAAAGAATTGGCAAATCATTTAAAAATATCACCTTTTACATTTAGTCATTATGAAAATGAGCAAGATATTATTCCAAGTAAATATTTAGATGAACTTGTAAAATATCTTAATATATCGATAGATTATCTTTTTTCTCTAAATAATATTGAACAATATTCAAAATGTAATAATGTTGACTGTAAAAAATCGGGAGAGAGACTAAAAGAATTTAGAAAAGAAAATAAATTAACTCAGGTAAAACTTGCTAAAATATTAAATATTGGCAACGGTACCTTGTCTGGCTATGAAAATGGTGATTATCTTATAGCTACTCCATTCCTATATGATATTTGCAAAAAATATGGTATTTCAGCCGATTATCTTTTAGGGAAAATAGATAATCCTAAATATTTAAAATAGTTGTTAAAATTTATGAAATATGTTAAAATCAAATTAGTAGAGCGTTAGTTACTAATGTCTACTTATTTGTTTTTGGTGACATTAACTTCTATTTTATTCGTAAGAATAATAATAGTCGTCGATGTCTTTTTTTGTTGTCCGCTTTTTGAAAATAAATTTTTTAAAAAATTTATCACAGCATCTAACAGCATTTAATCACCTCACCATCTATAACCAAAACCCAAAAGTAGAGATTAAAAAAAGATAGTTATGGAAATTAAAGCAGACATCGGTCTAACGCTCTAGGATTAATCTAGCACATAAATTTATAGATGTCAAAATGCAGATTTTAATAAATCTGCTAAGCAGAAATAGTAAAATTGGCTAAGCAGATTTTGGTATTTCTGTATACCAATTATATAAAATCTGTAATTTTATAGTTTTTTATAAAAAAGAAAAACACTGTAATAGTTTTATATTCAAGACATAAAACATCAGTGTCATATATTTTAAGTTAAACTTAAGGATTAATCTTGTATCCTAATTCTTCTTTATTTAACCTTAATCAAATAAATGAGTGATAAAAGGATATTGGACGCACACCATACGTGTTGGTCACGTTGTTGTTGCCGAGGTAGCCACCCGAATTCACATAGAACACGTTAGCGCCATAATTAGACGGAGACTGCCTTAGTCATATCTATTTAGATTAACCCTAATATTCTAATTCATACTATTAAATATTGTACTTTCATTTAACATTGGAAAATTATTTAAAATATTCTCCTTTAAATATTCTGCTTTGATTTTAAGATTGGGATATTCATTTACAATACTTTTTTCATCATAGGCACAAATTTTTTCAAAAATACGAGCTCGGTCTTCCGCTGGAAAAGTGTGTGAATATCTATCAATAAAATAGACATTATCCTCATTTAAATCATAAATGGTAAAATCTTGTTCACTTGTTTTTGTATATGACCCCAAATAGTTAAAGCCTTTAGGGTTATATTTTAGCCAATCAGGGAAGGGTGAGGTATTTTTATTCTCTATGTTAAACTCAATATTATGCATTAGTTCATGACAGAAAACTTCTTCAATAGGGGTGCTGGAGATATTAATTACTATCATATACTCATTATTAAATAATAAAGAATAAGCGGAAGGGTCACTAGCTTGCGTTTCATAATCACTAGGGGTTAATTCGCCTGTTAAATAAACGTTCAAGCCTTTATAATTATTATTATAAAATGTATCAAAAAAGGTAGAATTTAATTTATTTAATATTAGAGATATTTTTGATAATGCTTGATTTATAAGTCGGTAATCATATGTTGCTTTGGCATTAAAATCAGGATAGTTAATCTGAGTTTCTTCACCAATATGAATATTTATGTGATAATTATTGCTAATATCATTTATAAGCATTTCATTTTTTTCTTTATTTTCATTAACATAATCATCAATGGCAAAACTTTCTTCTGAAAAACCAGTTAAATCATAAAGGTATATAGTTGTTTTTTTATTATGAGCTGCAATAAATAGATAATTATCTTTTAAGATTAACTCTAAAATTTCATTATCATTTGTGAGATTTAATTTAAGTTCTTCTATAGTAAATGATTCTAAATCAATTATTTTAAAAGTTTTTTCTACAGTGTCATATAAATATAATTTATTACATTCTTGATTGATAGTACTAGCTTGGTAGTCAATATTTTTAAACGGATTTTGATATTCTTTCTCTTTATTATTTTTTAAATCATATATTTTATATATTTCTTCGTTTGAGAATAAGAAGCCATTTTCATATTGATAAATATTATTTAATGTTATTTCTTCATAAGTATTGTCTTTTATATTATAAATAAAATAACTATTCGCTTCAAAATTAATAAAAGTAATAAAGGTATTATCTCTTTCATAATAGTACTTATAAAAGTTGTAATCTTTAAATTTTTCTTCTAGAGTTCTAAAGGTAATATCATTATTATTTTGATTAAGATATATGATATTGTTAACCATTTTTAGAAAAGTATCTTTATAAGGGATAATATAAATTAAACCTTCTTCAGAAAGATCTGTTTCATATTTTAAATTTAATTCTAAGTCATAAATAGAGGACTTATCTACTGTATTACAAGTTATATAATTGTTAGATAGATTACAGTAGCCTTCATTATCTATTTCTCCAATTTTAGTGCTTTTTTTATCATAAATATTTTGATAATATAATTCATATTTAGTTTCTTTATCGATAAGAGAATAAATATTATTATCAATTATACTATAGCCATTTAAAGAACCTTCATCATTATTTAGATTATATTCATAAAGATTGGTCTCTTTTAAGTAGCCACCTAAAATCTTTGAGTTTTCTTTAGATTCTTTTAATAAAAATAGTAAAGATACGGTTAATAAAATAAATGTTATTGTTAAAAGTATTTTTTTCATATAGACACCTGTACTATAAATATAATAACATTTTTAAAAAAGTATGTCTATTTATTTAAAGGTCTCTTGACAATCTTATCATAAGGGCGTGGATAGATTGATGGAATTTTAGATAATTTAGTTATTTTAATTATAGTTCTTTTACTTTCTTCTAGCGGAAGATTAAATTCATAAATATCTAAAATTTTAGAAGATAGTTGTTCTATAGTAAATTTACTTTCCTCTAGTTCATCAGTTATATTAGACTTCATAGGAAGAAAAAGGCCATTTATTTTAAGATAGGGAAGAGACAGTTCTGATAAAACGCGTAAGTGAGAGACAGCTCTAGAAGTTATAATATCAAAATATTCACGATAATTAGTATTAAGATTTTCGGCACGAGTATTTAGACAAACTATATTTTTTAAATTAAGTTTTTTTATGACTGTTTCTAGAAAAGTGATTTTTTTATGATTAGAATCTATTAGAGTTATATTTAATGCTGGAAAGAAAATTCTTAAAACAAGCCCTGGAAAACCAGCACCAGTTCCGATATCTAATAATTTTTGTTCTTTAGTTAAATCGACAAACTTAGATAAAGTTAAACTATCATAAAAATGCTTTAAATAGATATCTTCATCATTTATAATCGCTGTCAAATTAAACTTTTTATTGTATTCTTGAAGCATATTTTTATATATTTCTAAATTATCTAATTGTTCTTTAGTGGGGTTTATATTTATTTTTTGTAATTCTTTAATAAAAGTTTCAATATTCATGAGACACCTCTTAAAAGTATTATACAATTAATTAGATATTTAGACAAGAAAAAAAGCCTTATTGAGACTCTTTAGTTCTTACTCTTCTAAGAGATTCTAGGGCTTCTTGTAAGCAAGCATTTAGGACGTCATCATCAATAGTAACACGTCCAGTTTCAGCACGCCACTTATTTAAAGCATCAAAGAAACTCTTAAGATAAGGAAATTTTGCATAAAAAACATTAGGATTAAAATAACCTGTATATGCTAAGTAAATAGGGCATAAAGCTTTTAGAAAGCCTTTTATTTCTTCATAACTTGTAAATTTGATACTTTGCAGTCTTTCTAATTTATCAGCTTCGATTAAGATAAGATAATTGATTGATTCAGCTGGAATAGTAGCATCAACAAAGTGACCATATTTCTCATCTATTGCACGCCTCTCAGCTCCACTTAAAGCATTTAAGCCACCACCCCAAGGGTTATAGCCATCAAGAGGGGATACCCAAACTTGGCCTTTATGTTCAGGAATAGTACAATCAACTCTAGCACAAGCATAATTAGTACCTTCTTTAGAATTAATGATAGTAGCTATCGCATCTCCTAATTCTTCAGTAAAATTAAACATATCATAATATGGATATTCTTTCATAGTAATCCTCCTTGTTTGTGTTTTTTTATTATATTATAAATATAAGTTTCAGACAAGTTATTTATTATACTTTTTCTTTAAATAAACAGACAAAATAGACAAATCAGAAGGATTAACACCAGATATTCTAGCTGCTTGTCCAAGAGATTTGGGTCTTACTTTTTCAAGTTTTTGTTTAGCTTCACTGGCTAGATTTAGAATATCTTGATAGTTTATATCTTCGGGGATTAATTTTTCTTCTAATTTTAACATTTTTTCAGATTCTTTATAAGCTTTAGCAATGTAACCTTCATATTTTGTTTCAATTTCAACTTCTTCTAAAATCTCTTTAGGATAATCTAAGCTAATTAATTCTTTTAAAAATTCAATATTTATTTCTGGCCTTTTTAAGAGAAGATAAAGATTTATACTAGATACTGGCATGTCTTTATTAAATTTAGCAAAGATTTTTCTAGTTTCATCATTTAGTTTTATAGAAGTATGTTTTAATATATTTTTTATTTCATTTATAGCATTTATTTTATTTTCAAGCTTTTTGTGTCGTTCTTCATCTATTGTACCATTTTGATAACCAATTTCCCTTAAACGCAAATCAGCATTATCATGTCTTAAAATTAAACGAAATTCAGCGCGACTAGTTAACATACGATATGGTTCCATCGTTCCTTTAGTTACTAAATCATCAATTAAAACACCTATATAAGCTTCATTACGTTTTAATATTAAAGGCTCTTTATTTGTTAATTTGTGGTGAGCATTAATACCAGCGATTAAACCTTGAGCGGCAGCTTCTTCATATCCACTTGTACCATTTATTTGACCAGCAGTAAAAAGATTACTAATAATTTTATTTTCCAAAGAAGGATTCATTTGTAAAGGGTCTATAGCATCGTATTCGATAGCATAGGCATATTTAGTTATAACAGCATTTTCTAAGCCTTTAAGAGAATGGACCATTTTTTCTTGAACATCTTTTGGCATAGAAGTTGAAAAGCCTTGGATATACCATTCATCATAATATAAAGATTCTGGTTCTAAGAATAGCTGATGTCTTTCTTTATCAGCAAAACGAACTATTTTATCTTCAATAGATGGGCAATATCTAGGGCCTACACCAGTTGCATATCCACCATACATAGCAGATTTATCAAGATTATCTCTAATTATTTGATGAGTAGTTTCGTTAGTGTAAAGAAGGTAGCAACATTCTTGATTACTTATTTCATATTGAGGCTCTAAATCAAACGAAAAAGTATAGTATTCATTATCACCATATTCTGGCGTTAATTTACTAAAATCTATAGAATCTTTTTTTATACGTTCAGGAGTTCCTGTTTTTAGACGAATAATATTTAAACCTAGTTTTTTTAAATTATCACTTAAATGATTGCTTCTAGCTTCGCCATGAGGACCACCAGGAGTGTTTTCAGAACCAATAAGAATGTTACCTTTTAAATAAGTCCCAGTAGTTAAAATTACGCTTTTACTTTCAATCTTAGTATTATCACTTAAGATAACGCCTTTTACAGTATTACCCTCAATTATAAGGTCTTCAACCATACCTTCTTTAATAGTTAAATTAGGAGTATTCTCTAACATCTCTAACATAACTTTAGGATAGGTTATTTTATCAGCTTGGGCTCTTAGGGAACGGACAGCAGGGCCTTTAGCATTATTTAACATTTTAATTTGGAAGTGAGATTTATCAGCAACTATACCCATAAGTCCACCTAGAGCATCTATTTCTCTTACAATGATACCTTTAGCTGTTCCACCAATGGAAGGATTACAAGGCATATCAGCAATATTTTTAATATTAGATGTTATTAAAAGGGTTTTTAGACCAAGAACGGCGCCAATATGTGATGCTTCACAGCCAGCGTGGCCACCACCAACAACAATTAAATCATACATTTTTATCACTTCCTATTTATTTTCCTAAACAAAAATTGCTAAATAAAGTATCTAATAATTTATCTTGATATACTTCACCCGTAATTTCTCCTAGAGCTTCCCATGCTGCTTTAATATCAATAGCTAACATATCAACGGGAATACTTTCATTTACATTATCTAAAGCATTATTAATAGATGTTAAAGTGTCTTTTAAAAGATTTATTACTCTAGTACTAGATACAATTTCTAAGTTACTATTATTTATAGCGTCTATATCAAATAGTTCAATTATTTTATTTTTTAAAGCGTCTAGACCATTATCTTTTATAGTTGATCCTAGGGTATATTCTTCTTTGATATCAATATTACTTTTTAAATCAGATTTATTAACAAAATAGATATGAGTTTTATCTTTTACTTTAGCCATTATTTCTTTATCTTCTTCTGTTAATTTTTCATTATTATTTAACACTTGAATTACTAAATCGGCTTCTTCAATGATAGCTAGAGATTTATCAACACCAATTTGTTCCACTAAGTCATCGGTTTTACGAATGCCAGCGGTATCAATGAATTTTAGTCTAATACCATTTAAATCTAGAGAACCTTCAACAATATCTCTAGTAGTTCCAGCAATATCTGTTACAATAGCTTTATTTTCTTCTATAAGAGCATTTAACAAACTACTTTTGCCAACATTAGGACGGCCAACAATAGCAACTTTAATTCCTTGTTCAACTATTTTTCCAACTCTAGCTTCTTTTAAAAGAGTTTCTAGTTCTTTTTTTATTTCATTTAATCTAGGTGGAAGATTATCTAAAGTGATGACTAATTCATCTTCGTATTCGGGATAGTCAATATTTACTTCAATATTCGCCATTAAATCAATAATTATTTGTTGTATTTTTTTTATTTTTTTAGATACTCGACCTTTTACGGTATTTAAAGCTAGTTTTCTCTCTAAGTCCGTTTCAGAATTTATAAGATTATTGACAGCTTCAGCTTCAGTTAAGTCTAATCTACCGTTTAAGAAAGCCCGTTTAGTAAACTCACCTTTGCTTGCTAAACGAACGCCTTTTTCTAGAAGTATTTCTAATATTTTTTTAGTAGTAGCAATTCCGCCATGACAATTAATTTCTACTGTATCTTCGGCAGTATAAGTTTTAGGAGACTTCATAACACTTATTAAAACTTCGTCGATAAGTTCGCCTTTATTAACAATATGTCCATAATGGATAGTGTGAGTAGGGACTTTAGTTAAGTCTTTGCCATCAAAAAGATGAGATACGATTTTTATAGCATCATTACCACTTACTCTTATAATAGATATAGCTCCAACACCTAGAGATGTAGACACAGCGCATATAGTATCGTTCATACTAACACTTCCTTTAAAGCGCTTTTATTATAGCAGATTTTTGATAATTTGACAATTAAATTGTAGATAGTAGAAGGATACTTAAAAGGGCACTGAATAAATTACTAGTGAAGTTTACTAAATCATTATTAAATATCTTTAAACCTTTATAATAAGTAGTATTGGTTTTACAATGGTTTGGTTTTTCAGTTAGGTTATGACATTTAGGACATTTATATTTAACTTGAATAGTAGCACCTAAAAAAGAATCAAAAAGAGCGCCAAGAAAACCTGATATAATAATGATAAAAAAATGAGTGAGATTTGTATTAAAAATCAAGTAGATAGTAGCAATAAAGATGGAACCAATTAATGAAGCGGTAAGTCCTAATATACTTATATTACCTGATAATCCAGGTTTACTTTTTTGAAATGTTAAAATATTAAAAGGTTCTTTTTTAGATAAAACGCCAATATCAGAAGCTAGAGTATCAGCTAAAGATTCGGCCATAATTGAAGCATAAACTGCTATATAAATATTCTTATTTGTTAAAGCATAAATAATTATAGAAGTAGTTCCTAGACATACATTAGCAATAATTTGAAAAATATCCTTTTTATGAATTTTAGTATTTATATCTTTAGTAAGTTTTGTTCTTTCATTAGATTTTATATGATTAGCAATAGAAGATAAAATAAAGGTTAGAGCTAAAATCAAGAAACAAGATACTCCACCATAATAAGTTATGATGATTGAAAAAAGACAAGCTAATAGGAGGGCTGATTTAGTCATGGCCTTCTTATATAAAGCTAGAAGAGCTAGTAATAAACTTAAAACAATACTTAAAATTAAATGTTTCATAAATTCTCCTTTAAATTAAAAAATAAGACAGTAAGGATATTCCAAGAGGTAGTGTTAAATTATCTAAGCCTTTATTACCTATTAATTCTAATAGAACCGCGCTAAATCCTAGAGTGATATAACTTAATAAAGAATATGTCAATTTATAATAATTGCTAAATAAAAGGACAACTATTAGAGATGATAAGAAAATGAATAGGGAACCACTATAGGTTTTGTTGGTTTTTAAAATAGTTCTAGTAGGTAATTTACTTGCAATAATTGGAGCTAGACCATCAGATATAGTCATTGTTAAAGCACCAATGCCAAAAAAGGGTAGAAAATCTCTCTTAAAGTAAGTTATTAAAGCAAGTATGGTATAGCTTAAGGCGAAATAAACCGTTCCTAAAGACTTTTTATCTTTTCGTTCCATGACTTTTATTAAATCTTTTTTATATGATATATAGTTTATTATAGTAAAAGTTAAAGGAATGATTACAAGGTTTATTGATGTATTAAAAAAGTATGCAAGCAAAAACCAAGAAAAGCCAACCATAACATGAATAATTTTACGGGGGTATTCTTCTTTTAAAGAAAATCTATTAGTAATGCAATTAGTGATAATAATGACACTAAATAAATAAAAATATATGATTAGATAGCCTATTATTATTTTCATGTTTACCTCTTTTAAATTATAACATAAATTTATAGAGTTTTAAACATGGATAATATTATGATTTCAATTAGAGAAAATATCATAAGAAAACAGAGTGATAAAACACTCTGTTTAGTTTTTAGTGTTATTTGCCTTGGTGCGACGCTAACACATAGCGCTTACCTAATAGAATGTAAATTCAATGAACTTACGGCGCATAACAAGGACTTACTGATAACACTATTATTATATTATGCCTTTTTTAAAATGTCAACACATACTTTTTACTTGCTTTAAGGGAAAAAAGAACTCATTTGATATATATTTTTCATTTATCATTTTGGTTATCTCATCAGAAAAGCAATTGTCAGATGTTAAATTGGTGAAACAAATATTAGCAAATACATCAGCAATTTGGATAATTTCTCTTGTTTCTGACTGGCAATATTCAACATAAAATCCATCTTGGATATGACTGCCTGTTACTAATTCTGTATTCAGATATTCTTCTAAGGTTGATTTAGTATCAGTTCTTACATTTCTTTCATCAATAAATAAGTAATTTTCTTTTTTATCGATATATTTAAAATTAGTAAAATGCTCAAAGCTTAGTTTAATAAGATAATTAAAAGCTCTAGATGTATTATTGTAAAAGTAATCTTTCACCTTTTTATTATCGCTAATTATGTAATATATTTCAAATAAATTATTTTGGCAGAAGAAGTTTATAAATTTTCTTTTCATATCGGATGTAAAACAATTACCTTTTAATTCTTTAAATTTGCCATTTTCATAGAACATTTTTTTATCTTTATCCATTTTTTTCAATTTATCTAAGTTGCTACTTACAAATCGTTTATATACTCTTTTTAGTTTATCTTTATTTTTAGGCATTATAATGCATATAACAAAATATTGATTCTTATAATAATTTAAATTTTTCTTAGTCATGCTTCCAGATTCATCTATATAAAAAGTATTCATACTTCACCACCTTTGGTTAAATTTATAGAGTATATTATAACATAGTTTTTTTATTTTTAATATTAAATATTAATTATAATGAAATAAGCAAAATTTTAAAATTTAAAAACCCCAAAACTGGTAAGTTTTGAGGTATAGAAAACATTTTACTATCTCTTTGAGAATTGTGGAGCACGACGTGCTTTTTTAAGTCCATATTTTTTACGTTCTTTGACGCGGGCATCACGAGTAAGAAAGCCATTTGTTTTTAAGATTTTACGATAAGAATCTTCTCTTGATTGATCTGTATTAGCATCGAATTTTAGTAAAGCTCTAGCAATACCTAAACGGATAGCTCCAGCTTGACCAGAATATCCGCCACCTTTTACAGTAACTTCAATGTCAAAACGATTTTCGTTATCTGTTACAGTTAAAGGTTGTTTTAAATCCATAACTAATATTTGATTTGGGAAGTATTCATTTACATCAACACCATTAACAGTGATGTTTCCTGTTCCGCCAGTAATTCTTACTTGGGCAGAACTTCTTTTACGACGACCTGTTGCGGTCCATATTTGTTTAGCCATTAATTATCCTCCTAATCAATATTTAAAGTTATAGGTTTTTGTGCTTCGTGTTTATGTTCACTTCCAGCATAAACGAATAATTTCTTACCCATTTTATTTCCTAAAGGACCATTTGGAAGCATACCTTTAACTGCTCTTTCTACCATTTCTTCTGGATATTTTTCAATCATTGTTTTAGCATTTCTTTCTCTTAAGCCTCCTGGATAACCAGAGTGATTGTAATACATTTTATCTTCTAATTTATTACCTGTTAAGTTTACTTTAGAAGCATTAATGATAATTACATAGTCACCACAGTCAACATGTGGAGTAAAGGTTGGTTTATGTTTACCTCTTAAAATAGTAGCTGCCTTAGTAGCAAGACGTCCTAAAGTTTTTCCTTCAGCGTCTATGATGTACCAAGAACGTTCAATGTTTTCTTTTGTTTGCATGAATGTCTTCATAACTTTTCCCTTTCATTTAGTTTTAGTTGTTTTGCTTTCCCACAGCTAGACAACTTCAACAAATAAAATGTACCATTTAAAATTATATGTAAATTATATGGATTTGTCAAATAAAAAATGCATTTATTTTGGTTTTTTGACTATTTTTTTACTTACTACGGACTAATTTGGCTTCAATTGCTGGTAAATCAGCGATTTTTTCATATAAGCTTTTAAGTGTTTCTAGTTCTTCATCTGTTTTTTCTTTATGATATCTTTCTTCATAAGGCTTTATAATGGCTCTAGCTAATAGTAAAGTATTATAAACAATATCTCTTGGTAGTTCATTAACGCGCTTTAGAGAAGATATTTCTAGTAAAAGACTTAAGCCTGTTTTTAACAGTTTTAAACAATCTGGCTTATTAGCATTAATATTTTTAGATTTAAAACTTGGTCTTAAAGACCTTATTAAACCATCATAGTTTCTTACAAAAATACAAACAGGATCTGTAGTTTGAATAGCTATAGACAATTCATCTGATGTGTCTAACATTTTATCACTCCTTATATATTATTTTATTTAGGTATAAGCCCATTGGTAAAGCAGTGGAAAATTGTTTTTTAATTTCTGGATGTTCTAAGGCTTCTTTTATATCACCTAATGAATACAAGCCTTTACTTACATCTAGCAAAGCTCCCACTAAATTCCTTATCATATAACGATAGAAACTTTTACCAGTGAATTTAATTTCTAGTATATCATTTTTTTTAGAAAAAACAATAGAATATATGATACATTCATAGTTATCTCTAGAACCTGAAACAAAATTCTCAAAATTGTGAATGCCTAAAAAAAGTTTAGAACATTTCTTCATAAGATTTATATTTACTTTATAATTAGGCTGAAAAGTATAGTCTTCTAAAAAGGGACTAAATCTACCTAAATTAATTTTATAGATATATTCTTTTTTATATACATTTAAGCGAGCATGAAAAGTTTTATCTACTATTTTGGCGCCTGTAATATAAATATAAGGATTTACTAGACTATTTAAAGCTTTTTGTAAAGACTTAGGTGAAATATTTATATCTAGGTCAAACGTAGCTTTTTGGTCATAGGCATGGACACCATGATCCGTTCTACCTGCACCTTTGATTTTAACTTCTTTTTTATTGATAATGGTTAAGGCTTCTTCTAATTTTTTTTGTACGGTTGGCTTATCATTTAAACGTTGGAAGCCATAGAACTTAGATCCATCATACTCAATACTAATTAAATAATGCATTTTTACTCCTTTAAGCGATATATTGCTTTTAATAAATCTAAAACATTTTTATAATCTTCGGTTTCTAAATTTAAATTACGCATCAAAGAAATAAATTTAGATATTTCAGGATTATCAACTAATGACAATAATTTATGATATTCTTCTTTAGAATAGGCTGTAATTTTTTCATCAATATAAATGATACTATCAGCATTATCCCAGAGGAAACTTAAGTCATTAGTAAAAATTATTATTGTTTTATTATAGTCTCTAGTTAGTTTTTTAAATAAACGTTTAAAATTATCTTTTTCTTTATTAGATAATCCTTTTTCAAAATAGTCGAGGGCAAGATATTTTTTATTTTCGATTAAAGCCTTGGCAAGAATTATTTTTCTTATTTCTATTTCTGATAGTTCTGTTACAGTTTTAGCTAAATAAGATTCATTTAACATAACCATTTTTAATGAAGAGATATCTTTTTGACTATCTAAAAAATTTTTAACTGTTCCTGGGAATTTAAAGTCTTCTACTAAAGAGTAATTACTATTATTAGTAGTTAGAGTAATATTGCCCATAAGGCCATAAATTTTGCCTTGTTCTTTATTTTCTAAAATATTAGCTAGTTCCATAAGGCTTCAACCAGACTTTCATTAGTAAAATATAATTTATCAATAAGATTATAATATTTTAAACCATTTGATAATTCTACAATAAAGGGAAGATTAAATCCTAATTTCTTGATTATTTTTTCTTCTTGTAATACTAATTTAGTTTCTCCTTCAATAACAATTTTATCTTGATTTATAATAATTAAATAATCTAATAATAAAGCCTCCTCTATATCTGATGTATAATTAATTATCTCTTTATTGCTAGCTTTTAGATAAGCGATTAACTTATCTTTAAAACTATTATCTAAGTATGTTAAAACATTTAAAAAGACGTAAATATTATTATTTGATGATAGGGAACCTAAAATATTTATTTTTAGTTTATCTATTTTAGTTAAATTATTTTTAGTTAATAAATAATCTAAATTAAAATAATCTAAAATATCTTTTGGAATATCATTAATTGTATATTTATTAGTTTTATCTATAACGACACATTTGGAATTAAGATAATCAATAGCATCTTTATTATAATTATATTCAGAAGTATAGAGAATTGTTGTATTTGTATCGGGAATATTTTTATTATTTATTAACAAAGACATAGGAACACCTCTTATTTATATAATATCAAAAAAAATTTTTTTATTCAATAAAAAGAAAAAGTCAACAAGTGACTTTTAAGATATGACAACTTCGAAAGGGGATGTAATAGTGCCATTACCAGTGAATAGGGTATCGGAGCGTAGGTTAATTACAGGTCTTACACCGAGTGAATCTGCACTGAACCCACTAGAAATAGCACCATTATGTGCAACAGCACGAATAAGACTCTGGCCAGTCGATTTAAAATGTGAAGGCGTCAGCGTAAAATAATTGTTGCCAGTATTTAGGAAGTTAGTCTCTCTATCTATTGAACTGTCATACCAATTTGCTAATAATCCGGCATAAGACGCTTCATCTGCGGTTATTAGTCCTATTGGGTTAGTTAATACTTTATTTCCTTTACTTGACTGGCTATACGTATATAAATCATTATTTCTAGCACAGTTAAAAGTTGGAATTACTGGTTCATCATCTATTGTTGTGGGATTTTCAAGACCTGCTGTAGAAAGTCTGCTATGTCCTTTATATACTGTAGTTTCTGTACCATATCCACCTGTCTTACTTGCTAATTCTCTATCTCCACAAAAGCCTGCGTCTAAATCTATCTTGTTAAAATAATCTGTTCCTTGTTTAATGTTTGAATTTTCAAACCAATCATCTAAAGTATTTTTTATGGTACTATTATTAGTATTTTCATGGGTTCTCTCATATGTTGTGCTTTCTGTACTTCCATACATAAAGCCTACATACGCATTATCATTATCGAATTTGTTAAATTTACTTCTTGTTATTTGCGTACCTTTTCCTTTTTCGTTTGGTTCTGTCCCTTGATATATTAGCCTTATACTACCATCACCGTTTATTCTGATGATGCGCCAGTAATACCCACCAAAGAGCACCCAATTATCTATAGGATTTCCTGCAAAGTAATATGTTGTTCCATCATTATCTTGGGCTGTGAATATAGTTTTAAATGTAGCTTCTCCAAATGATACATTAAAATCCTTATTCTCTGATGTTCTTACTCTTTTATCAGTATAATAATTTTCTAATAAATTACTCATTGTAACTGCACTACTGCTATCTAACGCATCAAAGTATAAATAACATTTATCTCCTTTAGATATTCCTCTAAAAATATGTAATCCTGCAAAGGTTCTTAAAGTTACATTAGTATCTTTATCTTCCTTTTTACAATTACTTCCTTTACAACAAAAACTATCATTTTCATTTATTATATAACCTGATATGGGAATTGGTGTGTCTTTAGGCTGTTCGACATTATCAAGATATAAAGCAACTACATTGATATCATATGGACTTGCTGTAACTTTTCCTTCGGTTAAAGGTATAGAAGCGGTCATTCGATAATTTGCTTTACTTCCTATAAAAGTTACTGTAATAGTAAGTACTACTACCAATATTAAGCCACACAAAAAATATCTTTTGCTATTATTCTTTCTTAGTTTTTCTATTTTCATTTGTTTATTTCTCCTACAAAATAAGCAAACCATGGTTATT
>JAMPHW010000007.1 GCA_023663235.1 Ruminococcus sp. | reverse complement strand
ATGTAGACGCAGTCCAGTAGTCTTGACCTATATCTAAGTAATTTCCCGACGAATAACTACCCACAACTAGTCCCCCATATGCTACTTCATCTGCTGTTATTAATCCGACTGGATTGGCTAACTTCTTATTTCCTTGGTTAGCTCCACTATATGTATATAAATCTGAACTATCTGGACAATTTAATGATGGTGTTACTGTTGTTGTACTTGATGTTACTGCAACTCCTCCTGGAGCTAATCTTAAATATGCGCCATAATATGTTGTAGTTGTTCCAGTTCCGCCTTTTCCATCTCCTGTATTTAGTCCATTACTTACTGTTGGTGTGTTTGTAGAACTTGGAGTTCTATCACCACAGAAACCTGCATTTGGATCTATTTTATCAAAGTATGCACTTCCTTGCTTTATGTTTGAACTTGCAAACCAATTATTTAACGCTGTATATATTGTTGATGCAGTTCCCAAACCTCTTAATTGATTACTTGTATAGAAGTATCCTACATACATATTATTATTATAACTACTATTAAATGCACTTGTTCCTATTTGCGTTCCAGTTCCTGTCGTATTAGCAGCAGTTCCTTGATAAATCATTCTTATAGAACCATCACCATTAATTCTTATTATTCTCCAATAATAACCACCGAATTTTACCCAGTTATTTGTTGGATTTCCTGCAAAGTAATAGCTTGTTCCATCATCATCTGTAGTTTGATATAATTTATTATTAGATTCTACATATGGAGTATTAAATGCTCCACCAGTTCTAACTCCTCCGTCGGTAGTATTACCAGTTATTGTTGAGTTACCACCAGCACTAATTGTAACAGTAGATTCTTTTACATCACTTTGATTTCCAGCTGCATCTACAACATAAGCTTTAACAACATAAGTTCCAGATTCTAACTCTTTTGTAAATACATTTGATGTTTGAGAAGTATAGTTAGTACCACTATCTGTACTAAAATAATATGTTAAATTTTTTGAACCAACATCACTTCCTGATGCTGAAACAGTAAGTGTTTTACCATTTGTACTAGCATCTATCGAAATTGTAGGTTTTGTTTTATCTACTTTATAAGCACTTGAACAAATTGTACTACTTGAGTTGCCTGCTCCATCTGTTGCTTTTGCACAAACTTTTTGAGTGCTTTCACTAGTTTGGAATATATGATTATATGTTGCAGTTCTTGAACCACTTAAAGTTCCTTCTGTTGTAGGCTCACAACTTTCACTAGAAGTTATACAATATTTAAATTCTGTAATATTGTTGTCAGCATCTTCTGCTTTAACATCCATTTCATATTTTTTATACCATCCATTAGTTCCAGCTTCTTGAGCTGTCGCTGCAAATGATATACTAGGCGCTTTTGAATCCACCCAAATATTACTTGTTAATGTTTCTGTTCTATTGTTTTCAGCATCTATTGCATATACTTGAACAGTATAATTCTTAGATAAACTTAAATTAGTAAAAGTAAAACTATTACTTGTACTTGATTGATAATCTGGATAAGCAGCATCATCAATTTTATAATAGTAATTTTTTACTGCAAAAGCATTTGTACTATCAAAGTTTGCTGTTACTGTAACTGATTTACTATCATAGTTACCAGACAATTGTATTGTCATCTTAGGTGTATATGAGAAATATACAGTACAATTAACCGGTTGGGTAACTTCCATATTTAATGACCAAGCTTCATCTGACCACGTAGCATCATTCGCTATTGAATCAACGTCACATACTACTCTGTCAAAATGATATCCGCTTGTCTTAGCAGGAAATGTAGCCTGTTGTTTCTCCCCCCAATAAACGGCGACTGTAATATCTTCGTTCTTCTTTTTTGATTTCGTGACTACCCCTTCTACTATGCTAACCGTTTGAGTAACTCTATATTTTGCAAACGAATAATAAAGAGATACTGTAAGCAGTAGAACAAGGGAAACGCAGGAAACAATTAAGATTGAACGCTTATAAGAAGCATATTTTCCAGTCTTCAATGTTTCAAATTTCATTTTCTTTTCTCCTTCCAATTATGAACATTTACTTCCTTTATTCTTGTTAAATATATCATAATCCGACAAAAAAGTCTACCATTTGTATAACTTTTTTAAAAAATTCTACTATTTGTGTTAGTAACTTAAAAACTAATGGATATTATAATAAAAATGTAGTAGGTGGTAGTATCATGAGGTTTAAACGTAACGACGAAAACTACGTATACGGTTTTGTTGGAAAAAATATCAAAAAATACCGTAAAATGCGCGGATTAACGCAGGACCAATTGGCCGACATAGTTAATTATTCCCCATCATTTATAGCTAATATTGAAAGTTCTACCCACCAAACTTTTTCCCTTGGCGCTCTTTGGCGAATAGCAACCGCTCTTGGCGTTGGTCTCCATGAAATATGTTATGATAATAATAAATTAGGGAGTGCTAATATGAATAGTGTTGAGTATATTTGCCATAACTGTGGTAATAAATTGGATATGCCTATTGAAGTTATTGATGTATTTGAATTTATATATGCTGTTGGAAAAAGTAAAGAATTATTTCCTACTTTTACCTGTCCAAAATGTAATGGAAAATTAATTCCTTCTAATACCGACCAATATGCTAAAAACTGACAAATTTTGCGCTTTAAATATGTTAATATCTTTTTGTGATGTTTATGAATTATGAAAAAACTCTTTATAATGAAATAGGTAAAAAGATTAAAAGCATGCGAAAAAAACGCGGAATGACACAAGAAAATTTAGCCGATATAACTAATTATTCTCTATCTTTTATAGCTAATATCGAAAGTAATACTTACCAAGCTTTTTCTATTAGCGCCCTAAACAATATTGCTAAAGCTCTAGATACATCCATGAAAAATCTTTTACCTGAAGAAAATTTCATTAATAAACTTAATAGTGAAATCATATGTAACTTTTGTGATTATAAAACCAATCTCCCTTATGAATTAGTTAAACTTTTATTGACCGTTGAAGAAATAAGCCACAAGAAAATTAAGCTAACTTGTCCCAAATGCCAAAAAAAAATAATGTTTTAACATTATCTTATTTTAAGTACACTTTCAATTAATGATTTAATATCACCATCTAAAACTTTACTTGGATCTGTAATCTCAAGTTTTGAACGATGATCTTTAACCAATTTGTATGGTTCTAATATATAACTTCTAATTTGATTACCAAAAGAAGTATCACTTATTTCACCTTTGATATTTTTAAGCTCTTTTTCATGTTCTAAAACTTTTTGTTGATAAATCTTATTCTTAAGTAAACTCATTGCAATTTCTTTATTTCTTAACTGACTTCTTTCTGTTTGACAAGTAACAACTGTTTTCGTTGGTAAATGAGTTATCCTAACTGCCGAATTAGCTGTATTTACCGATTGTCCCCCTGCACCACTAGAATGATAAACATCAACTTTTAAATCATCATCTCTAATTTCCACTTCCATATCACCTTTAAATTCAGGCGTAACACTTACAGAAGCAAAAGATGTATGTCTTCTTTTATTAGCATCAAATGAGGAAATTCTAACTAAACGATGCACACCATCTTCATTTTTTAAATATCCATAAGCATAATTTCCTTTAATATATATAGTTACACTCTTTATACCTGCCTCATCACCAATTTGTTTATCTATAATCTTATACTCATATTCATTCTTATCTAAAAAACGCTCATACATCCTAAGAAGCATATTAGCCCAATCACAAGACTCAGTACCACCCGCTCCTGGATGAATTTCTAAATAACAATTATTACTATCGTATTCACCAGTTAAAAGTGTGTTTATTTCTAATAAATTAATCTCATTTTCTAGTTTTAAAACCTCTTTTTCATCGACTTCTTCAAGTTCTAACAATTGTGTTAATAACAAAATACTATCTTTTAAATCATCATAACCTTTAATTATTTTGTTTATATTTTTTAATTGTTGATAAGTGTCATTAGCTTGGTCTAAATCATTCCAAAAATCTTCTTTTTTAGTGATTTTATCAAGGTTTTCTTTTTCTTCTCTTAATTTTCCAATGTCAAAGAGACCTCGCAATAGCATCAAGTCTTACATCTAAATTATTTAATAATTCTAAAATTTCCCTTTTTTCCATATCAATCACCTTAATAATTATTTATTCAAATATTTAAGAGCTAATTCCTCAGCTAATCTTTCACCATCTTTAGTTAATGTTACGCTATTTTTATCAGAGGAACTATTTATATATCCCTTCTTAGTTAGTTCTTCTATTGCTTTAAAGTAAGTTTCTTTAAAATTATATTTAAAACTTGTCTCATCAAGTTCATTAGCATTTTCCCAAGATGTTAAATAGTGTAATAATAAAGTTAATTCTTCTATATTTTGCTTCATAAATTTCACATACTTTCTATAAATTGAATACTATTATTATTTTATCACAAAGATTGCAACTTACAAGACATAAAATAACTTATATAATAATTTTTTACAGTGAATAGAATTAAATAATCTAAATTATAAAATTGACTATAAATCATCTTAATAAAAAAATATAATTAATAGTTACAATATGATTTTTATAATAAAATAAAAAGCTATATCATTAAACATTGCTATATTGTGTCCACTATTTTATATTAAGCAAGATACTTGTATATTAATATTTTTTGTTGATGATAGTATAATAATTCATCTATTTCATCATTTTTCATCTTCTTGATTCTGATTTCTTTAAAAAAACTGTTTATTATATTATATATATTTTTTGAATTTTCAATTATATCCTCTTTAGAAATATTATTTAATAAAATAAATAAATAATAATAGCTTAATAGCGGTATATTTGCATATTTCTTAATTTCCAATACATCTCTTATGTTTTTTTGTTCGTATTCTAGTAAGATTACTATTTTTTCATACAGCACATCAACCTCAGATAATAAAGAGAACATTTTATTCCTTATCATATTTATTTGCTCAGGATTTTTAAAAAGTAATACTTCTTTGGTTTTATTAAAGTCTTTCAATATATTTGAAACTTTAATATTACTATAATCATTTTGCTTTATTTTCTTTATTTTGCTATTACAGAATAAAGATGTTAGTTTTAAAGTTACCATATTAGCTGATCTTTTTTGATTTATTGGAGGCAAAATAACACCAACATATTTTTGTGTGATATTTTTTTCGTACTCCATAATTTGTATATCTCCTACTAGACTCCACATTCTATATGAATTATCTTTAATCGTAGATGAATTTTTGTTTAGTCTAATAAAATGATCAACAGCACTAAAATCTTTATTATTTCTATCATCAAATGTTACTATCGTTAGTTCATAATTTAAAATTCTATTTTTATAATCTAATGGTAACCTTATTTTGGATTCCTCAGTGTTAATTTTATATTCATTTAAGTTATATAAAATTCGCAAGTCCTTCAATGCAAAATTATTTTTATTTGAAAATTCTTTTATACCATTTTCATTATAAAAATCATGTCCAAAAAAAGCTATCAAACTTAGTAACCGTTGTTGACCGTCAACAACTTCTTTGACCTGTTTTCCGCTAGCATAATTATTGTATATTAATATATTTGGAATAGCAATATCTAATAATATGCTTTCGATTATTTTAGAAGACAAAGAAGTATTCATGCATTCATTTCT
The DNA here is from genome assembly GCA_023663235.1 of Ruminococcus sp. Taxonomy (GTDB): domain Bacteria; phylum Bacillota_I; class Bacilli_A; order RF39; family UBA660; genus Caccenecus. Next base: position 34,932 of record JAMPHW010000007.1, on the reverse strand, counting down.
TTGATAGTATGGACGAATGTTATATGAAAACTCTTTTATTTCATCAAAAACTGTACTTATCTGCTGTTTACTCACATTATAAGAAAAATGGTTTTTATATAATTCTTCTATATTATTTATAATTCCATAATTTTTCCTAGGTTCATTTTCTATAAAATATTTATCCATATTATGACCACTTATATACTCATAATATTTAGCCACCGCATAATATTTATTATATATATTTTGCTGATAATGAGATTGATATGCTTGGAATATTTGCACTTTACTATCATCATTAGCAAAGAATTCTAAGTATTTAATAAAATCAAATTTATCTGGATCACCTAATTTATCTTTTCTAATTATCGAAATAAGCCAGTAAGTAGCATCAACAAATGGTTTTGTTTGCATATATTTATATTTTCTCCATTTTTGAGAAGATATTAATCGTTTATATATTAACAAAACATTTAACTCAAAATCCTTAAATACTTGATTTTTATCTATATTATTTATATTTGGATAATAATTTTCATCCATTCGACTTTGAATATTAGGAGTATGACTATAATTATATATATTTGAATATGTTGACGCTATCAAAAGTCTACAATTTAACAAAATATTATCAATTTTAGTTTTTAATTTTTTTCCATTATATTGTTTTAAACTTTCTAAAATTGCTATAAAATTATCTTCTTGGGTAACTAACTTTTCTCTTATTTTATTTGTAATAATGTCATCAGAAAATTGCGCCTTTTGAAACTCTTCTTTTTCTAGCTTTAATCCAGTATTATATAATATATGAAGATATCTGGTTATTTCAAATTCTTCAATTGAATTTAGTTCTTTATTTTCATTACTATAACTATAATCTATAAAGTTAATGGGCTCACTATTTTTAAAATAATTTTTTTCCTTTTCACTTAATGTTTTAAATGTTTTTCCGGCCAGAAACTTTAATTTTTTTAGTCCCTTATTATTAAGAACAAGCTTGTTGTTACAAAAATTTAATATTGCGTTATATCTATGATAACCATCAATTAAAATAGTATGATCATCGCTTACAAATCTAATAATTGGCTCTAGTGAACATCTTAAAAATATGCTTTCTATATAGCTTGTTTGCTCAACTATTGACCATTTTTTAAATGTTTCAAATGGTCTTTTTATAATATTTATATCAGTTTGTTTAGCAAAAGTATATGGTCTTATTCCATGCTCTTTGTAATTTAAATGTCTATTAATTAATGCATGAAGACTTATTTCATTATTATTCATTCTTTTGGCTCCTTTTTAATTGTTTACACTATCACAAAAAATAGTAAAGCAACACAACTTATATGCAATATTTTACTGAAAATTATTATAAATTGATTTATAATGATAACAACAAGATAGGATGAGATAGTATTTTGTATTCTAATTTTATTGAAAACTCAAATTTTACAATCATTTTTAAACAAGTAAGAATTAAGGCAGGACTAACATTAGAGGAACTAGCATATCGAACGAATTTAAGTGAAAACTACATTGGAAGAATCGAAAGGGGAATAAGTTGTCCAACTTTTGAAAAATTTATTTATATTTGCAATGGTTTAGAAATTTATATGACTAATTTCGCACTAAAAATGGAAAATCCTGATTATATTTACAAAAAAACAACATTTATTTCAGATATGAACATGTTTAACAAAAAAGTTAAATATATTAAGTATTTGTTATGCGCTTTTTTAATTGAAATTCGTAAAGAAAAAAATTTAACTCAAGAAGCATTAGCTTTTGAGTCAAATATCAATAAAACATACTATGGTTTTATCGAGCGTGGTGATTCCAATCCCACTTTAAATAAAATTTTTTTACTATGTAATGCATTAGATATAAGATTTTACGACATTTTAATTTATATTGAAAGAAGTTTATCTAAAAGAAAATTACTTAACTAATATTTTTTATAGCTTATTATTAACATCACCTTATTTTTATCATATATTACTTTAAAGGATGGTGAATCTTATGGCTAAAAAGGTAGTTATAGATCCAGGGCATGGGGGCGAAGACCCTGGAACAAGCGCTAATGGCATTATTGAAAAAGACTACACATTAAAAATTAGTCAATATATGTCCAACAGACTAAACGATTTAGGAATTGAAAATGCGTTAACTAGAAATAGTGATACAACATTAGACGCTAACAATAGGCCTAAAAAAGCTCAAAGTTTATTTGGAAGTGGTAATGATATTATAATGGTTTCTAATCACATAAACGCAGGAGGTGGCGATGCTCGTTGTGTAACACAGTATGTATAACGATTAAAGCCAAAAATTAAAAATAGAAATGGAGAAAAGTTATGAGTATTAGTTACACTAAAGTTGGTGATTTATTTATTACCAAATATAAGACTAAAAGAAGTAAAACAGCACAATATTGGAAAGTATGGATTACTAAAATTAAAATATTTAAAAGAGCATAATAAAGGATTATATACTGAACTTTTGATGAATGAACAATTAAATAGCTACTTATATGATATTGAAAAAATAGTAAATAACAAGATAAATGAGTTAATAATTTCACTTGCTGAAAAAAAAAATATAAACGAAAAATTAAAAAATGATAATCAAATGTTATGGGTAAGACATATGAACATTATAAAAAATTGTGCTGAAGAAATTGTTTTTAGAGATTATATTTATACAGAATTAATATAATTTCAATTAAAAATGTTAGTTAAAATAGAGAAACTCTGTTTAGTTTTTGATAATTAAATAGAGTTTTTTTGATGGAAATTATTTTTAAAAAATGGAGTTTTGCTTGTCGTAGTTTTTAAAGATTGATATAAATAATGTCCTAGCCAGCACTGAAAACTTACTCCCGCAAATTTTCTTATTTATGGGAAATCCCAAACCCTATTGTTTTTTTGATTTTAACAAATTGATTTAAATATATTTACTTTCGTTCCACAAAACGCTACAATGTAGGTACAAAAGTAAACTGGTGATTATATGAATAATGAAGAAAAAGTAGAAAAATTTTTAAAAAATAATTATGGTTATATTACAACAGCAGATTTTTTACAACTTAATATAAGTAAACCAACTATTCGTGATTTTATCTCTAATGGCTTAATTGAAAAAGTTAGTCATGGTTTATATATGAGTACGAAACAATTTAAAGATGAATATTATATTTTACAAAAAAGGTATCCAGATGCAATATTTTCCTATAATACTGCCCTTCATATTTTAAATTTAACTAACAGAACACCAAGTGAGATAGATATAACTGTTCAAAGAAATAAAAGAGTAAGAGGAGAATATAACGTTCATCGTGTCTCTGATAATTTTTATAATATAGGTATAATTGAAACTATGAGTCCTAATAACAATCCTGTTAAAGTATATAATGCTGAAAGATGTATTTGCGATATGCTTCGGTCAGAAGGTGAATTTGATTTAGAACTTCAAAATAGAATATTAGACTATTACTTTCATAGTAAAGATAAAGATATTGATAAATTATTGGAATATGCCAAAATTTTTAATATTTATGAAAAAGTTAATACAATAGTGGGGGTTATGATGAAATGGTAGATGTTAAAACAATAAAAGAAAAAGCAAAAGAAATAGAAAAACAACATAACTTAAACTATTATGAAGTATTACAAAGATTTATGTTTGAAAGAATACTAGAAAGAATTTCAGTGTCTAAATACAATGATAATTTTATCTTAAAAGGAGGCTTATTATTAACTGCAATGTTTGGTGTTGATAATAGAACTACAAAAGATATGGATACTACAATTATTGGAATTGATATATCAAAAAATAAGATGATCAAAGTATTAAATGAAATACTTGGTATTGATTTAAAAGATAGAGTTAAATTTGATGTAGTAGGTATAACTGATATCAGAGAAGAAAAGGAATATGGTGGTAATAAATATCACATTGTTGGAAGAATAGAAGATACAAAAGTCAATTTAGAAATAGATATTTCAACAGAAGACAAAGTTACTCCAAGAGAGTTGAAATAAAATATCCTCTAACATTTGAAGATAGAAGTATTATGATTAATAGTTATAATATTGAAACTATTTTATCTGAAAAGATAGAAACTGTATTAAGAAGAGGAACCTTTAATAGTAGAATGAAAGATTATTATGATATATATTTCTTTTTAACGAAACTAAAGGAAGACATTGATATTAATATATTAAAGTTAGCTATTGAAACTACTTTTACTAAAAGAGAATCATTCAGCTATTTAAATGATTATAAGCAAATATTAGAAACTATTAAAAATAGTGAAAGAACTAAAAAATTATGGAATACTTATAGTAAAAAATATAAATATGCCAATGATATAAAGTTTAATGATATATTAGATATTTTAGAATCATTTATTGATGAACTAGAAATAGAACTTGTCGCAGTATAAAATCGAATTTGTGTGTATACAAATTCAGTGCTTGCTAAACTTAAATAAGAGGTAAAAGTATGAGTGAAAAAGATCTTGATTCAAGTGTTAATGAATATTTAGAAATAAAGAATAGTAAATCTATTTTAGAATTAGAATGGGAAATGGCTATTGGATTGCAACAAGTTGATGATTTAATACCTTCTCCATATATGAAAACTTTAGTAGAGGCAAATATCAAGAATGAAATAATACTTGAAGAGTTGGAAGATAAATTGAAAGAGCATTATAAGCAGTTAAGTAATAATTGTAATCGAGACGAATATGAATGTGACTTTGTTTCATTAAGAATTATGCAAATATTACAAAATAATATGTTTTTTATAACAATCGATTTTTATAAATATATTCATAAGTATTTATTTCAGGACGTATATGATTTTGCTGGTAGATTTAGAGAAGTAAATATTTCAAAAAATGAAGATATATTAAATGGTGACACAGTGGTATATTGTGATTATAGAAGAATTAAAGATTATTTGATTTATGATTTTTCAGATGAAAAACAAGAGGATTATAGTAAATTAAGTGAGTCAGATAAGATAATTAGTATATCTAATTTTACTTCTTGTATTTGGCAAGTACATCCATTTATGGAAGGCAATACTAGAACTACTGTCATATTTATAATTAAGTATTTAAAAGAATTAGGTTATAATATAAATTACTCTGTGTTTAAAGATAATTCTAAATATTTTAGAAATGCATTGGTTAGAAGCAACTATAGTAATGATAAGTTAAATATAAAAGAAGATAATAGTTATTTAATTAAATTTTATGAAAATTTATTATTAGGTAAAAATAATAACTTAAAATTAGAAAGATTCTGAGTCTTATAATAGCACTAAAATTGTGTTATTTTTTTTTTAGAATTTTTGTTAATTTATTGATTTATTCAAAATAGTATGTTAGTATGTATACATACATACTAATTGGAGGTGGGATTATTGGCTAGGAAAAGTGAATATGGGCAACTTCTAACTGAATTAATAAAAAATAAAAAGATTAGTCAAAGTAAATTTTATCAAGATTTGAAAATAGCCAAACCATATTTTTACGATATTATTAGTGGTAAAGTTAATCCACCACCATCAGAAACACAAATTAAAATTTCAGAATATTTGCAATTAAAACAAGAAGAAATGATAAAATTATTTGATATTGCTGCAAAAGAAAGAGATGAGCTACCGTTAGATGTAGTTTTATATTTAAAAAGTAATGGAAATATAGAGAAAATTAGAAATAGAAATGATTATTTTGGAACAATTGGAGGTAAAATAAAATGTCAGAAGAATTAACAAAAGGTTTAGTAAAAAAAAGATTAGTAGAAGTAGGTTATCCTGCAAATCAGGATGAGCTAGAAGATGGGGTGATTTATTATAAAGAAGATTCTTATAAAAGTGGAATAAATGCCGATAGAGAGTTGGCGGAAGCCTTTATACGTGCAAGTAAAAAATTAACAGGTAATTCTGGATCGCCAGACTATACAGCAAGAGATTCTTCAAATAAATTAATTGTTGTAATTGAATGCAAACCAGATGTTTCTAAGCATCAAACTTATGATAATTTAGATGATTATAAAACTGGATTGGGGACTTCAAAGGAAATAACTGATTATGCAATAAACGGAGCTATCCATTATGCAACATTTGTGAATTATGCTTATGATGTAGTAGCTATTGCAGTTTCTGGAATAAGCGAAGATAATTATAGATGTTCTACTTTCTTTTTGCCAAAGGGTAAGGGATTGGAAAGTTTATATCTTTTAGAAAATGGCGATTTTAATGATACAATTATGAAACCTACTGACTATAGACTATTAATCGATGAACACTTGGGAAAGTTTAAAGAAGAACGCGAACAAATTGAAAATGACTTAAAAGTATATGCAAAACAATGCAATAACTTTTTAAGAGCAAATCATATTTCTGCAAAAGATAGGGCTGGCTTTTTATCGGCAATTGTTTTAGCATTGACTAATAAAGATTCGGATTTTTATAAGTCAGTTGAGAGAGCAATGCCTAATTTTAGAATGAAAAAACCATATACAGAAGAATTAGGGAAAAAATCAATAAATAGATTATGGGAAGCATTAAGAGAAATTTGGAAAGAAAAAGATTGCCTACCAGAAATAAAAATTAAATCTTTAGAAGAATATTATAATAGTTTATTATTAACAAATCTTTTAGAATTTCCTGAAGGGGAAAATAAGTATTTTAATTTTGGCGATAATATATTGTCAAGATGCGCATATTCGGTATATCAAAATATTGTTATAAAAATGGAAAATAATCCTCGAATTGATATAATGGGAACATTTTATACTGCTTTTTTAAAGTATGCAAAAGGAGATGCAAAAGATAAAGGAGTTGTTTTAACTCCAAAACATATTACAGAATTATTTTGTGATATTGCAGAATGTTTTCTTGAACAAAAATTAAATGAACAAACAAAAATAATTGATATATGTACTGGTACAGGTGGATTTTTAATTAGTGCGTTAAATAAAATGGACCATAATATTGATTCTTTGGCAATATCTGAGGAAGAAAAAAATATAAAAAAGAAAACAGTAAGAAAAGAATGTCTAATTGGTGTTGAAAGAGAACCCGAAATGTTTGCTTTGGCATATGCTAATATGCGATTCCATGGAGATGGTAAATCAAATTTATATGCTTGTTCATCATTGTTAAAGGATAAAGCTATAATTTCAGAAAATCCAAAAATAACCTTACAAGAAGAAATATTAAATATGGATGAAAGACCATCTGTCGGAATGATAAATCCACCGTATTCACTTTTGAATTCTAAATCGAAAAGGAATAAAGGAAAAAATAAGCAAACTGGGCAAAGTGAATTAGATTTTGTTTATTCTATGTTGGAATATTTGAAACCTGGTGGAATTGGAATTGCGATTGTTCCAATGAGTTGTGCAAGTAGCAAGGATGATAAAAAAATGCGAGAAGCAATAATGAGTAAACATACTTTGCTAGCTACAATGACTATGCCAAAAAAGCTTTTTCAGGAAAGTAAGGTAGGTACTTCCACTTGCATAATGGTTTTTAGAGCGCATATAAAACATAATGATTCTAGTAAAATAGTTTTTCTTGCAAGGTGGTTAGATGATGGATTGGTGACAATTCCTCATGTTGGAAGATATGATAAAAATAATGCATGGATATCTACAAAAGATGAATGGTTGAGACAGTTAAAAGGTATTGCTAAAAATGATGATACAGTATACTTAAGAAAAGAATTGTGTGAAAATGATGAGTGGCTAGCAGAAGCTTATGTTGAAACAGATTATAGTCTTTTAACAGAAACAGAATTTGAAAATCAGTTAAAAAAATATGCTTTGTTTAAATATATGCAGGAAAATGATTTGGAGGAGGAATAATGGTTAGATTAGATACTTTGTTTCACTTAACTTCTGGTAATGATTTAGAACTTTGTTATCTTACTGAAAATGATGAGGGAATCGCGTTTGTGTCTAGAACTGCTAAAAACAATGGCATTTCAGCGAGAGTAGATATTATACCTAATATTAAGCCTTTTAAGGCGGGTACAATAAGTGTTTCGTTAGGAGGAAGTGTTTTGGAAACATTTATACATGAAGAGGAATTCTATACAGGATATCATATAAAAGTTCTAACACCGATAGAATATATGAGTATTGAAGAAATGCAATATTATTGTCTATGTATCAAAGCGAATAAATTTAAATATTCTTTTGGTAGACAAGCTAATAAAACAATAGGTAGTTTGATGGTACCTGATCGTAATGAAATTCCTAAATGGGTTAATAATAAAAGAAATATAGAAATAAAAGATATTCCAGATTATTTTTTGAGTGAAGGTTATGAAAGAGCTTGTTGGTTTTTAGATAATATTAATCATGAAAAATTTGAAAAAAAATATTCTAAATCAGTGATTTCAGAAAAAATCAATTTAAATAAATCTAATTGGGAATATTTTGATTTAATAGGCAAAAATGGACTTTTTGAAATTGATCATGGAAAAAGACTAAAAACTTTAAATAGGATTGAAGGCGATATTCCTTTAATTACAGCCGGAAAATATAATCAAGGAATAGCAACCTATATTTCAGAAAATAATAATATGAAATTGTTTGATCATTGTATAACTATAGACATGTTTGGTAATTCATTTTATCATAGCGAACAATTTTATTGTGATGATAACATTGTAACTTTACGTTCAAAATCTGAAATTAGTGATTATGTTGGAATGTTCATAGCTACAGTTATTAATATGGAGCAGTTTAGATATTCTTTTGGTAGACAGTATAGAATGACAAAGTATTCTAAAACACAAAAAATTTTATTGCCATCACTAAATGGAGTACCAAATTATGAATTTATGGAGAAATATATTAAGTATTTAAATTATAGTGTAGCAATTTAACTTAATAATTGATATAATTATTTTAGTCACTTGGGAATGTGACTAAGTACATACAAACATATAGCATCTGATATTTAGATGCAAATGATTAGGTACTGAAAACCTATAATATAAAGTTCAAATAAGAACTGGCTACATATTTATTCCAAAAAACGAAATTGAATAATAATTCCTTTATTTTCGTTATGGATTAATATGTCCAGTTCTTTTTATGTGTTCCTAAAAATGCTGGTAAAGGAAGGAGGGTAAACTTGGAACTACTAAATTTGATAATCTTATGTTGGAAAGATAATGAAAAAAGATATAGAACCTTTTATAAGTTTAGTAATACCAGAAGCAGTATTAGGAGATAATAGACTAACATTTTTAGAGAGAGTGTTATTAATTGAAATAGTGTCACTGTGTAAGAAAAATGGATATTGTTGGCCAACTAACAGATATTTTATGGATAAGTTTGATTGTACAAAGCCTACAATATCAAAAAGCATAAGTAGTTTATCGGAATATAACTATATTGATATAGAAATCAATAATAGTGAAAAAAATAATTCAAAAAGGATAATTAGATTATCTGAAGTATTAAAGAAAAGAATAATGGGTATTCAAGAAAATGTAAATGCTAGTATTCAAAATAATTTTAACCATTATAATAAATATAAGAATAATAAAAAAGATATATTAAATAATATTTATTCAGTTGATGATGAAGGTAATGAATATTGGCATGGAGTAAAAATTGAATCAGGAAAAATGACAGATGAAGAAGTAAAAGAATTAGAAGATTTATTAAAAAATTTCAAATAACAAAGGAGCAATAAATAAATAATATGTATAAACAAGTCATAAATTTAAATGAGGTGACTTATGTTTAATATAACTGAAACTTTTAAAAATGATTCTCCTAATTTTAAAGAACTGGTATCTAAATATATAAAAAGTGTGATTAATAATGCCTGACATCATAGATGTATTTAAGTTAATGTGCTATAATTTAAGTGGCTTTAATTTGTTATACAAAGTGGAAGGAGAGTAAAAATTGTATAACACTTTAATACAGATGCCAGAGTATTATAAAGCAGGAATTTATATAAGATTATCTGAAGCTGATGAAGACAAATCTTACGAATCTGATAGTGAGAGTGTCCTTAATCAAAGAAATATACTAATGAATTATGTAAAAGAAAAAGGTTTTATCTATATTGATGAATATGTTGATGATGGTTATTCAGGAACTAATTTTGATAGACCTGGATTTCAAAGATTAATAGATGATATTAAATCTAAGAAGATTAATCTAGTTATCGTTAAAGATATGTCTAGATTAGGAAGAGATCATATATTAACTGGTTATTATGTAGAGAATTTCTTTCCTGAAAATGGAATAAGATTTATTTCTATGCAAGAAGGATATGACAATGCTATTAACCAAGCTAGTAATGATTCATCAACATTTATATTTGCTTGTAATGATTATTATAGTAAACAAAACTCTATTAAAATTCGTAATGTTCTAAATGATAAAAGAAGAAATGGTAAATTTATAGGTAGTATGCCGAGCTTTGGATATTTAAGAGACCCAGAAGATAAAGGTCATTTAATACCTGATCCAGAGTATGCTCCTGTAGTTAAGAAAATATTTGAGATGGCTTATAGTGGAATAGGACTATCAGATATAACTACTTATCTTAATGATAATAAAATTAAGACACCAAGTAGTTTAAAAAGAAAAAATCCTAATTCTAAAGGTAAGTATAATGAAATGTGGACTATTTCTTCTGTTAAGAAGATATTAAGAAATCAGATGTATGTAGGAGATATGGTTCAAAGTACGCAAACTAAGGTATCATATAAATCTAAAAAGAAAAAGGCCTTGCCTAAAAGCAATTGGGATGTAGTACCAAATACTCATGAAGCATTGGTTGATAGATATATATTTGAAAGTGTACAGGGAAATATTAAACGAACAAGTAAATCTAATATTACTAATCGTGACAAAAGATTATTTGAGAATTTACTATATTGTAAAGAGTGTGGAAATACTTTAACGGTATCTTATAGGAAAAATCATGATTATTGGACTATTAACTGTAATAGATATTCAAGAGATCCTAGAAGAAGAATGTGTGAACCACATTTTAGTCCTTATGATAAATTAGAAAAAGAGTTACTAGAAGTTATTAAGAACACTTGTAAGCAGTATATAGATAGTTTAGATATAACTGAATTATCTAAAGATATTGCAAATAATAAGAAAAAAAATAATCAAGATAAAGAACAACTTAATGAACTAAAAAAACGTGAAAAAGAATATATAAGTAAACTTGATATGTTATATCAAGATAAATTCAAAGGTGTAATCTCTGAAAATACTTTTACAAGAATAGCAAAAGATACTGAAAATTCGTTAAATAAAGTACGATATGAAGTAGAGAAATTAAGAAATAATAAACAAGAAAAAAAAGTAAATAAAAATGGCTTAAAAGAATATGAAGATAAAATTAAAGAATTATTGGATATTGAGAGTCCCTCAAGAACACTTTTACAAGCCATAATAGACAGAATTGTCATTGACAAAGATAAAAATATTGAAATAATTTATAAATTTAGTATACTAAATGACTAGGACTTTGTCGCAATTAGCGACAAAGTGTACATAAGATGATAACTACTTATAAGATTGACGAGGTGATTAAAATTGAATAAAATTCAATTAGTGACATATAATCCAAATAACTATAAAAATTATGATTGTAAAATGGATATTAAAAATTTTAATGAATTAAATGCGTTAGACAATTATGAAATCAATATTTTCAATTTAAACTGTGAAGAAATCTGGTGGAGTAAAAATAATAGAGATAAGGAACCATCACTTGATATAAAACTGTCGGATGATTTTAAAAGCATTCACCAAATGATAAGCAACAGTAAAAAATCAAAAACTGTCATTTGTTTACCTCAAAATATAAATTATAGATGGAAATATTATGATGAAACTAAATCTAAACAATTAAAAAACATGATTCCAATATTTTCTAAAATTATTGATCAATTAATTCTAATCAGTAATTTAGAATTAGTTTATGAAAATAGTAATACCATTATAGCATCAGATTCCATTTCGGCTTCATTTTATTTTAATAGTGAAGAATTTGCGAAACTCACTGTATCAAAAGATAGCGAAAAAATAACTACGATTAGTGAGGGAAATATTATAATAACAACATTAAACATAATTGATAATACAAATTGCAATATTTTAATTAGTTATTTATATGAAATTGGTTTAATAAATGACGAAGTAGAATATCCTGAGTGGTTATACAAATATAATTTTAATGATGATGAGTTTCAAAATAATAATATAATAAAAGCCAAAGAACAAATAAAAATTCAAAAAGAAATAATAGAAAAGTCGAATCAGAAATTACAAGAAAATTTGCGCTATAAATCGGTTTTATTTAATAATTCTGATTTATTAGTAGAAGTTGTCTTTGAGATTTTAGAATGCGTCTTTGAAATTTCACTTAAAGAATTTAAAGATGAGAAGAAAGAGGATTTTCTATTCAAAAAAGATGGTATTACATATATTGGTGAGATTAAAGGAGTTACTTCAAATGTTAAATATGAACATATTTCTCAACTAGATGTACATTATTCAAAATATTTAGACAAATTACAAGAAGAAGATATAACAGAAAACATAAAAAAACTACTTATTATGAATTACGAAAGAACTAAAGATATAAGCTTGCGCGATGAAATAAATCAAATGCAAATTGATTTAGCAGAAAAAAATGAAACATTAATCATTGATACAAAGACCTTGTTAACTTTGTATGAGAGATTATTACAAGGAAAAACAACCAAAGACAAAGTTATAGATTGTATCAAAAGTAGTTCTGGAGTAATTAATTTAGATAAAATATAATTAATTTGTTACACATTGACTATCGCCAGGTGGTGATGGTGCAGAAGTAATCTACGCCCTAAGAAATAATGACACCCTATCTAAAACCATTGCCAACGAATTTATAAAATCAGGTCAAAACGTTAGAAAATATTATCAAAGACGCCTTCCAAGTAACTCTAGTAAGGATTATTATTATATGTTAAGAAACACTCCTAATAATGAATCAATCATTGTTGAATATGGCTTCGCTGATTCCAAAGGTGACGATGTTAACCAAATAAAAAATAATTGGCAAGACCTAACTGAAGCAGTTGTAAAAGCTCTAGCTTCCTATATAGGTGTCCCCTACACTCCCCCTGCTGGTTCAAATAGTAATTACTACACAATAAAAAAAGGCGACACACTTTATACTATCGCCCGTAATTATGGTATAACAGTTAACGACCTTAAAAACGCTAACAATCTTGCTAACAACAATCTAACTATAGGTCAAACTTTAATCATACCTACAACAACTAATACATCTAGCCCTAATGAAAGCATATACATAGTAAAAGCTGGCGATTCCCTTTATAAAATTGCTAACATGTACAATATGACTGTTAATGAATTAAAAAGTCTAAATAATCTTTCTAGTAACCTTCTAAACATCGGTCAAAAACTTAAAGTTCTAGATAACGAAGAAAATGAAGTCAATACCTACATTGTTGTATCAGGAGACTCCCTTTACAGTATTGCACGTAAATTTAACACAACCGTTGATGCTTTAAAAAATGCTAATAATAAAACTTCTAATCTGTTATCTATAGGGGAAACCCTAATAATCCCAAGTCCTACAAACGACAATAATACAACAACTTATACCGTAAAAAAAGGTGACACTCTCTATAGCATCGCCCAAAATCATAATACAACTGTAAATAACATCAAACAATTAAACAATTTAACTAACAATAACCTATCAATCGGCATGACTTTAAAATTATCTTAAAAAGTAACTTTACTAAAAATAAAGTTATTTTTTGTTTTTTAATAAACACATAATTTTTCTTTTCTACAGAGCTTAATCTATGATATAATTAAAATATAAACAGAAAATAATTTAATAGAAATTGTAACATATTGCTGAAAGGAAGTATTAATAATGCGAATAAGAGGTTTTGAAATAGCCAAAGGATATGAAGACAAAGATATTCATCTTCCAATTAGAAAAACAAAAAATTCAGCAGCCTATGATATTGAAGCCGCTGAAGATGTTACTATCCCACCCTTTAAACTAAATTGTAAACCTACATTAATTCCAACTGGTTTAAAAGCTTATTGCCAAGATGACGAGTGGTATATGCTAGCTAACCGCAGTGGCGGCCCTAAAAAAGGTCTTATCATGGCCAATAGTATTGGAATCATCGATGCTGATTATTACGAAAATGAAACAAACGATGGACATTTTATGTTTCAATATTATAATATTTTAGACCATGATATAGAAATTAAAAAAGGCGAAGCCATAGGTCAAATAGTCTTCATGAAATATTTAAAAGTTGACAATGACAACGCTAATGGCGTAAGAAAAGGTGGCTTCGGTTCAACTGATAACAACTAAAAAAGCTTTATTTAATTTCTACTCTATAGTACTTATTAAATAAAGTTTTTTAATATATTTGAGTACAAGTCCCACTTTGTGGCCGATAAAAACAATGATTCTTATACCTGCCCGCTAAAGGCTGACTATACCATGTATTTAAACAACTTGCGCTTGTCCCACCAGGAGCATAAAACCATAAAGAATGTGTCGCAGGATAATAATATTCCCCCATCAAAATTCTCTTAGCTAAATTTTTTTCTGTTGTCGTTGAAGAAGCTTGAAATAATGGCGAAGACACTCCACTAAATTGATTAGCTTGATATATCGCATCTGTAACACTATCTATCTCTTTAAAAGTATAGCAATCCCCTAAAACTCTATTAACCACTACATTTCCTACCATAAGCATTCCTAAATCCCCTTCTGTTTGAGCCTCTGCCCTCATAATTCTTGCCAATAAATCAAGTTCTTTCGATGTATAATTAACAATCATTTTATTCACCTAATCTATTATATGTAAGATTTATTAATATCTTCTTCAATATTTTTGAAAAACTATAGTAATTTATTATTAGTTATGCTATAATAAACTTGTTAAAAATTTCTTAGGGGAATAGTTCAGTTGGTAGAACGTCGGTCTCCAAAACCGAATGTCGTGGGTTCAAGTCCTGCTTCCCCTGCCAAGTGAATGGTACTCCAAATTATTGGAGCTTTAGATATATTTAGGGAGGTATTATTGATGAAAATGGGTTTTATATGTCCGGATTGTCAGATAGAGGTTACTGGAATTGTTAATTCTGAAAAAATAAAAGAAGGACTAACTATGGAAGGCACTAGGCAAATTGTTAGATGCCCTATTTGTAATAAGGATTTTTTTGTAGAAATGTTGAATAATGTAGTATTAATGAATGATGAAAATACAGAAAGTATGATGTATGATCCTAGTAAGATAGCAAAAGATGGTAGTGATTATGACATGCAACCAAAAAGAAGATAAAAAATTAAATAAGAAAGGTTAGCAAAAGCAAGATTTGAAAAACCTTTCTTACCAGTACCAAACTTATTACAAGTTAACGCTTGTTTAAAATATAAGGAGCCAAAAGCTCTCTTTTTAATATTTACTTATAAAAAAATTTTGTAAACGAACTGTATATTTACAGAACACAGCCAAAATAAATACTCATAAAACCTTATAAACAAATTATTTCAAAAAAGATTTTTTATAAAAAATAATATTAACTATTGACTTGTGTACAAATTACACATATACTTAAACTAGAAGGAGAAAATATGGAAGTAAATAATGCATTATACAAAAAACAAGGTATCCACGTTATCGCATCAATTTTCACAGTTGATAAAGGTGTAACCAAAGTACTATTAGTAAAAAGAAAAAATCTGCCTTTTAAAGATATGTGGTCCCTAGTTGGTGGGGCTCTATACAATAATGAAGATTTACTTTATGGCTTAAATAGAGAAATATTTGAAAAAACCGGAATTTTAAATATTGATACCTATTTTTCAGGTGTCTTTGGCAAAAAAGACCGTTCTCCTGTCATGCGCATGGTTGCCATTACTTATATCGGGGTAATCGACAGCAATAAAGTATCATTTCTAAAAGAAACTCTACGAACCTCTAATGCCGACTGGTTCCCAATCGATAAAATACCTAAACTAGCATTTGATCATAACGAAATAGTTAAACAAGCTCTAAGCTCTCTGCAAGAAATGATAAGTAATACCGATATTCTAAAAGCCCTCTTCCCCAATGGCTTTACCCTACCAGAAATTCAAGAAGTTTACGAATCAATTCTAGGTAAGAAATTCGATCGCCGTAACTTTCGAAAAAAAATACTTAGTATCGATCTCATCCAAGATACAAATAAAGTAAGGAATTTCAAAGGCAATAAACCTGCCAAGGTTTATAAATTCCAAAAAAGAAAAATTAATAAAAATGTTTTCTAAAAGACATTTTTTAAAACAAACTTAATGCGTATTTTTTACACAGTAGCACAACTGTGTTTTAATTCTCAATTATAAGTGTAGAAAATACACAATCAAAAAATATAAAAATAACTATTATTAAAGAAAGAAGGAATATTATGATAAAAAATAAAGCAAATGAAAGTCAAGGAGAAAATAACGTAAGTAACTACACTCAAGAAATATCAAGCTTTTTCAAAAGCAATCCAGAATTATTCGAAAAGCTATTAGAATTAGATTTTAAAAAACAGGAAATTAGAGAATTGAAAAGAAAAAATGGTAATTTAACTACCCCTATAGTTGTAACCATAAGTGGCACTCCAAGAGCAGGCAAAACTACATGTGTTGATAATTTAACCGAGTTCTTTCGCAAAGCCGACTTTCGCGTATCATGCTTAAGCGAACCCGCAGGTATAGTCTATGCAGGTCTTAAAAATCGTGATGAAAAGAAAAAACTATTACAAGATCGTGTTGGTTTCGTTGATAAACAATTCGAAATAGGTAGTACTGATATAAACGAAGCACTATCCTCTAGTGATATTATAATTTGTGATAGAGGAGTTTTAGATACATACATCTGGATAAACATGTATTATCACAAAGGAATGATAGACTCTAATCAATATAGAGAATTTTTAGAAAGAATTAAACAAAGTAAAAAATATATTGACTGCTTTTATGGACTTTTCACAACTAGTAAAACATCTATGGAAAGAGATTATATTAATTCATTATCTATAGAGCCAAGAACAACAATGAACCGTGAAAATATCGAAAGATATAATTCCTCACTGTTAGAATTATTACCTGACTATAGAGAAAATTGTGAAAGTGCTAAAGTAATTGATACAACCAATTTAAATCGTATGGATGCATCTGTCATTGTTGCCAATGATATAATAAAAAGAATAAGAAAATTATATTAGAAAGGTTAATCATGAAATACTTTGTAAAACTTATTAAAGAAAATTATAAAGAGGAATTAGTAGATATTTACGTTGACATGGATGGCGTTATCGCTGATTATGATATAGGAAATCTAAATTTCAAGTCTAAAAGACCTGTAAATACAAACATTGCAATTTTTAAAGAACTGTCTAATATGCCAAATGTTACACTTCATATACTATCTATAGGCAAAAAGGAAGAAGACTTTAAAGAAAAAAACGAATGGCTAAATAAATATGCCCCATTCTTTACCATCCAAAATAGACACATTATTATCAAAGATAATACAAAGTTAAGTTCCAAAGAATTAAAATATAACTATTTATCGGGTATTAACACAAAGACCTCAAACAAAATAATTTTAATAGACGATGATAATAATATTCTAAAATATATCAAAAAAATGGATTCTTCCATAATTTTATATCAAGATTCTTCAATTATTGACTAATATTATGTAAAAATCAAATCTTACTATTTATAATATCAGGCATTTTATGTATACTATTAATGGTGATTTTTTATGAAGAAAAAACTCTCTTATCTTATTTTGCCAATTATTATTTGTTTAATTATCATGAGCTTCTTTATTAATCCTAAAGAAAAATCAGAAAAAACAAATGATAGTATAACATCACCTGTAAATCTTATAATTGAAGATCAATCATTAGAAACACTAAAAAACTTATCCTTAGAAGAAAAAATAGCTCAAATGATTATTATAAACTTCTCTGAAACAAGTATGTCTAAAAAGCTAAAAAATACTTTATCCTATAAACCAAGTGGCATAATCTTATTTAAAAATAACATTACGACCTTTGATAAAACCTATAAATTAATAAATGATATTAAAAACACTTCTGATATTCCTATGTTTGTATCCATCGACCAAGAAGGCGGTCGTGTCGTAAGAATAACTAATCTAGGAAACACTAAATTTAGTACCTTACCATCAATGCAAAAAGTTGGAGAAAAAAACGATTATAATCTAACCTTTAGTCTTGGAAAATTGATTGCTGAAGAACTTCTAACTTTAGGAATAAATGTTGATTTTGCTCCTGTAATAGACGTAATTGATAATGACGAAAACAAAGTAATCGGCGATAGAAGCTTTGGCACCGATTATAACATTGTATCAAACTTAGGCGAAGCCCTAGCTAAAGGTCTACAAGAAACAGGTGTTATTCCAGTTTATAAACATTTCCCAGGACATGGCAATACATCTGTTGATAGTCATTATAATCTCCCAATTATTACTAAAAGTAAAGAGGAATTATGGGAAAAAGACTTATTACCTTTTAAACAAGCTATTGATAACAATGCTGAAATAATTATGATTGGTCATCTAGCAGTTCCCAATATTTCTAATAATATCCCCGCCTCTCTATCTAAAGAAATTATAACTAATCTGTTAAAAGAAGAAATGAATTATAAAGGCTTAGTCATAACCGATGCTCTTAACATGAAAGCTATTACTGATAATTATACAGAAAAAGAAATATATGAACTTGCTATTAATGCAGGCGTTAATATTCTTCTAATGCCGAACTCACTAGAAAGTGCTATAACACTCATTAAAGAATTAATTAAAGAAAATAAAATAAGTGAAGATAGAATTAATCTTAGTGTCTACAAAATATTAAAGCTTAAAGAGAAATTAAAAACCGACACCTTAGACAAAAGTTATATTAGAAACGAAGAACATCAAAAAATTATAAATGAATTCAATTAAAAAACTTATCAATATGATAAGTCTTTTTTTATTTAGAAACTAATCGTACCTTAATTTCCATCTCTTTGTTATCTCTTAATATAGTAAGTTTCATTTCATCGCCAACTTCATGTTTATACAAGTAATATCTGAGATAGGCAGCTCCTGAAATTTCATGACCATCAACTTTTGTAATTATATCATTTTTCTTAACACCTGCAAGTGATGCTGAACTTTTATCTTCAATATCTGTTACTACTATTCCTTGCGTTACATTAGCTTCTCTAATTAAGTTATAATATTCTCTATAATAATAAGCATCTGTAACATCTAACATATATACACCTAAATAAGGTCTTTCAATATCTTTGCCACTAATTAAAGTTTCAGCATATTCTAAAGCTGTCTCAATAGGAATAGCAAATCCCATACCTTCAATTGATGAACTAGCAAGTTTTATTGATGTAATTCCAATAACTTCTCCATTACCATTAGCAAGTGGCCCTCCACTATTACCAGAGTTAATCGCTGCATCTGTTTGTAGTGTATTTACAACCATAGGTGTTTTCGTTGTTCCACTTGTAAGTTCTACTTCTACAAGTCTATCTTTTCCAGATAAAATACCTCTTGTTACACTCCAAGAATACGCACTATCTAAAGGTGCTCCAATCGCAAAAACTGTATCACCTAATCTTAAATCTTCACTTTTTCCTATCGCTGCTACTGCCTTAATATACTCTTTATCTACTGCTAAAACAGCTATATCTGAATATACATCACTTCCTACAATTTCTGTTTTAACTATTGTTCCATCCGTAAAAGTTACATATACATCATCAGCATTACTTATAACATGATTATTTGTAAGTAAATAAGCCTTATTTCCTTCTACCTTATAAACAAATCCTGTACCTGATGCATAAGCCTCGCCTCTAGCATAAGTATTAACAACGACTACTGAATCATATACTTTTTCAACTGCATCTGCTATTCCTTTATCGTCTATTGTTACATCTTTTTCTAACTTAGTAACAACAGTTCCAATAGTTGATGGAAAAAAGTAAAATACCCCATACATCGCTAACATTCCCAAAAAGAATATTACAATTAAAACAATTCCATTTCTTAAACCATTTTTTTTCTTTTCAACCATTTCTGTCATATTATTTCAACCTTACCATTTCTTTATAATTTTTTGGAAATCCCATTTTATCCAATACTTTATCAATACTAATACTTTGTAATCTGCCAGTTAAATAATCAATCTCATAAGCTATTTCTCTAAGCATTAATTTAAAATCTGCATCTCTAAGCACCCTCTTAAGTATTATTATTAAAGAAAACAAATCATTAATACCATAAACATATTCTCCATTAGTTTTAGGAATATCAAGTAATTCATGATATTTCGTAGTTGGAATTTCTTTCTGCGTTCTGTGGTCATAACAAACATCTTCATGAGCACATAAATTACGATAATTAGCAATAATTGGAAGATAAACAAGCAAGCTTTCTACATCTACTCCAAATATATTTGCTATATCTTCTTGATCCTCTTCTTTTAAAATTGTATATAACTCTCCAACAATCCCAAAAGATAAAACTTTAACTACAATCCAAAGTGGAATATAACCATAATTCGTTTGATAATGTTTAGTCGCTGTATGCTGTCCTCCATTAATATTAATCTGCCTTTTAATTTTCTTCAAAAGATCATTAACTTGTCTTGTTTTTTTAGGATCTTTTGTGAAATTACTTGGATTCAAATATTTTTTCTCTTTAAACCCATATCTTCTAGACAATTCATAAGAAATTATACTTTTTATGTTATTTTCTAAAATAAGAATATTTTTAAATAAAATATTTCTAAGCTGCCTATCAAAATTAAATAAAGCATAAATTTCTCTAAAATTTGTTCCATTTATAAAGGTTCTGTCATTCATTGACTTCATAAATAAAAATCTATAACCATTAATAAAGAAATAGTTTTCTCTAAGTAAAATATCTTTAACGTATTCTTCATCATCAATAATAAGATTCTTATTTCGAAGTATTGTTACTTGTTCATCTAAAGTCTTAAATATTTTATCCATACTTTCACCTATTATAACATTATACCACAAAGAACATATATATTATAGGTCATTTAATTGATTTATATGTTAATATTTTGTGAAAATTTAGTGAAATATCACCAAATATGTTATAATATATTTAAAAAGGAGATTTATTATGCCAGCTACATATACTCATCATATTTTTGCCGAAGACATCTATAAAATAATAGATTCAAATATTCAAGATAAGTTAAAGGACAGTAAGAACTTATTAAATCTATTTAGTAAAAGCTTTGACGTTTTATTCTTTATCAAACCAAAACTTGGAGACTTTGCTCACACCCATAATACCAATCTTTACTTCAAAAATATTATAAATTATATAATTGATAATAATCTAACTAATAATGGTGATGTTCTAGCGTATCTTTACGGTTCTATATGTCACTATATTCTAGATAGCACTGCTCATCCTTATATTTTCTATAAAACTGGTAAATATGAAAAAACGAAAAAGACAGCTAAATATCGCGGCAAACATAGTAAAATAGAATCTATGATTGATGCTATAAACTATCAAGAAAGAACTAATAAACCAATTTATAAAGCTAATTTAAGTAGAGCATTAATCCCTAAAATCACCATCTCTAAAGAATTAAAAGAAACTATTAACTATACTTATTTAGAAACATTTAACATTCCTAATGCATCTAAAACTCTAAAAAGAGGTATTACTAATTATCGCTTATGCTTAAAACATTTTATGGCTTCTCGTTATGGTCTTAAAATACCTTTTTATAAGTTAATAGACTTTGCCAAGCTTTATCCAAACGATTACATAAATAATCTTTGTTACCGCATTAAAAAACTTGACAATTCTGTTTTAAACCTTAATCATCAAAAATGGGTATACCCGGTTAATAAAAACATAAGTTACCATTATTCTTTTAATGACCTTTATGATTTATCTCTTGAAAAAGCTCGTAATATCATTAATAAATTAGACATTGCTTTATCTAATCCTAAAAGTATTAATAAAATCCTAAAAGAAATAGGTAATTTAAGTTATACAACAGGTATCAATTGTAACAATAAAGCTAAAATGCAATATTTTGCTTTCTAATTAATAATAATTTATTATCCCATTCTTAATAACTTGAGCTAATTTTTGTTGATATTCATCACTTACTAGCTTTTTTCTTTCTTCATAGTTTGATAAAAAACCACATTCAATTAAAACTCCTGAAACATTGAGTTTATCATACATATATGTTCTTGAAGGTATCTTCTTAATTTCTCTATCATTATCGAGTTCTTTATTTAAAGTTTCTTGTAATACTAAAGCAATATCTTTGTTAACTTCACTATTATAAAAAACTTGAGCCCCATCATAATTACTATCTGTCAAATAATTAAGATGTATTGATAAGTACATATCTGCTTTACTATTATTAATTAAATTAATTCTATTATCAAAATCACTTTTCTTCCGCCATTTAGCATTAGGTGTACTTAAATCATAGTCACCATCCCTTGTTAAAATAACACTAGCTCCAACTTTAGTAAGTTCTATTTCTAAATATTTACTTATAGCCAAGTTAATATCTTTCTCATAAACATTATTACTAATCGTCCCTGGATCTTTACCCCCATGACCTGGATCAACTATAATTATTTTTCCACTTAAAGGCAACATCGCTTTTACTTCATTGTTAATAAATATTGCTACTGCTAACAATCCTATTATTGCTAATATTTTAAATATCTTTTTCATACTTAATTATATTACTTAAAATAAAAAAATTTGCTAATAATCTAACAAATTTTACTTACAATTAACTTCTAGCTGCTCCATCAACCGATAAGATAACTCCTGTAATATAACTAGCCATATCACTTGCTAAAAATAAAAATGCATTTGCTATATCTTCAGGTTCTCCTATTCTTCCAAGAGGTATTGTCTTAATTAACGGCTCTATCATCTCTTTAGGTAAATTCTTAACCATATCTGTGTTCGTTATTCCAGGAGCTACCGCATTTACTCTTATGCCAAATGGTGCAAGTTCTCTAGCTAAGGATTTAGTCATTCCATTAACCGCAAATTTACTTGTTGGATACATAACTCCTGCTGGTTGACCATAAATACTAACCATCGAGCTTGTATTTAAAATAACCCCTCTTGTCTCCTTTAAATAAGGAACTATTAATTTAGAACAATTAAATACAGCTTTAATATTTAAATCAACCACTTTATCATATTCTTCCATACTAAAATCTTCAAATTTGGTACTTGATGAAACCCCAGCATTGTTAACTAAAATATCAATCTTACCATAAATATCTTTAATTTCGCTATAAACATTTTCTATTTCTTCTTCACTTACTAAATTGGGACAAAATCCACTAACTTCATAGGTTTCATTTTCATCTTTTAATATTTCTAAAGCTTTATCAACACTTTCTTTTTTAGAACCAAATAAAACAACCTTTGCTCCATTTTCTAAAAATTTTTTTACTATTGCAAGTCCAATACCTCTTGTTCCTCCTGTAACTATTGCTACTTTATCTTTTAACATTTTATCACTACTTTCTATCATTTTAAGTATAAACTATATCTTAAATCTATGTCAATCTAATTAAAGAAAAAAGAACTATTTTCCAAGTTCCTTCTCTTTTTCTTTTTCTTTATTTTTCTTAGCTATTTCTTTAGCTTTCTTTAAATTATCTGATGTATAACCAACTAACATATCTTCATTTTTAGATGCAATAGTCTCTGCAACTTCATTAATAATTGCTTTTGATTTCTTTGTAACTCCATCAACTTGTACAATAGGTTTTACTTTTCCAAGTCTATCCATAACCATTAAACTCTTATTTGTTGTAACTCCATATTGTCTAAGTCTATATTCATACATCATAATTACATCTTTATATTTTAAGAATAATAATTTTCCTGTAAGACTTACAATATAATTTTTTGTTAATATTAAATGAGCTTTTTCATAATGGAATGCATCTTTATCATCAAGTTCTTTTTCAATTTTTTCAAGTTCACTATCATCAATCTTCTTTAATACATTAGTTGTTTGAACTTTTCTAACTACAAATAATAATAAGTATACCCATGTCATCATACCAGTAATAACACCAATAAGTACCATAATTGTACTAGACATATTAATTTCTGTAGTATCTAAATAAACACCACCAAAATAATCATTAAAGTCACTTAATGTAATCTTTTTATCAGCTTCTACTCCTTCATTATAAGTTTCTAAAGCAAGCTTTTTAATATCAGAAGTTATAGTCTTTGTTTTACCATAAATCTTCACTGGTTTTTCTTTTAAATTGCTTTTATCCATTTTTCTATAATCACTGTCATTCATATAAGCAATATAATAATAATCTCCATCAGAAATTATATAAAATGATTTATTTGTTGCATCATCATACTCTGCAAAAGAATATGGATCATATGCTACATTTAAATATGCTGAAACATCTTTAGCATTATTCTTATCCATAATAACATCATTTAAATACATAGCATCTTTAGGTTCTTTTTTGTCAGCATAAGCGCCCATTCCTAAACATACAGCTGTAAGTACTGCACATACAATACCAATAATTAAAAGATTATTGATTTTTTTAAATTCTTTTTTTAATAATTCACTATTAACTCTTTTCATATAAACTCCTCATTTCCGTCATTATTATATCATATTCTAAAAAGATTTAAAATATTTTAATAATCTAATTTTATCAAAAATGAACCTAATTACCTCTAATTTTTTAAGTTTTATTATCAATTATAAAATAGCTATTGTTTCTAATATATTTTTATGCTACAATTATAAAGGATATAATTTTATTATATATAACATGGTGAAACTTAAGTGAAAGGGAAATTTATGTTATATGTAAAAGAATCAAGAGGCGATATTTTTAAAATAATTGGTGCTAATGTTAGATACTACCGTGGACTATACAACATCAATAATCCCCAAAACCGCATATCGCAAGCAAAACTTGCCAAGATGTGTAACGTTTCTACTGGCTTAATCGGTTCTTTAGAAACTGGCAAAGTCCTCGGAATTAGTATTCCAGTTCTTTGGAATATTTCTGAAATATTAGACGTTAGCATTGACAAATTCTTTGAAGATCGCTCTTAAGATAAAAGTAGTATATTAATACTTCTTTTTTTATCTATAAATAAAAAAGCACTTACAATAAGTACTCTTTAAACCATAGTAACAAACGTTACTTATTTTTATTTACTTCTATATTTAAATAAAGCTGAAGGCCTATGACCTACTCCCATTTGAACTTTATCCGTTTTAACAACTTTATTTGCAATAATTCTCCTGAAAGCTGGATCTAATAGTTTTTTATTTAAAATAACCTCATAAACCTGTTGTAAGTCACCTAAAGCAAAATACTCTGGCATCATATTAAAAACAATATCTGTATAATTTATTTTATTTTTAAGTCTTTCTATCCCTGACCAAATTACTATTGGATGATCAAAAGCAAGCGAGTCATTTTCTATTACATCAAACTTATAACGATCAGTTGTAGCTTCTTTTAACGTCTTCTTAATCTTAAATTTAATCGTTTCAGTACCATTATCTAAAATCACTAACACTTCATCTGGTTCTTCAAAATATGTTAAATTAAACCAAGATGCATTCTTACTTAACTTCTCACTTATTCTACTTTTATCTATCAAAGCCATATAAGCTGTCGATACAACCCTCATTCTAGGATCTCTTTTCACACCACCAAATGTATATAACTGTTCTAAATAAATATTATGTAAATTAGTTTCTCGAGCTAAAATCCTTTTAGGACATTCTTCTATATCTTCATTAATATCTAGGAATCCTCCTGGCAAACACCATTTATCTTTAAAAGGATAATCATTTCTCTTAACTAATAATATACTCATATATTTTTTATTGCTTTTTCGATAATTATCCACTTCTTCATCTGCTACACTAACAATTAAAATATCAGTTGTCATTGATAACTTTTCAAATTGCGAAGAATCATAATTTTCTAAAAACTCTGCTTCACTTTTATACATCTTAGTTCCACCTCTAACTTTATTATAAAGCATTTTAAAGATTTTAGATAGTTGATTTTCTTATTTTAATTTAAACAAAATTATCCAAGTAGTTTATCTTTTATAATTTTTATAAAATGATAATCATTCATTCTAAGACATTTTATTCTTTTATTTTCTA
The DNA here is from genome assembly GCA_023663235.1 of Ruminococcus sp. Classification (GTDB taxonomy): domain Bacteria; phylum Bacillota_I; class Bacilli_A; order RF39; family UBA660; genus Caccenecus. Next base: position 8,599 of record JAMPHW010000007.1, on the reverse strand, counting down.
TTTTAACTTCAATTTTTATAACATTTCTTAAATAATGATTAGCTCCATCAATTGTTAAAAGAATATCACTATTTTTAGGATTAAGTGCAACTACTTTTCCACTTGGAATAATTAATGAATTACTAAAATTTTTATAAAGCTTACTAATTATTGGTGCCATCGGTGTTAATACTAAAGTATCTAGAGTATTATATATAATTGGTCCATTATAACTTAGATTATAAGCTGTACTACCTGTTGACGTACTAATTAAAAATCCATCTCCACAAAAATCTTCTAAAACCTCATTATCTATTAATATTTTTGACTTAAAAAGATTTAAATCTATATCTCTAACTACCACTTCATTTAAAGCATGAAACTTATATATTTTATTTTCACTAATCACCTTAATTTCTGCAATATTTATATCCTCTAATTTATAATTATTAGTATTTAAACGCTTTACAAAATCTAAACAATTATTTACATCAATCTCTTGTAAAAAACCTAATGTACCCGCATTAATACCTACATATAATAAATTCTTTTTAAATCTTGTTTCATTAACCATTCGAAGAAACGAACCATCACCGCCAATAGATATTGCTAAATCATAATTTTTATCTACTAATTTAAATCCATAATTCTTTAAACTTTGCTCTAAATCTTTGGCAATTATTGAACTTTGCTCATTGTGATTAACAAATAATTTTATTGTATTTATCTTTCGCATATAATCTACTCCTTGTAAAGTTGCTTTTCTTTTATATAATTAATTACATCTTTATTAATTAAATTCTCATCATAAATATCATTAAGAATATTTTCCCTTATAATTGTTGATGATACATTATTAAGAGGAATGTCTACTTTTACTATATTACCCTTCCATTCATTAAAAGAAGTTAATATATTAGTAAACTTATCATTATTTCTTTCAATTACCAATATTTTATAATTATTTAATATTTCTTCATAATTCTTCCACGTCTTGAACTCTTTTAAATTATCAAGCCCACATATAAAATATATTTCAGCATCAGGATATACCATTTTATAGTAAGCTAAAGTTTCATAAGTGTAAACTTGTTCCTTTTTATATTCAAAATCTGATACTTCTAAATAATCATATCTACTTGTAATTAATTTTAGCATATTATATCTATCTTTAAAATCAATTAAATTTCTCTTTTGATATTTATTACCAGTTGGCACAAAGACAACTTTCTCTAAGTATTTATTTTCAACTAGAAATTTAGCTATATCTTCATGCATTTTATGAGGTGGATTAAAAGACCCTCCAAATATTCCTAATTTCATATGTAACTCTCTTTCTTCCTATCATTTCATTAATAACAAACATTAAAATTAATTATATATCAAGCCAAATTGAACCATCCGCATCACTAGGCATTCTTAAATCACCTCTTGGTGATAAACTTATTGTTCCAACTTTAGGTCCATCCGGTAAACAACTTCTTTTGAATTGTTGTGAAAAAAATTTTTTAAAGAAAAACTTTAACCACTTTTCTATTTCCTCTAATTTATACATATCTTCAAATGTTTTACAAGCAATAAACTTAATTTTCTTAGGTGTTGCTCCATATCTTAAAAAGTGATAAAGGAAAAAGTCATGTAAAATATAAGGACCAACTAAACTTTCTGTTTTTTGATTTATTTCTCCAAGCTCATTAGGTGGTAATAACTCAGGACTTATAGGTGTATCTAATATATCTAATATTGTTTTTTTACATTCTAGATTTGTTTCAATATCTGCAAAATACTCTACTAAATATCTTACAAGAGTCTTAGGAATTGAACTATTTACGGCATACATTGACATATGATCCCCATTATAAGTACACCATCCTAAAGCTAGTTCTGATAAATCACCTGTTCCAATTACTAATCCATTTTCTAAATTCGCAATATCCATTAAAATCTGAGTTCTTTCTCTTGCTTGGGTATTTTCATAAGCAACACTTCTATCATTATCATCAAGTTTAATATCTTTAAAATGAACTAAACAAGCTTCTTTTATATCAACTTCCCGAATTGTTACTCCATAACTTTCCATTAACTTTAATGCATTGTTATAAGTTCTATTAGTTGTTCCAAATCCTGGCATTGTAACTGCAATTAAATTTTTATTATCTATATTTAAAATCTGATAAGCTTTAATTACTACTAAAAAAGCTAAAGTTGAATCCAAACCTCCACTTATTCCCATAACACATTTCTTAATATTAGTATGTTTTAACCTTTTAGCAAGTGCATAAGCTTGGATATTAATTATTTCATTGCACCTTTCTTTTCTTTTGCTTTCATTCTTTGGTACAAAAGGATATTTAGCATAAACTCGTAATAAATCATCATTATTTCTACCTAAAGTAAATTTAACAATTCTAAATTCACTATTACTAGGTATGTCTGTAAAACTTTGATTTCTTAAACGATTATTTATAATTCTATCTACATCTATATCTTGAATTATATAATTAGATTCAAAATTAAATATTTTATTTTCTTCTAAAATAGTTCCATTTTCTATTATTGCCGCATAACCCCCAAAAGCTAAATCAGTTGTCGACTCATTAATACCAGCACTTGCATAAATATAAGCATTAATATTTTTAGCAGAATTTATTTTAAGTAAATTTCTTCGGTAAGAATCCTTTCCTATAACTTCATTACTAGCTGATAAATTAAATATCATCGTCGCTCCATTTAAAGAACTATTTAGACTAGGATTTCTAGGAACCCAAACATCCTCACATATTTCTAGTCCAAAAGTTATTTTAGAATTATTTTCATCTCTAAATAATAAATCTACTCCTACTGGAACTACTCTTCCGAGTAATTTAATTTCTTTACTTACTAAATTATCAGCACTATTAAACCATCTTTTCTCATAAAATTCACAATAATTAGGAATATAAGTTTTTGGAACTACACCAAGTATCTTACCTTTATTTATAACTATACCAGTATTATATAAACCATTATCTATAAGTAATGGTGCCCCAACAATTATTACCATTTCTAAAGATTTAGATACCTCTAAAATCTTTTCTAAATTATTTAAAGTTGACTCTAAAAGAACATCTTGTAAAAATAAATCAGCACAAGTATAACCCGTTAAAGAACATTCAGGAAAAGATACAATTTCTACACCCTTATCATTTAGTTCTTTAATCATTTTAATTATTTCTTCCGTATTATAATTAACATTGCCTACTTTTAGACTAGGAACACAAGCTCCTACTCTCACATAGCCAAACTCTTTATTCATCTTTATCACTCCTTATTTTTTTCTTCTTTTAAGTTCATAAGTCATAAAAGCTATTTTACTATTAGCATCCTTTATTTTATTAGCTTGCCACAAGTCTAATAATTCTTTATAAGTTAAAAGAATTGTTCTTAAATTTTCAAAACCATCTAAAGTTGGGTCAGATACCCATTTACAACCTGTTGCTAAAAATGTTTTAATAACCGCCCCACTGCATCCCTGATCTTGATAGTGCTCTTCTAATTCTTCAATCTTTTCGTCCATAAAACCAGTTTCTTCTAATAGCTCTCTTTCTGCAGCAACTTTTTCTTCTTCACCTTCATCAACCATACCTGATGGAAAAGATATCGCATACCCTTCTTCTATATTAGGTCTAGACTCAATTATCATCACAAATTCATCATTAACTGTCATAGGAATAATTACTACTGCATCTCCTCTTCTTTTATTTTTCGTAATTTGTTCCACAACTCTTGTAGTGCCATCATATAAAGTAACATTATATACTCTTTTACCAATATATCCGTCTTCAATTCTAGACAGTTCTTCTTTTTTTATTACTCTGTAATCATGCACTGCCGAATCTATAATTTCTAACTTTTTACTATCCATTCTTATTTGACCTAACTCTTCCATAACCATTTCGACTATTTATTTCACTAATAAGACTTTGTTTTAACATTAAAAGTTCTCTTGATAAATTAATATAATACTTTTGAGGATTAAGCGGTCTTTTAATCTCATCATATAAAGTTGCAAATTCTTTATCACAATAATCCTTTATAGTCGAAACATCTCTTATTTCACTAACAAGTTTACCATTCTCAAATATTGGTACTTGAAGTTCTCTTATAGTAAAGTCTCTTATTGTTTTAACATTATCTTCATTTTGAGAGTCAATAAGGGTTATTTCATCAGTTGAAAGTATCTCATCACTAAGAGCAATAACATCAGCGATTGCAAATCCTTCCTGATTATAAAGACGATATACTTTTTTAAATCCTGGAGTTGTCGTTTTAACTTTATCTTCACTAGCTTTTATTTTAGCTATATATTTACCGTTTTTATTTATTGCAACAAGCTTATAAACACATCCAATACGTGCATTATCAGGAAGAACAATATTGTCACCTAATCCAATTGAGTCTATTACAGCACCTTGTTGTTTTAATGATAATATTGTCTCTTCTTTTAATCCATTAGAAACACATATTTTTACATCTGGAAAACCTGCATCCACTAACATTTTTTTAGCTTCCTTAGTGAGATATGCCAAATCACCTGAATCGATTCTAATACCCTTTAATTCATAACCTTTGCTTCTTAAATATTGAGCAGTTTTAATAGCATTAGGAAGCCCACTTCTTAAAACATCATATGTATCAACAAGTAGAGTACAATTATCAGGATAAACATCAGCATAAGCCTTAAATGCTTCCAATTCTGTATCAAAACTCATTACATAACTATGAGCAAAAGTTCCACTTATAGATAAATCATTAAGTTTACCTGATAAAACATTAGATGTTGCTACACAACCACCAATAATAGCACAAGCACTAGCTTCTATTGCTGCATCTGGACCTAAAGCTCTTCTTGCTCCAAACTCCATAACTGGTATCGGTTTTGCTGCTTCACTAACTCTTTTAGCTGCTGTAGTATACATTATACCTGCATTTAAATAGCTTAAAATAATTGTTTCTATTAATTGTGCTTCAATTAATGGAGCTTCCACTGTTAGTATTGGTTCATTTCCAAATATTGGTGTTCCATCAGGTATCGCATAAACATTTCCTGTAAATCTAAAATCTCTTAGATAATTTAAAAACTTTTCACTAAATAAACCTTTACTTCTTAAATACTCTATATCTTCTTCATCAAAATGGAAATCATTTAGGAAGTTAATAATATTTCTTACACCTCCCATAATACCATAACCCTTTTTTAAAGCTTCTTTTCTATAGAAAGCATCAAATACAGCTTTCTCTGTTTTATTTTTTTCAAAATAAACTTCACTCATTGTTAACTCATATAAATCAGTTAATAAAGCTAAATTATTATTTATAAATTCTTTATGCATTTTAATTCCTTCTTTCATCTTCTACTAGGTATCATCGGAGGATACTCTCTAACAAGCTTAATTCCATTGCACTCCATCGCTTTATATCCAAATTCATTAGCAGTTGTTCTATCATGTCCTTCATTATGGAACGTTTCAACAACATTTTTAGGAACTATAATTTCTATATCAAGATTTAACTCATCAAAGAAATTTCTTAAAGCTATCGCAAAATTCATAATACATATATCTGTACAACATCCAGCAAGAACTACTCGCTTAAGTTTTTTCATTTCTAGTAATGTATCCATCACTCCTGGAGCAAATATTGCACATGTTGAATTCTTATAAAAAGTTTTTATCGCATATCTTTCACATATTTCTAATTCTTTAATTGTTCTACTTTCATACTCATTATCACAATGACCAGGAAAACGCTTTAGTTCGACACTACTTTTATCATGTTTATCATTTACAACAAAAATACCTTCTCCATTTTCAATAAAATATTTGGTAGTTTCAATTAAATTAGGAACAATGTGTTTAATAGTCTCATCCCCTAAATTACAATCACTATCACAGAACCCATTATTCATATCAATTATAAATAAAGCCTCCGTAATTTCTTCTATATTTTTTCTTTTCATATTATCTCCTCCTCTTATTAACCTTTTGTTAATATTATCATTTAAAAAAATAATTCATTATTAACAGTTATTGTTCTTATTAACAAAATGCTAATATCATTTCTTAAAAAATTATAACAGTTTGGCCATCTGTTATTAACATTATATTAATAAGTGCGTAATTTGTCAACTACTTTTTAACAAAAAATTAAAAAGATATAAAATTATAATAAAAAAACAGATATTTACTCTACATTATCTGTCTTTCTAATAATCAATTCTCCATCTTTTGTATACAAATATTTTTCTCTCGCATATCTTTCTACATACTCAGGATTATGTAACTTCTGAACCTCAGCCTTTAAAGCTTCTTCACTATCTAAAAGCTCATTATATGTATCTTCAAGCAAGGATATCTCTTTATTATTAGCCATTATTTTTAACCAGTCAGGGAAAATACTAAAGCACATAAAAGTAATTATAAAAACAAACACTAAAACAAATAACGTTAAGCGTCTTTTTTCTTTTTTAGTTACTTTTTTGCCCATTAATATCACCCCTATTTTCTCAAGTATATCATTTCTTTTTTATCTTTTCAAGCAACTGCTTTAACTTGACATTATTTGTCAAACTTTTTGTAAATCTTATACTACTAACAAAACCTAAAACTATCATTATAAAAAAGTATATATGGAAGTTACCATTATTTATTTTAAACACTAAAATTATATACAATAAAACAATATTATATATAAAAAGCATCATAGCTAAACTTTTATACCATTTTTTAAGTTTAAGTAAACTATTAAGTAAAAATAAATTATAAAGTACAAAACCATATAAATAAGAAAAAAGAAGCACTATAATCTGTGTTTTAGCATCCATTATTTAAATAACTTAGCTATTATACTTTCATCTTTACTTTTATCTTTATTATCTAAATAATTAAAGCCATTTATCTTACCTTTAATTTTTACATTACCATCATGCGTATCTAATTTCATTATTTCTAAATTAGCGCCTTTAATTAGTATAATCCCCATTTTACTTTCTAATAAAAACTCTTCACTATCAAAACTCGTAATTTTCTTTATACCAGTTAAACTAATTTCTCTACGATCAACTAACCTTAATTCATGACTATCAAAACTAATAATATCTTCATTTCTTTCCATAAGCTTCTCCTTTACATCTAATTATATGCCAAAAATAAAAGGAATATGTTAAATATATTCCTAAACTACTTTAAAAGGATTAGCTTGTGTGCCATCACCTGTAAAAGTTACATCAGAACGTAAATTTATGACTGGACGGATCCCATATTTCTCTGATATATTACCAGAATCATAGTTAAAGCCTCCATACTTATTCACAAAGAACATAGCACCTGCTTTTATATACCAATACGGAGATATAGCCCAATAGTTTTGATTTGTATTTAAGTAATTGGGATTTATATTTACACTATAATTTGCTACTATTCCCGCATATGATGCTTCATCTGCACTTATTAAACCAACTGGATTAGCTAAAACTTTGTTACCTCTACTAGCATCACTATAAGTATATAAATCATTATTATTGCTACAACTTAATATTGGACTAATAGCAAGGGATGTTGCTGTGGGTTCAATTCCTCCAGGTCTTAATCTTACATATGCTCCATAATATGTTTCTGTAGTTCCAACTCCAGAACTTGAAATTGAAGCTCCATTAATACCAGTCAAATATGAAACCCTATCTCCACAGAATCCTGCATTTGTATCTATCTTATTAAAATATTGTTTCGATTTTAACCCAGATTCATTCTCAAACCAATTGTTTAAATATGTATATATTGTTGAGGATTCCTTTGTTCCATGCGATTGGTCTTGTTCATAAAAGTATCCTACATATTTATTATCACCATTACTTAAATTGAAGGCACTTATTCCTATTTGAGTTTCTTCACCTGATATTTGAGATTCTAATTCTTTTCCACTTTCATCTTCTGTTCTTCCTTGATATATTAATCTTATTGAGCCATCTCCATTTACTCTGATTATTCGCCAATAATATCCGCCAAATTCTACCCAGTTGTCTAACGGATTACCAGCAAAATAATAACTTATTCCATCATTATCTGATGCTATAAATACAGTTTTTTTAGTGTCTTCACTAAATGGTACATTAAAATCTTTGTTTTTACTAGTCCTTACCCTTTTATAAATATAATAATTATCAAGCAAATCCTGCATATTATGATAATTACTGGCTACTGCTTTTTCCAAATATAATATGCATTTAGACGATTTACTTATTCCACTAAAAGAATGATTACCTAATTCGTCAGTATATAATTTAGCATTACTATCTCTGCTGCTTTTATTTGCACCCTTATAACAATAACTAGCATCTTCATTTATTTTATAGCCACTAGGTATTATGGTATCACTATCTTGTTCTACATTATCAAGATATAAAGATACTATATTTATGTCATATGGACTTGATACTACTTTTCCTTCTGTTAAAGGGATAGATGCAGTCATTCTATAATTTGCTTTACTTACTATAAAAGTTACTGTTACAGTAAGTACTACTACCAATATTAAGCCACACAAAAAATACTTTTTGCTATTTCTATTTCTTTCAAATTTCATT
>JAMPHW010000006.1:37334-47258 GCA_023663235.1 Ruminococcus sp. | reverse complement strand
AGTCAACACTTTTTTCACTTTTTTCGACAATTTTTGTTATTTTCCTTAGATTATTGGATTTTTAAGCTAAAAATTGGCTAAAAGAAGATGATTTTTAATAAATAAATTTTATTTGTTTTTTTATCTTGAGGCAATATTTTTAGTTTGAAATGACTTTATTTTTTATTACTTACTCTATAATATATGAAAAAAAAGATAATAAATGCATGATTTATTATTCTTTTTTTATAATTATTTTAATTTTATTTAATACTCTTTTTTAAGTTGCGATATATTTTATAATAATTTTCGACAACACCTTTAGCGAATGGTCCTTCATTATGACGTTTCATTTCAATGAGATTACTTAGCTCATTTTTTATAATCATTTGAATCTCAGGTGGGTATTCCATAAGTTTTTTGTGATAATTATACTCATTATAGTCTAAAACTTTAAATCCACCATCTGGGAAGACCCTCAAATCTAAATCATAATCTATATATTTAATAATACGATTATCTATAATATATGGAGTTGCAATATTACAGTAATAAAATAAACCGAATTGTTTTAATTGACCTATAACATTAAACCATCTTTTTTTATAAAAGAAAAGTATAGCAGGTTCTTTAGCATGATAGCTTCTTCCATCAGCTTCGGTTAATTTTGCTTTATTATTGGCAACAACTATTCTTTCGTCGTTAATATCAAGTACAATAGCTTCATCACATAATTGATGTAATTTACCATTATGTTTATAGCAATGTATTTGTAACTTATCTCCTATTTTTATATTTTCATTCATTTATAATTACGCCCAGTCTTTCAAAAATCTCTTTTAATTATACCAGAACTGCAATAAAATAACAATTTATTATTGGTGTTTTTAAGGATTAGGCAGTAAATTATCATTTCTTAGAAGATCAATGGCTTTTTCTAATTGGTGGTCAATTATTTCAATAGTATTGCCTGATTCATCAGCTACAGTTTCGTTTTTAACATAATAGTTAGGTGATATGCCTATTTCATCAATGCAATTACCATTAGGCGTTAACCAGTAGGCTGAGGTATATTTAACCATACTACCGTCATTTAATTCCATCGTTTCTTGAACTCGTCCTTTACCAAATGTCGTTTCACCAACGATACGTGCTCCATAACTTTCAACTAAAGCAGCGGCAAGAATCTCAGATGCAGAGGCACTATTACCATTCGCTAAGACTATAATATCATAAGAACGATGTTCATCAGTTTTATCTTTATAATTAGTTACATCATTTTTATAGCTAAGACTATAAATAATTTTATTTTTTTCTAAGAAAAAGCTTGCCACTTCATCTGCTGAGGTTAAATAGCCTCCGGTATTATTACGAACGTCTATAATTAAAGCCGTCATTCCGCTATTTTCTAAGTTGTTTAGAGCAGACTTCACTTGAGTGCCTAGTGTTTTAGAGAACGTTTCAATATATAAATAGCCAATAGTGGTATTTTCAATCATATTATATTCGATACTTGGACTAATTATCTTTTCGCTCTTAATAGAAACTTCGACAATTTCTTCATTACGCTTTAATTTTAAAGTAAAATAATCGTTGGTATTTTTTATTTTATTGGTAAGCTCACTGGCATCCATAGTAGTGGCATCAATTTCATTAAAGCCAACAATTATATCGCCTATTTGAACTCCGGCCTTACTAGCAGGTGTATTTTCATAAACTTTAGTTATGCTTTTATCTTCATTATTTATAGCGATACCAATTCCTTTATACTCACCAGCTAATTTTTCTAACAATTCATCTGTTGCTTCGCCATTAAGATAAGATGTATAGTCATCGCCTAAATAGGACATCATCGCATCTATTGCTTTATCAAGCATCTCTTCTTTATCAATATTTTCATAATATTCGGAAGTAATACTAGCATATACTTTTAAAAAATCATTTAATTCTTTATCATTTATTAAATCGGCATAGGTTACTTTATTAGTTATCTTATTATTGTTATAAACAATAACGCCAGTTGTAATACCAGAAACGATACTAGTAACAATGACGATACACATAACCCAAATAAGACTAAAACCACTTGTTTTATTAGACATTTTTTCACCTTCCTTAGTATTCTATATTTATTATAATAACAAAACCAAATGTAAATTTCAATAATTAAAGTGATGGTTCTTTTAACATAGATAAATTTTCTTAATTGTAAATCTAGTATATCATACAAAAATATGTATGTCAATCAAATATTCGCAATGGTGAATTCTATCTTTAAATATTCTTTATAAAATAAAAAATACTAAATTAATCTTTAGTATCTTCATCCACAACACGAGCTAGTACTTTAGCAATTTCTTCTTCATTACTGTAGGCATTGGTTATTTTCTTTTTAGAAATCTTCAAAAGAGTTAAATCTCCCACTTTAAGATCGCTTATATCGCTAGGATTTAAGTTTAAATTATCTTTATCATAATATTTTTTATTAAATTCATTTTTTAAATCGGCACTATAAACTCTTAGGGCATCTTTATTGCTACTATAATTAGAAGCTAGAGAACTATAATAAGGAGCATTTAAATCTTCTCTATTATAAATTATGACAAAATATTCCTCTTCTGGTTTATTTAGGGCATTACCAATTAAAGTAGTATTATAATTTATGGCACCTGTTATTGGTTCTTTTTCTGTTTCTTTAGTTATTAAGTCCTTTGTTACAAAAATTCTTGTAAATAAGTAAATTCCTAAAATAAAGATAATTATTATTGCTAATATTATTATAAAATGTTTAATTTCCATTTCATCTTCACTATGATAAGTGTCTAGTTTTATTTTCTTTTGTTTATTTTTTGTCATTTTGCTTCACCATTTAAATTATAACAAGAAAAAAAAGAGAAAGCAACTCTTTAATAATTACTTTATCTTCTATTTATTAGCACTTACAGAAACCGTTTTAGCATTTCCAAGGCTTTCGGCAATAGTAACCATTTCAGAAGATGACAAATCATTACTTGTTAGATAATATGAAATATTGTCACTTGTCCAATAAATAGAGTTAGCACTTTTAGCGGCGATAGTATCACTAAGCATAATAGGTTCACCATAAACTGGAATTATTTCAAACTCAGGTGAAGTATTAGCGACTTCCTCGATAAGGACAAAATTTTTATTACCAGCAAAAGTTAAAATTACACGGTTGCCATCGTCAGTATCTACTTTCTCACTGTTTGATAAATATGTCTCACTAGGTATATATAAAGGATAGATAATGCCATCTAGAATATTACTAGACTTAGTATCACATTCTTCATTTTCACACTCTTTTTTAGGACAGTTTTCACCTATACAATTTTCATCATTTGTATTAACTAGATCCTCTAAAGCAAAATCTTCCTCTTTTAAGTTAGCTTTAAGATTTATTGAAGTGAAAATAGCTTTAATATTTACAATATCCTCATTATTATATACTTCGATACTTTCTAAGTTCATATCTTTATCAAAATAAATCTTCTGATAGGTTAGTTCAGCATTATTAGGATAGTTAACTTTTGTTTTTAAAACATAACCTTTATCTTTAGTTTCTAAACTAGCTTCTTTATCATTTTCGATATCTTTTATAATGGATGATAAAATATAGACTTGACTAGAGGTTGATGGCCAATTACTTTGGAACTTGAAGCTTTTATTTAAACTTGGAGTTACAACATAAACACCATCTTTATTTTTAAGAATTATTTGTTCATGGTTATTTGTTTGATTAACGAGAGTTACTTTATAAAAATCATCTTTTAAGAAGTTAACTTCTAGACTATAAGTAAAAGTCTCTTCATTACTTAATATTTCCATGTTCCCTTTTAGCACATATGATTTAGAGTTATTAACATTTTTCTTAAATTTACTAGTTAAATCTTCAGAACTTTTTTTGCCACATCCAGTTAGTACTAGCATAAAACAGGTAAGTAGTACTACTAATTTTTTCAATATAACACTTCCTTTTCTAATTAAAATATATTGTTATAGTGATAAATTATGCATTAAATTATAGAAAAATGTTGTGTTTATAGCTTGAATTATCTCCTTTCTTTAACCTATCCATAATAGTAAAACCTTTTTCTATATTAATAGTAATCCTATAGGGAAGATAAAAAAACCCTATTTTTCTGGAGTTATAGTATGTATAAAATATTAAAGAAAGACCATAATAATAGCAAAGGGTGTGATTAAATGGAAACATTACAGAAAATTGCTTTAATTTTTACAATTATTGGGGCAATAAATTGGGGATTAATTGGCTTTTTCGATTTTAATTTAGTTACTAGTTTATTTAAAGATGCTTCAGTAATTACAAGAATTATATATGCGATTGTTGGTATATGTGGAATAATTAACATATTATTATTATTCTATCATATAGAAAAAGACCCTGATTAAAGGTCTAATTTCTTAAGAAGGTTTTTAGTATGAGCAACTTTTAGATAGCCCATATAACTTGCTTTTACTTGATTATAATTAGGTGCGTTTATAGCTTTTAGTTTACGCATCTTTTTTTTGATTCTTCTTTTAGTTTGTGGATTTATTTTAATTATTAGTTTTTTTCCTTTTAAGAAAAAGTAGTAACCTAAGAAGCCAAAGCCATGATTCAAATCAAAAATATTAGTTTTTTTATTAAGTTCTAGCTTATAGTCTTTAATTTTTTCTTCAATGATTGCTTTTAACTTTTTCAAATGTTCTTTATCGTGGTCAAATATTACAAAGTCGTCCATATATCTAATATAATACTTACAATGTAGTTGTTCTTTTATATAGTGGTCTAAATCATTTAAAAAATAGATAGCTAATAATTGAGATGTCATATTTCCTATTGGTAAGCCTTTTCCTTTAGGATAAAGAGGAATTCTATTTAATTCAGCAATTTTTAATTCTTTATCTAAAATATTTAAATTACTAACACGGTTTATTTCTTTATTTATTACTTTTTTTATGTTTTGATTAACATATTCTTCATCAGTAGATTTAATAATGTCTTCCATAATGCGATATATTTCAGGATCATTAATAAACCTTCTAGTTTTCTCTAAAATAAGCTCATGATCAATACTATAAAAATATTTTTTTATATCACACTTTAAAACATAAACTTTATCATAATTAAGTTTTAATTTATTGATATACATTTTCACATATCTGATTCCCTCTTTAGTTCCTTTCTTTTCACGAGTAGCAACATTTTGAGGTATTAAATGGGGATAGATTCCAGGCGTTAAGACATATTTGGATATTAAGTGATTAATTATTTTATCACTCATGATTTCGCTCATAATAATACGATATTTTGGTTCATGGACTAAAAAGACATTATAATGACTATGATGATAACTTTTTCTTTTTAAAACAGTTAGAATACTTATAATATTACTAGCATAAAAGAGTTCAAATTTATGAAGTTTACCTTTATTTTGCGTATTAGTTCTAATAATACGATACATTTCTCTTATTTTATCGATATCTACTAAGTCTTCATATTTAACATTTTGTGACATTTTTTACCAACCCATAAGCTATTTTTCTTATTTCTATAATATACATAGAAGTAGATTCAAATTTCTTTTTACTTATTATTCTTTTTTCAAAAGAGGTAGATATATAAAAATCAAGCATAGATAATTTAATTATTAAGTCTTTTAAAAATTTAATTTTTATCCTTTCAACATCATTAATACTATAAGAGAAAATTAATTCGATTATTTCATACATATTTTTTTCAATATTTTGTTTTAATACTAGTTCACTTTTGGGATAATTAATTAACTGTTTATTGATATAAGCGATAGTTTTTTTACTATTATTTAGTAATGCAAAATTAGAGTTCATCGACAAACTCCTTAATTAGGCGATAGTTAGCTTCTTCTTCTTTTACTTTAACTTCGATAGCTGACATTAGATTATCTAACATATTAGAAATTAAAATACTTGATTTGGCTTCTTTTAATTTATCATCATATTCATTAGCATTTTTAGTTTCTAGAACATAAGCATAATCATCAATTATTTCAATTAAATTGATATTATGTCTATTTAAAACACTCTTTACTTTGGCTTTAGCACTTAAGGGAAATCCGACTTTATTTTCACGTATTTGATAATTAAAAAGATATTTTAAGATATAAGCGTCATCGCCAAAGGAGTAATAAAAGTTTCCTGATTTAATTAAAATAACATAGTCTTTATACTGACTTTTAAATTTTACATATTTATCGACTGTTTTCATATATTAATCCCTCCCACAAAACTGTAGTTAAGATAATACTGCCCATCATAACTAAGATAAATATAAATTATAAAAATATGATTAATACTACCATACGTTTATATAATATAAATATATATTAGATGGCGAAATTTGTCAAGAAAAAAATTTGCTTTTGGCAAACTTTTATTATATAAGACTTAATTCAATAGCTTTAAGGGCATCTTCTTTAGTATCAGCAGTAAATAAAAATAAGTTTTTATGACAGAATCTAGCGGTTTTAATACCACTTACTTCTTGTAATGCTTCATCTTTTAAGCCACCCCAATCGTCTTTAAAAGGTATTTTAGGCGTGAATCCGCGATAAAAAGTTGGTACAGTATGAGCGGCATATCCTCCACGATTAGATGGGTATACAACAAAATCAACATCAAGATTTAAATTAAATATGGCAAATTCATAAGGAAGAAACTCATCTAATACTAAAACTTTATCTTTTATAGGAGTATCTTTAATAATGTTAATAGCTTCGACTTTACTAACAGCATCTTTTAAAACTAAATCAAAAATTGTGCTAGCAAAATTAGTTGCATCTAAAAAACATTCGTCTTCTTCTTTATTTTCATTAAATTTAGGTCTATATAAATGTATAAGAGAAGAAAGAGTATAAACATTATAATCAGTTTCGACTGATAGTTCTCCATTATCTATAGCATCAATCATATTAACTAAAAGATAATCAAATACTTTAAAAGTTGCTTCAGGATCAGGAACATTTATTTTCCTCAAATAATCTAGACCAAATTTTTGATATAAAAGGCCAAAGCCACAATAATGAATACCATTAGGTCGTTTTTTATCATAGTCTCTTCCATGATGATCAAATTCACCTAAACCAATATCATAGGCCATAACACTTCCATTATCATGATATTCTTTTAAACGAATAACGGTTATATCACCCCAATATTTATCAAGAAAGACAGTTCCAAAAACATCATCAGCATGAAAATTACCAGCATGAGTAATAGCTGTTGCTTCGTTTATATTTTTTGTTATTTTAATCATTTACATCACCGATTATATTATAAAACAAATTATGATTTTTGAAAACTAAAACTGTTAGTTTTTCTAACAGTTAGTTCAAGTTTAGACCATTTTTGGTTATGTTATTTTTGATAAATTGTCTTGTACCATCAGGTTTAATGGTGTATTCAGCACTCATATATTGGAAATTTTCGGTTACACTTACAAAGACTGTTATTTGATAACCGACAAGCCCTGTTCCAGCATTATTCTTAACACTTACATAGTTAGCTTTATAATTAAAGCCACTACTTATATTAAAGCCCATACCAGTTAAATCGCTTACTAGTTTTTGATAATCGACAGTTGATACTGTTTCATTATGAGTAACATTAGGATTTACAGCACAATTATTTTGAGATAAGTTAACAGATAAAATGTATTTACTACTATTATATTCAGCGTTGCCAAAGGAACAACTTCCGCCACTTTTTTCACGAACCACAACAGTTACTGTGCCACTTTTACCATTAGAAGTTGCACTTACTCTAGTTGTACCAGCCTTTAGACCAGTTATTTTGCCATTATCAACACTAGCAATAGACGCATCTTCGCTACTCCAAGTTACAGTTTTATCAGTAGCATTGTTAGGGCTTACAGTCGCTGTTACAGTTTTAGTTTCATTTATTTCTAAGTAGATTGTTTTAAAATTTAAGGAAACACTTGAAACATTAATAACGGATGGTGGATTAGGAGGATTAACTGTTCCTCCGGATTTGCTTTGCCATTTAGCAGTTAAAGTTATATCACCAGTTATAGAGGTATTAAAATCAAATTTAGTATCGCCATTATACCAACCAGTAAAGTTATAATTATCTCTAGTTGTAGTAGGTTCGATAACTTTTTCGCCTTCTTTTACTAAAGCATTTGATACTTCTGTTCCGCCATTTGCATTGAAAGTTACAGTATAAGTTTTAGCATCTACTTCTTTAATAGTTAGAGTAACTTCAATAGGATCAGTTTTATTATCATATTTATCAGTAGCAATTATTTTAATGGTATGTTCACCAATATCTTTAATATTTTCGTAATCAATTAAGTTACCTTCACTATTACCTTCTACAGCATAACTTAAATCACATTCATTGCTAGCATCGTAACAAGCACTAACAAAATCTTTTATATCATAAGATTCTCCAGCAAAGATTTCAACATTTTTAGCTATAACAACAGGATGAGATGTATCTTCAACAATTAAATTGACTGTATATTCTTCTTCACCCACAAAAACCGTTATACCATAAGTATTAGGGGTTACAAGAGTTGGCATGACACATTTTTGTTCTTCAATATTATCATCATTTATAGCTGCTAATTCTTCTTCAGTACAGTTGTTAGTATTGTAAGTTATTTCAAATTCTTCAGGATATGTAACTTTAATACTATTTAAATCAACATTTTCTAATTTAGCAAAATAATCAACAACTTCTGGTAATTCACTTCCTGATTCAACAGTTAATTCTTTCTTTAGTTCATAAACTGGGACTGATGGATTTGGAGTTGGCTTTTTACTAGGAGTTTTACGGTTAGCTAGTGATATTACAATAACAACAATAATTAAGACTAGTACACTAGCTCCGATTATTAAGCCACGAATTTGATTTTTTTTAGCATATCTTTTTATATAGTTTTCATCGAATATAAATCTCTTTTTCATAACTTCACCCTATTTTCAATATATCATAATATTAACATGTTTTTATAAATATTGCTATATTATTTATTTAAAATAGATGATATTAAGTAGAAAAAAAGCAAATTATTGAAATTAACTTGCTTAAATTACAACTAATTTACTTTATATGGGTTAGAAATAGTTCCATCACCTGTTAAAGTGACATCTGAACGAATATTAATAACTGGTCTTATACCAAGAGAATAGGTTATATCACGATAACCAAGATTACCATTTAAATTTACACAAAATTCTCTCATCAAAGTTTCAGAAAAATTAGATGGTGATATCGTCCAATAATGTTGATTAGTATTTAAATAACTCTTACTTGAACCACCTGCAAATATCATTCCTGATAATATAACTTCATCCGCTGTAATTAAACCTACTGGATTAGCTAATTTTTTGTTTCCGCTTATCGAATTTTTATATGTGTATAAATCATCATTGTTTGAACAACTTAAAGTTGGCGTTAATGCCATATCATTTGATGATAAAACGCCTCCTCCTGGAGCTAATCTTAAGTACGCTCCATAATAAGTTGTTGACTTTCCTATTCCGCCTAAACCATCCCCTATATTATATGGTAAAGTTATAGTTGGTGTAGATATTAAACTCGGTGTTCTATCTCCACAGAAGCCAGCATTTAGATTTATTTTGTCAAAATAGACTGAACCTTCTTTTATATTTGAGCTTGCAAACCAAGCATTTAAATATGTATAGGCATTTGATGGCTCCTTTAACCCATGCACTTGGCCTTCTTCATAAAAGTATCCTACATAGGAATTGTCATTATCTTTTTCATTAAATTTACTGGTTTCAATTTGTGTTTTTTCACCTTTTTCATTAGGTTCTGTCCCTTGATATATCATTCTAATTGAACCATCTCCATTAACACGAACTATTCGCCAATAATATCCGCCAAACTCTACCCAAT
>JAMPHW010000006.1:0-37234 GCA_023663235.1 Ruminococcus sp. | reverse complement strand
ATGATTTAGAAGCCTTTAAAGATAGGGAAGCCTATGAACTAGGAACTAATGATGGAAAAGAAGAAGGGCGAAAAGAACGTGATATTGAAATAGCCAAAAATCTATTACTAGCAAACATTCCAGAAGATGTTATAATAAATTCTACAGGTTTATCAAAAGAGGAAATAAAAAAGATATCTAAAGAGACAGAAAAAGAATAATCTGTTTTTTTAATATCTAATTTTACTATATTATAATAATATAAAAAAGAAATGATTAATCTCATTCCTCTTCATTATTATTATCGCTTAAACTTGGTAAAAACATATCTAGTGGATCATCTATAATGTTTTGATTATCATTATCGTCATCGTTATTATTATCTGTATTGTTATTACTAGAATTTTTATTAATATAAATTGTTAAATCTGTAACATTGTTAATAAGTACTGCATTATTAACACTTTGATTAGCAATTAAACCAGGCATTACTCCTTCATTGTAAAATTCACTCTCACTTGTTACAAATTCAATATGTAATTCTATATTATGATTTAAAGCCCAAGTCTCAGCTTCACTAACACTAAGACCTATAAAATTAGGTACAGTTTCTAACTTTTCTCCTGTTGTAATACCTTGACCAACTACTTTAGTCTGATAATCTTTGTTAGCATCAAAACTAAATGATTTTATACTTTCTTTTTCTTCTAATTCTAAGTTTACTTTCATTAAATCTACTATAGCTTTTAAAGAGTCAGGATAATAACCAATCGCTGCTACAATAGTTCCGTTATTACTTAATCTAACTGGTAAATTATAATACTCTAAGTAAGTCTTTTGGATAGATACTAAATCTCCATCTTTAAATGACTTAGAAATCATATTCTTTAATACATCATAGAAAGATAACATTTGCTTTTGTGTCATATTAGTAGCTAAATTATTAGTTATAGCACCTAATAATTCATCTAATTTATATAAATTTGAAGGGTTAGCAAGTTTTCTTGCAATCGCCTCTATTATTTGTTGTTGATGTTTATTTCTTGCAATATCACTTTGTAAATAAGCATGTCTGCATCTTGCATAAGCTAAAGTTTGTTCTCCGTTTAAATGTTGATATCCTGTATCCATACATATTAAATTATCTCCAAATTGTCTTAATGAGTCTTGCTCGCAAACTCTACCGTTATATGTATTATAATAATATTGATAGTCTGGAACTTCTACATCAACATCAATACCATCCAATGCTTCTACTAAATCAACTACGCCCTTAAAGTTTATTTTAACATAGTAATCTATATCAATACCTGTTAAGTTTTCTATTGTATCTATCACACAATTAGTTCCATAAGCTGCCGATGAGTTAATCTTGCTGTATCTATTGTTATTGCAAGCTATAGGCACATATGTGTCTCTTGGTATTGAAAACATTGTTGCATTAAGCGTTTTAGGATTAAATGTAATAAGCATTAATGTATCACCATTAAATGATGAACTGTTTTCTAATCCATTACCCTCACTATCTACACCCATTAATAAGATTGTGATTGGTTCCGTTAAACTTTTATTACTTGTTATATTATTATCTTGGTTTTTAAGCTTTTTACTGAAACTATAAATAATCTCTGTATTTTTAAGTTCATTAAATTCTTCTTCGCTAAATATGCTTAGATAATTGCTATTTAAAAATATTCCCTCGACTTCTTT
Source organism: Ruminococcus sp. (assembly GCA_023663235.1). Taxonomy (GTDB): domain Bacteria; phylum Bacillota_I; class Bacilli_A; order RF39; family UBA660; genus Caccenecus. The sequence goes on along the minus strand of JAMPHW010000006.1, from coordinate 35,545 downwards.
ATTGAACAAAGCGTATATCATTTCATAATAACTGCTATAACTTATAATATCATTTTCATCTAACTTTTCTTTATCAATTAATTCTTTAGCTAAAACATTACCTTCTATATCATCAGTGCTATTAATCATTCCTAATTTGCTATTTTTATCAATGTTACTGTTTTTAAAAGCTACTAAATTAGATGTATAAGTAACATACTCATTTTCTCTTAAGTTGCTCATTCCTTTATATAATATACCTACATAATAATTAACAAAAATAAACAAAACTATCAGTATCATTGTAACCGCTGTTGTAACAGCAATTGTCACATGTCTTTTTAATATTAAGTTAACTAAATTCCATAAAAAGTATATAATAAGCCAAGTGAAGAATAAACCAAGTATTATAAACCTAATTAAATTTTCTACTCCCTCTAAATTTATTATGTTTCTAAATAGTAAACTGTAGTTTACTGTATATAAAATAAAAGTCATAATATAAATAATTAAAAATATTTTATTAACCTTTTTAAGTTTCTTAAATAATTTATCCACTAGTCCACCTCTTTATTTTTAGTATAACATATCTATTATATAATAAGTCACCTATATTTTCTAGTTTTTTTATGCTTTACATAATATTTACTGAAAAATTTCTTCCTTATGTTGTTATAACTCTTTATTTATTATATAATTATTATGTATAGTTAGGAGGTAAACATGAAGAAAAGTTTTATTAAATATTTTTTACTTTTTACTTTTGTCTTTTTTTGTCATATTTTAAATAGTTATGCTACTTCTTATGTTATCTTCCAAGACGCTTTAAATATCCGTAAAGGTCCTGATACTAGTTATGGTAAATATACTACTGGTAAATTAGGTTCCAAATATTATTTAAAAAACGATACAATTATTTCTGATACAAGTGGTGGTTGCCCAAGTGGTTGGTATGAAATAAATTATAATGGTTCTAGTGCTTATGTTTGCAGTGAACACGTTCGTTACTATGATGGTAGTTCTAATAATAATGATAATGTGTCTCCGACTAATACTTGTGAAGTTAATCTACAAATAAAAGGCTTTACTAGTTCTTACTTTGTACCTTTATGTAAACTTCAAAGCAAACATTCTAACTGGAATTTTGAAGCTATAAGTACAGGCTTAGATTTTAATGTTGTTGTAACTCAAGAAAGTAAGTGTGGTAAAAGTTACATTGAAACTTATGACTCTAATTATTATGATTCTACTTGTAAAAGCGCCTATTCTTCAAGTAGTATTTGGAAACCAGCCAGTTTTGGAGCAGTTAGATATTATATTGACCCAAGAAATTTCTTAGATGAAAAATATATCTTTATGTTTGAGACGTTATCTTATATGGATAGCTTATCAGATGTCTATACTGATGCTGTAAGTTCAGTTTTAAAAAATGCTGCTTTCTATCAATATCATGGTAGTAATTTAAGTACTGTTATTAATGATGTAGGAAAGGAATTAAATGTTAGTCCAACCTTTATATCATCAAGAATCCTTCAAGAAATAGGCACTAGCAATTCTTTATATAATCTTTATAGTGGGGTTTATCCAGGATTCGAAAATTATTATAATTTTTATAATTATGGTGTAAGTGATGCTTGTGCTGCAACCAAAGGAACTACTGTCTGTGGTTTAGAGTCAGCTCAAAATAATAATTGGAAGGGTCTAAATAACGCTATAAAAGGTGGTATTTCTAGTATTAGTAAAAATTATATTCAAGTTGGTCAAAATACTCGTTATTTACAAAAGTTTAACGTTGCTCCTAGTAATACTAATTCTATTTATACACACCAATATATGACTAATATCAGAGCTCCTTATGGTGAAGCTTCAACCGCTTATAACTCTTATAAAAATAGTGATTCACTAAATTCCAGTTTTTCGTTTAGTATTCCTGTATACGAAAACATGCCAGCCTATACTGAACTTCCAACAAGTGCTAGTGATAATATTAATAATGGTGCTGATAATAGTGGAGCTTCAAATTCTGATGTTTCTAACCTTTCACCAGCATCAATTATTACAAGTAGTGGTTATAAATATAATGGAAATTATTTAACAAACATTAATCCTGAAACTAAAGTAGAAGATTTAATAAGTAATTTAGAAGGTGTCGCTGGTTCTAATAAAGTAACTGTAAAAAACGCTAAAGGAAATACAGTGACTAACGGTAAACTTGGAACTGGTTATAAAATAACGATTACTGGTTCTAGTACTAATACCTATGAATGTCTAATTTATGGTGACCCATCAGGTGATGGCAATGTAAATGCCTTAGACTTATTATTAATCCAACGTCATATCTTAAAGTCTACAAATTTAATTAACTCTTATAATAAAGCCGCTGATATAAATCATGATGGAGTTGTAAATGTTCTAGATTTATTATTAATTCAACGTCATATCTTAAAAGCTGAAACCATATCACAAGGATAAAAGGAGGAATGTATATGTTTAAAAAAATCTTTGTTTTATTAACCTTTATCTTGGGAATAATTGCTTTTCCTGTAAGTGCTAGTGCTGCATCAGGTAAAATCTCCATAACGTCGTCTTCTACTGTTGTTGTTGGAAATACTGTAACTGTAACTGTAACTTTATCAAGTGGCAGTGCCTTAGGCGCTTGGGAATTCGATTTAAACTATGATTCAAACTTCTTAAAATTAACCTCTTCTAATGCCGAAAATAATGGAACTTATTTTGTTAACTATGGTAATGGCTCTACTAAAAGTAAAAGTTATACCTTAAAATTTCGTGCCTTAAAAAGTGGTACTACTAGTTTAACTATTGGAAGTTACGATGTCTATGCTTATGATACAAGTGGTATGTCTATTACAAAGTCTAATAAAAAAATAACTATTATGACTCAAGAAGAATTAGAAGCTAGTTATAGCAAAGATAATAATTTAAAGGATTTAACTGTTGAAGGCTTTGAACTTGACAAAGCTTTCGATAAAGACACATTAGAGTATAGTATTAATGTTCCAACTGGTACTAATACTGTTAATATAAAAGCTACAGTAAATGATGAGACTGCCTCTGTAAGTGGTGCTGGTGAGGCCCAAGTAACAGAAGGTTTAAATACACTTCCTATTGTCATCACTGCTCAAAATGGTGATCAAAAAACTTATAATTTGCTTGTTAATGTTGAAGATCAAAATCCTATTAATGTTACTGTAAATAATAAAGATTATATTGTTGTTAAAAATGCTTCTCTTTTAACTGCTCCAGCAACGTTTAGTGAAACAACTGTTGATATTGATAGTTTCTCTATACCTGCTTTTGAAAATACATCTGCTAGTCTTACTTTAGTAGGATTAAAAGATACAAGTGGTAATATTGGTTTATTTATATATAATAATGATGAATATTTACCATATAACGAGATGAGTTTAAAAAATTATATGTTAATACCAGTACCTTTTACAAGTACATTAAATTTAATTAAAACAACAACTACTATTAACGATGAAGAAGTTGAAGTCTATAAATATTCTAAAGATAGTCATTTTGTAATTATAAATGCTCAAAATCTTGAAGATGGTGAAACGAATATTTATTTATATGATACTGAAAATAATAGTGCTATTTTATATGATGAGACATATATGAATGAAATGACCACAACAATTAAGAATTATTCTTATATAATAATAGCCTTTACTGCAACGTTAATAATCATGCTTATCATTATTTTAAGTCTTCTACATAGTAGTAAGAAAAAGCAAAAGAAAATGAATAAATTTATTGAAAAACAAGAAGCTAAACTAGAAGCTACAAGAAAACTTAATGATGTAGTTGATGAAGTAAAAAAAATAACTAATGAAGAAAAGAAAACAAATAACAAGACAGAAGTTAAAAAAGTAGAAGACAAAAATAAAGAAAAAGAACCAAAAGAAGAGGTTGAAGTAAACAAAATAAAAGTCGACCCTAATAATGAAATAAAAAAAGTCTTAGATGATGACGAAGAAGTATATGACTTATTTGAAGATGAAAAGAAATCTAAGAAAAGGAAGAAAAAGAAATAAAAAGTCCTATTAGAAAAAATCTAACAGGATTTTTTTAAGTAACAAATAATACTATCTTAATTTATAATCCAATTATCACTAGAAAATGTATAATATATTATATGAAGAAAAGAGCAATTCTACAATATAATTTATTATATATAAAGATAATTAAGCATTACTTCACAAATTAAAAAATATCATGTACTAAGTTTGCTAAATAAAAACTATAATTGTTTAAAAATAATTAACACTTTTTTTATAAATACATTTTTACTACTTGCATTATAACCCTTTTTTTGTTATTATCTTTATAGTAGAGAGGAGAAAGGAAATAGTTATGGAAAGAAAAAATACAATTCTATTAACAGTAATCGCAGTAGCTACTCTATTAGTTGCCGTTGTTGGTGCAACATTTGCGTACTTTACTGCAACAACAACTAGTACTGGTCAAGGAGGTAGCACAACAGGAAATACTGCAGCTAGCGCTAATGGCGCAACTTTAACACTAAGTCCAACCGCTACTCCATTTGTAAGACAATTAGATTATCCAGGAGGCTTTGCTTATGTTGGAGCTAAAGTAGTAGCTACAAAAGCAGAAAGCTCAGATACTAATGAGTATGACTTAACATATAGAGTAACATATTCAATTTCAAATTCCACAAAGACAGAATTAAGCTATACTTTATATAAGTCTAGTAGTGAAATTACAAATGCCAAAAATTGTTCATTACAACAATTAACAAATGCTGATGATAGTAGCATACCAGCAGGTGAAACTCGTTCTAAATATACTTGTACTGGAGAAAATACTTATGGTACTAAAATAGCTAGTGGAAAAGTAGCAGCTTCTACTGACGGTGCTGCTGTAACAGTAACTCAGACTAATGAAACTACTGATAAGCAACCAAGCCAAGAATTGTCAACTAATACAAATACAACTACTTACTATTATTTAGTTATTGACTATCCTAATAGTGATACAGTTGACCAATCAGATGACCAAGGTAAAGCAATTAATGCTTCAATCACTGGTGTTGACAATTTAAGTTCAGTTAAACAAACAGCTTAATTGCTAACAGCCACACAATTAAAAATAACTATTTTTTAATTAAAACTTTAAAGCCTATCCATGTGATAGGTTTTTAGTTTTTATTAAATGTTAAAAATTTTTAGTCGCCTGACAATCCTCGACAAATTTCGCATCTTTCCTGTGATATATTATAGTCATTTTCTTAATTTCAAGAAAATTAGAAAGGAGGAAATATGACAACAAAAGAACAAACTAAACTTGTCTTTTTATCTAATGACTTAGTCTTTAAATTTATTTTTGGGACTGATAATCATATTAAATATGTCGCTGACTTATTAGAAAGCTTTTATAACTTAGAAAGTGGTAGTCTAAAAAACTTAAAAGTTCTTAATAGTGTTAAATTTAATAGTGAAACTATTAAAGAAAAAAATTTTGAAATGGACGTTTTAGTAGAACTAGAAAATGGTGATTTAATAAATTTAGAAATGTATAATAATTATGATGTTAATGCCGAAAAGAAAAGTTTATTATATATATCAAAAGTACTAGGAAATAAATCTTTAAAGATAGGTGAAAAATATGACTTAGCAAGAAAAGCTCATCAAATAAATTTTGTAAAAGATGATAGAGTACATAATAATAAACTAAGTCCTATTAGAAAATATACTATCATAAATGAAGAAAACATGAATGATAGAATATCACCAGACCTATTTAAAATTTACATCATAGATATTGACGATAAAGATAAATTTAGATATACTAATATTAGTGAGAGACTAAAATTATGGTTAGAAATTCTAAGTGCTGAAAGTGAAGAAGAACTAGATAAGTTAGCCAAAAAAGATAGTTTAATAGGAGAAGTGGTTAAAGATATGAAAGATTTTTCAAGTGAAGAATGGGTACAAGATTATACATCGAGAGATAGACTAATCGAAAGTCAACATGAAACAGAAATAAAAGAAATAGCTAAATCAATGCTTGAAGAAGAGCTTGATATATCTTTAATTAGTAAAATTACTAAGTTATCTCTAGAAGAAATAGAAAAGATAGACAAAAGTATAAAATCAGAGTAAATCTCTGATTTTAAAATGCCTATATAAATATAAATAAATTTATAAAATATATATCGTAAATAACATAGCGTTTTATTATACTTGTTAAATTATAAAATTTGTGATAAACTATTTCTGTTTGAAAAAAAGAAAGAAGTTGAGTTTATGGAAAAAATCATAAATATCGCTGTGGTTGCCCATGTTGATGCTGGAAAAAGTACTCTTGTTGATGCATTATTAGACCAAAATGGTGTTTTTGGTAATCATGAAGAAAAACAAGAATGTGTAATGGATAGTAATGATATTGAAAGAGAAAGAGGCATTACTATCTATTCTAAAAACTGTGCCATAAGATATAAAGATTATAAAATTAATATCGTTGATACTCCTGGTCATGCTGATTTTTCGAGTGAAGTAGAAAGAGTTATCAAAACTGTAGATACTGTAATACTATTAGTTGATAGTGCCGAAGGACCAATGCCTCAAACAAGATTTGTTTTAAATAAAGCTTTAGAACAAAACTTAAAACCTATTTTATTCATTAATAAAATAGATAAAAATGATGCTAGACCTTTAGAAGTTGTTGATATGACATTTAATTTATTTATGGAATTAAATGCTACTGATGAACAACTTGATTTCCCTATTATATATGGCGTTGCTAAAAAAGGAATATGTTCCAAAGATGTAGATAATTTAGGGGATAGTATTGCACCTTTATTAGAAACAATTGTAGAACAAGTTGAACCATTTAAAGGAAATGAAAATGATGCCCTACAACTTCAAATATCTAACTTAGGCTATGATGATTATATAGGGCGCCTTGGTATTGGAAGAATCACTAAAGGAAAAATAAAAAATGGTGAAAATGTATCTTTAGTTAAAAACGATGGCAAAATAGAAAGTTTCAAAATAAGTAAATTATTCGTTAATGAAGGTATTAAAAAAGTCGAAAAAGATATCGCTTATTATGGTGATATTGTAACTATCGCTGGTTGTAGTGATATTTCTATTGGAGACACTATATGTGAAAAAGATGTAATTGACCCATTACCTCCAATTATAATTGAAAAACCAACTCTATCAATGAACTTCTTAGTTAATTCATCTCCATTCGCTGGTAAAAGCGGTAAGTTCTTAACTACTAGACACTTAAAAGAAAGGCTTGAAAAAGAGCTAGAAACTAATGTTGGTTTACAAGTTGAAGAGTTAGAAAATGCAGATGGATATAAAGTAAGTGGCCGTGGTGAATTACATTTATCAATATTACTTGAAAATATGCGTAGAGAAGGATACGAATTGTCTGTTTCTAAACCAGAAGTTTTATTAGAAGAAAAAGATGGTAAAAAATATGAACCGTTTGAACGTGTGATTATTAATGTGCCTAGTGATTATTCAGGAACAGTTATCAATGATTTGCAAGAGAGAAAAGCAACTTTAGAAGTTATTAATAATAGTGCTGATAATTTTGTTCATTTAGAGTTCTCAGCTCCAACAAGAGGCTTAATTGGTTATCGTAGTGCTTTTATTACCAATACCAAAGGTGAAGGTATAATGGTTAGAAGTTTCGATACTTATAAACCTTATGTTGGCTCAATAACTAGAAGAAAAAATGGTGTATTAGTATCTATGGAAAATGGTAAAGCTTTAGGATATTCTTTATGGAACCTAGAAGAAAGAGGAACTTTAATCATCGAGCCAGCTACTGAAGTCTATATTGGTATGATAATTGGTATTCATAATCGAAATAATGATTTAAATGTTAATCCATGTAAAAATAAAAACTTAACTAATACTAGAGCAAGTGGTAGTGATGAAGCAATAAATCTAACTAAACCTAAAAAGTTTACTTTAGAAGAAGCCTTAGAGTTTATTGAAGATGATGAATATGTTGAAGTAACTCCAAGTGATATTAGATTAAGAAAAATAATATTAGATCCTAACGAGAGATTTAAAGTTAATAGATAATTATTGTGAAATAATAAATAAAAACCAAACACTGAATTTCCAGTGTTTTTCTTATGTTAATTTATCAAAAAAGCTTTGTATAAAAAATGTCAAAAAATTATAGGTTTTTGTTCAATTTATACTTGACTAGCATAGAATATACTGTTATAATCTATTTCGTATGACTGGCTTAGATGTGCGAGGTTGCTGATACGCTCGGTGAGGTTGTTCCAAATGCCTCTTGTATTAGGGAATTCGTTTACGGAGCAAGTCTATACTAGATATAGGCGAAAGGAGGACATATAAATGTCAAATACTAAAGTTAGAATTAATCTTAAAGCTTTTGATCATAGATTACTTGATACAGCAGCTGCAAAGATTATTGAAACAGTTAAAAGAACGGGTGGAGAAGTATCAGGTCCAGTACCACTTCCTACAGAAATTCAAAAGTACACAGTACTAAGAGCGGTTCATAAATATAAAGATGCTCGTGAACAATTTGAAATGCGTACACATAAAAGACTTATCGATATTAAAAACCCAAGTAAAGAAACTATTGATGCGTTAACACACTTAGATTTACCTAGTGGCGTAGACATTGATATAAAATTATAGAAAAGAGAGGATTAAAAATGAAAGGAATCTTAGGACGCAAAGTTGGGATGACTCAAGTTTTTACTAAAGATGGTAAATTAATACCAGTTACAGTAGTAGAAATCACACCAAACGTTGTAATGCAAGTAAAAACAGTTGAAACTGATGGTTACAATGCTATCCAACTTGGCTATTTAGAGAAAAAAGAAAAACATGCTACTAAACCAGAAATGGGAAGAGCAAAAAAAGCAAATACCACTCCTAAGCGCTACTTAAAAGAAATCAGAGATTATGAGGGAACTTATAATGTTGGTGATAATCTTGGCGCATCTATATTTGAAGTAGGAGAAGTAATTGATGTTACTGGAACTAGTAAAGGTAAAGGTTTTACTGGTGTAATTAAACGTAATAATCAATCAAGAGGACCAGAAACTCATGGATCAAGATATCACAGAAGACCTGGTTCAATGGGAACTATGCTTCCAAAAAGAGTCTTAAAAGGTAAAATACTTTCTGGACATATGGGAGTTGAAACAGTTACCATTCAAAACTTAGAAGTAATTGAAGTAAATGAAAACGAAAATTATATCTTAGTTAGTGGAAATATTCCAGGAGCAAAAAATTCATTAGTATTAATTAAATCAGCTGTTAAAAATAGTAGAAAGGCAAATGCCAAAGAAGTTATAACTTATGAAGATATAGTTGATGAAGTTATAGAAGAACCTGTAGAAGTAGAAAATACTGAAACAGCAGAAACTACTATTGAAACTACAGAAGAAATTGCTGATACTAATGAACCAAATGATAATCCAGGAGAAGAAAACAATTAGTTTTCTAGAAAGGAAATATTATGAAAATAACAGTAAAAAATATGACAGGTGAAAAAGTTAAAGATTTAACTTTAAAAGACACCGTATGGAATATAGAAGCTAATGATTTAGTTTTAAAGAAAATGATTAGATTACAACTTGACTCTTTAAGACAAGGTACTGCTAAAACTAAAACTCGTAGTGAAGTATCAGGTGGCGGTAGAAAACCTTGGAGACAAAAAGGAACAGGTAGAGCTCGTCAAGGTAGTATCCGTGCTACTCAATGGCGTGGAGGCGGAATTGCTGGTGGTGTAACTCCTCGTAATTATACTTTCGATATTAATAAGAAAGAAAGAGTTCTAGCTTTAAAAAGCGCTTTAAGCCATAAAGCTCAAGATAAAGAATTAGTTGTATTAGATAATATTAAATTAGATAGTTTAAAAACTAAAGAAGTTAAAAAATTAATTGAAGCTTTAGAACTACAAGGAAAAGTATTATTTGTAACTAAAGAAGAAAATGAAGACTTATTCATGGCAACAAGAAACCTAGGTTATGCTTATGCTTTAATGAGTAATGAAATAAACGCTTTAGATTTAGTAAACGCAAACACTCTTGTATGTGATGAAGAAGCGATTAAAGATATTGAGGAGGCACTTAAATAATGAAAGATTATACTGATATTATATATGCACCAGTTATAACAGAAAAAAGTGCACTTAAAATGCAAAATGATAATGTATACACTTTTAAAGTAGCTAAGACTGCTACTAAAGATCAAATTAAAACAGCTGTTGAAAGAGCTTTTAGTGTAAAAGTTATAAGTGTAAACACATTAAATACAAAACCAAAGAAAAGAAGAGTTGGAAAATATCCAGGAATGACAAAAACTTATAAAAAAGCTATTGTTACCCTTGATAAAGACTCTAAAATAGAATTATAGGAGGAAATTTCATGGCAATAAAGAAATATAAACCAACGACTAATGGACGTCGTGGAATGAGTACTTTAAGAAATGAAGAGTTAACAACTAGTACTCCTACTAAAAGTTTATTAAAAAGTAAAACTAAAACTGGTGGTAGAAACAATCAAGGTAAAATGACAGTTCGTCATATTGGTGGCGGCGCTAAAAGAAAATACCGTCTTATTGATTATAAAAGAAATAAAGTTGGAATTACTGGTAGAGTTGCTACAATTGAATACGATCCAAATAGAAGTGCAAATATTGCTTTAATTAACTATCGTGATGGTGAAAAAAGATATATTATTGCACCTAAAGGTTTAGAAGTAGGAATGATTATTGAAAACGGTCCAGAGGCTGATATTAAAATCGGTAACGCTCTACCACTAGAAAACATTCCTGTTGGTACAGTAGTTCATTGTGTTGAACTTAAGCCTGGTAAAGGAGCAGAACTTGCTCGTAGTGCTGGAGCTAGTGCTCAAATACTTGGACGTGATGGCAAATATGTTATCTTAAGATTACAATCTGGTGAAACTAGAAAAGTTTTAGGAACTTGTATCGCAACTATTGGTGTTGTTGGTAATGAAGACTATGAACTTGTTAATCTAGGTAAAGCTGGAAGAAAACGTCATATGGGTGTAAGACCTACTAATAGAGGTAGTGTTATGAACCCTAACGACCACCCTCATGGTGGTGGAGAAGGACGTACCCCAGTTGGTAGAAAGAGTCCAATGACTCCTTGGGGTAAACCTGCTCTTGGATATAAAACAAGAAAAAATAAAAAAGCTTCTAGCAAGTTAATTGTTAGTAGAAAGAAAAAATAGGAGGAATTATGGCACGAAGTTTAAAAAAGGGACCTTATGTATTTGATAGATTACTTAAAAAGGTTCAAGAATTAAATAAAAATAATAAAAAAGAAGTTATTAAAACTTGGTCTCGTCGTTCAACTATTTATCCCGATTTTGTCGGACATACAATAGCCGTTCATAATGGTAAAGAGTTTATTCCTGTATATATTACAGAGGATATGGTAGGTCACAAACTTGGAGAGTTCGCTATGACTCGTAAGTTTGGTGGACATGCAGGTCAAAAGTAGGAGGTAAAAATGGAAACTTATGCAATACATAAAGGTGCTATGATTGCCCCTAGAAAAGCAAGAATGACTATGGATTTAATTCGTGGTAAAGATGTACAAACAGCTCAAGGTATTTTAGAAAACACTAACACTAAAGCTTCAAGATTAATCCTTAAAGTATTAAATAGTGCAATTGCTAATGCTACTAATAATAATGGAGCAAATATCGAAGATTTAGTAATAAGTGAATGCTATGTTAATCCTGGAGCTATCTATAAAAGAATTAAGTTTGGTAGCAAAGGTAATGTTGATAGAAGAGATAAAAGAACTAGTCATATAACTGTTAAAGTTAGTGACGGTAAAGTTAAGGAGGAAGCATAATGGGTCAGAAAGTTAATCCAATAGGCTTTAGACTTGGAGTTAATAAAGATTGGGAATCTAAATGGTATGCTGGTAAAAATTATGCTGAAGTTTTAAATAAAGATATCAAAATTAGAGAATATCTTGAAAAAAAATTAAAAGATGCAGCAGTAGCTACTATTGAAATTTCTCGTAAAAAATCAAGAGTAGATGTTACAATTAACACAGCTAAACCAGGAGTTATAATTGGTAAAGGCGGAGAAGATATTGAAGCCTTAAGAAAAGAAATTAAAAAACTTGTTGGTGAAGATGTATATGTAAACATTGTCGAAGTTAAGAATCCTGATTTAAACGCTAAGTTAGTAGCCCAAAATATTGCTTCACAAATCGAAGCTAGAGCACCATTCAGAAGTGCTCAAAAAAGAGCAATTAGAAATACTATGAAAGCTGGAGCTAAAGGTATTAAAACAAGTGTATCTGGAAGACTTGGAGGAGCAGAAATGGCTCGTACTGAAGGATATACAGAAGGCACTGTTCCACTTCATACAATTAGAGCTGACGTAGATTATGCTACAGCTGAAGCAAATACCACTTATGGTAAAATTGGTGTTAAAGTATGGATTTATAAAGATGAAATTCTTCCAGCCAAAAAAATGACGAGAGGAGATGGATCTCATGTTAATGCCAAAAAGAACTAAATATAGAAAACCACATAGATTAACTTACGATGGTCATGCTAGAGGAAATACTGAACTTCACTTTGGCGAATATGGACTTAGAGCTGCCGAAGGAGCTTGGATAAGTGCAAGACAAATCGAAGCTGCTCGTATCGCTATGACTCGTTATATGAAACGTGGCGGTAAAGTTTGGATAAACATCTTCCCTCATTTAGCAATTACTAAAAAACCACTTGAAACTCGTCAAGGTACAGGAAAAGGTAATGTAGATGATTGGGTAGCAGTTGTTAAAGAAGGAAAAATTATGTTTGAAATAGGTGGTGTTGATGAAGCAACAGCAAGAGAAGCCTTAAGACTTGCTTCACATAAATTACCAGTTAAAACAAAATTTGTAAAAAAAGAGGTAAAGGAAGGTGAATCTCTTGAAAATTAAAGATTTACGTGAACTTTCTGATAAGGAATTAGAAGGAAAAATAAGAGAAGCTAAAAAGGAACTTTTTAATCTTCGTATGAAACAATCTGTTGGTACTTTAGAGAAACCTTCTAAAATTAGAGAACTTAGAAAAGACGTAGCAAGAATGATGACAATTATACGTGAAAGAGAACTAAAGGAGGAAACTCATGGAACAAAATAGAAAACAAGAATTAGTAGGTAAAGTAGTAAGTAATAAAAATGATAAGACTATTACAGTACTAGTTGAAACTTACAAAACAGACCCACTTTATAAAAAACGTGTTAAATATTCCAAAAAATATACTGCTCATGATGAAAAAAATGAAGCAGGCGTAGGCGATACAGTTAGAATTAGAGCTACAAGACCATTATCAAAAACTAAAAGATATGAACTTGTAGAAATAACTTCTAAGGCTGTAATTTTATAGGAGGTAAGCTATGGTTCAACAAGAGTCAAGATTAAAAGTTGCTGATAATACAGGAGCTAGAGAACTTAAAGTTATCCGTGTTATGGGTGGCTCTAAAGTTAAATATGCTAATATCGGTGATGTAGTTGTAGGTTCAGTTGTTAAAGCTATACCTAACTCTAATACTAAAAAAGGTAAAGTTGTTAAAGCTGTTATCGTAAGAACTAAAGAAGGTATTAGAAGAAATGATGGAAGTTATATTAAATTCGACGACAATGCTTGTGTTATTATAAAAGACGATAAATCTCCAGCAGGAACTAGAGTTTTAGGACCTGTTGCAAGAGAACTAAGAGAACGTGATTACATGAAGATAGTTTCCCTTGCTAAGGAAGTTATTTAGGAGGCTAATATGATGAAAATAAGACTTGGTGATGAAGTTTTAGTTATCGCTGGTAAAGATAAAGGTAAAAGTGGAAAAGTAATTAAAACTTTAAAGAGTAAAGATAAAGTTGTTGTTGAAGGAATTAATATCGTAAAAAAACACGTTAAACCAAATAACCAAAATGATAAAGGTGGAATTTTTGATATAGAAAGTCCTATTCACGTATCTAATGTTAAAAAAATAGATGATAAAAAAGCTACAAAAGAAAAGGCTGAAAAGCCAAAAAAAGAAAGCAAGAATAAGTAGGTGAATATTTATGAGTAATTATAGAAAATTATATGACGAAAAGATCATTAAAAGTTTAAAAGACGAATTTAAATATTCAAGTATTATGCAAGTACCAAAATTAGAAAAGATAGTTATTAATATGGGTTGTGGTGATGGCGCTCGTGATCATAAATTTATTGAAGCGGCTCTTAAAGACTTAGAATTAATAACTGGACAACATGCTGTTGTGACTAAAGCTAAAAAATCAATCGCGGGTTTCAAATTAAGAGAAGGTCAAGCAATTGGTGTTAAAGTAACTTTAAGAGGAGAAAAAATGTATGAATTTATGGAAAAATTAATTCGTGTATCACTTCCTCGTGTAAGAGACTTTAGAGGCGTTTCAAAAACAGCTTTTGATGGTAAAGGAAATTATACTTTAGGAATTAAAGAACAATTAATATTCCCAGAAATAGAGTATGATAATGTAGTTAAAGTAAGAGGTATGGATATCGTATTTGTTACTACTGCTAAAACTAATGAAGAAGCTTTTGCTTTACTAAAGGCATTTGGTATGCCTTTCAAGAATTAAGGAGGAATCTTTAATGGCTAAAAAAAGTATGGTTGTTAAAAATAAAAGAACACCTAAATTTAAAGTAAGAGCATATACAAGATGCGAAAGATGCGGAAGACCTCACGGTGTAATGCGTAAATTTGGTATTTGTCGTATATGTTTTAGAGAACTAGCTAACGAAGGTAAAATACCTGGTGTTAAGAAATCAAGTTGGTAAGGAAGGAGGAATTTAGAAATGGTTCAAGATAAAATTGCAGATATGCTTACAAGAATACGTAATGCAAATCAAATGAAATATGAAACGGTTGAAGTAATCGGAACAAAAATGACTTTAGGAATTGCAGAAATTCTAAAAAAAGAAGGTTATATTGCTGATTATAATTATGAAAAGAATATAACTGGTGATAAATTAACTTTAACCCTTAAATATGGAGATAGAAAAGAAAGAGTTATCACTGGCTTAAAAAGAATTAGTAAGTCAGGTTTAAGAGTTTATGCTAAAACTAATGAAATTCCTCGTGTTCTTAATGGACTAGGAATTGCAATAATTTCTACTTCTCAAGGTCTAATGACTGATAAAGAAGCTAGAAATGCTGGATTAGGAGGCGAAGTACTTGCCTACATTTGGTAAGGAATATCTATGAGTAGAATTGGTAATAGAGTAATCGCTATACCTAGTGGTGTAGAGGTAGTATTAAATGATAATATCTTAACAGTTAAAGGTTCTAAAGGAACTTTAACAAGGGAAATACACAAATTAGTTGAAATAGTAATAAATGAAAGTACTGTTGAAACTAAAGTTAAAAATAGTAGTAAAGAAGCTAATGTTAATGTTGGAACTATGAACTCTTTAATCTCAAATATGATTGAAGGAGTAAGTGAGGGTTTTACTAAAGGATTAGAAATTGTTGGTGTTGGTTATCGTTTCCAAGTAAATGGAAATAAAATCAATGTTTCTGCTGGTTTCTCTCATCCTGTAATCGTTGAAGTTCCAGAGGGCTTAAAAGCTGAAGCAGTAAGTAATACTGAAATTAATATTAGTGGTATTGATAAACAAAAAGTTTCTGAATTTGCGGCTAATATTCGTAAAATAAGAGAACCAGAACCATATAAAGGTAAAGGTATCCGTTACAAAGGCGAATATGTACGTCGTAAAGAAGGAAAGAAAGCAGCTAAATAAGGTTAGGAAGGTCGGAAATTATGATAAAAAAAGAAGCTAGTAATGTTGCACGTTTAAGACGTCACGCTAGAGTTCGTGATAAAATTAGTGGTACTAGTGAAGTTCCAAGATTAAATGTGTTTCGTTCAAATAAAGAAATCTATGTTCAAGTAATTGATGATACTACCGGTAAAACCTTAGTTAGTTCATCAAGTGTTGAATTAGATATTAAAAATGGTGGCAATATTGAAGCAGCTAAATTAGTTGGAGCTGATATTGCTAAAAAGTGTAAAAGTGCAAAAATTAAATCTGTTGTATTTGATAGAGGTGGCTACCTATATCATGGACGTGTTGAAGCTTTAGCAGCATCTGCACGTGAAAACGGATTAGAATTCTAGAGTGGGAGGATAAATTATGCCAAAGAAAAATATAGAACCTAAAAAGAATTTATTAGAAGAAAAAGTAATCTCTATTGGTAGAGTAACAAAGGTTACTAAAGGTGGTAGACACTTTAGATTCTCAGCAACTGTTGTCGTTGGTAATCGTAAAGGTTTAGTAGGTATTGGTACTGGTAAAGCTAACGAAGTTCCAGAAGCTATAAAAAAAGCCTTACAAGCCGCTAATAAAAACGTAACAAAGGTTGCCCTAATGGATAATAGAACTATTCCTCATGATGCCACTGCTAAAGTAGGTCGTGCTGTTGTTATGATTAAACCTGCTAAAGAAGGTACTGGAGTTATCGCTGGTGGTGCTGCTCGTGCTGTTCTTGAATTAGCTGGTGTTAAAGATATCGTTTCTAAGTCATTAGGCTCAAATACAAAGATAAACGTTGCTAAAGCAACACTTGAAGCTTTAAAATCACAAAAGAGTCCTGCAAAAGTAGCAGCACTTCGTGGTAAGAAAGTGGAGGAGTTATAAAATGAAGTTAGAAACATTACCTGCGTCAAACGAAACAAAGGCGCGTAAAAGAGTTGGCCGCGGTCCTGGAAGTGGAACTGGCAAAACTGCTGGTCGTGGAGAAAATGGTCAAAAGTCTAGAAGTGGAGCAAGCATAAGTGCATGGTTCCAAGGTGGACAAACTCCAATTTATAGAAGAATACCAAAACGTGGTTTTAATAATAAACGTTTTGAAACAAAGTTTGCAACAATTAATTTAAGCGATCTAGATAAACATTTTAATGACGGTGATTTAATTACACCAGAAGTATTAAAAGAAAAAGGTATAGTTAAAAAACAATTAAGTGGTGTTAAAGTATTAGCTAATGGCGAAATTACCAAAAAATTAACTGTTAAGGCAAATAGATTTTCATCTGCAGCCGTTACCAAAATAGAAAATGCTGGCGGTAAAGCAGAGGTGATTTAGATGTTTAAAGGAATTGCCAAAATATTTAGTAAACAAAATAAAGATTTAAGAAAAAGAATATACTTTACCTTATTTTGTTTAGGTTTCTTTGCATTAGGTGTTAATATTACCATTCCTTGGGCTAGTCAAGTATTAGAAGAGTTAGGATTTTTAGAAATCTTTAACTTAATGAGTGGTGGAGGTTTAAGACAATTCTCTATCTTTGGACTAGGCGTTAGTCCCTATATAACTGCAAGTATCATTACTCAGTTATTACAAATGGATATTATTCCTTATTTTAAAGAGCTAAAAGAACAAGGTTATGTTGGAAGACAAAAGATTAATCGTATAACAAGGTATTTAGGTATAATTATTGCCTTTATCCAAGCTTATGCATTAAGTGTCTTTTATCTAAAAAGTCCAGATGTTATGGTTATGCTAAAAACTAGTTTAGTAATGACTGCTGGTACAGCATTCTTATTATGGATGGGTGATCAAATATCACAAAAAGGAATTGGTAATGGTCAATCATTATTAATTATGGCTGGTATTTTAATGTCAATGCCAAACGTCTTTACGAGTGCTTTTAATACTTTTGTTAGAGGTGCTTATGAAACTGGTTTAGGTATTACCCTTTTTGGAGTATTTATTCTAAGTTATATTCTAATAATTGTAGGTATAATATGGATTCAGTTAGCTGAAAGAAGAATACCAATCCAATATTCAAATAGAACAACAAGTGCATATGGTGCTCAAACTACTTACTTACCAATAAAAATAAATAGTGCTGGAGTTATGCCTGTAATATTTGCATCTGTTCTAACAACTATACCAGCAACCATTGTTCAACTTACAAAAAATGAAGCAGCAATTAATTTTGTTAATAATTATATAGTATATACATCACCTGTAGGATTTCTTCTATATGTATTACTTATTTTTATCTTTGGATACTTCTATACTTTCTTAAGTATGAATCCAGAAGAAATGAGTAAGAATTTAAATAAAAATGGAGGATATATTCCGGGTGTTAGACCAGGCGAAGATACATCTAACTATATTAGTAAATCTTTATCAAGATTAACCTTAGTTGGATCAGTATTCTTAGTAATATTAGCTGGTTTACCAGTATTATTATCAACATTTACTAAACTACCTAGTAGTGTCACTATTGGTGGTACAGGAATATTAATTGTTGTTGGTGTCGCAATAGAAACTTATAAACAAATTGAAAGTAGTTTAACTGCTAGAAGTTACTCAGCAAGAAAGAAGAGGTTTAGATAACGATGAAGAATATCATCTTTATCGCCCCTCCCGCTGCGGGTAAAGGAACAATTAGTGATTATCTAATTAAAAATTATCATTACAATCATTTAAGTACAGGCGATTTATTAAGAGAAGAGATAGCTAGTGGAAGTGACTTTGGTAATGAAATTAAAGAAATTATGGCAAAAGGCGACTTAGTTAGTGATGACGTTATGATATCTTTAATGGAAAATAAACTAAAGAATCTTTCTAATGGCTCTTTTATCCTTGATGGGTTTCCAAGAACTTTAAATCAAGCTAAAAACTTAAATAAAATGTTAGTAAACTTAGGAGTTACTAACAACATCGCAATATATCTAGATATTGATTATGATTTAGCATTAAAAAGAGTACTAGGACGTGTAAATTGTCCAAATTGTGGTCGTAGTTATAATGTATATTTTGAAGATATGAAGTCTATTGAGGATAATGTCTGCGATGATTGTAAAACAGAGCTTATAAAAAGAACTGATGATAATGAAGAATCTTTCAAAGTACGTTTTGATGCATATTTAAATAATGCAAGATCATTATTAGATTATTATAAAAATATGCAAATATTAAAAGAAATTAAAGTAGATAATGATTTTAATAGGGTGCTTGAAGAAGTAATTAAAGAGGCGAATAATGATTAGTATTAAAAGTGAGCGTGAAATAGAGTTAATGCGTGAAGCTGGTATCTTAAACTATCAAGCTCATGAAGAAATAAAAAAACATCTAAAAGTAGGCGTAACAACCGAGTATTTAGATAAAATCGCTTATAACTTTATTACATCACATAATGCTATCCCATCTTGTCTTAATTATGAAGGCTTTCCTGCAAGTATTTGTATTTCAATTAATGATGAAGTGGTTCATGGTATACCATCTAAAAGAAAAATAAAAAATGGTGATATAGTCTCAATTGATTTTACAGTAAGACTTAATGGCTATGAATCGGATAGTGCTAGAACATATATTATTGGTGATGTTCCCGAAGAGATTAAAGATTTAGTTCTTAATACTGAAAAAGCTTTATATGAAGGTATAAAAGAAGTTAAACCTGGAGCTAGAATCGGTGATATATCAAATGCTATCGAAACATTTGCTCATAAACATAATCTTTCAGTAGTAGAAGAACTAGTAGGTCATGGTATTGGTACAGATATGCATGAAGATCCTGATGTTCCCAATTTTGGAAATAAAAATGAAGGACCAATATTAAAAGAAGGCATGGTTTTAGCAATAGAACCAATGCTAAATTTAGGTAAAAAGGATGTATGTATGTTAGATGATGAATGGACTATCGTAACTGATGATGGTCTTCCAAGTGCTCATTTTGAACATACAGTTGCAGTTACAAAAGATGGATATAAAATTTTAACAGGAGATATTAGCAATGGCGAAAAAATTTAAAAATAATGTTAATCAAAATAATAAAGAAGAGAAAATCGAAGTAGAAGGAAAAGTAATGGAAGTTTTAAAAGGCGGAGATTACTTAGTAGAACTACCTAATGGATTTACTGTAGAGGCCTACGTTTCTGGTAAAATGCGAGTAAATCAAATTCGTATTCTACCGGGTGATACAGTAACAATAGAGCTTTCGCCTTATGATTTAACACGTGGGCGTATTACATGGAACAAAAGATAATGGAGGAATTAAAATGAAAGTTAGACCATCAGTAAAAAAGATATGTAAAAAATGTAAAATAATAAGAAGAAAAGGTAAAGTTATGGTTATTTGTGAAAACCCTAAACACAAACAAACACAAGGTTAATAAAGGAGGTAATTATGGCACGTATTAAAAATATTGAATTACCAAGTGAAAAACAAATATTTGTAGGACTTACTGCAATATATGGTATTGGTAATAGTTTAGGTAGAACAATTTGTGAAAATGCAGGCGTTAACCCTGCAACAAAGGTTAAAGATTTAACAGATGAAGAAATTACAAAATTACGTAAAGAAGTAGACAATCACATTGTTGAAGGTGATTTACGTCGTAATGTCCAAATGAGTATTAAAAATAAAATGGAAATTGGTTGCTATCAAGGAGTTAGACATAAAAAAGGTCTTCCTGTAAGAGGGCAAAGAACTAGTCGTAACGCTCACACTCGTAAGGGTAGAGGTAAAGTAGTAGCTAATAAGAAAAAGGCTACAAAGTAGGAGGATAATTTATGGCATATAATAGAAGAAAAAGAAAAGTAAAAAAGAATATTCCTGAGGCTGTGGCTCATATTCATTCTACATACAATAACACAATCGTTACAATCACTGAAAAAGATGGTAGTGTAATTGCTTGGGCATCAAGTGGAACTATTGGATATAAAGGAAGCAAAAAGAAGACTCCATTTGCAGCAGGTATTGCTGCAGATGCAGCTGCTAAAGCAGCACAAGAACAAGGTGTTAAAAAAGTTGATGTTGTTGTAAAAGGTTTAGGTGGCGGTAGAGAAACTGCTATTAGAGCACTACAAGCTGCAGGTCTTGAAATTTTGTCTATCACTGATGATACACCAGTACCTCATAATGGTTGTCGTCCACCAAAACGTCCAAGAAATTAGTTATTAGAGAGAAGGAAATTATTTTATGATTAGTTTTGAAAAACCAGAGTATAAGATTGCTGAATATCAAGAAAGCAGTCATTATGGAAAATTTGAGTTAGAACCACTTGAAAGAGGTTTTGGAACAACTATTGGAAATGCAATAAGAAGAGTTATGTTATCTAGTTTACCAGGAAGTGCAATTACTTCAGTAAAAATTGAAGGTGTATTACATGAATTCCAAAAAATAAATGGCATTGTTGAAGATGTAACAAGTATCGTACTTGCTCTTAAAAATGTTGTTGTAAAAAATCATACTGAAGAAGTTAAAACTTTAAGATTATTCAAAGATACAGAAGGACCTGTAACTGCTGCTGATTTTGAAAAGAATTCTGATATTGAAATTATTAATCCTGAACTTGTTATTTGTAACTTAGTTGAAGGTGGCAAAATCGATATGGAAGTTACTATTTCTAATGGTAGTGGCTATGTTGATTCTAAAGAAAATAAAAAAATATTTGCAGAGAATAAAGTTGGTGTTATTGCAATCGACTCTAACTATTCTCCAATCGAACTTGTTAAATATGAAGTTGAATCAACTCGTGTAGGTCAAAATGAAAACTATGATAAATTAACTATGGAAATTACTACCAATGGAAGTATGACTCCTGAAGAAGCTATGGCTTTATCTGCAAGAATTCTAATCGAACATTTTAATATTGTCGCTGATCTAAATTCAATTAGTGATGTAACAGGATTAATGCAAGAAAAGAAAATAGATACAATTACAAAAACTCTAGAAACTCCTATTGAAGAAATAGAGTTCTCTGTAAGAGCTTATAATTGTTTAAAAAGAGCTGGTATTCATACTGTTCAAGATTTAATTTCTAAAAGAGAAGTAGAAGTTACCAAGATACGTAATTTAGGTAAAAAATCACTTAAAGAAGTACTTGATAAAGTTGCTGAAATGGGACTTAAATTCCGTGATTAAGGAGGATATATATGAGTTATAGAAAATTAAGTAGAGAATCAAGACACAGAAGAAGCGTTCTAGCTAATATAACTAAAGATGTTATAATGAATGAATCTGTTGTAACAACTGAAGCTAGAGCTAAAGAAGTTAGAAAATTCGTTGATAAAATGATTACTTATGGAAAAAAAGGCACATTAGTTAATAGAAGAAAAGCTCTAGCATTCTTATATAATGATACTGATGCTGTTAATAAAGTATTTAATGAACTTGCTAAACGTTATGAAACACGCAATGGTGGTTATACTAGAATAACTAAATTAAAAGAACGTGTTGGTGATGATGCTCTACAAGTTAAATTAGAATTAGTTTAAACTATCTTATTAAGATAGTTTTTTATTGTATATTTGCAATTTTAATGATAGAATAAATTCCTGTCAGGAGAAATTGTATGGAAATAATTGGACATACATCATTTTTGAATAAAACTACATCAGCTTTAGAACATTATTTAATATCTAGTTCTTGTTTAAAATTAGAAATGGATTTTGTTCTTACTAAAGATGGTAAATTAGTATGGACTCATAGCCCAATATTTGAAAGAAAAATCATTAGTAGAACTGAATATAAAAAATTGTCAAGTTTAATTACTTTAGAAGAAGTTTTAGAAATATTAAATGGTAATATTAGTATTCTCATTGAAATTAAATACTTTGATGGATTTAATTATAGTATGATTAGTAGATTATTAAAAGCGTTAGAAGTTCTTAAATTCTATAATGGAGAAATATCTCTTCAAAGTTTCAATTCTCAGTTAGTATCACAATTACTTGCTTATAAAAATGAACTTTCATGCGATGAAATAGGACTAATAGTTAATTTATTTAAAGTACATAAATATAAAAAAGAAAATATAAAATTAATTGACGAAATAGATTTTTTATCTTTATCATCAGAACTATGGGAATGGACAAAAATAAAAGAAAATTATCTTTACTTTAGAAATCTGTTTCCAAAAGCTAGAGAATACGCATGGACTTGGGAACTCCTTTATAAGGAAAATGCTAGAAGAATAAATAACTATATTGATAAAAATCCAGATGGGATAATAACTACTGAACCAGCTTTGGTAAGAAGTTTAATAAGGTAAAATGTAACTATGGTGACATAAATGCTATTAAATATCAAATGTCTATTATTTGTAAAAAGGCTAATATTTAGAAGTATATAAATATTTTCTTTGCTATAATTAATATAGGAGGTATAATCATGAATGAAGAAGTATATACAGAAAATTTTGTAAAAACATATGTAGAGAATACACCACATGCCATAGCCTATGTCTTAGAACAAATCGCCGAGGTGCACTCTCCAGAATACGGTTGGAGTATAGGAGAACCAGAAATTGCTCCTAATCCAGACGGAAAGACTGTTACATTAAGCGTAAAATTAACTAGAGTTAATACCCAAAATGTCGTAAGAGGTAGATAATTAATAAACTAAAAAAGCCCGTTCAAAACGAGCTTTTTAAATACTTAATTACTCATATAAATATCATAATATTCATCATAAGTAAGACCACTATCATGTACTTTAGTAGCAAGTTCTACTCCTAAATAACGTATATGCCAAGGTTCTTCTATATACTGTGTTATATGTTGCTTTCCTTTAGGATATCTCACAATAAAACCATATTTATAAGAGTTATCTAGCATCCACTCATAATGCTCTTTGGTTAAATTATCTGATAAAGTACTACTTCTAACATCAACAGCTAACCCTAATTGATGCTCTGAAAATCCTGGCCTCGCCGAATAAGTATCTGCAACTTTTTCACCATCACTAGCCTTATATCTGTTATATAATACACTTTGTGTTTCAAAAGAGCGATATGCACTAAAAGGATAGAAAACAACGTTGTCTATTAATGCTGCACTTGTTAATTCTTCAAAGGCCTCAGCAGCAGCTTTTCTCATCCTATATCTATCTGTATTGCCTGAATAAGAAAGTCTTACTAAATCCTCAGGTTCATAATCATCGGCTAACTTATGATATTTATTTACAAGTATTGTTAAGTCATTAAAAGCTTCTTCTTTCATATAATCACTATACTCAGAATATCCTTCTAAGTCTAATCCAATATTAACATAAGTAACAATCGTTTCCAAATCATAATCTTGATGTTCATCTCTATAACTTAAATAACGTTCTAAATTACTTAATCTAAAATTACTTATATCTTTAAAATCTAATATATTTACATAATCCATATCTAATAATATGTCTAAATCTTCTATTTGATTACTAATAAGATAGTTTATTTCTGTACTTTTATATTTTTTATCTAATAGAGTATTAATAACTTTTCCAAAATCATTAACATTAGCATATTCTATATCATAATAATCATCTAAATATTCTTTTTTAAAATCTTTACTTTCTAATAAAAACTCAACTGTTTTAGAATAATTATTATTTAATTCATCGTATAATTTATATTCTTTCATTACCTCTACAGCTTTGTCACTATATAAAGATTTAGACTCATGAGCACCATCAGGTTTCTTTAGAAAATATAAAACACTTACAATTGATACACTAACAATAACTACAACAATTACCATGATTGTTAAAGCTTTAACTAATTCTTTTTTTGACATATCTAATCCTCCAATTTAATTATACCAAAAAATAAGTAATAATATTAAAAAAACATATTTAGTTTACAAATGCTTTAAATATAATAATTATATGTGTTATAATAATGAAAAGGTGATTTTATGAAAAAAATTATATTAACAGGGGATAGACCAACAGGAAAATTACATCTAGGTCATTATGTTGGCAGTCTAAAACAACGTTTAGAATTACAGGAAAATGAAGAATATGAACAGTATGTTTTTATCGCTGACTTACAAGCTTTAACAGATAATGCACGTAATCCTGAAAAAATAAGAAATAGTTTAAAAGAAGTAGCTCTAGACTATCTATCAATTGGTTTAGATCCTAAAAAAACTACCATGTTTGTGCAATCTCAAATACCTGAATTATCTGAACTAAATATGTATTATCTAAATCTAGTTACTTTATCAAGATTAAAAAGAAATCCAACTATAAAAAACGAAATTAATGAAAGAGGATTTGGTGATGCGATACCTGTAGGATTCTTAACTTACCCAATTAGTCAAGCTGCTGATATCACAGCTTTTGGGGCTGATTTAGTTCCTGTTGGTGATGATCAATTGCCATTAATAGAACAATGTAAAGAAATAGTTCATACCTTTAATAGTTACTACGGTGATGTCTTAAAAGAGCCAGAAGCTTTATTAGCTAAGAATGATGCTTGCAAAAGATTACCAGGAATAGATGGCAAAAATAAAATGAGTAAATCATTAGGTAATTGTATTTTTCTATCTGATGATAGTGAAACCGTTTATAAAAAGGTTATGAGCATGTATACAGATCCTAACCATATAAAGATTGAAGACCCAGGGAATGTGGAAGATAATGCTGTATTTACATATTTAGATGCTTTTGCAAATGATACTCACTTTCAAAAATATTTACCTGAATATAACAACTTAGATGAGCTAAAAGAACATTACCAAAAAGGTGGTCTAGGTGATGTTAAAATAAAGAAATTCTTGTACAATATCTTAGAAGAATTACTTAACCCTATAAGAGAGAAAAGAGCTTACTATGAGAGTCATTTAGATTTAGTATATAAAATACTTGAAGAGGGTAGTAATAAAGCAAGAAAGACAGCTAATAATACTTTAAATGAAGTTAAAAAAGCTATGGGAATAAATTATTTTGAATAAGTAATCATACTTTAGCTTGCATTTTAACCTAATTTATGTATATAATATAAATGGATATAAAAAAAGAGATACATTTGACTTTTGTCTGTTAGATGTTTCTCAGTCCATAATAATATGTTTGAGTAAGCACCTATTCATGTGAGTGGGTGCTTATTTTTAATACCTGTTTTCGTAAATTTTTGAAAGTATCACAAGGATAACAATCAGGATTATATAATCCATTAAAATCTCCAATCATAGGACCACCTCTTTCCAAAATAATAAAAATTAAAATAATGGACTGAGGGTTAAAACACCTAACTATCAAATGTATCTAAGTTAATTATATAATATAAATTTACAAGTGTCCATAGAAACGAAGTTTAAATTACTATAATCTAATTTTAATTATTTAAGATATTTAGGACTGTCAATTCTCCCTAAAAGATAATCAGCAGATATATTGTATTTATTACAAATAGTATATAAAAAAGGAGTAGCCATTAAGTATCGACCAATTTCATAGCCAGCAATAGTTCCGCTACTTATATTTATAACTTTGGCAAGTCTTTCTTGTGTTAATTTGTTTTCTTTTCTAAATTCTTTTAATCTTAGAACAGTCAGATTTCTGTCAATACCATTTCTAGTTTCATTATACTGTTTTAAATCGGTAAAATTAAAAATATAATCAATGGATATATTAAAATAATCGCATAAAGTAACTAGATGTTTAATTGGAATAATGACATATTCTCTTTCATAATGACCATATCCTGTTTTATCAACATTTATTATTTTTGCTAAATCAGCTATAGTATATCCATTTCTTTCTCTAAGTTCTTTCAAATTTTTGCTATAAATCATATTATTCACCAAATATATTTTCTCATGATATAAATTGTACTCAGTCAAAAGAAGAAAAATACCAAGAAATTTATTGACTTTTATTATATGAACAATTATAATAAATGTATAAGCTAGAAATTTCTAAAGTAGTCCGGATTTGCTTATTTAAGGAGAATAAAAAATGAAACTTAAAAAAGTAAATAGCGAAAATAAGAAAATTTTTTTGTATGGTCTAATAATGGTAGTAGTACTTACGGTTACAGTAATTTTATTAGTAAGTAAAGCAAACTTTAGAGTAACAGCAACTTATGAACTTGCAGAAGGTAAAGTAACATCGAGTCCCTATGACTTTAATACAATAGCCATGTATATAAGTGATAGTAATGGGATAGAAGTTAAGAATAATAGAAAATATAACGAATTAAAAGACACTAGAATGCCAAGTGAGGGATATGTCATAAGTAAAAAGAATAGCTATTGTTATATAGGAACAAAAGATAATATAGATAGTAACGCAAAATTATATACCAATGAAAATGGAGAACATATAATATCAAACTTAACCAAAGGAGATAAATGTGTATTATACTTTGAGAAGATATCAGATAAATGTGGAAGTGCATGTAAAACAATAATAGCAAATACTGATTTAGCAGAAAGAAATACCGAATTAAAATCATTTAATGTACCATATGCGGAAACAAATAGTGATATATATGAAGCCGAAGATGATGAAGGAACAAGTTATTATTTTGCAGGAAATCCAACAAACAACTGGGTAGAGTTTGGCGGGTATTATTGGCGAATAATCAGAGTAAATGGAAATGGTTCAATCAGAATGATATATCAAGGAACAGAGCCTAATGTAACTGGAGAAGGGACACAGATAGGGGCAAGTGCATTTAATAGCAGTTATGATAATAATAGATATGTTGGCTATATGTATGGGGAAGACGGAGAATTAAGAGGCTTAACTTACCCATCAAATGCATATACTGAATTAAATAAATGGTTTGAAAATTCTAATATCAAACTAGGAACAAGTTATTTTAATTTAATAGATAAAGATATAGGCTTTTGTGGAGATAGAACGCCAAGTACAACATCTATACCATCAACTACATCACCATATAATATAGGAGATGGAAGTGGTGGAACAAAAACGACCGCAACATATTACGGTGCATATTTAAGATTAAGACCAAAAGGCGAAGCTGTAACAAAAGATTCGACGACTGTAACCCCAACATTAAAATGTCTAAATAGTTCAGATTTATATACATACTCAGAAGCTAATCAAGGAAATGCAACGTTAGCCAATCCAATAGGAATGATAACTGCAGATGAAGCAGCATACGCTGGTTTAGTAAGTTATGTAAGCTCGACGGGAAACTATTTATATACAAACCAAAGATACTGGACTATGTCTCCATATGGTTTTGGAACTGAATTTATTAAGGCTTTAATATTTGCGGTTCATGAAGATGGCTGGCTTCATCCTTGGTGGCTCTACACTAGCAATATTAACATCAGACCTGTAATCAATATTCGCTCTGATGTCAAATTATCAGGCTCAGGAACAATAGATAATCCTTATACTGTGTCTTAAATTATTAATAAAGATATTAAAAAAATGTTAAGTTTCATTAACATTTTTTTCTAATTCTTTTTCAATCTCTATAGCTTTATTTTTTATTAAACGAATAAATATTAAAATAGTTGCAACTGCATACAATGCTTCAAATAATAATCCCCAAATCATATAAGCAAAATCGCCACTAAATAAATTACCTAAAATACTACTCATCGTATCTCTAACATAAATAAAAGGTATTTTAATAACAATAAGTAATAATAATAAGTACAGAAAAAATAATAATACATTTTTAATAACTTTGTTATTTTTCGATTGTAGCCCTTCAATAATCGTACCTGCGGCCTCTTTTAAACTAATAACTCTATGAACTCTGTATGTTAATCCATAACTTTGATAAATAGAGTTAGCAATTTCCATTGGATCTAAATTATAATCATTAAGATGCCTATATTTGTTTAATTCTTCTTCTCTAACTTTCTTTTTTAAATATTTTAAATTATCACTTAAAGCTCTAATAAACATTTCTTCTGTCATTAATAACCATCCTTTAAAACTCCTAAATGAAAAGTACTTTCTGCTTTTAGGATTAAATCATTTGTAATTATTATATCATTTTTTGTATCATTTTCTGTCTTTTTTTGATAATAATGGACATCAACTAGATTATTAGCATCTTCTATATTACCCTTTAAATATACATTTTCTGTCTTAATTAAAGAGAACTCTTTAGTCTCACTATCTAATATAATCTTCTCAGGAATATATACGAGTGGTGTACTATAAGGAATATCTACTAAATATACTTTCTCGTTTACAGCTATTAAAGGATTTAAAGTAAAGAATTTATAAGTGCTATTATCCTTTAATGTAAAAGCTTTAATTGGACTTATTAAACTAAATAAAGAATTTTCTAAAGTATGACTTATATTTACTAAAGATGCAATAAAACTTTCTACACTTTTAAAATCTATTACCGAAAAATAATTAACTAAATAATGATTGTTATTTGTATTATAAACTATTTCACTAAATTCTTCATAATAATATTGAATATCAATATGTTTTTTAATATCGGTTATGTCAGGATAATTATTATCAATAATATAATTACATATATTTTTATAAAAAGAATTGTATAAAATTAAACTTGCTTTTTCTTCACGTGTCTTATCTTCAAAATTATCCTTTAAATCGTCTAAAATAACTTTTCTGTTAATAATTGCAGGAGCTTCAACTCTCTTACTAAATATAAGAGTACGAGTTCCACTAATTACATTATAAGCATTTTTAATATCTGTTAAACTGCTAAATTTATTATTAATTAAATCTTCTTTTTCTCTTAAGAATATATCAAGCTTAGGAGGTGCTATATTAGTCTTTAGAAACGATTTTAATTCTTCATCTATATTATGTATAGCACTTCCTTGAATATTAAAGTTTTGCTCTGCTACAATCTTATTATTAACAAAGTTAATTTGTTTGTTTAATATATCTATATTATATTTATAAACTAGATTAGAATACATATTCAAAAGATAATTTCTGTCTAACTCTTCATGTTTTATTATATCAATTAATGAGTTTAAATATATTGTTACATCTTCCAAAGATTTACTTTTAATATTAATCAAATTATTTTCCAGTAAAGCATTATCATCATTCATAACAATATTATCTAAAGTAACATTTTTCTTAATTAAAACTCTCTGTTGATTATAATATTTTGATAAAGCTTCAAGTAAAGAAAACTTCAAATTATTTTCTTCAATTTTTAAATTATTTTTCTCTAACTTAAGCTCATATTTCTTTTTTTTAAGTTCAATTAGATAGTTAGTTAAACCTTCAATATTTCTTAGATATATCGCTTTAGTTTCTTCATTAATATCTCTTTCTTTTTTCACTTCAATAATCTCTTTTAAATTAATCATTTCATCAAAAGTTAGTTCATGATCATTATGTAAATAAGTAATTTTAGGCGTCTTAGTACTATAACTATCAAATTTTAATTCAACATTAAAACGATCTTTATTTTTTTTATACCAAGAATATTTTTTCAAAAAATCATCTAAACTATCTATATCCGAAAAAGTAAAAGCTCTTGTTAAAAAACCAAATGTATTATCTTTAATATCAAGACAAATTCCCATTTCATCATCTTTTTGGTAAATAGAAGGACCATAAGACTTAGAATTAATATTAAAAGAGTGAAGTACTTTTAAAATATCAACAATTTTCATATATAGCCCTCCTTATTTTATTCTAATACCATTATAACATATCTAATTAGTTAATTCTATATTTAGCATTTAATTTAAGAAATTTTAAGCTTGCATAAACTATAATAACAGGATATAATTATGTTAGAAAGTAGGTATTTTATGAAATCAGAAATTATTAAACCTAAGAAAAATACTGGTAATAATAAATCTGTTGTTACCGCAGTTATGTATTTAATATTAGGTATTATTTTAGCATTTTTTAGTAATCAAGCTGTTCAATTATTATTTTATATAATAGGAATATTAGTCATTGTTTACGGCGTAAAAGCTTTTATTGAATATTATCAAAATAAAGATTTAGTTCAAGTAAAAGGACTTAATTTAGGTGTTGCTATAACCTCAATTATTATTGGTATCTTATTAATTGTTTTAAGTAATGCTATTGAAGTTAGTATAAGATATATTTTAGGTTTCTTTTTAGTTTATATGGGTGTAAGTAGATTACTAACTCAGTTTGGCTTTGGTGAATTTAAAAAAACAGCTTTAGTTACTACTATTAGTAATATTGCGTTAATAATTTTAGGCATTTATAGTATTTTCTTTTCCAATGCTGTTTTAGTAATAATTGGTTGGTTATTAATTGTTAATGCTATTTTGTTATTCATTGATGCTTTTAGAGGTAATTAATATGCGTGAAGTAAAAGTAGGAGATATCTTTAGACATTTTAAAGGTCAATTAGTTAAAGTTTTATTATTAGCTAAAGATTCTGAAACAGAAGAGAAAGTTGTTGTTTATGAACACTTAGATAGTAATGAAATATGGGTAAGAAAAGAAGAAATGTTTTTATCTTTAGTAGATAAAGAAAAGTATCCTAATGTTAAACAAAAATATCGTTTCGAAAAAATAGAAGAATAATTATGGACTATAAAAAATATTTTGCTGATCATAAAATAAATACAATTGAAAGCTTTTTTAAATATATGCAAAATAACTTTAGTTATGGTTGGATAGATAAAAATGGCAAAAATCATGAAGGATTTAATGATGCTACATTATATTCTCTGCAGTCTCCTAAAGAATTATTAAATAGTCATATAGGTATTTGTTGGGATATGACAGAACTTGCTAGATGTTTCTTCAAAAATATGACTACCTTAAAATACGAAACTTATTATTTATTTTATGATGATAATGAAGGTTGTCCTAGTCACTCTATTTTAGTCTTTTATAATGATGATGAAGTTTATTGGTTTGAGCCAATGTTTAATGATAACTTATGTTTCTATAGTGGTATTCATAAATATAATAACATTTTAGAATTATTAACAGATTTTAAAAGAGTGTTCATAAAAAATGCTATATCAAAGAAATTTATAAAGGAAAACTATGATAATAATAAGTTTTATATTTATAAATATAATCAACCGAAATATCATATAAATGGTCATGAAATGCGTGAACATATTGATAATAGTATTTTAATAAATTTGTGAAAGCGGTGAATAAATGCCTTTAACTAGAAAAACAATTGAAAAAGATGAGACTTTTTTAAGACAAATTTCATCTGAAGTTGATTTTAAAAAAGATAATTTCTTGGAATACATTGAAGCTTTAAAAGATTATTGTGAAAATAATTCTGTATATGCTTTAGCTCCAGTTCAAATAGGCATTCCTAAAAGAATTATTTATATAAAGAATACTTCTTCCAATATGGATAATAATGTAACTAATGGTTATAATGAAGAGATAATTTATATTAATCCAATTATAATCAGTGCCAAAGGAAAAACTATCTTTTTAGAGGGGTGTGCAAGCTGCATATACCATAAAGAAGATAAAAGAATATATTATGCTGGAATAGTCGAAAGACCCTATATGATAGAGATTGAATACTTTGATTTAAATGGTAATAAGAATAGAAAAACTATTGAGGGATTTGAAGCAACAGTATTTAGTCATGAATATGATCACTTAAATGGAATTTTACACATGGATAAATCAAAAGAAATATTTGAAATGACTTTAGCAGAAATGAAAGAATATCGTGCCAATAATCCATACACTGTAATTTCAAAAGATGGTAATACGAATTAATTAGAAAAAAATAAAGTATATTTTATAATATACTTTTTTAAATTAATAATATCTAGCTTCCCTTTTTAAATCCTTTTCTTTTAATGCCGCTCTTTTATCATATAACTTTTTACCTTTAGCTACTCCAATTAATACTTTAGCATATCCTTTTTTTAAATATAGTTTTAAAGGAACTAGGGTTAATCCTTCTATTTTAATTTTTTCTTTTAATTTCAAGATTTCTTTTTTATGTAATAAAAGCTTTCTTGTTCTTCGCTCATCATGGTTAAAAATATTTCCTTCTTCATATTTATCTATGTACATATTAATAATAAAAGCTTCATTCTTTTTAATTGTTACATAACTATCCTTTAAATCAACAGAACCTTTTCTAATTGATTTAATTTCAGTACCAGATAAGACAATACCAGCCTCTAATTCTTCTAAAATACTATAGTCAAAGTAAGCTCTTTTATTTTTTACTTCCATCTTTTTCCTCCACTAAAGCGAAATCAATTAAGGCAGTTTCTTTAGAAGCATTAATAACTTTAATTCTTACTTTATCCCCAACTCGATAAGTTTTTTTTGTGCTTTTTCCTATAAGAGATAAAAGTTCAGGAACATGATTATAATAATCTCCTTTTAAAGTGTTAATATGAACTAAACCTTCAATTAAATTTTCAAGTTCTACAAAGAAACCAAAATTAGTAACAGAACTAATTATACCATCATATTCTTCACCAATATGTTTCTCCATATATTCAGCCATTTTCATATCGTTAACATCTCTTTCAGCATTAACACTAGCTACTTCTCTTTCGCTTGAATGCTCAGCAATTGTTACGAGTGATGTATCTAAATATTTAATTGTACTCATACTAAAATCTTTATCAATGAGATAAGTTTTTAATAATCTATGAACCATTAAATCTGGATATCGCCTAATAGGGGAAGTAAAGTGTGTATAATTAAGACATGCTAAACCAAAGTGTCCAATATTTGTTTTAGAGTACTCAGCCTTTTTCATACTTCGAAGTAATAAAGATGATAATATATTAAACTCAGGTTTATCTTTTAATTCGTCTAATAAGTTTTGCATTGTCTTCGGCGTTATTTCTTTTATATTAGTCCTAATAGTATAACCTAAAGCTTTAACTAAATTCATAAAATCTTCTATTTTCTCGCTGTTAGGTAAAGCATGGACACGATAAATAAAAGGTAACTCCATATTAGCAATATGTGTAGCTACAGTAACATTTGCTGCTATCATAAAATCTTCAATTAAGTTTTCGCCATCGCCCCTAGTTCTTTTTTGGATATCTATAGCACACCCATTTTCATCTTGAATAACTTTAGCTTCATCAATTTCAAACTCAATGTAACCATCGTTAACTTTTTTCTTTCGCAATATCTTAGCAAGTTCATTCATTTTTAAAAGGGTATCTTTAAATGGCTCATAACCAACTGGCGTCTCTTTTCCCTCTAGTATTTGATTAACTTCTTTATAAGTCATTTTTTTTCTTGATTTAATATAACTTGGGAAAATATCATACTTAATAATTTCTCCTCTAGTATTAATATCCATAACACAACTCATTGTTAAACGAACCACATTTTCATTTAAAGAACAAATACCATTAGAAAGTTTATGAGGTATCATTGGAATAACTGTATCTGCTAAATAGGAACTAGTACCTCTGTTATATGCCGTATCTCCTAAGGCTGTATTATCTCTTACATAATGACTAACATCCGCAATATGTACTCCTAAAGTATATATATTATCATGGTATTCTAAACTAATCGCATCATCAATATCTTTCGTATCTGCTCCATCAATAGTAAATATTTCCATATCTGTTAAATCTCTACGATCAATTAAATCAGTTTTGCTTACATCACTTGGAATATCATCTAATTCTTCTATAACTTCCGAATTAAATTCACTTTCAATTCCATATTTATATGCGATACTTAAAATATCTACTCCTGCATCATTTTTATGACCAATAATTTTAATACAATCGGCCATGTAGCTTTTAGCTCCTAAATCTTTTGTTAAATGTACTAAAACCTTATGACCCTCTACGCAATTACTACCAGTTTCTTTACTTACATAAATTTTTAAATCTAATTTATCATCATCGGGTTTAACCATCATCTTATTATTAGCAAATATTATTTCTCCAACAACATTTTCTAAATCTCTTTTAATGATTTTTATAACTCGTCCCTCAGGTTTTAAACCTTTTTTTATTATTTCTACTAATACAGTATCATTATTAATAGCATTGTTTAAATTATTTTCTGATATATATAAATCATCTTCTTTTTCTAATATCAAAAAGCCAAATCCTTTTTTATTAACGGTTAATTTTCCGATTCTAAGACCTGGACAATTTGCCATCAATAAATATTTATCCTTTTTAGTTTTAAACACCATATATAGATTAACTAATTCTTCTAAGCATGCAGTTAATTCTTGTAATTCTTCTACTGTTTTAAGACCTAATAAGTCATTAATTTCCATTAGTGTTTTAGCTTCATGAATATTCTTTAATATACTTAATATTTGTTCCTTCATATTAATCCTTTCTTATTCAATAACACATTTTTTTTCTTGTTTATCTTTATATATTTTAACTATTTCTTCTTTTTCGATATCTTCTTCATATAGTAGTCCTGCATTAATTAAAGTTGTCGTTGAAACTAAACAACCATCAGTTAAACACTGCTCTTTTAGAATACTATTACTTTCTAATTCAATATAAAGACAAGCTGCTGTAGTAATAATATCATGTTTAGTATTCTCTGTTTCACTATCTTTATTATCAAATATTTTTACAATATTAATACTTGCTACAGTAGCTATTAGCCCCATAATAGTAATTGTTGATAATAATTCAATTAAAGTAAAACCTTTTTTATTCATACTTATCACATATAAATTATACTATATTTAAAGCAATAATTAAAGAAAAAAAATACTGTAATAGTTTTATATACATGATATAAAACATCAGTATTATTTTTTTAAAGTATAACTTAAGGATTAATCTTGTATCCTAATTCTATTATATTAAGTCTTAACCTAATATTTAAGTT
>JAMPHW010000005.1:71729-79019 GCA_023663235.1 Ruminococcus sp. | reverse complement strand
ATAAAATTTGCAGATAATTTGTGTAAAATTTACGTCAAAAATAATAATTTTATCATAATTTTTTATTAAAAAATTTACACTTTTTTACAGTTTTAAATACAGATTTAGTAAAATCTGCATTTTTACATATTTAAAAATTTATGATACTGTGTAATTAGAAATTAAAATTATGTCAGAGGGGGAATTTTTATGTTAGATGTTAATTTTAGTCAAATTGTTCAAATGATCGAAAAAAGGAAGAATAATGCTTATAGGAAAGTAAATGAAGAATTAATTTTACTTTATTTAGATGTAGGAAAGTTTTTATATGATATTATAGAAAGTAGTAATTATGGAGATAAAATAACAACTAAATTTGCAGAATTTATGAAAAATAACTATCCAGAAATAAAAGGATTTACTAAAAGAAATATTGAAAGAATGGTACAATTTTATAAAATATATAAAGATGATGATATTGCGTCACCACTGGTGACACAATTAAGTTGGACTAATAATTTACTTATTTTAAGTGGGAGTAAATCAATAGAAGAAAGACATTTTTATTTACAATTATCTATTAAAGAGAATTATTCAAAAAGGGAGTTAAATAGACAATTACAATCATCTTATTATGAAAGATATATGTTATCTAATGGTAAGGCTAATAAAAGTATAAATAAAGTTATGAGTGAAGAAGAAGATTTTCCTTATAATAAAATATTGGATCTTTATAGTTTGGAATTTTTAGATTTGCCTAATGAATTTTCTGAAAAAGATTTAAAGAAGGCGATAATTAGTAATTTAAAAGATTTTATTTTAGAAATAGGGAAAGGGTTTACTTTTATTGGTGATGAATATAGAGTTCAAGTTGGAAATAGAGATTATTTTATAGATTTATTATTTTATAACAGAGAATTATCTTGTTTAGTAGCTTTTGAATTTAAATTAGGAGAATATATTCCTGAATACAGTGGAAAGATGAATTTATATTTAGAAGCTTTAGATCGTAATGTAAAACAACCTAATGAGAATCCAAGCGTAGGGATTATTTTATGCAGTTCTAAAAATAAAGATATAGTTGAATATTCACTAAGTAAGAATATGTCTCAAACCTTAATTTCAGAATATAAACTTAAATTAATTGATAAAAAGTTATTAGAGAATAAATTAACTGAAGTAAAAAGATTACTCGAAAACAATATTTAATATGGTTATATTGGCTCCTTATTTTGCATATTATGATTTAGAAATAAAGGAGAGATTATGAAAAAAATATTAGTAATTTTATGTATTATATGTTTATTTAGTAGTATTAAAGAAGTAAGGGCTAGTGATGATGGTTTATTTGCAGTTAGTACTGAAGCAGAATTTGATGAGTGTTTAAAAAGTTCAAGTGCTTGCAAATTAACTAGTGATTTAAGAATTAGTGAAAGTAAAGTAATTGAAGGAAATTTAATGTTAAATCTTAATGGTCGCACTTTAAGTGCTGTTGATAATTTAAAAGTAACAGGAGGATTACTTGTTGTTAAAAGAGGCGCTAAACTTACTATTTATGATACAACTGGGACAGGAAAAATAACAACAGGTTCAAGTGGCAATGTTTATGGAGGAATACAGCTTGCTAATGATAATAATAGTACAGAAGTAGCTGAATTAGTAGTAAATAGTGGGACAATAGAGGGTTATTATTATGGAATAGTTGGTAATGGAAATACGCCTCATACAAAAGTTACAATTAATGGAGGAACTATTACTGGTTTAAATAAAGAAGACAGTTTAGGAATATTTCAACCACAATTAGGTGACTTAGTAATTAATGGGGGAACTATAACTGGTGGTACTGGTATTGAAATTAGGTCTGGTAACTTAACAATAAACAATGGAACAATAAAAGGAGTAGCTCCTAAATTTATTAAGATGGTTAATGGAAATGGATCAACTACTAATGGTGTTGGAGTAGCAGTTTCTCAACACACAACTAAAAACAATATAAATGTTAATATTAAAAATGGTGATATAAGTGGAGAATATGCTTTTTATGAATGGAATCCTCATAAGAATAATAAAACGGATATTGATAAAGTAAAAATAACAATTGAGGGAGGAAATTTTGTTGGAACAGCAACAGGTGTTAAATGTGTATATAGTGAAGATTTTACAGAGTTTATAAGTGATGGTAAATTTAATACTGATGTATCAGAATATTTAACTAAAGATAGTAAAGTGGTGTTTAAGGAAGTTAATACAAATAAAGGAGAAAATAATTATATTATTCCTTTAATAGTGGTTGGTTTATTATTTATTTTGATTATTTATGTAAAAAGAAATATAAGAAACTATAAATAAATATAGTTTTTTTCTTATGTTTTACTCTAAATATTACTAATATTAATAATTAAATAATTTTGTGTTATAATAGTAAATAGTGAGGTGGCAAATAATGGAATATAAAACTTATCAATATCCATCATTTAATATATATACTGTTAAAACTAATAAATTTAAAACTTGTCAGATGGAAATAATATTTAGAGATGAAGTAAAAAAAGAAAATGTTTTAGCTAAGACGTTTTTAGCAGATCTTTTAACTGATTGTTCAGATACTTATAAAACCCGTAAAGAAGTTGTAAAAAGATTAGAAGAATTATATCAAGCAAATTTTTATGGAGTAACTAATAAAGCAGGTAATGTTTTTATGACTTCTTTTGTATTAAGTTTTTTAAATTCTAAGTATGTAAATGATGATAAATATTTAGAAGAAGTATTAAAACTACCTTTTGATATGCTTTTAAATCCTTTTATAAATGCTAGAGAATTTGATATAAAGAATTTTAAAGTGATTAAAAATAGATTACATGATGAAATATTAAGTATTAATGAAAACATAAATAGAGTATCTTTAAAGAAAGCTTTAAGTAATTTAGATAACAATTCTAAAAGTAGTATAAGTGTTTTAGGTAGTTTAGAGGAATTAGAAGAAATTACGCCTAAGAGTTTAGCTGACACTTACCAAGAATTAATCAATCATAATAGTTGTGATATTTTTATTGTAGGTAATTTAGATATGGATGAAGTTGCCAATATTATCTTTAAGTATTTTAAAAACCCAGTTATAAAAACAAAAGAATTAGATTTCTATGTGGATAATAAAGCAGGTAAAAGAGTTAAGAAAATAAAGGAAAGATCTAAATTCTTAGAGACTAGTTTAGTTAATATTTATAGTTTAGAAAATTTAGATAAAGAAGAAAGATTAACAACTGTGCATTTTTATAATTATCTTTTAGGTGGTGGAGGACTTAATACAAAGTTATACCAACTTTTAAGAGAAAAGAATTCTTTATGCTATGGAATTAGAAGTGCATATTTAAAATATGATAATCTTTTAATTATAGAGACGTCTATTAGTAAGAAAAATGTTAATAAAGCTAATAAACTAATAAATTTGGCTTTTAAAGAAATG
Organism: Ruminococcus sp.; assembly: GCA_023663235.1. Taxonomy (GTDB): domain Bacteria; phylum Bacillota_I; class Bacilli_A; order RF39; family UBA660; genus Caccenecus. Next base: position 75,577 of record JAMPHW010000005.1, on the reverse strand, counting down.
TCAGAGGGAAAATTTAGTGAAGATGAATTAAACGCTGCTAAGGAATCATTTATCTTTTCACTTAATTTAGCAATGGATAATCCAGCAGGTATTTTAAATAATTATGTTTTTAATATTTATGATGATTTACCTTCAATAGATGAAAGAATAAAGTTAATTAAAAATGTAAAAAGGGAAGAAATAATTAAAATAAGCAGTAAGATAAAACCTTATATATCTTTTGTTTTGGAAGGAGATGAGATAAGTGGAGACAATTAAAATTAAGGGATTAGAAGAAAAAATTTATAAAACAACTTCTAATGATGGTTTGGATATATATATTTGGCAAAATGATTATGCTAAAAATTTTTATTTATCTTTAAATGTTAAATATGGCTCTTTAGATACAGAATTTCAAATAAAAAATAAAAAATATAAAGTTCCAAATGGTATAGCGCATTTTATGGAACATATTAAATTTAATGTTGATAAAGATAGAACCGCTAATGATTTATTTGATCCACTAGGTAGTGATATTAATGCTTTTACAACCTTTAAGTATACTAGTTATCTTGTATATGGTACTAATAAGTTTAATGATAATTTAAATAATTTATTAGATTATGTTTATAATCCTTATTTTACTAAAGAAATGATAAAAAAAGAACGTGGTATTATTATTTCAGAAATAAATATGGGAAAAGATGAACCTTATAATAATCTTTATTTTACTTTTAATAGAGCAATGTATCATAAAGAAAAATATAGGGATTTAATAACAGGAGAAATAGATGATGTAAAAAAAATTGATATTGATGATATTAATTTGATATATGATACTTTTTATCATCCTAAGAATATGTTTATGGTGGTAACAGGTAATGTAAATCCTTATGAAGTAGAAAAAATAGTTAATGATAATTTAGCTAAAAAAGATATTAAAGAATATTTAAATCCTAAAAAGGTTAAAACTGTAGAACTTAAAACAGTTAAGGAAAAAGAAAAAGAAATATTTGCTAACATAGAAGTAGAAAAAGCTAAAGTTGGGTTAAAGATTGATATTAAAAACTTTAAAGATTTTGATAAAATTAAGTTGAATATTATTTTAAATATTATTTTAGCTAGTAATTTTGGAGATACATCAGATTTAAAAGAAGAATTATTACAAAATGAATTAATTAGTTATTTAGGATATTCTAGATATGTTTTAGATGATTTTGTAGTTATTGATATTACAATGGAGAGTAAGTATATTGATGAAGCAGTAAAAAGAATAATTGATGCTTTAAATAACTTATTTATAGATAAAGAAGATTTAAAAAGAAAAATAAATTCTTCGATAGCGACTTTAGTTATTAATTATGAAGATGTAGAACAAGTTAATAATTTAATTCAAAATTATATTATTTATTATGATGATATTATTCCTAATATTAAAAGTATTTATGAAAGTATAACTTTAAAAGAGGTTGAAGGGGTAATAAAGAAAATAGATACCAAAGAAATGACAGTTGTGAAAATGTTTAAAAAAGAAGACTAAGACTACTAAATATATTTTTAGTGGTTTTTAAATTGTCTAAGGCGGCTATTTGTTTACTTATAGTAAGATAAATGATAGAATAGAATTAGTAAGGGAAGTAAGGTTATGGTTGATAAGGAATTAATAGAAAAAGAAGAATTAGATATTAAAAGTATGATTTATACAGTTAGAGGTAAGCAAGTATTACTAGATAGTGATGTATAAGACTTTATCATTATGAAACGAAGAGAATAAATGAAACTGTAAAGAGAAATATAGAAAGATTTCTAGAAGAATTTTGTTTTCAATTAACTAAAAATGAGGCTGATTCTTTAAGGTCGCAGTTTGCGACCAGTTCACAAACTGATAATAAAAATCATAGAGGAAAGAATATTTTTTGAAGGACAAATATATGATGCATATAGTTTAATAGTGGATATAATAAAGAAAGCAAATAAAAGTATTATTATAATAGATAATTATATAGATGAAAGTATCTTAAAAATGTTCGGTAAAAAGAAAAAAGATGTTAAAGTAATACTTATAACATCAAATAATACTAAAATAAATAATATAGATATAGAAAAGTTTAATAAAGAATATACCAAATTAGAAATAAGAAAGAGTACTAAATATCATGATAGATTTATAATTATAGATAAAGAACAATTATATCATTTAGGAGCATCAATAAAAGATTTAGGAAATAAATGTTTTGGAATAAATAAAATAGAAGATAAAGTGTTGGCAAATGACAAAAACTATAAAAAATATGAAAGGTTAAGAAAATGAATGAAGTTATAGAAAAGGATAAAATTATAATAGAAAATATGATATATGAAATACGTGGTAAACAGGTGATGCTGGATAGAGATTTAGCTAATTTATACAAATGTGCAAATGGAACAAAATCATTAAATCTTGCTGTAAAAAGACATATCAATCGGTTTCCTGAAAGATATATGTTTCAATTGTCTATGGAAGAGTGGAATAATTTACGGTTTCAAATTGAAACCACAAATTCTAATATGAATAGAACATTACCTTATGTTTTCACAGAAGAAGGTGTTGCAATGCTTGCAACAATTTTAAAGACAAGTATTGCAGAAAATAGCGATAATGGATGCTTTTGTATCAATGCGACATTATATTAGTAGTAATTTACTAGAACAAAAATATATTAATAATCAAGTTATGAAAAATACTGAAGATATAAAACTACTTCAAGAGTCATTCTCTAAATTTGAAGAGAAAAAGAAAGTTAATGAAATATATTTTAATGGCCAAATATATGATGCCTATTCTAAAATATACGAGATATTTAGTAAAGCAAAGAATAATTTGGTAATAATAGATAGTTATGCAGATAATACCATATTAGATATTATAAAAAGATTAAAAATAAATGTAATTATAATAACAAAAAGAGATAATTTATTAACTAATCAAGATATACTTAAATATAATAAACAATATTGTAATTTAAAAGTTATTTTCAATAATACTTTTCATGATAGATATTTCATACTGGATAATGAGCACATCTATCACTGTGGAGCAAGTATAAATAAGATAGGGTATAAGACATTTTCTATAACTTTGATTAATGATAATTTTGTATTAGAAACATTAATTGATAGAGTATGCAAAATCATTAATAGCTGAATTTTAAATTTAACGAAATATCCAAATAAGTAATAATAGTTAATTTGTTATTTGTAATAAACATGAAAACGATATAATTTATTAGTGAAAAGAAATACTTGAAACATTTATGTCAAGTATTTGGGCTTATCGATTTTACCTAAAAGATAATCAGCGGATATATGATATTTAGAACAAATGGTATAAAGAAAAGGCGTGGCAATTATATTGTTGCCATTTTCATATTCGGTAATAGTTGTTCTACCAATATTTAAAATTATAGATAATTTCTTTTGGGTAAGTTTATTATCTTTTCTAAATTCTTTTAATCTTTGTCCTGATAAAGTTTTGTTTATTTCTTTAGTATTATTTTCATAATTTATATTATTATTGAAAGAAAAAATATAATCTAAAGAAATATTAAAATAATTACATAAAGTGTTAAGATGTTTAATTGGTATAATAACGTACTCTCTTTCATATTGTCCATATGCACCTTTGTCTACTAATAATAATTTAGATAGGTCTTCTTGTTTTAATTCTTTTGTTTCTCTTAATTCTTTTAATTTTTCACCGTAAATCATTGGAAATTCACCATATATATTTTCTCATGACATGAATATAAACTTCATAAAAAGAAAAAATAATGACATTTTTCTTGACTTTTATTATAGTGGATATTATAATAAGTGTATAAGCTAGAAAT
>JAMPHW010000005.1:59041-71629 GCA_023663235.1 Ruminococcus sp. | reverse complement strand
AATGGAGGGTGTAAGGAATAAAATGGTTGATTTAACAAAAGACTTTATGGATGGGCTATATTATGATTTAGAAGCCTTTAAAGATAGGGAAGCTTATGAACTGGGAACCAATGCTGGAAAAGAAGAAGGTCGAAAAGAACGTGATATTGAAATAGCAACCTCTATGTTAAAAAAAGCTTATACTAAGGAACAAATAGTAGAAATTACAAACTTATCTTTAAAAGAGATTGAAGACATACTTAAAAATATTAAATCAGAGTAACATCTGATTTTTGTGTGTAATAAATTTAACTATAAAAAAAGAATTCCGAAGAATTCTAAAATTTGCGATATAACCCGATAGCTTTACCTAAAATTGTAACACTATCAAGAATTATAGGAGCCATTGTATCATTTTCTGGTTGTAGTCTAAAGTGATTATTTTCTTTATAATATCTTTTTAAAGTTACTTCATTTTCGCTTGTCATAGCAACTACAATTTCACCGTTACGAGCTGTACTTTGTTTTTGAACTATAACAATATCTCCATCAAAGATTCCTGCATTTATCATTGATTCGCCACTTACATTTAATGTAAAAATTGTTTCTTTAGATGGAATAAGATTTGCAGGTAAAGAGAAAAATTCATTTGGTCTTTCAATTGCTTCAATAGGGCTTCCAGCAGTTACTTTTCCAAGTAGGGGTACTTTAACTAATTCTTCGCCACTATTTAAATATTCGTTATCAACTAAAATTTCCATAGCTCTGAACTTGTTATTATCAACTTTTATATAGCCAGCATTGCATAGTTTTCTAACATGAGTATGAACAGTAGCTGGACTTGATAAACCTAAACCTTGTCCTATTTCTCTAATTGATGGTGGATATCCATGAGATGCGGTAAATTTTTTAATAAAATCTAAAACGTTATTTTGTTTCTCGGTTAATTCTTTTAACTTTTTTTCCATATAGCTTACCTCCATATATTAATCATATCAAAAATACAAAAGATTGTCAAACAATTGTTTAAAATGTTAATTTAAATATTTAGGGTCATCAATTTTTCCAAGTAGGTAGTCGGCGGAGATATGATATTTACTGCAAATTGTATATAGAAAAGGAGTAGCTATAATGTATCTTCCTATTTCATATCCTGCTAGAGTACCATAACTGATGTTTAGTATTTCGCCAAGCTTTTTAAGCGTTAGATTATTTTCTTTTCGAAAATCTTTAAGTCTTTTTCCTGAAATCTCTTTATTAATTTCTTTTAAATTATTTTTGTAATTGAAATTATTGGTGAAACTAAATATATAATCTAAAGAAACGGTAAAATAGTTACATATATTATTAAGATGTTTAATAGGTATTAATAAAGTTTCATTTTCATAATTACAATAAGCACCCTTGTCTAATTTTGCAATTTCTGCAAGTTTTGCTTGGGTTATATCATTTTTTTCTCTTAAGTATACTAGTTTTTCATTATAAAACATATGAAATCACCAATTTTATTTTCTCATGAATTAAGTTTAAAAATTTTTAAATTGAAAAATACCAAAATTTTTCTTGACTTTTATTATAGTGAATATTATAATTAGTGTATAAGCTAGAAATTTCTAAAATAACCTGGGTTTGCTTATTACAAGGAGCAAATAATAAAATGAAATTTGAAAGAAATAGAAATAGCAAAAAGTATTTTTTGTGTGGTTTAATATTGGTGGTAGTACTTACGGTTACAATAACATTTATAGGAAGTAAAGCAAATTATAGAATGACAGCGTCTATTCCATTAACAGAAGGGAAAATCACAGCTAGTCCATATGATTTTAAATTAATAAGTATGTATTTAAATAATGGTGATGGCAGTTATATAGAGGATAAAACTAATACTATACCAAGTGGTGATTATACTATAAATAGTGAAAAAAGTTATTGTTATAAGACTAATAAAGATACAAAAGACGGTGGAAGTGTCTATACAGATGAATTAGGAAATCATGTAATAAAAGATACTAGTAAAGGCAGTAAATGTATTTTATTTTTTGATAAAAATACTGAAGTGGCTAAAACAATGAATGAGTTATTAAATACACACTATAAATATAAATCCAAAAGAACAGTAGAAAACAAAGACTTTAATATTCCATATGAAGAAACAACATATGGAATGATATTTGAAGCTGAAGATGATGATGGAATAAGTTATTATTTTGCTGGTAATCCATTAGATAACTGGGTAGAATTTGGAGGATATTATTGGCGAATAATAAGAGTTAATGGAAATGGAAGTATTAGATTAATTTATCAAGGAAAAGCAAAAGATGAAAATGGAAACAAATTAGAGCCACCAACTACAGGAGAAAAAACACAGATTGGAACAAGTTTATTTAATGAAAAATATGATGATAATGCATATGTAGGTTTTATGTATGGCACACCAAATTCTACAACGCATGAGGCAACTCATGAAAATAAAAATGATAGTGTTATAAAGCAAGCTTTAGATAATTGGTTTATAAATTCAAATATAAAACAAGGAACAAATTACTTTAATAAGCTAGATATAAATGTAGGATTTTGTGGTGATAGAGCATCTAGCTCTAGTACTATAGAAATTGATAATAAAGGCGGAATAAAAATGGTGCGAACTTATTATGGCTCCATTACAAGAATTTATGGCGGTGATGGTATAGATTATCCAAAAAATGATATTCATCCATCTTTTAAATGTGATAATATCTCTGATTTATATACATATAATAAATCAAGTAAAGGAAATAAAAAACTCTCTAATCCTGTTGGTCTAATTACTGTGGACGAAGTATCATATGCTGGTGCAAAGCATGAGATGAATATTGCAAGTCAAACTTATTTAAAAACTGGTAGCTATTGGACAATGTCTCCATATCAGTTTAATTCAGATTATAAATCTGCAGTGATGTATGTTGTTTGGAGTTCTGGCAGAATTGGAACATCTGAGCTAAAAAACTCTAGCCTAGGTGTAAGGCCTGTCATAAACCTACGTTCTGATGTTACTTTTACAGGTGATGGAACAAAATCTAATCCATTTAAAGTTATTTAAAAAATATATTATTACTTACTTGCATAACTTTAATTTATCTCGTAAAATAAAAGAAGTGATAAGTATGAATTTTTATAATAATTTAAATGAAATGATTGAATATTTAGAAGATAATTTAGATAAAGAAATTGATTATCAACATTTAGCTAAAATAGTAGGTACTAATCTTTATACATTAGAGCGAATATTTTCTTTAATAAGTGGTATATCTTTAAGAGAATATATTAGAAAAAGAAGACTTACTTTAGCAGGTAGAGATTTAGTGCAAGGAAATTTTAGAATAATTGATATTGCTTATAAATATGGCTATTTAAATGCGACATCTTTTTCAAGAGCATTTTATAAATTTCATGGGATTAATCCAAGTGATGTTAAGAAAAATAAAAGTAACTTAAAATTTTATCCAGTACTTAAATATGAAATGCCTAAGTTAGAAGAAGAATTTAATTATGAAATTATTAGTTTAAATGAATTTGAACTATATGGAATAGGAATAAAAACAAATAATCAGAATATAAAGAAAGATGCTCCTAATTTATATAAACGTATAAATAAAGAGTATCCAGAATTACCACATCCTTTATATGGTATGATTGTTTATGATGATAGATTTAATAGTGATGATTATGAATATTGGGTTTTATGGGATAAAAAATATCATGATTTTAAAAAACAAGTTATAAAGAAATCAAGATGGTTAAAATTTAATATTCCATCACAAGAATCTAAGGACATTCAAAGGGTATCTGATGAGTTTTATATAAGCTTTTTACCTACTTGTCCATATGAACTTAAAAGTGATCCTGAACTTGAATATTATCATGATGGTATAACAGAATTTTTAGTACCTATTAACTGACTTATCTTGTATGGTAAAAGTCAGTTTTTTTATATTATATATAGTATAATATAAATGTTTTAGGGGTTTTTAAATGAAGTATTATTATGAAATATTTTTAAATGAAAAATATGTTACTAAAGATTCTTGGATTAGTTTTATAACTAGTATAGCTAAGTTTTTGGGTGAATTTAAAAGCTTTAAAATAATTGTAACAGTTAGTCAGAATAATATAAGATATTTTATTATATCTAAATTTAAATTGCCACTTACATTTAACAATCAAGATTTTTTAATTAAAATATGTGATAAACTTGATAGGTTAGAGTTTAAATATAGGGGTTTTTATATTAGCAAAACTAATTATAATTTAATAGATATTATAAATAAATGCAAACAGAAAAATAAAGAAGTATATATGTTGGAAATGGATTTTAAATACTTATTTAAGGATTATTTAATTAAGAAGATATATTTATACTATAATGATGGTAACTTTAAGAGAAAGAGGCTTTTAAATGGCTTTTATGCAAATATTTTAAGTATTGATTTTTTTAGTAGTAAAAATTACTTTTATAATAAAATTCCAAAATATTTGGATATTAAGAAAATATTACATTTATTAACAGATAATGAACAAGATAATTTATTTAAAGTAGATACTTTTCCTTATTTAGAAGATAATTATTATTTAAAACATACTGCTTATGATTTTTATAAACATAGTTTAGTTATTGGTTCAAGTGGGTCGGGTAAGTCGAAATTTCTAGCTTTATTTATTAACAATATTTATAAATATAGTAAAGATAAATACAAAATAGTAGTAATTGATCCTCATGATGCTTTAAGAAATGATATGGGTGGTATTACTGATAGAAGAATAATTGATTTTAAAGATAAAGATAAAAGTATAGATTTATTTAAAAGTAATAATGAAGATATAAATGCAATAGTGGAATTAATGCTTTCTTTATTTAAATCCTTAATAAACGATCAATATAATGGAAGATTAGAAAGAGTTTTAAGATATAGTATTTATTTATTAATAAGCAAAAATGAGTTTTCATTTATTAATTTAAAAAAACTTTTAATTGATTTAGATTATCGTAATGGATTAGTAGAAGAATTAAAGTTAAGAATTCCTGCTAGTGTAGCGTATTTTTTCTTAACAGATTTTAATGAACTTAAAAGTCAGAGTTATAGTGAAGCGATTGCCCCAATAATATCGTTTATAGATGAAATGCAGATGGTGCCAATATTTAATTCTAATGAGATTAAAGAAGATATTAAAACTGTTATTAATGATAATTTTTTAACAATTTTTTCTCTTAATAGATTACGTTTAGGCGATAAAGTTACGAAAACGATTGCGGGATTTTTGATGCAACAGCTATTTGTACTTGCAGAGTCTTTAGTATTAGATAAGCATTTAATTGTAATAATTGATGAAGTGGCAATTTTAGAAAATCCAATTTTACCAAGATTTTTAGCAGAACTTAGAAAGTTTAATACATCAGTTATTTTAGCTGGTCAATATTTTAAACAGATTAGTACTGAACTTAAAGAGGCGATTTTTGCGAATACTAGTAATTATTATTTATTTAGAGTATCAAAAAATGATGCGATTAGTTTAGAAGATAATTTAGAAATAAAACTGGCTAACAGTGATAAAAAAGAAGACAGATATAGTTATTTAACTAATTTAAAGACACAAGAGTGCTTAGTAAGAATTAGTAAAAATGAGACTATTTATCCTGTATTTAAAGCAAGAACAAGGGATTTTTGTGGAATACCAGAAAGACGCGAAGAAAAGAAATATTTTAAAGAAGATATATTAACAGAAGAATTAAAATTTGATTTTAAAATAGATAGTAATGTATTAGTAGATGATGTTATGAAAAAAACAAGTACTAGTAGAAAGAGGTTATAAGATGAAAAAAGATGATGTATTAGAAATAGTTAATAAAACATTTAAAGCGATATTTAATAAAGATAACATTTATAGTTTAGAAGAGTTAAAAAATAAGTTTGCTTTTGATATGCGATTACCTATTGAAGTAAAAGATAGTACAACAGGTGAGACTACTTATGCTTCAGTCGTAAATGGAACAAAATTTATTACGAATAAAAATATGGAAGCAATTGATGTAAAAGGTGGTTGGTTAAAAGAAAAAGTTAATGTTAAAAATTTACAGGAGTTATTAGATTTATGGGATAGTATTAATTATATAACAACAGAGAGAGTATATGACAGTATGAATGTAATAGAGAGTGATCCGATTTATAGTTGTACTAATGTATATAGTTCTACAGATTGTGGTAATTCTAATAATATTGTTTACTCTGATGGGGTACATAGATCTAATTATGCGATTGCAAGTTCTAGAAGTGATACTTTAAATTATACTTTAAGAGTATCTGATTCTAATACGGTTACTAATTCTTATGAAGTTATATGTTCTTCTAAAATAAGTAATTCTTTATTTATTCAAGATTGTAGTAATTTATATGAGTGTATATTTTGTAGTCATATATCTAATAAAGAATATGCTATTGCAAATATGGAATTTAGTAAGAATGAGTATTTTTATTTAAAAGAAAAGATAATAGAGTGGATATTAAGTAAATAAATTTATTGCTATCTTTATGATATTATGGTATCCTCTTAGTAGAGGAGAAACTTTTATGAAAAGTAAGCAAAGTGTATTTTGGGGTAGTATTTTAATTCTTATAGGAGTTATATTTTTAGGAAATAATTTAGATTTATGGAATGTTGACATATTTTTTGATGGATGGTGGACGTTATTTATAATTGTCCCATCACTTTATGGTGTATTAAAAAGAGATTGGGGCTCTCTTGTTAGTCTTATTTTAGGAGTACTTTTATTATTGGCTGCTCAAGATGTTATTGGTTGGTCGATGATTTGGAAAATATTTGTACCTTTAATTATAATTATGATTGGCTTTAATTTGATTTTTAATACTAAAAAAGTTAAAGTATATAAATCAAGTAATAACAAGTCTTATGATGCAGTGTTTGGGGATATAGATGAAAAAATAAAAGAAATAGATGATGATATCAAAGCTACTTCGGTATTTGGAGATATTGATTTAGATTTAAGAAAAGCTAAGGTTAAAAGAGATATTATAATTGATTGTACGACAATATTTGGAGATATTTCTTTAGAGCTTCCAAGTAATGTTAAACTTATTGTTAACGGAGTGCCGATATTTGGAAAAATTGATAATAAACATGAAGAGGATATAGTTAGTAAAAATACTATTTATATTAACTATACTTGTATTTTTGGAGAAGTAGATATTATATAGAAGGGATGCTTTAATGAGTGTTCTTTTTTTTAAAATTTTAAAAATAAAAAACTGTAAGAAAATCTTACAGTTAATTTTATCTGTTGTAGAACTCAACGATTAATGATTCATTAATTTCTTGGTTAAGTTCGCTTCTTTCTGGGTATCTAACATAAGTTCCAGTCATTTTGTTTTTATCAAAAGAAACAAAATTTGGAAGATTAACAATACTCTCTAAGCTTGCTCTAATTGCTGGATGATCAAGTGAAGTTTCCTTAACACTAATAGTATCTCCAGGTTTACAAGAATATGATGGAATATCAACTTTAATACCATTAACCATTATATGTCCATGATTAACAATTTGTCTTGCTCCACGTCTAGTGTTAGAAAGTCCCATACGGTAAACAACGTTGTCTAAACGAGATTCAAGAAGTTTTAGCATGTTCTCGCCAGTTACACCTTTCATCTTAGATGCTCTATCAAATAGTCTATGGAATTGTTTTTCGTTTAAGCCATACATAGTTCTAACTTTTTGTTTTTCTTGAAGTTGGATACCATATTCACTTAATTTTTTACGGCGATCATTTCCATGTTGACCTGGAGCGTAAGGTCTTTTAGCTAAATCTTTACCATTTTCTAAAGTGGAAAAATTTAGACGACGAGACTTTTTATATGCAGGACCTGTATATCTTGCCATAAGTTTTCTCCTTTCTATTAAATACAAAGGATTATTTTAATTAAGAAGTAGGGAGTTTATTTAGATAATTTCTTTAGGGCAGTCCTAAGTACTTTTAGACCTTAAATGGTAATAAACACATTACATATAATTAAAACACTGCCATGTGTACTTGTATTAATAATTATACTCAATTTTGTATAATTGTCAAATAATTATATGATAAAAGATCAAAATATTTACTTTTTTATGTGAAAGTTTAGTGAAACTTTTAAATTTGGCGTATATATGCGGAAAACGATGTTATACAAATGTTCGAAAAACTATTGACAAACATATTTTTATATAATAAAATGGGAATATATGAAGGAAAGGAATAAACTATGAAACAAATTAAAGACGAAAAGAATAAAGATAAAGCATTAGAGCAAGTTTTAGCTGATATAGAAAAACAATTTGGTGCTGGGGCAATTATGAAACTTGGAAGTGAAGAACATTCTAAAATTGATGTAACATCAAGCGGTTCTTTATCTTTAGATATAGCACTCGGTGTAGGAGGATTTCCAAAGGGGAGAATAATAGAAATATTTGGTCCTGAATCTTCCGGTAAGACAACCATTGCATTACAAGCGATAGCAGAAGTGCAAAAGAAGGGTGGAAGAGCAGCTTTTATTGATGCTGAGCATGCTTTAGATCCTGTTTATGCCAAGGCTTTAGGAGTAGATATAAATGAGCTTTTATTATCACAACCTGATACTGGGGAGCAAGCTTTAGAAATATGTGAAGCTTTAGTTAGAAGTGAAGCTGTAAATATTGTAGTAATTGATTCAGTTGCGGCTTTAGTTCCTCAAGCAGAGATTGATGGAGAAATGGGTGATTCGCACGTTGGTTTACAAGCAAGACTTATGAGTCAGGCTTTAAGGAAATTATCAGGAACAATAAATAAAACAAAGACAACCGCTATATTTATTAATCAATTAAGAGAGAAAGTTGGAGTTATGTTTGGAAATCCTGAAACAACACCTGGAGGAAGAGCTTTAAAGTTTTATGCGACTATTAGACTTGATATAAGACGTTCTGAGCAAATTAAGCAAGGAGATCAAATAACAGGAAATAAAACGAATATTAAAGTAGTTAAAAATAAAGTTGCACCGCCATTTAAAACAGCTTCAGTAGATATTATGTATGGAGAAGGAATTTCACGTGAGGGAGAAATTATTGATATAGCGGCTTCTTTGGATATAATTGAAAAAAGTGGAGCTTGGTATGCTTATAATGGTGAGAAAATTGGTCAAGGAAAAGAAAATGTTAAAATATATTTAAAAGAAAATCCGAATATTAAAGAAGAACTTGAAAATAAGATTAGAGTTCATTATGGTTGGATGGAAGCACCTAAGGAAAATAATAAGACTGAAGATTAGAGAAGGAATTAATGGAGACAGAAATTTTAGAGAAATTAAAAGCCAATGTAAAAAAAGACTTTTATAATAGTAATAAAATATGTATTTCTTTTGTAGGTGGTCCAGGATTTGGAAAGACTACGATATCAAAAGTTTTATGTGAAAAATTAAAGTTATTTCATTGTAGTAATGATTATATAGCGAGAGAATTAGAAAAAAATGGATATGATATAAGTGATTATGAGATAAAAACTAAACTTATAAGCTCTATTGCTTTTCCTTTTCAAGACTTTTTATTTGCTAATGATATAGATTTTGTATTAGATGCTAATTTGATGTTATATCTTGATGTTTTAAAGGATAGATGTAATAGTTATGGTTATAAATTATATATAATAGAACTACAAATAAATCCTCAAGAGGCTTTAAAGCGAAGTTTAAAGAGACTAGAAATTAAAGATCCTACCAACCTTTCTGATTCTGATGAAGAAGATTTTAAATTATTTTTAAATCAATATAAGGAATATAAAAAGATAGAAAAAGCTAATTATATTTTTGCTAAAATTGACACTGAAAAGAATATAAATGAGCAATTAGATGATATTATAAAGAAAATAACAGTTGATATTAATTCATAGAATTATATCAATTAAATGATGAACATAAAAGAAATGTTCATTTTTTTATTGCTTAAATTGTAAATAACTATTATAATTGATGTATAGATAGTTAATCTATATACGGAGGAGATTTTAAAATGGAATTTAATTTAATGTCCATTTTGACTCTTGTAATTGGATTTTTTATTGGATTTGTGATAGTAGCCATTTATAATGCTATTCGTAACAATCAAAATGAGAAAAAAGCTAATAAATTAATAGAAGACGCAAAAAAAGAAGCAGATAAACATAAAAGAGATACTTTAATGGAAATTAAAGAAGAATCTTATCGCTTAAAACAAGAAGCTGAAAAAGAAATAAAAGAGAAGAAATCAGAAATAGTAGAGAGTGAGAATAGACTTTTACAAAGAGAGGGGTCTCTTGACAAAAGAGAAGAGATACTACAAAAACGTGATAAAACTTTAGATGATAAAGAAGAAAATTTATTAGCAAAACAAAAAGAAATACAAGAAAAAGAGCAAAGAATGGATGACTTGTTAAAACAAGAATTAGAAGAACTGGAGAGAATTGCAAAATTTTCAAAAGAAAAAGCTCATGATTTAATTATGAAACGTGTAGAAAATGATATGGCAAAAGAAGTTGTCGAATATATCAAAGAGCAAGAAAGAGTTGCTAAAATAGAAGCCCATGAAAAAGCTAAACAAATAATTGTTTCTAGTATGGAACGTTATTCAGAAGATGTTGCTAGTGAGCAGACAGTTAGTACAATTGAACTACCTAGTGATGAAATGAAAGGTAGATTAATAGGAAGAGAAGGAAGAAATATTAGAACAATTGAATCTGTTACAGGTGTTGATTTAATTATTGATGATACACCTGAGGCAATTGTAATATCTTCATTTGATCCTTTAAGAAGAGAAATAGCTAAAGTTACAATTGAAACTTTAATTAAAGATGGAAGAATTCATCCAGCGAGAATTGAAGAAGTTTATGATAAGGTTTCTAAAGATATAAATACAAAGATTATGGAAGTTGGAAATCAAACTTTATATGATTTGGGTATTGGTAAGATGGAACCTGAACTAATCAACTTAGTTGGTAAACTTAAATATCGTTCTAGTTATGGACAAAATGCTTTACAACACTCTATTGAAGTTGCTAATTTAACTGGTTTAATGGCTAGTGAATTAGGAGAGAACGTAACACTTGCTAAAAGAGCTGGATTATTACATGATATAGGCAAGTCTATAGATTTTGAAATAGAAGGAAGCCATGTGGAGATTGGAGCAGATTTAGCAAGAAAATATCATGAAGATGCTACTGTAATAAATGCGATAGAATCTCATCATGGAGATAAAGAAGCAGACAATGTAATTTCAGTTTTAGTAGAAGTTTCTGATACTTTATCAGCTGCAAGACCTGGAGCTCGAAATGATACTATGGATAATTATATGAAGAGATTATCACAATTAGAAGAAATTGGTAATTCATTTGAAGGTGTTGAAAAAACTTTTGCTGTTCAAGCTGGACGTGAAATAAGAGTTATGGTAAGACCTGATGAAGTTGATGATGCTAAAAGTTACAAAATTGCTAGAGATATTAAAGATAAGATTGAAGCAGAAATGCAATATCCTGGAACAATTAAAATAAATGTAATTAGAGAAACAAGAGCAATAGAAGAGGCTAGATAAGTTTCTCTTTTATTTTTATTATAAATAAATAACTTGCATTTTAATCTAATTTATGTATATAATATAGATGGATATAAAAAAAAGAGATACATTTGACTTTAGTCTGTTAGATGCTTCTCAGTCCAATTTTGTTTTGGTAAAAAAGCACCTATTCATGTGAGTAGGTGTTTTTTTAATGCCTGTTTTCGTAAATTTTTGAAAGTATCACAAGGATAACAATCAGGATTATATAATCCATTAAAATCTCCAATCATAGGACCAACCCCTTTCCAGAATAATAAAAAATATTTAAAATAATGGACTGAGGTTTAAAACACCTAACCATCAAATGTATCTCTAAGTTAATTATATAATATATTTTTATAAGTGTCTAGAAAAATATAGGATAACTTTTTTGATTATTTAAGATATTTAGGACTATCTATTTTGCCCAATAGATAATCAGCAGAAATATGATATTTAGAACATATAGTATAGAGAAAAGGGGTAGCAATTAAATTGATTCCCTTTTCATATTTAGCTATTACAGGTTGAGCGGTATTTAATATTTCTGCAAGTTTTTTCTGGGTAAGTTTGTTTTCTTTACGAAAGTCTTTTAGTCTCATACCAACCTTGATTTTATCTGTCTCTTTAGTGCTATATTTGTAATTAGCTATATTTGTAAGACCTAAAATATAATCTATAGAAATATTGAAGTAGTTGCAAATTTCATTTAAATATTTAATTGGAATAAGAATATACTCTCTTTCATATTTACCATAGACAGAGGCATCTATATCTAGTAATTTAGCAATATCTTGTAATTTTAAATTTTTATCTTCTCTGATTTCTCTTAACTTTTCACTATAAATCATAAATTTCACCATTTATATTTTCTCATAGAATAAAATACATTTAGAAATACGGCAAAATAGGTATATTTTTCTTGACTTTTATTATATGTAAGATTATAATAAATGTATAAGCTAGAAATTTCTAAAATAACCTGGGTTT
>JAMPHW010000005.1:39596-58941 GCA_023663235.1 Ruminococcus sp. | reverse complement strand
ATAAGCTAGAAATTTCTAAAATAACCTGGGTTTGCTTATTTATAAGGAGCAAATAAAAAATGAAATTTGAAAGAAATAAGAGTAGCAGAAAGTATTTTTTGTGTGGCTTAATAATGGTAGTAGTACTTACTGTAACAGTTACTTTTATAACAAGCAAAGCAAATTACAGAATGACAGCATCTATACCTTTAACTGAGGGCAAGGTAGTATCTAGTCCATATGACTTAAATATAGTAGCTATGTATATAGATGGAGTAGAACAATCTAATGATACTATAATACCAAAGGGATATAAGATAAACGAGGAAGATAGTTATTGCTATAAGACAGTAAAAAGTGATAAAGATACTAATGCTAGACTTTATACTGACGAGCAAGGCAATTATGTATTTAGTGGAATAAGTAAATCTTCTAAATGCATATTATATTTAAAAACTCTAAATAATAATCAAGGAAGTGCTGGAGAATATATTTTATCTCATATAAATAATATCAATATAAGAAGAAATGATTATTTACCATTTAATGAAACCGTAACAGGAGATAATGCTCCAACTGAAAAGACAATATATAAAGCTTATGACAATGATGGTATAACTTATTACTATGCTGGAAATCCAACTGATAACTGGGTCTTATTTGGGGGTTATTATTGGCGTATTATTAGAATAAACGGGGATGGCTCAATAAGAATGATATATCAAGGAATAGAAGCAAATACTACAGGTGTGGGTACTCAAATAGGAACAAGCGCTTTTAATGAAAATTATAATGATAATGCTTATGTAGGCTATATGTACAGAACGCCTAATTCTAGCACGTATGAAGCAACGCACGCTAATGTTAATAGTAGTACCATAAAAACATATATAGATAATTGGTTTCAAAATTCTGCCTTATATACAAATGCTAATTATTATAACAAAATAGATTTAAATGCAGTATTTTGTGGAGATAGAGCAGCATATTCTTCAAGTGCTCTTACTAGTACATCTCCATATAATAAAGGTCCTGTTGGAGGTGGTACTGGAACTACAGCTACATTTTATGGTGCATATTTAAGATTAAGACCAAGAGGAATTAGTCCAACTTTAAGCACAACAACAATAACACCAACATTTACGTGTGTAGATAAAGATGATTTATATACATATAGTTTAAGTAACGAACCTGGTAAGTTAAATAATCCGGTAGGACTTATAACTGCAGATGAATTATCATATGCTGGAATGGTATATGATAGTAATGCAGCTACAACTAAAAACTACCTATATACAGGTCAGTCATACTGGACTATGTCTCCGTCTGAGTATCCAAATGCTCTCGTGTTCTTTGTAGCTTCTGTTGGCCACATCAGCAACTACAGTACTGTTATTAACTCACCGCGTGGTATTAGACCTGTTATAAATCTCCGCTCAGATACATTGTTTACTGGTGATGGAACGATATCTAATCCCTATAAAGTAGTTTAATTAGATAACTTTTAGTTGTCTTTTTTTAGTATATTTGTATTTATTATTGGTATCTTAAGAATGGTGAATAATATGAAAAAAACATCTATTTCTTTTGGTTTAGTAAATATTCCAGTTAATATGAATCCAATAATTAAAAATAATGATATATCTTTTAATCAACTTCATAAAAAATGTTTGTCGAGAATAAAGTATGTTAAATACTGCCCACATTGTAAAAAGGAAGTTAAACAGGCGGATATAGTTAAAGGATATGAATATCAAAATGATAAGTATGTTACATTAAGTACAGAAGAGTTTAATAATTTAAAAAGTGAAGATGAAAAGACTTTAGAAATTGTAGGTTTTATTAATTTAAATGAAATAGATCCAGTTTATTATGAAAAAAGTTATATAATAATGCCTAATACTAAAAGTAAATCATTTAGTTTATTTAAGGATGCTTTAGAAAAAGCTAAAAAGGTGGCTTTAGCTAAGACGGTTATTGGTACTAAATTTTATTATTGTGTATTAAGATTTGAAAATAATAATATTATTATGAATACTTTATATTTTATGGAAGAAGTTGTGATTCCAGAAGGGGTAATGGATGCTAAATATACGAAAAAAGAATTAGATTTAGCTCTAGCTTTAATAAAGTCTATGGATATGAAGTTTAAACCAGAAGAGTTAAAAGATGAATATAATGAAAAAGTAAAACAAGCATTGGATGATAAGATTGATGGTAAAAAAGTAAAGGTACCTAAGAAAAAACAAGAGAAAAGCATTAAAGATTTAATGACAGCTTTAGAAATGAGTTTAAAAAATGTTTAATAACAAAAATATAAAGCCTATGCTTTTGGGGGAAGTAGATAAGCCTTTTAATAGTGATAGTTATTTATATGAATTGAAATTTGATGGATACCGAGTAATAATGTATGTTAGTAAAGAAGAGTTTGTTATTAAAAGTCGAAATAATCATGATATTACTTATCTATATCCAGAATTGAAAAGTATTCAAGAGTTGGTTGGTAAAAAAGAAGTTATTTTTGATGGAGAAATAGTTTCTTTAAATAATGGTTATCCTTCGTTTAAGAAGCTTCAAGAACGGAGTCATTTAAAAAACAAAGATAAAATAAGGGAACAATCTGTTAATTTTCCTGTAACTTTTGTAGCTTTTGATATTTTATACGAGAATAAAAGTTTAATTGATAAAGAATTAATTTTAAGAAAAAAGATATTAGATAAATATAAAGAAAATGATGTTTTTATAAAGTCTGTTGTATATAATGATGGCGTAAAACTTTTTGACAAAGTTAAAAAATTAGGGTTGGAAGGGATAATTGCTAAAGAAAAAAAGAGTTTTTATATTTCAGGTAAAAGAGTTAATTATTGGTTAAAGATTAAGAATTTTAAGAAAGAAAGTTTTTATATACATGGATTTATTTTTAATAAAGAAAAATATAGTTTGCTTTTAGGGGAATATAGAAATAATAAATTAATGTTTGTTGGTAAAATTAGTGTATCTCCTAAGAACAATCTGATAAAAGAGTTAAAAAAAATCAGAAAAGTTAATAATTTCTTTTCTAATTATGATGAGGAGGCTATATATATTGAGCCTATTAAAAAAGTATTAGTTAGTTATATGGAAAGAACAGATAATAATATGCTTAGAGAACCATTTTTATTTAAGGCTTAATACGCATAAGAGCAGCTTGTTTTTCAATCTCTTCTATAGTAAAATTAGGATTTAATTTAACAAAGGTATTAGTATCTTCATCATATTCATATCCTAGTGATATAGCAAGACGTGATGATATTTTAATTTCGGTTATATCAGTTATAGTTGTGAAAAAGATATTTGGGTTTTGGAATAATATTTTCTCAATCATTGTTATTGCTGTTTTAGCAAATCCTTGATTACGTTTTTCTGGAATAGTAGTGATAGTAATATCAGCGATGTTAGGGGTTCTCATAATAATATATATAGCAGTTACAGGTTCAGAATTTTCCATGAGGTAATATTCAGTGCTAGGAAATTCATCTGATGCTTGTTTTTTTGAATTAATTAACTTAAAAAATTCATAGTCACTTATATTTCCTTGGGATAATGGTTGATGTCCAGTTATAATAGAACTTGCTATATAAAATTCTTTCCAATTAGGATTTAATGTTGTTTGAAATTTAAAGTTTAGTTTATGAGATTCTTCATTATTTTCTAATTTTTTAATGTGTAACATAAATTTTCACCTGAATCAGTATAATAACATGAATAAAGAAAAAAGTCTAGAATTCTAGGCTTTATTTACTTCCATAATAACAGGTAAAATGATTGGTCTTCGACCTGTTAATTCATTTATATAAGGGTTAAGTTCTAAAATTATTTGATTTTTTAAATCAGTGTAATTGTAAGG
The DNA here is from genome assembly GCA_023663235.1 of Ruminococcus sp. GTDB lineage: Bacteria > Bacillota_I > Bacilli_A > RF39 > UBA660 > Caccenecus. Next base: position 55,076 of record JAMPHW010000005.1, on the reverse strand, counting down.
GGAGCTTGATAGAAAACGATTAACGATTTCAGTTATTTTATGTTCTATTTTACTAATTAGGTCAGGATTTTCATTAACCATAATAAAGCCTCTAGTAGTAACATTTGGCTTAATTAAAAGTTTTCTTGTTAGAATATTAATATTTAAAATAGTAACTAAAATACCATCACTACTCATTAATTTACGGTCTTTAATAACTTGTGAACCGATGTCACCGATTCTTGATCCATCAACATAAATATCCCCACTTTTAACTGGTTCTCCACGACTTACAACACCATTATTAATATTTATAGTGTCACCATTTTTACAAATAAAGATATTTTCTTTAGGAATGCCACAAGCTTCACCTATTTCGCCATGTCTTTTTAACATACGATATTCACCATGCATTGGCATAAAGTATTTAGGGTTAATAATTCTAAGCATCCATTTTAGCTCTTCTTCTTTAGCATGTCCTGATGTATGAACATCATTAAATGTTTTATTAGTGTAAACTTTAACTCCTTTTAAGTATAATTTGTTGATAACACGATTGATACTAGCAGCATTTCCTGGGATAGGTGAAGATGAGAAGACTACTAAATCATCAGGCATAAGGGTAATTTGCTTATGTTGTCCATTAGCTATTCTTGATAAAGCTGCTAAAGGTTCGCCTTGGGTTCCCGTACATAAGATACAAATTTCGTTCTTTTTTAAGCTTTTTGCTTGATTATTATCAATAAAAATAGATTTATCTTTAATGAGTCCATTATTAACAGCTAGCTCTATACTTGTTTCCATAGAACGACCAAAAATAATTATTTTACGATTATTCTTGCGACATGTTTCGACAATATGTTTAATTCTAAAGATGTTTGATGCAAAAGTAGCGATAATAACACGTCCAAAATGACGAGATATAATATCATTTAGGGCTTCATCAACACTAGATTCACTTTTAGAAAATCCTTCTGATAAAGCATTAGTAGAATCACTAAGTAAAAGAGTTATACCTTTTTTGCTTAATTCGGCCATTTTATGGATATTTGCTACAGGCCCAATAGGGGTTAAATCAAACTTAAAATCACCAGTTTCAAAAATAGTTCCATTTGGTGTATGAATAGCAACAGCAAAAGATCCTGGAATAGAATGAGTTGTTCCAACAAATTCAATAGTAAAATATTTGGTTTTAATAACTGAATCTTCAGTGACAACTTCCATATCGTTGTAAGAAATATTACGGTCTATTAATTTTTTTACAATTAAATCCATAGCGATTTTAGATGCATATATTTTAGGTATATGGACACTATTAAGTAAAAAAGATATGCCTCCAATATGATCTTCATGACCATGAGTTATAACTAATCCTTTAATTTTATCTTCATTTTGCTTTAAATAACTTATATCCTGAATAACATAATCAATACCAAGTAAATCATCTTCGGGAAACATTACACCAGCATCAATGATAATTATTTCATTATTATGAGTTATTACATACATATTTTTTCCGACTTCGCCAAGACCACCTAAAGCAACGATGGACGTGGTTGCGTTATCATTTTTCATAAAATCTTCCTCTCAATATAAAAAATAAAGTTTTGTAACTGAAGTTAATTATACTATTAAATTAGGAAAAAGTCTAGCTTAAATTATAAATTATTCCTTGACATTTATTTACATATTAGAAAAATTAAAGCTATATATTTATAATAATTTAATTTATAATAATGATAGAGGTGACTAGATATGGAACAAAATTATAATATTGAAGAACAAGATATAGAAATGGAAATTGAGAGATTACAAAAAGTTAATAGTAGAAATAAAGTTATTATAATGGCATTACTTGCTGTTTTAGCTTTTGTAATAATTATAACAATATATATTCGTTTTTTTGGTTGAAAATTATAGTTTTATGGGGTAAAATATTATTAGGTGATTGTTTTGGATAAGAAAAAGATAATTATAATAATATTGAGTGCTTTATTAATGGTAGCTATAATTTGTCGTTTTTACGTGGATTATAAGAATAAAGATGAAGCTATAGATAATGAAATTAAGGTAACAGAAAATTCAAAAAAGTTTAAACAAGAATATGAAAGTCTTAATAACACTAAGAATGATAGTGGATTATCTTATTTAAATGTATCAATTCCAGAGGCTAATAAAGTGGTTTATAAGACTGAAGAAGAAATAGTTGATACTTTAAATAATGGTACAGGTCTTGTTTATTTTGGATATAATACTTGTCCTTGGTGTCGAAGTATGGTAGAGACTTTAGTTAAGGTTTCTAATGAGAGAAATATCAATTTATATTATGTTGATATAAAGGATATGAGGTCAAGCTTTAAAGTAGAAAAGAAAAAGCTTGTAAAGACAAAAGAAGGTAGCGAAGAATATTATCAAATATTAGAAGCTTTAGATGAATATTTAACAGATTATATTATAGAAGATAACAATAAAGAGTATGATACGAAAGAGAAAAGATTATATGCTCCGACTGTTTTTGCTTTAAAAGATGGCGAAGTTGTTGATGTTCATGTAGATACAGTAGAATCTCAAGAAAACCCATATGATGGTTTAAATGATGATCAAAGAAAAGAATTAGAAAAGATTTACCAAAAAATGGTTGATAATATTCAAAATGCTAATTGTGGACAAAGAGGTTGTTAACAAATAAAAAAAGGTATGGTAAACATATCTTTTTTATTTTATATTATTTATTAATGGGTAAATTATTTAAATTATTCTTTTTTAATTTTCTCACTCTTTTTTCAATTTTTATACGATATTTGGTAAGGACTTTTTCTTTATTTTGGAGTTTTTCTTGATTTTTTAGAAATCTAGTTTTAAGCGTATTAATATAACTTGAGTATACATTATCTAGAATAAGTTCAGGATGTTTTTTTAAGGCTTCTCTTTCTAAATAATTTAGATATTCATAATTTTCTTTTGATAATATAGTAGCATCTTCTAAGGCGTAATGGCCTTTTTTTATTTCTGTAAGTTCAGGCATTTCAAATTCTAAGTCTTTTCTTTTTAAAATAGAATGAAAGGATTTTAGTTCCTTATTAGCTAAAAGATTAGTAGCAAAATACCTAAAGAACTTATTTCTAAAAAAGGGGAGATTAGATATATTTAAGATATTAAGAGTTCTTTTTAATTTTTGTTTTAATAAGGCTTTTTCTAATAATTTGGCTTTTTCATAACTTATTTTTTCAAGGTCTTCTAAATTATTTAGGAGTTTTTCTTGAAGGTCGAGTTTATCTTCTAAATAAAGTTTTTTAAGTTCTAATTCTAGAGTTTTTAAATCTTCATTTGTTATATTTTCATTTAACGTATTTACTTCATTTGTTATATCTTGTTGTTTTTGATTTTCTAATTTATCTTTTAGGTTTCTAATTTGATTTTCTTTTTTGTTTAGAGCTTCTTTTTCATAAGGCCTTAAATTAAGTAGTTTTAACTCACTAATTTTTTGAAGAAGATTATTAAGTTGTTCTTCTAATAATTCATAATTTTTATCTTCAAAATCTTCCTTTTTAGATTCTTTACTATAAGCATTAATATAATTATTGATGTAATTATCTAGTGGGATGGGATTATATGTGTCGAAGGTTTCTTGAGGATTTTCTTTTTTATTTATTGTTTGAGGCTTGTTATCTAAAGAGTTAGGTTCAGTATTTTTAGTTTCTTCTTGGATATTAGAAGAGGTTATGCAGGAATCTTTATCTAAGTTTAAATTTGGCTTAATAAAAACTGGAGAGGAGGTATTATGTTCTAGATTTGGTGCTTCAGAGTTTGTTTCTATAGTAGTAGTTTCAGCGATTTTTGATGTTAAAGGGTCATTACTAACTACAGGATTAGGTGGTAGTTCATAGGTATAATTGTTAGATTTACTTAGTACATTCTTAGAAGTCTCATAATTTGAAACATTTAATGAATTTTCTTTTGATTCATTTTCATTAGATTGTTTATTATGAGTAAAATCTTGATTATTTTCTTTGGGTTTCTTTATTTCTTTTTGGTTATTAGTAACTAGAATATCTAATTTAGTGTTAAAATTATTTTTAGTTATTAAAGGTAAAATAATTTGAGGCTCATATATATTATTTTGTTCTTTTTTTAATTTGGTTTCTAGTTCTTCTTTTATTAGAGGTCTTAGTACATTTTTTACTTCGTCTTTAGTATTAATAGAATTATTTTTTGTTTTTTCGTTTAATAAAGGTACTATTTTGATTGTTAACTGTTCTAAATATTCCTGATTTTTTTTAGTTAAATCTTCTTCTTTTATAAGCAGTTCTTCTAAGAATATTTCTTTAACCCATATCTTTAAATCATTTACAGTATAAATATAATTGGTGTTATCTTTTTTTCTGGTGCCTGGGTCTTCGTTATGATAGGTAGAAAAGTCAGGTTCGATATATTTTTCTTTTTCATGTTTGGGATAGTCAATATTTTTTATTTTTTTCTTTGGCTTTTCCTTTTTATCATTGTAATTAAAAAGACTAAAAAAGAAACCTACAATAGAGGTTAAAAGAATTTTTAGATACTTAAAAAAATAATAAAGTAGTTTTTTAATTTTGTTCATAATAACTCCTTAATTTATTATTTAATCTTCTAGAAAGGTTTTACTCTTGTGAGGTTCATCGAATAATAATCCTTCATAATCAAATTGCCTTAGAACTTCATAAACACAGATTGCAACACTGTTGGAAAGGTTTAAAGCTCGTACATTATCAGTCATAGGAATACGATAGCACCTATCAAGAAAGGGTTTTAATATGTCTTTAGGAATACCAGTACTTTCTTTACCAAAAAATAAGTAAATGTCATTTCTAAATTCTTTATAGTTGGGAGTACTATGAGGTTTATGACCATATCTTGTAAAAAAGAAATATTCACCTTTATTTTTATTAAAAAAGTCATTAATGTTATCGTAAACAAAGTATTTGCATTTATCAATATAATTAACGCCGCTTCTTTTGATATATTTCTCATCTAGGGAAAAGCCTAAGGGTTTAATTAAGTGAAGAGTAGTGTTAGTAGCGACACAGGTTCTCATGATATTACCAGTATTTCCTGGAATTTCAGGTTCAAATAAAACAACATTTAACATATTAATCAGTCCTTTAATAAAATTATTATAACATAAGATATATATTTAGAGATAATTTTTCTTTGAATACTTAAAAAAAGGAAGTTTTTAAAATTTATAATTGACATATAGTTGTTCGCAATGATATACTTAATGTATAGAAAATATAGATTTTTAGAGGTAGAAATGGCAGATAAATTAGCAAAATTTTTTATAGGTATTTTTGGTGGAATTGCTAGTGTTTGGTGGGGTAAATATTTAATAATGTTTATTATTTCATTAATGCCAATATTAGAACTTAGAGGAGGTCTTATTGCGGCGAGTTTGATGAATGCACCTATACTTCCTAGTTTTTTAGTGTGTTTAGTAGGTAATATTTTACCAATACCTTTTATTTTATGGTTTATAACATCAATATTTGCTTTTATTAAGAAAAAAAGTAAAAAGCTTGGAAAAATAATAACAAAATTAGAAGAGAAGGCTAATTCTAAGAAAGAGCAAATTGAAAGACTTAAATATTTAGGTTTAGTATTATTTGTGGGTATACCACTTCCTGGGACTGGAGCGTGGACTGGATGTCTTATTGCGGCATTACTCGGAATGGATAAGAAAAAGTCATTTTATGCAGCGGTGCTTGGAGTGTTTATAGCTGGAATAATAATGTTAATCTTTTCTTATGGAATTTTAGGAGGTATTTTAAGATGACAACTATTTATTTAGTTAATAATAGTTATATTATGAACAATTTAAATTTTGATAATAATGAATCTTTAAAGAATAGAAGGGAGAAAAGAATACTTAGTATTGAAGGTGAAAAAGCTAGTGAAGAGCTTGCAAAATCAAAGATTTTTGAAGGTGTTAATGCTATTTATTCATCACCATTTGTTATGAGTATTGGGACTTCCAAATATTTAGCTCAAGATTTAGAGCTTGCTATTAATATAAATCCTAGTGTTGGTGAGCGGATAATTGGAGATTTAGGTAATCAAAAAATAAGAGCTTTAAATGAATTGCAAGAAAATGATTTTGATTATAAATTAAATGGTGGAGAGTCTTTAAATGAAGTGAAAAAAAGGATGCTTTATTTTATAAAGTATTTACTTAATAATGAAAAAGATAGTACTGTGGCAGTTTTTACACATAATGTAGCGATAACATGTTTACTTAGTGAATATTGTGAAAAAGGTTTTAATTTAGATAATAGACTTATTTTAAATTATAATGGTAATGCAATTGTTGATGGTACTTGGGATGGAATTACTATTATTGAACTTGATTTTGATGGTGAAGAATTAGTAAATATTACAAGAAAAAAATAAAGACTTTTAGTCTTTATCTTCTAAATTATCAATAGTTTTCCATTCAGTAGTACCACAGTTAGTACAAATAAATGGTACTAGAACCTTTAAACCTTTAGGTTTTTCATATTTTTCTTCAAGAGCTACGCATAAAAGACCACTATCTTTATCGATATAAGCTCTACCTTGGACGGTTGTTTCAGCACATTTGCTACATCCTGGTTTTTTCATTAAAAATTTCCTCCTTATTGTTTATTATTAACTAAAATTATGGTATAATACAGACTTCAGGAGATGATTTTTAAAAATGTTAACTTATGATATTAGAATAAATGAATTAAATTTATTAGAGGTTGGGGTATATAAAGCAACTTTGGTTCATGAAGATAAAAAAGCTTATTATCATTTTGATTTTGTTAGAGGAATAATTGTTGATATGGATACTATTAAAGATGTAATATGGGATTTACAGACAGATAATGCAGTTAGTATAAACTCTTTTAGAAATGGTGACTTTTCAATTGAGACTTCCGATATAATATTTTTTTGGCGTTCTTTATTTCTTGCGAGTAGACATCAAGTGTTAGAAAAAGTCGCAGTTGATGTTGTAGATAATGATATTAGTTATATTTATACATATGTAACTTATGTTAATGTAGATAATGGGGAGATAAAAGCTGTTAGAGTAGGTAATGCTGGAATGTATAGTGAAAATTTAAAAGAAGAACTATCATCAAAGGGATTTAAAAATGTTGGTGAAAGTTTTTTAGGCAATTATATGAGTGCTATTAATTCTGGTTCAAGGCCTTTTAGGTTAGAAAGAAAAAAAGATAAATCTAGTCATTAAAAATAATATTACAATTAGCTAAATTTTTATAAATTTTAGCATTTTTTTACGTTTTAGTTCATTGAATAAAATATCATAAATGATTTCCCAAATGATTACCCAACCAGCGATTAGAAAAATTTCACTAAAGATTTTATCTAATTCTTTAGAAATTAAGATAGCAATTATACCAATAATAAACATAATAAAACGAATATAATTATCCATATTATCTATTCTTTTTAAAATATTATATTTATTTTGATAATAACTATGAATAACTTCTTTTATTTTTTCTTGTTCTTCTATATTATTTATTCCTTTTATGTTTAGTGTTATTTTATTTTTTATTGAAGTAAAATAACAATTGTTAATAATATAGTTATGAAGTTCTTCTGATAGTTGATTTTTATTAAAAGTATTTACAGCTTTTTTATAATTAGTTTCAATATTTATTTTCATTAATGCACCTTCATTATATATTTTAACATATTTTTATTTAAAATTGGAGACTTAAGTGTTATAATACTTTTAGAAATTGCCCCATAGCCAAGCGGTAAGGCAATAGGCTCTGACCCTATCATTCCGTAGGTTCGAATCCTACTGGGGCAACCATTAGTTTTTAAGCTCTTTTGAGCATTTTTATAAATTTAAATATAACATGAGTTGAATATTTAAATCACAATTCTATGTTAATTTATACATAATATTTTTAATATTTAGTTAGGTGGTAAGGTGAAGACTAAAAAATTAAAATACTTGTCAATATTATTTATTATAATAATTTTTGTTTTAGCTACTTTTGGGATAGTTAATCTTAATAAAACTTCTAATATAGAAATTTCTATATCAAATAATGAAATTCATAGTCAAAAAGATTTAAAAAATGCTCAAAATAAAATAATTAGATATTTTAAAATTAACTTTAGAGGTTGCACTATAAAAAAAATTTGGTATGATACTAAGGATAAAGATTTAGAGCAAGCAAAAAAAGAAAACAAATATTATGAAGTCATAGTATTAAACATTAATTTTGATACAGATGGAAAGCAAAAAAGTTTAAATTCTAATGATAATTATAATTACAAATTTGTCTTAGCTAAAATTAAAAAATATAGTTTTTGGAACATTATAGATGTAGGAACATTTTAGAATTATTATTTTATTTTTTCTATAATAATTTGGAAAGAAGATATTTATGAAAAAAGTTTTTAGTGTATTAATAATAGGAGTTTTATTATTAGGAATTATAGGCTGTAACTCAAAGAATGTTGATAATAAGAAAACAAAAGTTAGAATAGGTGAAGAATCAGGGGTCAAGATAGAAAATAATGATGTTATTTTTAAATTAAAAGAAAATACATTAACTAAATCAAATGGAACATTTATTCTTGAAAATAATAGTGATTTAACTGTTGGATATGGTGAGGGCTATTGGGTAGAAAAGGAGCAGAACGGTAAATGGTATTCATTAGAAACGATTAGTGATCGAATATTTAATTTACCATTATATTATTTAGAACCGAATAATATTAAAGAATTAAAAATTAATTTAGAATATGGTTATGGAAAATTAACTCCAGGAAAATATAGAGTAGTAAAAGATATGACTATTATATATGAAAATGATAATTTTAAAGACTTTAATGCAGCAGCAGAATTTACAATTAATTAATCAGACTTTAATGTTTGATTTTTTTAAAATAATGGAATTTTTATGAAAAATAAGTAGTAAAATGATTTTAAATAAAAAAACCCTAAAATAGGCAAATAATCAAAATTGGTGGAGTAGAGGAGGACCAAATTTGTAATTTTAAATAAAATAAATACTAATTATTTCTTTTATTTTCGCATAGTTTTATTTAGCATTATATAATTTTGATTAAAAATTTTTAAGTTATACTATACAAATAGGATGTAAAAAGGATATAAAAAAAAGAACTTTAGCTCATTGCTAAAGCACCTTTTTTAAAGTTGTTTAAAATGTCTATTGTTTCTTTTCTTTTTTCAGAAAATAGGTGTGCATATGTCTTTTCAATAGTTTGAACTGTGTCGCCTAATCTATCCGCTACATCTCTACTATCACGCCTCAAAAATATTAATAAACTAGCATGAGAATGTCTAAAGTCATGAAATAAATTTTTCTGATCCAGATTTTGATGAGATAGCGAGTTTCTTTAAATATGATAAAAATAGTAGTAATGATAAATACATCTCAAATATTACTGATAAAGCTGATTATGTAGTAGATGAATTATGGTCTAAAGTAATAGGCAATAATAATAGAAAATTAGAGTTGCCTATAAAAATGGAATATATAGAAAATTATTGTATCGGAAGTATTGTAAAAAAAGAGGATATTAATAAGACTTTAATGTGGATAGTATTAAAGGTATCTATTATATATAATTGCCTTTCTAGATAATTAGCTGTAACTTATTTTCTTATATGAGGCACTATTAAAAGTGTTTTTTTTATGATATAATGCTTAATATAAGTAAATCCTAAATAGTAATTTGAGGGAGAATTGTTTATGAAAAATAGTATAAAGAAAATATTAAAGAGGATATTACTAGTTATAGGATTTATAATTGTTTTGTTACTATTATTTTTGTTATATTCTTTTATAAGTCATAAATTAAAATCAAATAAAGAACTTAAGTATTTAGAAAAATATGATATGGGTAAAATAGTAGAAATAGAGGGAAAGAAAATTAATTATAAAATATTTAATGAAGATAATACTGAACACATTATTTTATTAATGGGCGGTTCAGGAGTAACTGATTTAAGTTTATCATTTGAACCTTTAGCTAGAAATATAAATGCCAAAATCATTTTAATAAATAGACCAGGATATGGTTTATCTGAGGATACAAAAACACAAGCAAGTGTAGAATATATTGTAAACTTTTATCGAGATGTTTTAAAAGAATTAAATGTTACAGAAAAAGTCATTTTAATGCCTCATTCTTTAAGTGGAATGTATGCAATCTATTGGGCTATAGAATATCCTAATGAAATTGATAGCATTATTGGGTTAGATATAGGTTCTCCTTATTCTTATCTTAAAGAAGAAAATAATAATTTTATAAATAATATTTCTTATTTAGGTAGTAAGCTTGGTATTCATAGGTTTATTTATAAAAAAGGAAGTGCTAACTCAGCAATTAAGAATTATGATGTTTATGATGATAATATTTTTGAAGCAATATGGTATATGAATATGATTAACCCGTATTCAAAGTTTAATTTAAGTGAAGAAAATTTGATAAAAGAAAATGCCAATAAAGTTGTAAACAATATTGGTGATAACTATTATAAAATAAAAAAATTATATATTATGGCAAATTCGATAAGTGGTAATTTTTATGAGAAATATGAGAAAAATAGTTTAAAAAGTTATTATAAAAATGATATGGATATAAATAAATATATTCAGTATGTAAAAGAAACTCAAGAAAATGAAGTAGCATCCTTATCGTTAGATAATAATACCATCTTTAGTTATGTAGAAGGACCTCATTTATTATATTATTATCCATCAAATGAGCTTATAAATGTTATAAATAATTTTTTAACTAATCGATAAATTACAATTGTATAGCAGATCAGTATATGGTCTGTTTTAATGAAAAAAACTTTTAAAATAATTAAGTGATATTAATATGCTTTAATTTAATAGAAGATTACTAGTTAAAATTTGGTTATAAATGATATTTTTTGCAGAAAATAAGAGGTAAAATAAATTATTGTATGAAAAAAGCCCCAAAATAGGGCGATAAATCAAATTTGGTGGAGTAGAGGAGAGTCGAACTCCTGTCCAATATAATCTATCATACAATATCTACAAGTTTAGCTTGATTTAATATTCAACTTTTTAATGGCTCAAGACCAACCTATAAAAAGTCTAAGTCTAGTAAAAATTCTTTCTTTTATCCTAAACAAATAAAAGAGTATATCTTATATTTATGAACCTCTAATTATCCTATAAGCAAAATAAATAGAAGCTTGCTACACCTATACTAAACTATTCTAGGCAAATGCATAAGCATTTGGAGCAAAAGAATTTGCATTCTTGTCATTTAATTTTAATTATGATTTTAGGAAATCAACCACTTGCAATCATATTTAGTATTATATGTCGAAACCATAGACTACCCCATTTATGAGAATTATATCATAAATCCAAAAAAAAAGAAAGTATTTCTACTTTAATAGGGCAATGGCTAAAATAAAACCAATATTTAGGGAACCATAAATTAAAATTGCAACATTGATGAAAGCCGCTCTTCTAGAAGGGGCCATTTCTTCTTGTTTAACTAAGGCTCTTGTTTGACCTGTTTGTCTTAGTTCATCGGCATTATTTCTGTTTTCTGCTTGACCTAATTCTTTTGCTTTTAAATAATAGGTATTTATTTCATTATTAATAACTTGTTTAAAAGGATGACTATTAGGGATTGAGCTTATATAGTATTCAGTATTGCTAACTAATATTTTGTTATCTTCAGTTAAATAACGACTATTTTCTTTAGCTTTAAAATATACTTGCATGCTTCTTGAGATTTCATCATTTAATGTTCCAGAACTATTTGTACTACTATTATAATTTCCGTTCATTATTTAAGCCGCCCCATTTCCAGTAATATAAGCGTTTTGATTAAGCCCATATTTTTCTATTATTCCAATAAATTTTTGTAAGCTTTTACATTCTTTATTTAGTTTTATAACATCCATAAATTCTTCTGGTGATAAGTTCCAAGCATCTCCTGGTAGGGTACGTAAGTCAAAAGTTAGAACTTCACTTGCGATAACTTGATTATTTCTAGCATAAGTTATAGTGTTATTATCACAACTTAATCCTACTAAATTAGGGTAAAATTGTAAATTTTGTTTAAATATAAAATCATTTATATTTATTATTTTGCTTTTACTTAAATCATTATCACTCATATAAAAGCCTCCTAGTCTATATAATTGTATCAAAAAAAATAAAAAAAAACAACACTAAACAAATAAAAAAATATGTAGTATAATATTTTTGAGGAAATTTTTATGAAAAAAGAGTTAAATAAATATGTGATAGATTTAAGCAATAAGAAAAAAGAACCTAAATGGATGTTAAATTTTAGAATTAATTCTTTAAAAAAATTTGTCGAATTAGATAATCCTAGTTTTGGGCCAGAATTAAATATTGACTTTGATAAAATTGTTTATTATAAAGAGAATAAAAAAGAAATGACTGATAATTGGGATAAAGTAGAGGATAATATTAGAGGAACTTTTTGTGATTTAGGAGTTATTAAAGCGGAACAAGATTATTTATTTGGTGTTACTAATCAATACGAAAGTGAAGTTATATATCATAATATTAAGGATAAAGAAAGCAATATTATTTTTACAAGTACAGATGATGCCTTAAAAAAGTATCCTGATATTTTTAAAAAGTATTTTAATAATTTAGTTAAATATGATGAAAATAAGTATACAGCTTTAAATGGAGCTTTTTGGAGTGGCGGTTCTTTTATTTACATACCTCCTTACACAAAACTTGACAGACCTTTACAAAGCTATTTTCGCATTGATACAGAGAATTTAGGACAATTTGAACGAACAATAATAATAGTAGATGATTATGCAGAATTAGAATACATTGAAGGGTGTACAGCTAGAAGTTATTCGACAACAAGTTTACATGCAGGAGTAGTAGAAATATATGTAGGTAGACATGCTAAATGTAAATATTCAACAATTCAAAATTGGAGCAAAGACGTTTATAATTTAGTAACAAAAAGAGCAATAGTTGAAGAAGATGGAACTATGGAGTGGATAGATGGAAATGTTGGTTCGGGAGTTACAATGAAATATCCATCATGTATATTAAAAGGGGACAGGTCTGTTGGCAATTCTATAAGTATAGCTTATGCAAGTGATGGTCAAGTTATTGATGCTGGAGCTAAAATGATTCATCTTGGAAAAAATACAAAAAGTAATATTGTTAGTAAGTCTATTGCTGTTAATGGAGGAACTAGTAATTATCGTGGAACAACTAAAATAACAAAGGATGCTATTAATTCTAAAGGAACAATTAAATGTGATACAATAATATTAGATAGTAAAAGTAAAAGTAGTGCTATTCCTAATAATATTGTTAGTAATAATACTTCATACATAGAACATGAAGCGACTATTTCAAAAGTAAGTAAAGAGCAGCTATTTTATTTAATGGGTAAAGGTTTAAAGGAAGAAGTAGCTAAAGAATTATTAGTTATGGGACTTATAAAAGACTTTAAAAAAGAGCTTCCGATGGAGTATGCTGTGGAATTAAATCGATTAATTAAAAATTACTGATTTTAATAAATTGGTTAAGCAGATTTTATAAAATCTGCTAAGCAGAAATTGGTAAATCTGTTAAGCAGATTATGCAAAATCTGCATTTTGACATAGTTTTTAGAAGATGTTATATTCCTTTTTGAAAGGAGGAATATACATGAATAATGTGACTTTGGTTGGAAGACTTACACAAGATCCTGAAGTAAAAGAAAACAATGATGGGACATTTAGAACTTTAGTAAAGCTAGCTATTTCAAGAGATTATAAAAATAGTGATGGTATATATGAAGCTGATTATATTCATTGTGTTTTATGGAATGGAATTGCTAGTGCTACAAGAGATTATTGTCATAAGGGTGATGTGGTTGGAATTAGAGGACGTTTACAAACACGTACTTATGAAACTGAAAATAGTGATAAAAAATATGTTTTAGAAGTAGTAGTTGATAAAGTATCTTTTATAACTTCTACCGTTAAAACAGCGTAGTTTTACTCAATAATATTGATAATTTATCGATATTTTGTAGGTAATTTTTACCATAGGTGAAAAAATTACACATAGATAGCAACTAAAGTTATAATCTGTAATAGATGCGAGGGTGATGGGATGTTAAACGGAAGTAGACTAAGAGAGGTCAGAAAAAAGAGAGGTTTAACACAAACAGAATTGGGAGACTTAATAGGTGTTGGAAAATCAGCAATATGTTGCTATGAAAAAGAAACACGTAATCCCACTTTAGAAGCTGTTATTGAAATGATACATGTTTTCGGAGTTAGTGCTGACTATCTTTTAGGGTCTGATTATTTAGTGAAAACCTTTGATAGAAATAATAAAGAAACTTTTGCAACGATGACAAAAGAAGAAATTACTTTTATTGAAGAACTTAAAAAGAATAAGTATATATATGATATATTACTTGAAGATCCGAAGAGGGGTGCTGACTTAATTAAGAAAGAAATAGGCTAAGATTAGTTTTAGCTTTTTTCTTTTTGCATATAATTTTTTTAGGTGAATTACATGCGAAAGTATTATGAATATTTTGGACTAGCATTAATTATGGTATTTAGTTTTTATTATACTGATAAGATAGCAAGTATAGTTTTAAATAAGAATCCTTTAATGGTAACGATAAATGAGGAATCTATTAATTATAATGTTAAAAGTGTTAATGCAGAAATTAATGGGGATTATATTATACCTGGATTAAATGGGTTAGAAGTAAATGTAAAAGAGTCCTTTTATAAAATGCAAGAAAATAATGTATTTAACAAATATTTTTTAGTGTATGATCAAATAAGACCAGAAGTTAGTTTAGAAAAAAATAAAGATAAAATAATTAATAAGGGTAATAGTAAATTAAATAAAGTTAGTTTTATTTTTGAAGTAGAAAACGATTTAACTAAGTATTTTCAAGAAAAAAATTTAAAAGCATCATTACTAATTAATTTAAACACATATAAAAAAAATAACTACTTTGAAGTTATTAATAATGAAATCGAAGGATTTAAAGCTCTAGAAAATACTTTAAACCTTAATAAAGAAAATAAACATATATGTGTAATAAACAATAATAATAAAGATATATGTCTTAAGAATAAGAACTATTTAATAGAGCCAAGTGTAGAGGTTACTAATACTAATTTAGCTACTATAAAGAAGAATATTTTTAGTGGTAGTATAATTTTAATAAAAGAAAGTGCTACTTTAAATGATTTGATGTTTATTTTAAAAGAAGTTAATTATAAAGATTTAGAAATTGATTATGTAAGTGAATTAATTAAAGAAGATAATTATTAATTTTACAGATTTTATAAAATCTGCATAATAATTATGTAAAAAAATGTCAAAAATGGTGAAAAAGAATATATTTTAGTTAAAAATTTAACATAAAATTTACACTTTGAAATACAGATTTAGTAAAATCTGTATTTTGATATAT
>JAMPHW010000005.1:20065-39496 GCA_023663235.1 Ruminococcus sp. | reverse complement strand
ATCTGTATTTTGATATATTTTAAATTATATGATACATTGAAATCGAGTGTTATAAATTAAAGGAAAAATGCAAAAATATTTTATTTAAATATTAATAATAGTGAAAGTAGTTTGAAAGTATTGAAAAATAATTTAATAAGAGAAGAAATAAATGTTAAGGATAAAAAGATTGGAATTATTAAAATTGGTAATTATGAATATATTTCTTTAACTGATTTAGCAAGATATGCTGATGAAGAGGATCCAAGATATCCTATACAGAACTGGATGAGAAATAAAGATGTTATTTCTTATTTAGGTTTATGGGAATTTGTTAATAATCCAAATTTCAAACGTGTCGAATTCGACACCTTTAAAAATGAATCTGGTAGTAATAAATTTAAAATATCTCCACAAAAGTGGATAAATGAAACAAATGCGATTGGTATAATATCTAAATCTGGGAATGGTGGAGGAACTTATGCTCATTCTGATATTGCTTTAGAATTTGCAAGTTGGTTATCGCCAGAATTTAAGTTTTATTTAATTACTGAGTTTGAATCTTATCAGTATAAAGTTGAATGGCAAGCTAGTAGGTTACTTTCAAAGGTAAATTATTTAATGCATACAGATGCAATTAAAGAAATAATGATTCCTAATTTAACTGATGAGCAAAAAAACTGTGTTTATGCAAGATATTCTTAATGTGGCTTTATTTGGAATGACAGCAAAAGATTTGAGAAAGAAAAATCCCAAATTATCAGAAAATGTATACAGATTTACTTCATTTAATACTTAATAATTTAGAGAATACTAATGCAGAACTTATTAAATTAGGATTGTCACAACAAGAAAGGTTAATCAGATTAAACGATTCTGCAAAAAGACAAATGAATTTATTAAAGAGTGATAATAGATTAAAACAATTAGCAATTTTACAAGAAGATGTTAATAAAGATTTATTATCATTAGAAAATAAATAGTTTATTTCAAATATTTAGGGTTATCTATTTTTCCTAAAAGATAATCAGAAGATATTTTATATTTTTTACATATATCATAAAGAAAAGGCGTAGCTATATAATAAATACCATTTTCATAACCAGCGATAGTAGTTTGTCCTACTTTTAGAATAGAAGCTAAAGCGGATTGAGTTAATTTATTTTCTTTACGAAGTTCTTTTAATCTTTGACCAGATAGTTTTTTATTGATTTCTTTATTACTATTATGATAGTTTTTATTTTCTGTAAAACTAAAGACATAGTCTAGAGAGATATTAAAGAATTCACATAATGTATTTAAATGTTTTGTTGGAATAAGAGCGTACTCTGTTTCATATTGAGTGTATCCAACTCTGTCAATCTCTAATATATTTGCTAAATCACTTTGGTTTAACTCTTTTTCTTCTCTTAATTCTTTTAATTTATTAGCATATATCATTGTATAATTTCACCGAATTTATTTTCTCATAGTTTAAGTTTAAAAATATCATATGTAAGAAATACAGTTAAAATTCTTGACAAATATTATAGGAACAATTATAATAAATGTATAAGCTAGAAATTTCTAAAATAACCTGGGTTTGCTTATTTATAAGGAGCAAATATGAAAATAGAAAAATTAAGAAATGGAAATAGCAAAAAGTATTTTTTGTGTGGTTTAATATTGGTAGTAGTACTTATGGTTATAGTAACTTTTATAGGAAGTAAAGCGAATTACAGAATGACAGCATCTATACCTTTAACTGAAGGTAAAGTAATATCAAGTCCTTATGATTTTAGGGTTGTAAGTATTTATATTAATAATGGTGATGGTAATTATATAGAACAAGAAAAAACAACTTTAATTCCATCAGGAGATTATAATTTAAATGAAAGTAAAAGTTACTGTTATAAAACAAATAAAGATTCAAAAGATAACAATATTAAACTATATACTGATGAAATAAATAATCATGTTATAAAGGGTATAAGTAAAGGCGATAGATGTATTTTATATTTTGATAAAAATAATGAAACTTCCAAGACAATGAATGAATTATTAAATACACATTTTAAATATAAATCTAAAAGAATAGTAGAAAATAAGGATTTTAACTTATCATATGAAGAAACAACATATGGTGTAATGTTTGAAGCTAAAGATGATGATGGAACAAGTTATTACTTTGCAGGAAATCCCTTAGATAATTGGGTTGAATTTGGAGGCTATTATTGGCGCATCATAAGAGTTAATGGTGATGGTTCAGTCAGAATGATCTATCAAGGAAGAACGAAAGATGAGAGTGGAAATAAATTAGAACCACAAATAAAAGGGAAAGAAACTAGAATAGGAACAAGTCAATTTAATAATTTTTATACTAGTCTCGTTTATGCAGGTTATTTTTATAATATTAGTGAAGTTAATGGGCTTGGAACACCGTCAATTATGTATGCATTTTTAAATGATTGGTTTAAGACTTCTAACATTAAGCAAGGGACAAAATATTATGATAAAATAGATAAAAATTCTGGCTTTTGTGGAGATAGAACATTAAATAAAAGTGAAGAATCAACATTAAAGGATGGGGTTAATATAGGTGATGGCTTAGGTACTATTAGCAGTCAAAGCCAATATTATGGAGCTTATATAAGATTAGTACAAAATAATAGTGGTACAAAGATAATTACTCCATCTCTAAGCTGTAATAACAATTTAGATTTATATACCTATGCTAGTTCAAATAAAGGAAATAAAGTATTAGAGAATCCAGTTGGTTTAATAACAGCAGATGAGGCTAGTTATGCTGGGCTTGCAGTTGGATCTAATAATAAATCCGAAAATAACTATCTTATAACAGGAAATAGAACTTGGACGATGACACCATCCTGGTCTAATTCTAATACTGCTTTATTATTTTCTGTTTATGAAGATGGGAGTCTATTTTCTGGTTTAGGACCTCATGGGAGCTTTAGTGTTAGGCCTGTAATTAATCTCCGTTCAGATGTAACTTTTACTGGTGATGGAACCCAATCTAATCCGTTTAAAGTAGTTATGTCTTAAAATAAATAGACTTGTAATATAAAAAGTTTTTTGGTATAATTGGTTATGCCTTAGAACTTTTTTTATTTAATTATTTAGAATTGGAGTTGATTTAAATTGAGTAAAATTAAAATTTTTAGTCTTGGTGGACTAGATGAAAACGGCAAAAATATGTATTGTGTTGAAATAGACAAAGATATATTTATTTTTGATTGTGGGTTAAAATACGCTAGTGGAAATATGTTAGGAATTGATTATATTATTCCAGATTTTTCTTATTTAGTTAAGAATAAAAGACGAATTAAAGGATTATTTATAACTCATGGACATTATGAAAATATGGGAGCTACAGCTGACCTTTTATCAGTTATACCAAATCTTCGAGTATATGCAACAAAATTTACGAAATATGTTTTGATGGAAACAGGGGTTAATAAAGATAATATTATTGAATTTAAACCTCATAAAAAGTTAAATTTTGGACATGTTAGTATATTTCCGATATCAGTATCTCATAGTTGTCCTGATGCTGTTATGTATGTAATAAATACGAAAGATGGAGCAATTTGTTATACAGGTGATTTTCTATTTGATCCTGAAATGATGGGTAGCTATGATATGGACTTAGGTAAAATTGCTTATATTGGTAAATTAGGTGTTTTATGTTTACTTAGTGAATCTGTTTTTAGTGAAAATGTTGGACATACATCGCCAAATCATAAGTTAGTAGATGTTTTTAAAAAGAGTATAAAGAATGCGGAAGGCAGAATTATGTTTATGGTTTTACCAACACATTTATATACAATTCAAGAAATATTTAATGCTAGTGAAAATAGTCATCGTAAAATTGTAATTATGGGTAAAAAGCTACAAAATGTTATTAATTTTGGATTAAAAGAAGGTTATTTAAACATAAACGAAAACACTTTAGGTGATTTATCTAATATTAATGATAGTAATGTTATTTTGCTTATATGTGATGATAAAGCTAATTTATATGCAGCAATGTCTAAAATATATAATGGATATGATAAGTTTATTAAATTAAAATCAAGTGATACAATAGTATTTTCAGAACCTAGATATGATAGTAATGAAAAAGCTTTAGTAAAACTTGAAAATGATTTGGCAGAACTTGGTTGTGAAATTGTTAATATTCCGAGTGAAAAACTAATATTACATCATGCATCTAGTGAAGATTTAATGCAAATGATTAAGTTAATGAGACCTAAATATTATATGCCTGTTAAAGGGGAATATAGATATATGGTAGGAAATGGAGATCTTGCTTATAATTTAGGCATTCCTAAAGAAAATATTATTTTAAAGCAAAATGGAGAAATAGCAGAATTTAATAATGGTGTTTTAATTGATAAAGCTGATAAAATAAAGGTGAATGATTGTTTAATCGATGGTAAATCTAGTGATGATGTGGGAGAACTTGTTATAAAGGATAGAGAAATGCTTAGTGAAAATGGTATTGTTTTAATAAGTGCGACTATTTCTAAGCAAGAAAAAGTTTTAATTGTAGGTCCAGAAGTAACTACAAGAGGTTTTATATATATTAAAGATAGTGGAGAAATGATTAAAGAAATAAAGAAGATATGTGCAACTATTATTGAGAGAAATATAACACCTAATTATGTAGATTATAATAAAATTAAAACAGAGATTAGAGATGAACTTTCTAAATATTTATATGAAGAAACTGAATGTAAACCAATGATTATCGCGGTTGTTCAAGAAGTATAAAAAAGTTAATTTCATCCATACTAAAAGTGGGTGAATTTTTTATGAAAGAGAAACAAAATGATAATATTATATTTTTAAATTTAATATATCAAAATGCAGAGATGGGATTAATTGGAATAGACACGGTCTTAAAAAAGATTAATAATGAAGCGATTGCTAAATTAATGAGTGAACAAAGAAGTGAATACGAAAATATTTGTGAAATGGCTAGCAAAGTATTAATAAAATATGGGGCTAAAGAAGAAGAAATTCCAAAGCTTAAGGAAATAAGTAGTAAAATTATGGGTGAAATTATGTCCATTACAGGTGATGATAAAAAAATAGTTAAGCTTATGATGGAAGGTAGTCAAAAAGGAATTATTGCAATTCAAGAAAAATTAAATGAAAAATTAAGTGAAGATGAAGAAATATTGGAGCTTGCTAAGAAACTTTTAGCAACAGAAGAACATAATGTAGAAGAGTGGAAAGAATACCTATAAGGGTTCTTTTTTCTATGGGAAATTTGACAAATAGGTTATTTGATGCTAAAATAGGCATCATTAAAAGGGGTTGGAGAAGGTATGAACTATCAAAAGGCGATTGAAATATTAGGTTTAGAGCCATTTTTTTCAGATGAAAAATTAAGAAAAAATTATCGAAATTTGGCAAGACTTTATCATCCTGATAAGTATATGGATGTTGCTGAAGCAAAAAGGCTTGAAGTTCAAGAGAAAATGAAAGAAGTCAATGCAGCTCATGATTATTTAGAAAAGTGTTTTAAAGAGACTGGTAGTTATCATACTTATTATGATAAAGATTATGTAAAAAAGTATCTAGTAGATAAAATAAGTGAATTAATTAAATTTTTAAGTAAGTCTGATGATATAGATGTATTTCCAACTTATTATACTACTTATTATCAAGAATTAGAAAAATTAATAGAAGATTATAGTTTAGATTTAGCAGCTGCTAAGGATACTGCAGAAGTAGATAAAATATATAATGAAGCTTGTGTTAAAGTTAAAGAGATATTTATAAAATTAAAAAATAAATTTTTTTCAATTTATGCATTAGATGATACTTATGGTAGTAAGCTTAATTATAATTGTTCTTTTTATGATTTTTACAAACAATTAAAGGAACTTAAAAATAAAAAGCTTAAAGAGGTAGAAAATTTAATAATTGAAGCTGTTAGAGATTATACCTTATGGGAATATTATGAATTTTTAAGTTCATTAATAAAAGAAAAAATAGAAGATTCTTTAACTAAAGCTAAAAAAGGTAAGTTTCATAATTTAGATAAAATAATTGAAGAGTTACATAAAGAGATAAAAAATATTTTCGCTTTACATACCAATATATTAAAACGGTTTATAGATATTAGAAATTATTTTACTAATAAATATGAAGTTTTAAAAAATCCTAAAAAAGGAATAATTTTAGAAGAGCATCTTTCAAAAGAAGATTTAGAAATTATTAAATGGTTAAATAGTTGCATTGAGAGTTATCAAAAAGATTGTAATATGGAAATGGCAATTGAGACTTTAAAAAGGATAGAAAATACTATAGGAATGTTAGTTAAAAGTGATAAAATAAAGGCTTTATATGAAAAGGTTTTAGAAAAATTTAATTTAGCTATGGCAGGTTATAATGAGTCTTTTGATACAGCAAATATGAAGAGAGCTATGGAGTTTTTTGAAGAATTTTTAAGTGTTTATGAGTCTTTAAAAAATGGTCAAACAGATATTGATAAAGCGATGGTTTTACAGAATTTATCTTTCACTAATTTTGCTGATGATAATACTTTATTTAATGTTGTAGTTAATGCAAATGAACCTGATTTTAATTTAAATGTTTATATATCTAAAAGAAGAGATAATTTACTTGAAAGTCGTTTCTTTATTTTAGAAAGTGAAACTCAAGAATATGTTGTTTTAACTTATTTTGATAAAGATGAGAAGAAGACGGTTACAGTTCCAACTTGGCGTTTTCAAGAATATTTTATCGCTTTAGATGATTATTTAGAGATGGCAAAGTATTTTGGTAAGAAGGAAACATATTCTAATCAAGTAGCTTTATATGAACTAGATGATGAAATGTTATTTATGGATAAAGATGGTAATTTTAATATTACTTATAATTATATTTCTTATTGTTATGAAGATATTGTAAATGATAATTATGGAAATAGAGAATTTATAAGAATAAGAATTATGGAATGGTTACAAAGTAAGCTTTCAAAAGAGAGAAATAGTAGTAATTATTCTTTAAATGGCAATTTGGTAGATGATTTTAGAGCATTACTTAATAGAAAAAAGTCTTAATATAGGATGGAAACTAATATAAATAAGAAGTTATTAGTTTCTTTTTTTTAATTGCTTTTTTTTAATATTTTGGATATAATTATTAATTATAGGAGGATATAGATGAAGAAAATATTCCTATTAAGTATTATTGCTTTTTTATTAACAGGATGTACAAGTATAAAAAAAAGTAATATTGAAACAATTTTAAATGAAGGCTTAAATAGTCAAGTTAAAACTTTAAATATTAATCGTAATGGATATAGATATTATTTACCTAAAGGATTAAAAGTAGTAGATAGTACAAATTATAATGAAATACTTACAAATCAGAAATATAAACTTTATTTATATGTTGATATAGTTAGTTATAATAGTAAGGTTGATTTTAATTATAAGCTTAGTGATAAAGGGTATTACTCTAGTACTTTACAATTTAAAGGTAAAAAAGGGTATATAGAGATAAATAATTATAAAAATAATCAATATTTAATTGAAATTATGTATAATTATGCTAAAATAGAAGTAGTAGTATATGAGGAAGATATCAAAGAAATTGTGTCATATGCTATTTCCATTTTAACATCTATTACGTATAATGATAGTGTAATTAGTAGTAATCTTAATAATAATGTTTTTCAATCGTTAGAGGAGACTTTTGATATATTTGAAATTATTGGTAGTGATAATTATATTCGTTTTACAGATGAAGAAACTAGTGATGACGAGAGAAAAGATCCAGATTATGTTAATTAGAAAGGTGTAGACTATGAGCTTAATAAATAAACTTAAAAATATTTTATTTGAAGAAGAAGAAGTAGAAATTCCTGTTCTTGAGAAAAAAGAAGAACCTAAATCACGAGTAGAAGAAGTTAGAAAGAGTGCGCCTGCTAATAATTTTTTTGATGATTTAAGTCCAATAATTAGTGATGATGAATTACTTAATGAAGTTAAAGAAGTTAGTAAAGTAGAACCACCTAAAGAACCTAAAAAGATTGAAGAGCCAGTAAATAATCCAGTAAGAAATGAATTTAGGAATGAGAGAACTTTTAATTTTCCAGATTTTGATGAAGAGGAGTTTCAAAAGGCTGCACCTAAACCTAGAAGTACTAATGTGATGGAGTATGAACGTAAAAAGGTTGAGAAAAAACAAGAAATAAAGAAAGCTAAGAAAAAAGAAGAAGTTAAAGATACTACTAAGTTTAAGCCTTCTCCAATAATCAGTCCAGTATATGGGATTTTAGATAAAAACTATACTCCTGATGAAATAACTTCTAGAGCTAGAACTTTTAGTGATAATAAAACACTTGATGTTGATAGTGTGCGTAAGAAAGCTTTTGGAACTTATGAAAGAAAAGAAGAGGTCTCACCAATTTTAAACAATGAAGAAGAAATTAAGTATGATGATCGTATATTAGAAGAAAAACTGGAGAAAGCTAGAACTATAGATGAATTATTAAAAGATAGTAGTGATGATATTATACCAGTTAAAGATAGTAACACTAATGAATATACATTAAATAATGATTATGAAGAAGCGGACAATTTAGAAGTAGACGAAACATTTAAAAATAATGAAGAAGTTTTAGAAAATTCTAATTATGAAGAACAGACTTTTAATGATAATACAATGGAAAATATTGAACCAACACATGAAGAAAGTTTAGATGACGATACTTTAGAAAGTGATTTATTTGATTTAATAGATTCAATGTATGAGAATAGGGAGGATGGTGAATAATGGAATTTTGGCTATCATTTTTACCAATAATTATATATATTTTATTAATAATTATTTTAATTATTGGCATAATATTAGGTATAAAGACAATTATAACTATTAATAAAGTAGAAAAAGTTGTTGATGATGTAAATGAAAAAGTGGCTTCATTAAATGGTTTATTTCAAATAATAGATTTTACATCTGATAAAATTGCAACACTTACAGATAGAGTAGTTGATGGTGTCTCTAGAATTGCATCAAAGATTTTTATGAAGAAAAAAGTTAAGAAGGGAAAGGATGAAAAAGATGAGTAAAGATAAAAAAGGCATGGGTAAATTTTTATTAGGTGCTGGGATTGGCTTAGGATTAGGTGTTTTATTTGCTCCTAAAAGTGGTAAAGAAACACGTCAAGAGTTAAAGATAAAAATGGATGACTTACTTGAAAAAGCTAAAAATTTAGATTTAGAAGAAGTTAAAATAGCAATTGAAGAAAAAGTTAATGAAATAAAAGAAGATTTAAAGAATTTAGATAAAGAAACTGTTACTAATAAAATTAAAGAACAAGCATCTAAAATAAAAGAAAAAGCTGATGATTTAGTAGATTATGCGATGAATAAAGGAACGCCAGTTCTTGAGGAAGCGGCTAAAGAAGTAAAAAACACAACAGTTAAAGCAGTAGATAATAAACTAAAGAGTGAGCCTAAAAAGAGTACTAATTCTAATAAGAAATCAACAAGTAAGAAAAAATAATTACTTGTTTTTTTGTGTCAAAATGGGATTCTTTGAATACTTTAATATATAGTTATTAAAATTTAATCTTTTATGAATAAGCAATTGACATCTTAAAATATTATGGATATACTTATTATAGTGGAAAGTAAGGGTGGTAAGAATGGAGAAAGAATATCAAATAAGTTGGCTAAAAGTGATAGGAATTGTGGGGTTATTAGTAGTTGTAATTGCACTTATATGGTGGTTAATACCTAATAAAAGTCATGCAGATATGTTAGCATCTAATACTTATATAAATAATATTAATGCAATGAAAG
The DNA here is from genome assembly GCA_023663235.1 of Ruminococcus sp. Taxonomy (GTDB): domain Bacteria; phylum Bacillota_I; class Bacilli_A; order RF39; family UBA660; genus Caccenecus. The sequence goes on along the minus strand of JAMPHW010000005.1, from coordinate 29,690 downwards.
AAGCTGGGTTTGATTATTTTAAGGGGAGTAATTTACCTGAAAAAATTGGGGAAACTAATGAAATAACACTTCAAGATATGATTGATAGTAATTTAATTATAGAATTTTATGATGAGAATGGCAAAACTTGTAATACAGATAGAAGTTATATAAAAGTTACAAAAAATTTAGATAATGAATATGCAATGAAAGTGGCACTTGAATGTGAAAATAAAAAGGATTATATTATTACTACAATTGAAGATAACAAAACAACAATAGTACATGTAGATGATAGTAGTAATAATGTTAATAACAGTAATAATACTAACAATAATAAGCCTAATACATCAACTAATACAGTAAATCAAGTTAGTAATAATAAAAATAATAGTACAAGTACTAATAATAATAAAATAATTTATATTAATAATTGTAAAGATAATGATTGTTTAAATAATGTTTATTATTCAGTTTATTTTGATAGTGATGGTGGAAATTATATTCCTAAAAAGACAATTAAGGCAGGAGAAAGAGTAAATTCGGTTTATGCTTATAAAGATGGATATAAATTCTTAGGTTGGTATAAAAATGGAGTACTTTTTGATTTTAGTACACCAATAAATGAGACTACTACTTTAGTAGCTAAATGGGAAAAACAAAGTAATTCTAATACTAATAATCAAAAAGAATATGTTGTTAATTTTGTTACTAATGGAGGCAGTACTATTGATAGTGTTAAAGTAATAGAAAATAATAGATTAGTTAAACCAAATAATCCAACACTTAACTGTTATGATTTTGTAGGTTGGTATACAGATAAAGCTTTAACTAACAGATATGATTTTAATAGACCAGTTACAAGTAATTTAACACTATATGCTAAATGGGTTAGTAATGATACTTGTACAACATATCGTAAAGTTACATATGTTTATAATAATGGTAGTGATAATTATACCATAAATGTTAAAAATGGAGAATATTTAAGCATACCAAATAATCCAACACTTAATTGTTATGATTTTGTAGGTTGGTATACTAACAGTTCTTATAGTAATAGATATAATTTTAATAAGCCAGTTACAAGCGATTTAACTTTGTATGCTAAATGGTTATATAATGATGCTTGTACACTTAGACATAATATTACTTTTATTTATAATAATGGAACAAGTGCAAGAACAGTTACAGTAAAAGATGGAGAATATTTAGATGTTCCTAGTAATCCAACAAGAAGTGGTTATGATTTTGCTGGTTGGTATAGTAACAATAAAAGATTTAATTTTAGCAAGAGAATTTATCAAGATTATGTAATTGAAGCAGAATGGGATAAAGCAGAGGAAAAGTATCATACATATTGTAGAAATGTGAGTGATAGATATTATTCTACAAGTTATGTAAGTGCTAATATGAATACTTGGAGTTATGATTGGACAATTAGATTTGATAAAATATTTAATGCTAGAGATGTTAAAATAACTAACATAGGATATTTAAATAATTTAAGTATGTATAATAATTCTTATAATGCATCAGTTAATGGTAAAGGAATATCAAAAGTTAATGGTAATTCTAAATATAGTGTTCCAATAACATCTGGAACAATGCTTAGAACGTATTCTTTGAAATCAGATAATTTTGATAAGTATTTAAGTAACCCATATTATAGTAATGGTTATTGGTATACAGATGCGAGTGTTAGAATAAGAAATTATTATAATTTAAATAAATATTATGCTTCTAATATAAATAGTGAGATATATTTTGTTCCTTTCTATTTTGATGTTAATTATACAGATATGGGTAATTGTGTAAATGATTTAGCGTCAAGATCAGGAAGTTATAGAGATTATACGATTGTAGATACATTTTATAGATAATTTAATGATGAATGAGTTTACACCTCAGGAGTTAAATCGCAGAGATGCGTTAAAATATTAAGAGTATGACTTGAGTTCATAAATAAAGGTGGTAACGCGGAAATATTTCGTCCTTTGTTTGTGGACTTTTTATTGTTATTAAATATTGCAAAAAGATTAAGAAAAAGTTATAATATAAAAAATTTAAAGGAGGAAATTTATGACATTTTTTGAAGATTTAGAATATAGAGGATTAATTAAAGATATATCTAGTCCTAAAGTTGCAGAATTATTAAATAGTGGAGGAGTAACATTTTATATTGGAACAGATCCAACAGGGGATTCTTTACATATTGGACATTTCTCATCATTTTTAATGGCTGCAAGATTAAAAAAAGCTGGACATAATCCGATTTTATTAATTGGGGGAGCAACTGGACAAATAGGTGATCCAAAACCTACAGCAGAAAGAGCAATGATTACTAAAGAAGAAGTAGATCATAATGTTAAAGCATTAACTAATCAAGTTAAAAAAATATTTGGTTTTGATATTGTTAATAATTATGATTGGAGTAAAGATATAAACTTTATTGATTATTTAAGAGATTACGGAAAATATTTTAGTATTAATTATATGCTTGATAAAGATATTATTAAAAGAAGATTAGATGCAGGTATAACTTATACAGAATTTTCTTATATGATTATGCAATCTTTAGATTTTCTTTGGTTATATCAAAATAAAAATTGTATTATGCAAGTAGCAGGTCAAGATCAATGGGGAAATATAACAGCTGGTATTGATTTAATTAGAAAAAAAATGGGTAAAGAAGCTTATGGAATGACAATGCCTTTAATTACGAAAAAAGATGGAACTAAATTTGGTAAAAGTGAAGGTAATGCAATATGGTTAGATATAAATAAAACATCAGCTTATGAAATGTATCAATTCTTTATTAACACAGAAGATGAGATGGTTATTGATTATTTAAAGAAATTAACATTCTTAAGTAAAGAAGAAATAGAGGAAATTGCTAAGATTCATAAAGAAACACCTGAAAAACGTGTGGCTCACAAAAAGTTAGCTGAGGAAGTTATTACATTCTTACATGGTAGTGAGGAATATCAAAAAGCTTTAAAAATAAGTGAAAGCTTATTTAGTGATAAAGTTACAGAATTATCAAGTGAGGATATAATTAATTCTTTAAAAGGTGTACCTACAATAAATATAGAATTAAATCAAAATATCGTAGATTTTGTTGTTAATAGTGGAATTTGCTCTAGTAAAAGAGAAGCTAGAGAATTTATAAATGCGGGAGCTATAAGTATTAATAATATAAAAATAAATGATTTAGAATATATAATTAGTGATAAAGATACAATAGATAAAAGTGTAATGATTATTAAAAAAGGTAAAAAGAATTATTATTTAGGAAAAATATAGGTTATAATCTAAGCTAGCTAAAGTATTATACATATAATATTTTAGAAAGGGTGGGTAATTTGAATTATTCTAATTATGGGTATGTGCCACCAAAAAATAATTATGGAACTGGTGATAGACAATTCTTTTTTCCATTTTTAACAGGAGCATTAGTTGGGGGAGCAGCTGTTGGACTTACTAGACCTCGTCCGATTTATAATGTTGCACCAAATAATAGACCTCCATATACTCCAGGAGCTCCTTATTCTTACTATTCTTATGGTGGATATATTCCTAGACCATACTAAGTTATTTTAAAGGTTTTATCTAAAAAATGATAAAACTCTTTTTTATTTAGAAAAACTTGATATTTTTACGCCAATTTGACAATGCCAGAAAAATATGCTATAATTATTTTAATTAAAGGGGTTTTGTTTAATGAAAAAGTTTAATTTAAAAAGATTAACATCTTTAGGTGTAGCTATGAGTTTAGTAGCAACTATGACTGCTTGTTCTAGAGGTAGTGGAAATAAAATATTACAAAAAGAAAGTGATAATTTTATAAGTGATAGCGTTGTTTCTGTGGGTGACGTAGATTGTACACTAGAAGATAATAATGATATTTATGACAGTACTGGTATGTTTTCAAGTCCTTTGTCAAAGTATGATTTTACGTATTTTCCAGAAGTTTATTGTACTGATGTTGATTTAGCAACAGTACTTGATGCTTATGGTGTATCTTATGAAGATTATGTTAATAAATTTGTTAGAGTTATATATGCCTCAGGTGGTGCAGATAATTATGAAGAAGCTTATGCTTTAACTACATTAGTTTTAAATAGATTTATTGATAGTCGATATAATCGATTTGGAGATAATATTGTTGATATTATTACAGTACCAAATCAGTTTGGTTATTATGCTAATGGTGAATATTTACACTATGATGTTGAGGAATTAGAGAATTATGTCGGATGGCAAGCAATTATTGACTGTTTAATAAATTTTGCTGAAGACCAAACTAATAGAATGCATAATTCTTTATCATATAGAGATTATTCAATTGATGGCTATTCTGACTGTATTTATACTAGTGTTGGTAATAGATATGGTGATACAGATATAAATACACTTCAAGAAGAAAATATAATTTATCAAGATTTATATTTAGAACAATTATCAAGATAATTGTAAATTAATTAAGACCAAAAGTTTTCGTGGTCTTTTTTTATTAATATATAAAAATTACTACTATCCCTCTATAATTATTTATGTTATAATGTAATAAGAAAAATTAGGAGGGACTAAAGTGAACAGTAATTATTTAATTCCAGCGAATTCTAAGAAATCTCAATTAATATTAGGCTTTTTTACTTTTACGGATTTATTGTTATTTGGTTCAGGAGTAGGGCTTACTTTAATATTATTAATAGTTATTCAAAGTGCTAATATTACGATTATGCTTTTAATTTTAGCGCCGGCTTTAGTAACAGGTTTTTTGGTTATGCCTGTACCTAATTATCATAATGTTTTACAATTTATAATAAATGTTTATTCTTTTTATAGTGAAAAGAGAAGATATTTATGGAGAGGCTGGTGTAATAATGGCGAAAACTAGCTATGGTTTTAGTGAAGATTGGCTACCTATAAGACAAATTTTAAATGGTATGATACAAATAGAAAGTGGAGAATATGTTACAGGAGTAAAGGTTCATCCACGAAATATATTTATTGCTGATCAAGGATTACAAAATGCTATTATAGGAAATCTACGTAATTTTTATAATTCAATAAATTTTGAATTTTGGTTAATTATTGCTGATAGACCTGTCGATATAAGTGTTTATTTATCACAATTACAAATATTATATAATAATACAGGGAGTCCAGTTCAAAAGAAATTAATAATGGAAGATATTAATAAAGCCAATATGTTTACTAGTGCAGAATATAATGTTGTTGATACTGAATATTTTATTTTATTTAAAGAAAAAAGAATGGAGTTAATTCAAAAGAAATTACATACTTTAATTAGTGGGCTAGCTACTTCTGGTTTAAATTCAACTCAAACTTCAAATGATGATTTACGAATGATTTTGGATAATTTCTTAAATGGAGGGACTCATACGAATTTTGGGACGGTGATGAGTTAATGAGTACAAAAAGTGAAATTGCTCCAAAAGGAATGGAGTTTAAGCCTACAGAATTTACTTTAGGTGGCAAATATTGTACAATACTGACAATTATTAGTTATCCTAAGAGTATATATGTAGGTTATTTATCAGATATAACAAGCATTAGTGGAGTTAAAGTATCTATTAAACATATTCCGATTGAATTTAGTACTTTACAAAAAATGTTAAATAAAGAAATAGCTGATTTAAAACTTAGATATCAAAGTGAAAGAGATAAAACAATTCAAGAGCGAGTTAGACAAGATTATGAATCTTTAGAGCAATTTATTTCTATGCTTGCAGCAACTCAAGCAAGAATTTTTGATTTTCAAATGCATATTATGATTAGCGCAGATTCGAAAGAAGATTTAGAAATAAAGAAAATGCAAGTTAGAACTTATTTAGATGCCTTGGGTATGCGTGGTATTAGTTTAATGTTTGAACAAGAAAAAGTTCTAAAGTCAATTATACCAATATTTCCAAAACAAGATATTGAAAATAGAATTGGAACGCCGATTCCGTCAATTACAGTGGCAGCGATGTATCCTTTTGTTTTTGATAGTATTAAAGATCCTGGAAACGCGACTTTATTTGGAGTGGATTTTTCAGGTGGAGTAGTATTATTTAATCAATTTTTATATCAAATAAAAAAAGAATCTAATAGAAATAATGCTAATATGATTTTACTTGGTACATCTGGATCAGGTAAATCAACAGCAGCGAAATTACTTCTTAGAACTCATTTGCGTAATGGCTGTAAAGTTGTATGCATTGACCCTGAGGGTGAGCTTGAAGAAATGACTCATAGTTTAGGTGGAGATTTCTTAGATTTAGGTAAAGGCGGAGACTTTGGGATGATTAATCCTTTAGAAGTTGTAGTAGATGCTGATGAAGAGGAAATAAATCAAGGTCTTGGATATACAGTTTTAACAAGAACCTTACAACAATTAAAAGCATTTATGAAATATCTTTATCCTGATATTGAAGAAGATGTCTTAACTATGTTTAGTGAAATAGTTCAAGATACATATAAACGTTACAAGATTGATTTTAATACTAATTTCACGACTTTAAGTAGTGCTGACTTTCCAACTTTTGATGATGTGTATGCGACAATAAAGGGAAGAATATTATCAATGCCTGATGCAACAAGAGAGAGGGATGTAATAGAAAGACTTGAATTAAAAATTAGACCTCTTACTAAAGAGCTTAGATATTATTTTACAGGACATACGACTTTAAGATTTAATAGTGATTATATAGTGTTTAATATAAGAGAGTTAATGAATAGTGATGAAAACATTAAAAATGCATTATTCTTTAATATTTTAAAATATGCTTGGGGTTTATGTTTAGATAAAAATATAAATACGGTAATGATGGTTGATGAGGCACATGTTTTATTATCATCAAGAAATGAACTTGGAGCAGAGTTTCTAGCACAAATTCAAAGACGTTCACGTAAATATAATACTGGTACTATTATAATTACTCAACAACCTACAGACTTTGCAGCACCAAATATGATTGTTCATGGCAAGGCAATATTTGATAACGCTTCTTATTATCTAGTAATGGGACTTAGAAAACAAGCAGTTGAAGATTTGGCTAAGCTAATTGATTTAAATGAAAGTGAAAAGGATAGTATTAAGTACTATAATCAAGGAGAAGCATTATTTATTTGTGGTAATAGAAGAATGAGAATAAATGTTGTGGTTACACAAGAAGAACTTGATAGTTTTGGCTCTGGTGGAGGATTATAAACTTGACTTTAAGCCAAATTTATAGTATATTTAAAGTGCATTAGAAATGCAGAAAATGTTAACCGCTCCTGGATGGTGCGGAATATAAATTATTCCAGTCGAGAAATGTTAACCGCTCCCGGATGGTGCGGAATATAAGTTATTCCGGTTGAAAATGTTAGAAAGCTTTTATAGCTTTCTTTTTTTGACAGTTTTAAAATGGTATGTTACAATGAATTCATCAGGGAGGTATATTATGAAAGTAGAAGAAGGATATTTATATCATATAAAGGATGAGTATTTTGATAAAATAAACAATAAAGGATTAATGATTAATCATGAAAAAGGACATTCAAGACCAACTTATTTTGTAATAAAAGAACAGGATTTATTATGGTTTATTCCTATTAGTAGTAAAGTTGATAAATATAAAAAGATAATTTCATATAAAATGAAAAAGTATAATACTTGTCAGTCAATTTTGGTTAGAGAAATAGCAGGAGAAGAAGTGGCTATTTTAATTCAAAATGTCTTTCCAACTTTACCTAAATATATTAGTCATATTCATTATAAAAACGGTAAACCATTAAAAGTTGTAGATAATTTAAAATTTGAAATATTAAAGAATTTTAGAGATTTATTATCAATGAAAAGAAATGGAAACAACTTATTTTTTACAGATATAGATGCTATAAAAGAAATGATGTTAGAAGAATTGAATGAGAAAATTGGAGTTTAATTTTATTTGATATACGATAATTTAAGTGATATACTAAATATATAAAGGAGTATGCATATGGAATATATTATTTTAGGAATTTTATTATTGATAGTAATATTATTATTTGTAATTATTTTTAAAAGAAATGGAGAAGCTGATGTTACAGAAAGATTAGGGAAACTAGAAACATCTTTAGTAAAAGAAATAGGAGATTTTAAGTTAGGATTTGCTAGTGATATTAGAAAAGACTTTGAAGCTTTAAATGATAAAATAGATAAAAAATTAACCGATATTAATAATCATGTAACAGAAAGATTAGATGAAAGTTTAGAGAAAACCAATAGAACATTTAGTAATGTTTTAGAAAGATTGTCTAAAATAGATGAGGCACAGAAGAAAATTGATGGTTTAGGGGCAGATATAGTTTCATTACAAGGAATTTTAACAGATAAAAAAACAAGAGGTATATATGGAGAAGTAAGCCTTAATTTTTTGCTTGAAAATGCTTTTGGTAGCTTGAATACTGGAGTATATGATATACAACATAAAATGAGCAATGGGTATATTGCAGATGCTTTACTTTATGCACCAGCACCACTTGGAACGATTGCAATTGATTCTAAATTTCCACTTGAAAATTATGAAAAAATGACAAATAGAAATTTAAGTAATGAAGAAAGGGAAAGAGCTTCTAAACAATTTAAATTAGATTTAAGAAAACATATTGATGATATAAGTATGAAATATATAATTCCAGCAGAAACAGCAAGTGAAGCGATAATGTTTTTACCAGCAGAGGCAATTTTCGCAGAAATAAATGCATATCATTCAGATATCCTTAATTACGCTTATAATAAAAAGGTTTGGATTACTAGTCCAACTACTTTAATGAGTACGCTTACTGTAATTGAAATGATTTTGAAGAATATGGAAAGAGATAAATATGCGAAAGTTATTCATAATGAGCTTAATAAATTATCTTTAGAATTTGCTAGATATAAAGAAAGATGGGATAAATTAGCTAGAAATATAAATACTGTTAGTAAGAGTGTAGAAGAATTAAATACAACTAGTGATAAGATAACTAAGAGATTTGATTTGATTAATGGTGTTGATATTGTGAGTCTTGAACATGAAGAAAGAGAATTATTGGTATAACTCTCTTTTTAATTGTATATTTTATTTCTTGATAACTTTTTAATTTCGTTTCTACATAATAAATAATCAATAGAAACATTAAAATATTTAGCAAAAGTGTAAATGGTTGCAGTAGAGACTAAATTTTTGCCTTTTTCATAGCTACTTAAGCAAGCATTAGTAATATGTAATTTAACAGCTAAATCTTTTTGTGTAATATTATTTTCTCTTCTTACTTTTCGCATTCTAAAGCCAATATTTTTGGCATTAGAGCTTTTTTTTAAATTGGGATATTTTTCTATTTCTGTTAATCCTAAAACATAGTCTACATTAACATTAAAATAATCACAAAAGATAATTAAATATTTTAAAGGAATGATACTGTATTGTTGTTCAAAAACATTATAAGTGCTTCTTGCTATACCAAGAATATTAGCTATATCTTTTTGGGTTTTGTCATTTAAAAAACGAATATCTTTCATTAATTCGCTATAATTCATAATAATCAACTCTCTTTGCAGGTTATTATCTCATAATTACATTAAACTCCTATAAAACAGACTATGAATTTTTATGGTGATTAAATT
>JAMPHW010000005.1:0-19965 GCA_023663235.1 Ruminococcus sp. | reverse complement strand
ATTGGAGCAACTGGACCTATTGGAGCAACTGGACCTATTGGAGCAACTGGACCTACAGGTCCACAAGGAGAAACACCTACATTAGCTATTGGAACAGTAACTACTGGAGCACCAGGAAGTACAGCAGCAGCAACAATAACAGGAACAGCACCTAATTTTGTTCTTAACTTAACTATTCCTCAAGGACCTACAGGACCTGCCGCACCATAACTAAAAAACAGGATTTTTATTCCTGTTTTTCTTTTTCAATCATATCAAGATATTCAAATTGCATTTTTTCTGCTTTTTCTAAATAATTATCTTCGTTTTTGTAGTATTTCATTTGACAAGTAGCTCCAGTATCTTCATACATTTTTAATATATAATTAGCTTCTTCATCTATATTTTTAAAAGTATCATTAGATTTTATTTCAACAATTTTTTTATTTAAATATTTTAAATCAGAAGACTGTCCAACACTCCACGAACCACCATCAGTAGGGTATTTAAAATATTTGTTATAAGTCTCATGATATTGTAAAATCTCATCTTGATAGCGACATACAATTACAACTCCAGGTCTTTTTTTATAATTGCCAAATTCTTCTGGAAATAATTCTCTTAAAGCTAAAAATATAATAATAAAAATAAATAGTATTATAATTATAACTTTAAGTATTTTATTTTTTCTAACATTTTTATCAATTTCTTTTATCATTTTTATATCTTCTTTTAATAAAATGTCTAAAGATATATTAAAATAATCACTTATTTTAATAATGGTTTCAATGTCTGGATAACTTTTAGCATTTTCCCAATTGGAAATAGTTTGTCTTGTAACTCCAAATATTTCTGAGAACATTTCCTGTGACATTTTATTATCCTTTCTTATTTTTATTAATTGGTTACCCAAACTCATAATTTTTCCTCCTTTCAAAATTATTTTATTATGATTGTAAAATAGTAGCTATCAAAATGCTTTTACATTAACAAAAACTTGCGCCAATAATCTTTGCAATTTATTAAAACATAAGACTTAAGTAAAATCAATATAATTTATTAGGTGATTTTTTTGAATAAATATAAAGTATGTGTATATGCAATATGTAAAAATGAGTCTTCATTTATAGAGCGTTGGGTAAATTCTATGAAGGAAGCCGATGAAATATATGTTTTAGATACAGGTTCTACCGATAATAGTTTAGAAATGTTTAAAAGCTTAGGAGTACATGTTAAAAAAGAAACTATTAATCCTTGGCGTTTTGATGTTGCAAGAAATAAGTCATTAGAAATGGTTCCGTTAGACACTGATATATGTGTCTGTACAGATTTAGATGAAGTATTTGAAAGTGGATGGAGAGAGAAATTAGAAAAGAAGTGGCAGGAGGGTACTGATAAAGCTAAATATAATTATAATTGGAGTTTTGATAAATATGGAAATCCAGCTACAACTTTCTTTATAGAAAAGATTCATCGAAGAGTAGGGTATAAATGGGTTCATCCTGTTCATGAAGTGCTAAATGTTAATGAGGGTGAAAAAAGTATTTTAATTCCCGAAATAACTTTAAACCATTATCCTGACTCTAATAAATCAAGGAGTAGTTATCTTCCTTTATTAGAATTAAGTGTAAAAGAAGATCCAAGTGATGATAGAAATATGCATTATTTAGGTAGAGAATACATGTATTATGGTGAATATCAAAAATGTATTGATACTTTAATTAGACATTTAGAGTTACCAAAATCCACCTGGGATGCCGAAAGATGCGCCTCAATGCGCTTTATTGCACGCTCGTATCTTAGTTTAAATAGATTTAGAGAGGCTGAGTTGTGGTATAAATTAGCGATTAGTGAAGCATCATATTTAAGAGAAAGTTATGTCGAATTAGCAAGTTTTTATTCTAATAATAAAAGGTATCAAGAAGCTTATGATTTACTTACTAAAGCTTTTTTAATCACTAATAAGCCAGTTACCTATATTAATGAATCCTTCGCTTGGAATGATTATATTTATGAATTAATGAGTATTGTATGTTTTAACTTAGAACTTTATCCTGAAAGTTTAGAAAATATCAAAAAAGCTCTAGAACTTAATAAAGATTGCCAAAGATTACAAGATAATTATGATATTATAAATAAGACTTTAAATGGATAAATTTTTAAAAAAGTATTTATTTTATTTTTAAAATATTGTAGAATGTTAGTAGCATATTAAGGAGTTGAAATAATGTTTTGTGAATCTTGTGGCAAAAAAAATCCTAAAGAAGCTTCCTTTTGTGGTTATTGTGGCAAACCAATAAATCCTGTAAATAAAGAACAAGAAAAAACTAAAGAAACAAAAAATTCTTTTATTAAAGAGTTTAAAGAATTACCTAAAAGAACCAAAATAGTTATGCTTAGTGTTTCTTTGGTTGTTGTTATATCTTTTATCGTTTTAGTAATTCTTTTAAATAATCCCTTAAAAAAACTTGAAGATAATTTAGCTCACTATTATGATAATTATCATGAAAATAATACTAAAGAATTAATTGAAATGGGAAGAATAATATCTAATAATAAAGATAAGCCAAAAGTTTTAAATAGCATCAAAGAGACCACTAATCATATAACATCAATTTGGGTTAAAAATTTTAATACAAGCTATAAAGATAAAGATTTGTTAGACGAAGCCTATAAAAAATTATCTAAATCTCTAAATACTTTATATAATTATTATAATGGTTTAGAATATATCTTAAGTTACGATTTATATAATGAATATATGGATGAATTAGATAATCTCTATTCTTCTAAAAAAGCTTACTTAGAAGCTTTAGAATATGAAAATAAAAAAGATTATTATTATGCATATTATTACTATCAAAAAGTTATCGAAAATGATTCTTATTATCATCTAGCCCAAAAATATACTGATAATTATATTAAAGATGAATTAGATGCCTTTAAAGATAAAGTGAGTGAAATAATTGATACTAGCAAAATAACTAATGCTGAAGAAAAATTAGATGTATATTTAAAAGGAATAGAGTATTTAGATAATAATAAAGTGGTTAATAATATTGATTTAAGTGCTTCTGATGATTATAAAAAATTATATGAAGATATTCTTACCAAAATTGTTTCAACAACTAAAGTAATTTTAGAGAGTATCCGTGATGATTATGATAGATGTCTAGAAATAATAGATAAAGTAGAGAAGAGTGTAGATAGTGATAATGACATTTATGAAGAACTAGAAGACTTAAAAGAAGAATATGAAGAAAAGAAACCAGTTAGTCTCTTAGGAAAGTTAATATCTTCAACTAATGGTTTTACTGAATCTAAATATACTAGAGCTATAAAAGGTGTAGAATATGAAAATAATTTAGCTTTTAAATTTAATAATTCTTTAGTAACTGGGGTTTATCATTTAGATAAAGAATATAAACATTTAAAAATGCGTCTTATATATGATAGTGAAATAAAAGAAAATATTAAAGGAACTCTAACTATTTATGGTGATAAAGAAGAGTTATATAAAAGTAGTAGTATTTTTGATATTAATGATTTAGATATAGATGTAACAAATATAGAAAATTTAAAAATAGAATTTATAGGTGAAGATTCATCTAATAATGATATTTATATTTATTTAGTTGAGCCATATTTATATAAATAGAAAAAGGAGTGTGAGTAAAATGGCTGAAGAAAAGAAAACAACCAAAAAAACAACAAAGACTGTAGCAAAGAAAGAAGAACCAATTAAAGAGGTGAAAAAAACTAGTACTAGTAAAAGCAAGACATCTTCTAATAAAACCACTAAAACAAGTAGTACTGCAACAAAAAGTACTCCTAAAAAAGTAGTAAAAAAAGAAGAAGAAGTAGCATCTGAAAAACATTTTTGTACATCTTGTGGTAGAGAATTAAATGCTGGAGAAGTATGTAATTGTAAGGATGTTATTAATGTTAACGTTAATACTGAGGCTATAGCAGATATGGGACATAATTTTGTTAATACCGTTATTAATATGTTTAAAAAACCAGCAACAACTTTAGATGAAACAGTTAAGAAAAATGATAGTAAAGCATCTATTATTATGTTAATAGCCATAGCTATAAGTTTTGGATTATGTATAACTGCTGGATTTACTTCTATCATATCTGTTTTAAGCACTTATAGTAAAGATTATATTAGTTATTTTGAAATTCCATATTTTAGAATATTCTTATATATGACATTAATTTATTTCATCTTAGCATTCATACCTATAACTGCTGCTTATATCGTCTCTAAATTAACTAATAATCACGATTTTGATTATAAAAAGTCTATAAGTTTATATGCAACAAGCATGGCCCCAACAATAGTTACAAATTTATTAATGGCTTTATTATATTTCTTAAATATCTTATCATGGGTAGGGAATATTATTGCTATGGTAATATCTATTGCTTGCTTCTTCCATTATATGTTAGGGTACATTAATGTTAATAAAATATCTGAAAATAAAAAATCTTATGCTTTAACTTCATTAGTAATTATTTGGATTGTAACATTCATTATTGCATTGTTTATTTTTACTGGAAGTTTAGTATCAGATTTATCTAATGATTTCGGTACAAGAGATAATTCATATAACTATAATAATATTTTTAAATAAAAAGTGTATAAAAAGAGTCAAAACTCTTTTTTTTTAGAATAATTTGTGAGATAATTCTAATTGGAGGGATTTTAATGAAAGAAAAAGAAAAAAGATATGGTTTATTAAAAGGCGTATTAGCTTTAATAGTAATTGCTATCTTACTTAGTTGGTTAGTTCCTAATGGTGAATTTAGTTCTGGTGGCTTTTCGACTGACGGAACTCTTTATCGTATAGGTATCTATCATCTTGGAGCTTTAATATTTTATGGTCTTAGTTATAGTATTGATCAAATTGCTGTTTTACTAACTATTGGTGCTTTATATGGTGTATTAAGTAAGACTAGTGCTTATGATAGATTAGTTACTGGTATAGCTAATAAATTTAAGCATAAAGGCGTTGCTGTTGTATTGTTCTCAGTTTTAATTGCTGTTCTTACAAGTTTACTTACTGAAACATTAGCTGTAGTTATCTTTATTCCATTTATTATATCTATTTTAAACAAACTAAAATTAGATAAGATGACTATTATGATGACTTCTTTTGGTTCAGTATTAGTAGGTATGTTAGGAGCTACTTATGGTACATCTGGTCTTCCTTATTTATTTGGCCAATACATGTTACCATCAGGAAGCACTTATAATGAAGCTGTAAATGCATCTGTCTTAATTAGATTTGGTATTTTAGCAGTTGGTTTAATATTATTTAACTTCTTCACTTTAACTCATATGAAAAAACAAGAAAAAAATAGCGAGAGTGTTGAAATATTTAATGTCGAAGTAGCAGAAGATAACAAGAAAAAATCTAGTATAATTCCAATTGTTGTAGTTGGTATATTACTATTTGTGTTAGTCGTTTTAGGCTTAGTAGATTGGCAAAACAATTTTAATATTACAGTATTTGAAACTTTACATGAAAGTATAAGTAGTATTAAAATAGGAAGTGATTTCTATATATTTAAAGATTTACTTGGTTCACAATTAAAAGCTTTTGGTAGTTGGGATTTGTTTGCTATTAATGCTGTAATGTTAATCTTTACTATTGTATTAGGATTATGCTATCGCTTTAAATTTGACGAATTTATCGACGCCGTAGTAAGTGGAATTAAGAAAATGCTTAAACCTTGCTTATGTGTTATTGGAGCTATTACTTTAATGATAGTCGTTTATATGTCCCCATATGTTGCTACTGTTATGAATAAAATTTTATCTATAACTGATGGCTTTAACTTAGGAACAATGATGCTAGCTTCATTAGTGGCTAATATATTCCATACAGATTTAAGTTTTACAGGTATGATAGCTGGTCAATACTTAATGACTGAATATGTTGATTATATAAATCCAATTCATATTATATTTATTTCTTTATATGGTTTCTTACAATTCTTTATTCCTACAAGTGTAGTTATGGGAATTGGTCTTACATCATTAAAAGTAAAATATCGCGATTGGCTAAAAAACATTTGGCGTTTCTTAGTAGGAATGTTCATATGTTTATTAATCATCTTTATTTTAATATCTGTTTTATAAAGTGATATAATTTTTATCACTTTTTTATTTGCAATTCTTCTTTTTTTGCAATTTCCTTTTTAGGTTGAAAAATAATGAATTACGTGTTATAATCTTGGATATGAGGTTGGTGTATACTATGAAAAAATTTAGAATTGCATTCTTAACCTTGACTATTTTCCTTACAAGTATCGCAAATGTAAGAGCAGCATGTACTATGGAAGAAACTAGTAGGTTAAACACATTGGGGGCTAATATTGGCGTGGATTATGAGATTATTCAAAAAGCAGTCCAACCAGAACCCGATTTTAACCCACCAGATGGATTGACAGAAGAAGAAATGAATGAATATGTCTATAATAAACAATATTATCGGATTCGTGTAAGCAATGTTACTGAAGACTTATATGTAGTTTTGCAAAAAGACAATACCAAAGAAAAGAAGACTTATAATTATAGCGAAGCTGTTAATGGTGTCATATCAATTGATGAACCAGTATCAACATTAATTAATAATTACACTATTACCGTATATTCTTCTAGTAAGACTAACTGCCCTGATACTAAATTGGCTACTAGATATATAACAACACCAATGTTTAACGATTTAAGTAATTCTGTCTTGTGTGAAGGAATAGAAGAATTCTATTTATGTCATAAGTATTTATCAGTATCAACGTCATTCGAAAATTATGAAGACTTGATGAATAAATATCGCCAAGGTAAACTTAATGAAAAAGGCGAAGAAATAAAAAAAGAAGAACAAAAAGGAAATTTTTCAACATTTATTAAAGAACATAGAGCATTAGTTGCTATAGCAGTCGTTGTAGTTATAGCAGCAGGGGGATTAGTTACAGTGATAATAGTTAAAAAGCAAAGGAGTAGAGTAATATGAGAAAAATATTAAAAAACGCTAGCTTATCTATTATTACAATATTTTTAGCATTTATATCTATAATTGATGTAAATGCTGCTTCAGCATGTGAAGGATTAAGTTCTAGCAGATGCCGAGTTGGAGAAAGGGGAGTTATTAAAGCTGCTGGAAATGGTAATGTAGCTGAAATGACAAAAAGTACTTCAACTAAAAAAACCAAAGAAGGATATACAAAATATAGTGCTGTTGGTGTAACTCACACAATTAAAGGAACAAAAGCTACAAATACAGCATTCTCTTCTTACCACGATAGTTATTCAGCGATGTTTTGTTTAGACGCTCAACGCCAAGGTGTTGCCAAATTATACGCTGAAAGATTTTTGCTTGATAAATCATTAAGTAAAAGAATTCAAACATTTGACTATGCTGTAATGAGTGTTTTAACTGCTAATGGAACAATTCTAAAAAGTGGTACAGAAAATATGACGGAGTATTGGGCAAGGCTTGCTACAATAAGAGCTTTAGAATATACATTTGGATTTTATAATAATGAAATAACATATAAAGGTGGCGAAAAAGCTTTCTATCCAAATCTAACATTAGTTTATGAATGGAATAAAGAAAATTCAAGCTACTACGACGCTCTTAATAAAGAAGTTGGTCTAAAAGAACTAAGTGCTTTTAGTGCTCATACCGATTATACTTATACTGGTACAGGAGTAAATAGAGCTAAAGAACTTTATTATACTGCTCTAAGTGAAGCAACAGAATTTGCAAGAAACTTTACTGAAGGTGAAAAAGCTGAGGCTCTTGAAACAACCGCAGGCGATATAGATACTAGTGCAAGTATGGACGGAAGTGAAGTATTTGTTCAAAAAGATGTAGTTCATAAATTTAAAATTTCTGGAATTGCCAAAGAAAATGGGTCCTTTGTAATTAATGGTATAAAATTCCAAAAGGATGCAACATATAGAGGACTTACAGCTTATATTAAATCAATTCAAATTGGAAGTACTTCATTTGATAATAAAGCTCAAGTAGATAATATATTAGGTAAAAACTTAATCGAAATGGGTTACGATTTAAGTGGCGAAACAACTATTGAAATTACAGTTCATTTTGAAGGCTGGAAAAAACATCCTACATTAGAAACATTAAAATGTGGTCAATCACCAATTAAATATTTTATTGATGGTGCTTATAGTGCTGAAAATGCTGGAAAATTTAAAGATTATATAGGAACAATATGGTATTCTGATGATCCAGAAGAACAAAGATATGTTGGTATTGAAAAAGTTGGTGAAGCTAATGATGATTCAATATCCTTAGAAGAAATAACTAAATATGAAACATACTTAATAGATGCATGTTCTTGTACCGATCTTGCAGAAGACTGTCGTCAAGAAGCTACTACAACCGGCAATTTAAACGGTCAAGCTTGTACAGACTTAATCGAAGCTGATTGTGGTGAATGTGAATTATTAAAGATACAATGTGATGTTTTTCATGACCAAACTGCTTGTACTAAAGTAGATACAGTTTGTGACTTTACTTGTGAAACTCAAGTTGATACATTTGAATGTTGCGAAGATAATTTACTTATGGTATCAGAAATGGATAATAAGGAAGTAAGTATTTTAGGACCTGGACCAGATAATAGTAAAAGTGACAATATTAAAGCCTGTTTTGTTTCTAAAATAGACGAACAATGTAAAAATAATGATAATAATTGTACCAATACTAAAACAGTCGATGAAAAGGACAATTCATATGCTTTAAGCAAGATGAATGATAATAAATATTGTACTGTATCTTGTAAAGAAGATTATAAAATGACAATGCCTACTGCAAGAATAGTTAATGCAGGAAGATACTTTACTTTTAAAGCTAAAGTTGAGGGTACTAAAGTATGTTATACAAATACTATTAATAGAGAAAAATATAAAGAAGATATTATAGCTGCTCAAGAAAGAATGATTAAAGCTTATAATAATTATCAATTCTGGTTAGCTGCAAGCAAGGCAACACCTGAGGCAAGTACTGGAAATTGTGGAAGTTGTAGCGGAACTGGTGCAGCGATAACATATAATCATCACGTAAATACAACAGCTCCAATGATTACTTACAATGTAAGACAAACTAATGGTGGCTATGGTGATAATATTAGTATTACTAACTATAACGCTACTCAATCTGTAAACGTTACATCTCCAGTTACTAATTCTTGTACTGGCTCTCAAACATGTACTTGTACTCCTCCTCCAGGAGGTACTTGCAGTAATTGGACGGTTAGTCCTACTCCAGAAACTAACGATACATTAGCTAGTTTGACTAGCCATATATCAACAGAACTTAAAAATGCAGAAGATGAAGTAGGTAAAGCCGAAGATAATTACCACAATATAATAAACGATTTCCGCAAATGTACTGATGATACATGGAATAGCGAGATGAATTATAACCCTAGCGTATATTATGATTATAATGAAAAAGATTATATGAATAAACTTGTTAATAAAAATGATAACATGGAAGAATTCAGTAAAACCGAGAATAACAATAAAGAAGATTGGTATTGTGTTGGCGAGAACTCAATAGATAATAACTATGATAGCTGCTCTACAGGCGCTAAAAATAGTAGACAATCTACTCTAGCAACTAAGCAGTACATCTATTGCGTTAAAGAAAGATGTTATATTGAAACAGATACAAATTATAATCAAATTTCTGAAGCAAGCTATGTTAAGAGAACATCTGAAGTTAGTGCAACTTATAGACCAAAAACTCTATTCTATAATGTTTACCCAAGTGGAGAGATAACAGTTAATAAAGCCGATGATAATGTAGAAATTACTAATGGACTTCCAGTAGCTCTTGGAACTCAAAGAGGAATTTATAAATATACAGTTAATATTGAAAAACTTGGTGAGTTCTACGATAGAGATAATGGAGACAATTTAGGACGTTATATTGGAGGCGGAGCCAAAGCTGTAGTTGATCCAGCAAAATTAGTTTATAATTGCGCTTATTTAGTAAATATTCCAAAAACTGACGGTTGGATTTGTGATTTCGATGATACATGTACAGATGATTGTATAAGTAACTGCATTGGTCCAAATTGTCCTGGATATTGCGATGGTGACGACTGCGTATCTGATTGTATAGGCATGGGCTGTATATATGACTCTGGTGCTGGTACATCAATGGTAGAAAGAACTGTATCATTAAATAATTTATTCCCAAATGGTACAACTTCATATAACTGGGATGCTGGAGTTAATAGAAAAGCTAATGATACTGTAGATGAAATCGAAAGTCTAGGTAACTCTGTTTATGATAGTGAACCAATTTTAAGTATTACGATTGATCCATCAACAGCTAGAGATATTAAAATTTATAATGATAAAGCCGAAGACGAAAATAATAATGGCGGTGGCGGCTACTCTAATTCAACAATGTCTTGTTATAAGATAGGCGATTATGAAGAAGTAGCTTGCTATAGTTCCTTTATAACAGAATTATTAGGTGGAACTTACGGTAGAAACGTTGTTAATGATAAGAGTTTAATAAAACAAAATGGCTATCGTGCTGTTGGAGATAATAATACTGGTTACTTTACTTTATGGAATGGACAACCATCAGAAGATAAGATGCTTGGTCCTTCTTGGAAGTAGAAAGGGGAGTTTAAATAATGCAAAGTTCATATTGGGGCTACTGGTTAGTTGTTATGGGTGTAGCAATCGTTGGTTTAATGGTTTCTGTACAAGGTATAACAACTAACTCAACCCAAGATAATTTAAGTCTTAGAGAAATAACTGAAGCTTCGATGTTAGAAGCAGTTGATTATGGTTATTATCGTGACTATAATGAAATTAAAATTAATAAAGAAAAATATATGGAAGTATTTATAAGAATGCTTGCAGAAACAATGGGTGCTACTGATACTTATGAAGTTAATTTCTATGGTATTTATGAAGCTCCACCTAAAGTTAGTGTCGAATTAAAGAGTAATAGTGGAACAAGTTTTGTTTCTACTGGCTATGATTTAGTTAGTAGATTAGATGCCATTATTCAAATTCATGCTGAACAAACAAACGGTGGAGGTAACAGTAATAGTTATCCTAGTCAATCTGGTAATACAGGTAATACTGGAAATGATAACAATACAACTTCTGTTCCAGGAGGAAATGGCACAACTGCTACAGATCCAGGAAATACTAATAGCCCAAGTAGTGGTGATACAGTTGCTAATGCCACTTGCAAACAAGGAATCAATTCCGAAGAATTAAAAGGTATGCATGGCGTAGCAATGCTTGCTAAACCAATATATGAAACAAGTGAAATTGCTAAAACAACAGGAGAAGCAACTCCAGGAATTAAATTCAATATTCTAGGTTCAAACGGTAAGTATTGGGCTATTGAATATGCTGGAAGCTGTGGATGGGTTGATAGTACATATATGGCTATTAACTTAAAAGAATATATTCCTTCTATGACATATTCTATTACTAATGCAAGTGGTAGTATATTTAAAACTTATGATGGTACAAAAGAAGTTGATATTCCTAATTTAACTGGTAAACAATTATATACAAGCGAATTTAACGATTTTGTTCCTGCAACTTATTCATTCGCTCAAAAACTAAAAATTGCTCAAGCTAATGCTCAAAGAGGTGGCGATACTCTTAAGGTATATGAGGCATATCGTCCAGTAAGTGTTACAAGATATGCTACACAAACTTTTGGATCTCTAATAAATAGTAATAATCTTGTAAAAGAACATATAACATATAGCTATGGAGCTAACACTGGAAATAGATATCAATGGAGCCAAAGCTGGTTCTTAGCTAGTAATATTTCTAAACATAACACTGGTTGTGCTGTAGATATTACTATTGCTAGTAAAGAAGGCGATATGCCCACAAAAATGCATCAATTAAGTACTGAAGCTATAAAATATTATAGCCCAGATGCTCCACGTAATGAAAAAGGATATTCTGGAGGTATGCTAAATTCACAAGCTGCTAGAACATTATCAAATTATATGATGAATGGAACTGGTTTAACAGATTTAGCATCAGAATGGTGGCATTACCAAGATGACGCTTGTCATAGTACTATCGGAACTGGCGCTACATTCTGGAGTGCAGTATAGAAAAGGAAAGATAAAATGGGAAACATAGTAACGACAATAAGAAGATTTTTATCAAATAAAAATACAATTACTATTTTAGGTGTGATGTTAGGTATAGTTGTTCTATATGTTGGATATAACTATCGTGTTAAAACTGCTGTTGAAACAGTAGTTATACCTTATGCAACACAAGAAATTACTGCAACTTCTAAAATTACTGCTGATTCAGTAGCAACAATGGAAGTCTTAAGATCAATGGTTGTAAGTAGTAAATCAATTATTTCTAATTATGCTGAAGTAGTTAATACAGTTCAAGCTAATTGTGCTTCAGAACGTATGACAATTCCATCTGGTAGTTTCTTCTACAAAGACCAAATAAAACCTTGTAATGCAGTTACTAATAATGCATTAAAAGAAATGCCTGATGGATATAGAGCAGTTAGTCTAGCTGTTGATTTACAAAAAACTTATGGAAATTCAATGCAACCTGGAGATTATATTGATCTATACGTTAAAGCTCAGTCTGAAGATCATAAATTAATATATGGTGAATTTATCACTAAATTACCGATTTTAGACGTAAGAGATAATACTGGTCAAAGTATTTTCTATGGCACATCTACTTCAAATACACCAGCTTTGTTATTGTTTGCTGTTCCAAATTATGATGAAGTAGATCCAGACTTAAATTTATATTTATTGTTAGCTAAAGCTTCAATGCTTAGCTCAATAGAATTAATACCAGTTCCTGGTAATAAGGCTTACACTAGTGAAGTAGGGGAAACAAGAGTAACTAGTCAATATTTGAAACAATTAATAATTAATCAAACCTTAACTATTCCAAATGAATCAGTTCAGGATGTATATTAAAAAAAGAATAAAAGAATAATTTAAAAAGGGAGGTGACCATTTTGAATGATGCAATTTTCTCACAAATAGATTTTGGTCCATTAAAAGAATTTATTGATATAGATGAAATTACCGATATTTCTTATTCTAATGGAGGACAGTTATGGCTTAAGTCTTTAAATAAGGGTGTTTATAGGGTTGATAGACCAGAAATAAACAATGCTCTAATTGAAAAACTTGCTTTCCAATGTTCTAATGTAATGGGAAAAACATTTAATATGGCGCACCCTTTTTTAGATGCTGAAAGTGCTGAATTACGTCTTAACTTTGTCCATGAATCAATAGCTACTAATGGTGTTGCTTTAGTTATAAGAAAAACACCAGCTAAGATTCGTTTAAATAGGGATAAGTTATTACAAGAAGAATATGTTAGAGCGGACCTTCTAGATTTTTTACTAAATTGTGTTCAAGGTCATGCTAATATAATTGTAAGTGGCGAAACTGGTTCTGGTAAAACTGAGCTAGTTAAATATCTTGCCAGTACCACTAAAGAAAACGAAAAAATTATAACTATTGAAGATACATTAGAATTACATTTAGATAGAATATTTCCGCATCGTGATATAGTGGCCATGAAGACTAATAATATAGCTTCTTATTCTGATGTATTAGTTACTTGTATGAGACAGAACCCGATTTGGATTTTATTATCCGAAGTTCGTAGTGCGGAAGCGGTTATGGCTGTTCGTAACTCTATTTCATCTGGACACCATATTATTTCAACTATCCACTCTGATAAAGCTGCTTTAATTCCCATGCGTATGTATTCTCTAATTGAATCAAACATTGATGTTGAACAATTTGTTACAACAATTCATAGATACGTTCAAATAGGTATATATGTTAAAGGTTATATGAGTGAAAAATTAGGTAGGTTCCAAAGAGAAATAATGGAAATTGTCGAATTTTATGTTGATGATGATAATAATCCACAAGTAAATACCATATACCAAAAGACTTTGGATGGTAATTATTCATTAAATAATCCAACTAAGCATCTTAGAAGCTATTTAGCTATCCAAGGCGTTATATTAGAGGATGATTTATTTCATTTAAATACAAATACTAATAATACTGTTGAAGTATTATAAGAGGAGGAAGTTATGGAGTTAATAATATTAATATTAATCGCTCTTTTTGTTATTATTTATCGACAAAATGACGGAAGCGAAAACTTCTATAACTTTTTACGCTCTCAATTTGGTATTGTTTATTCCAAATATGCCCCATATAGTTTCCAAACAATTAGTAAGAAAATGAAAGAATTAAAGCAAGAATATACAATTAAAGATTATGCTATCCAAGTAGTAGTTATTGGTGGTCTAGCAGGTGGTATTGCTTATCTTTATTTTTATAGTTTAATTATGGTAGCAATATATGGTGGTCTAGCCATCGCTTTTATTCCTTATCTTGCTTGGCTTAGAAGTAAAAGAATATATAGTGAATATATCTTCGAACAAATCCAAGTTTATACAACGAACGTTATTATGGAATTTAACACAACCCAAAGTTTTGTTAAATCATTAGAAGGTGTAAGAGATTCTGGAATATTGGAAGACCCTGTTTTAGAAGATGTAAAAACAATGATTAACATGTCTTACCAAAATGGTACAATTGATGAATCTATCGAATATTTTAATCAAAAATATCCTTACTATATGGTTAAGAATATGCACCAATTATTCTTACAGATTACAAAAGAAGGTGCTAAAGACTCTGGTGAAGCTCTAGAAAATATGAGTATGGATATAGATGCTTTAGTTGAAGGAGTTTATCGTGACCAAATGGATAGAAAACAATTCCATACTAAGTTTATTACCTTCGCTTTAGTTTTATTTTTATTAGTATTAGTTATGCAGGTATTGTTAGGTAGACAAAGTTACTTAGATTTACTTGATTTATGGTATGTACATATAATATTACATGCAATTATAATTATAAATTGTTACTTCTTACTTACAGGTGAAAAGTATTATAATGATGATGTGGGGGTAGAATAATGCAAATAGAAATAGCCGCTATAGCCATTATCATTTTTGTAATCTTAACTAAAAGTGGTAAGATAAGTATTGGTAAATTAATAGCAGATAATGAAATGTATATCAGAAAATTAAAAGAAAGTGATTATGACTTTTATGTTAGAGCTAAATATGGAAACTCTGTAAATCCTGATATTTTATTTAACAAAAGAGTTCAAAATGCTTTAATAATTATTTTTGTAGTATTTTGTTTATTACTAAAAAATATGTCATATGTTTATGTTTTAGTATGTTTAATAGCTGGTTTTGCTTTCTTTAAGTTAGATTATATTAATTTAAAGAACTATTATAAAAAACATTTACATGAAATAGATACAATTCTACCTTATTATTTAAAGAGTTTAGAAATATTAATTCAACATTATACTGTTCCAGTAGCCATAGGAAAGTCTCTAGAAGATGCTCCTGAAATATTTAAAGATGGTTTAAAGGAATTAATCGCTGAGATAAATGCTGGTAATGATACAATTGAACCTTATATGGCTTTTGCAAGAGAATACCCAGTAAGAGATAGTATGCGTATGATGCGTTTATTATATCGTTTAAGCTTAGGTAGACAAGAACGTAAACAAGAACAATTAATAGCGTTTTCTAAAACTATATCTAATTTACAACAAAAAGCAAGAGAAACAAAATATAAGAATAGATTAGATAAAATGGAAGGTAAAACCATGAGTATGTTAATTACAACTGGTTTAGGCGTAATGATATTATTAGTTTTAGCTGTTCTTCTATTAATGAATGTGTAGACACAATTTGACACAAAAAACGCTAAAATCTTGACAAGTAAAACAACATAAGATACAATATATATAAGAAGAAAGCGAGGAAAATATATGTTAATAATGGCACCTTCAGTATGTTCATCTTTGGCACCAATATGGCAAATCGTTGGTTGGGTACTATGGGTTTTTAAGATTGTTATTCCAATTATAATTATTATTTTTGGTATGTTAGATTTAGGAAAGGCTGTTGTAGCTAGTAAAGATGACGAAATTAAGAAGTCTGTTAAACAATTAGCTTTAAGAGCTATAGCAGGTATTGTAATATTCTTTTTACCTACTTTAGTTGGAGCTGTATTTGGTTTAGTTGGTGAATTTAGTAGTGAAGAATATAAAACTGAATATACTATTTGTAGAAAATGTATCACTAAGCCAGGCGGAACTGATTGTGAAACTAGTGTAAAAGCTGCAAGTTAATTTTATTTTATAAAGTATAGAAATGATAAATTATTTATCATTTTTTTATTTGGGTTTTAGCTTTCTTTAATAATATATTTAGTGTATAATTAAATTAGGTGGTAAAAATGAAGAGAGTAATATTAGTAGACGGTAACAATTTAATGTTTAGGAGCTATTATGCAACAGCTTATTCTGGAAATATTATGCGAAATTCTAAAGGATTTCCAACCAATGCCTTATATGGTTTTGTAAGTATGATGAATAAAATAATTAATGAAGAAAATCCTGAATACATTGCTGTAGCTTTTGATATTGGAAAAAACTTTAGAAAACAGAAGTACGATTTTTATAAAGAAGGAAGACATGAAACACCTGATGATTTAAAAAGACAAATGCCTATAGCAAGAGAAATATTAGATGCCATGGGAATAAAATATTTAGAACTTGAGCCATATGAAGCCGATGATATAATTGGAACTTTAGCTAAAATGGCTGATTTAGATCCTGAATATGATGCAACAATTGTTTCAAGTGATCGTGATTTGTTACAATTAATTAGTCCTGTAGTAGATGTGAAGCTTCTAAAACAAACTGGTTATATTAAATATAATCCTGAAACCTTTAAAGAAGATTATGGCATAGAACCTATTAAAATAATCGATTTAAAAGCTTTAGCAGGCGATTCATCAGATAATATTCCAGGAGTTAAAGGTATTGGAGATAAAACAGCTTTAAAACTATTACAAGAATATGGCTCTTTAGAAGGAATTTACGATAATATATTTAATATAAAAGGAAAAACTAGAGAAAAACTAGAAGTAGATAAAGATAACGCTTTTATGAGTAAAGAAATTGCTACTATTTATAGAGATGTACCATTAAATATTAATTTTGAAGAAATAAAATATTTAGGTAATAATGAAGAAGTATTAAGTGAAGTATATGAAAATTTAGAATTTTATTCGCTTTTAAAAAATTTTAAGAAGCCAGAAATAAAAAATGAAATAGAATTTACTGAGATTACTAATATTGCTGATTTAATAATAGATGATGATGAAGTTGGAATATTTGTAGAATTAAGTGATGAAAATTATCATAAAGGTGAAGTTTTAGGAATTGGTATAAGTGATGCTAAAAAAAATTATTATTGTTCTTCTAATATGCTAAGCGATGTTATAAATAGAATAAAAGATAAAGTAGTATATACTTACAATGCTAAAAGTTTAGATATTATCTTAAAGAAAGCCAATATAGAAGAAATTAAAGTAAACTATGATTTAATGATTGCCGCATATCTAACCAAAGGCTTTACGAAAGATGATATCGCTTATCTTATGCATCCAGAGGGAATAAATGTTGAGTTTTATGAAAATCTAAAAAAAGAAAATTTTACTGATATAGATAAATTAAAAAAAGATATTGTTTTAAAATCACGTTTTATATATGATACACGCGATACTTATATTAATAGTCTAAAAACAGAGAGTATGTATGATTTATTTAAAGATATTGAACTACCTTTAACTTATGTCTTATCAGATATGGAATATACAGGCGTTAAAATAGATTCCAATGTTTTAGATGAAATAAAAGCTGATACCGAAGCTAAACTGGAAATAATCTCTCGTGATATATATAATATGGCAGGTTGTGAATTTAATATTAGTAGTCCTAAACAACTAGGTGAAGTTTTATTTGAAAAATTAGGTATTGCAACTGGCAAAAAAACTCAAAAAGGCTATAAAACAGATGCTAGTACTTTACAAAAATTACAAGATAGACATCCAATTATTAATTTAGTTTTAGACTACCGTAATTATAGTAAGATTTTATCTACTTATACAGCTAGTTTAGAAAATGCAAAATTTCCTGATGAAAAAATCCATACTATATTTAAACAAACACTAACGAGAACAGGAAGATTATCAAGTGTAGAACCAAACCTTCAAAATATTCCTATAAGAGGAGAAGAAGGAAGAAAGGTAAGAAAAGCTTTTATTCCCACTAATGATTATTTTATTAGTATTGATTATTCCCAAATAGAATTACGTATTTTAGCTCATATTTCTGATTCTAAAGAACTAATTGAAGCTTTTAAAAATGACCAAGATATTCATACCAAAGTAGCTGCAGATATTTATGGGGTTGATGAAATACAGGTTACAAAATTAATGAGAAGTACCGCTAAAGCAGTTATATTTGGTATCGTTTATGGTATAAGTGGCTTTGGTTTAGGCGAAAACTTAAATATTAATCCCAAAGAAGCATCTAAATTTATCGATAAATATTACGAATTATATCCAGGTGTTAAAAGATATATGGATAATATTATTAAAGAAGCTTATCAAAATGGTTATGTAAGAACTTTATTTAATCGTAAAAGAACAATTGAAGAACTTAATAATAAAAACTATATGATAAGACAAAGTGGAGAAAGAATCGCTCTTAATACACCTATTCAAGGAACTAGTGCTGATATTATTAAAAAAGCTATGGTTTTAGTTTTTGAAGAATTTAATAAGCGAAATATAAAAAGTAAAATAGTTTTACAAATTCATGATGAACTTATAATTGATACACGAGAAGATGAAGTAGAATTAGTTACAAAAATAGTTAAAGATGTTATGGAAAATGTTATTAAATTATCTGTACCATTAAAAGTTGGAATTGCAATGGGTAAAGATTTATATGAAGCAAAATAATTAAGGAGGAAATTTTATGCCAGAGATTGCAGAAGTCGAAACTGTTAGAAATACATTAAAGAAAAGAATTTTAAATAAAAAAATAAAAGACATTGAAGTCTTTTATAAACCAATTGTTGAAAATGAATTAGATATTTTTAAAAAAGATTTAATTAATAAAAACTTTATTGATATTAAAAGAAAAGGTAAATGGTTAATCTTTGAAACCGAGGATAGATATTTACTTTCACATTTAAGAATGGAAGGAAAATTTTTTCTAAAAAATAAAGAAGAAGTTAAAGATAAACATGAGCATGTAATATTTACTTTTGAAGATAATGAAACCTTAAGATATGCTGATACAAGAAAATTTGGAAGAATGCTTTTAATAAAAAAAGATGAAATAGATACTACTGAGTGTATAGCTAAACAAGGATATGAGCCAGGTGATAAAGGTTTAACAAGTGAGTATTTATTAGGTAAATTTAAAAATAAAAGATTACCTATTAAAACTGTGTTACTAGATCAAACTATTATAAGTGGTTTAGGCAATATTTATGTTAATGAAGTTATGTTTTATGCGAGGATTAATCCATTAAAAGAAGCTCGTGAAATAACTAAAGAGGAATGTGAAGAGATTGTTAAAGGTAGTAATGAAATAATAAAAGAAGCTATAAAAATGGGTGGAACAACTATTAGAAGTTATACCTCTAGTTTAGGAGTAACTGGTAGATTTCAACAGAAATTAAAAGTACATAAAAGAGAAGGAGAACCTTGTTTGGTTTGTGGAAGCCCTATAAAAAATATTAAAATAGGTGGCAGAAGTACTTATTATTGTGAAATATGTCAAAAATAGAACTTTAAAAATTAAAAAAATATGATATAATGTATTTAGTGAAGGAAACTTCATAAAATAAAAAAGGAACAATCAGTTGATTTATACTGAATGTCCACCTAAAGTGTGTAGACATCTAAGTCTTAATAAAACTTAGGTGTCATTTTTTTATGGCTAAAACCAGTAAGGTTAATAGTAATAAA
>JAMPHW010000053.1 GCA_023663235.1 Ruminococcus sp. | reverse complement strand
AATGTTTCACTAACAGCTAAAATTCTTATTAAAGCTCATGAAATATTAATGAGAGGCGTTACTGAAGAAGAGTTTAATAACATTCGTAAGAATAATAACTTTTTTGTTGGTTATTCTGAGGATGGTAAAAATGTTGTACAGTATTTTCCGATTTCTTATGATGAAATAAAACAAGCACTAATTTTATTTTTAGATTATTATAATAGCCAAGAAAATAGTAAAGATAATTTATTTATTAAACCATTTACTATACACGGTTTACTTGCAGCTTTACAACTTTTCGAAGATGGTAATACAAGGCTTGCAAGAACAATGCAACATATCTCATTGTTTCAAAATACTAATCAAAATTTAGGAGAAGATTTTAAGTTACCAATTTTATATTTTTCTAATACATATACACCATATAGAAAAGAATATCGAGATTTGATAATGCAAATTGCTATTAATCCAAGCGATGAAAGTTGGAATAATTGGTATTTATTTAACTTAAGAAGAGCTCAAGATCAAATATTTGCAAATGAAGAAGTTTTAAAAAGGATAAGAAAAAATTAATTATTCTTTTTCTTTATGTTTTTTAATTAAATTTCTAATTTTTATAAAGTGGTGATTTACGCCACTTTTTCCAATGGTATAATCAGTTTCCATAGTTATGATATCTGCTAATTCTTTTAGTGATACATCACGATATTTTTCGCGATAATCTAAAACTATTTTTGTTGTATCCTCAAGGAGACTATATAAATCGTTGTCTTTTAAATATTTTATATCTTCTAATTGTTTTAGACCTGATGATATTGTCTTTTCTTGATTAGCTATTTCGCAGTTATTAAGGCGATTAACCATATTTTTATGATCTCTATATATTCTAATATCTTCAAAATAAAAGTATGCATTAGTAGCTTTAAACATTCTAATAATATCACTAATTACTTCAGCATTTTTTATATAAACCATATATTTTGAATTCCTTTTTAGATGCTTGGCATTTATATTTAAGTCTTTAAAAAGATTAGTTATATATAGTGCTTCCCTGTTAAAATCTGTTACTATTTCTAAATGATAACCACTTGATGCTGGGTCATTTATAGTCCCGCAAGCTAGGAATGCTCCTCTTAAATAAGCAATTTTCTCTTCGTTATTAGTAAGAAAATATTCATCAGGTAAAATCTTTTTTTTATTATCCATAATATTTAAGAATTTTATGATATAATCAACTTTATCT
Organism: Ruminococcus sp.; assembly: GCA_023663235.1. Taxonomy (GTDB): domain Bacteria; phylum Bacillota_I; class Bacilli_A; order RF39; family UBA660; genus Caccenecus. The sequence goes on along the minus strand of JAMPHW010000053.1, from coordinate 2,116 downwards.
TTTATTTCTAATATATATATTTGTTTAATTCGAAAACGCTTTTGATTACGAATAATTATCTTAGGCCTAATATTAAATATTTCTTTAATACTTGTATATATCCTTCTTATTACGCTGGCATTTTCGCTTGTTATAGAAATAATACTAGAGTTAATGATAGCAGCGAATCGAATGAAACCTGATAATTCACATATTTTTTCTTGCTCATTTATAGGAGATTTAGCTATTTCTTCCTTTATACGAGTAGTATAAGTCATTATTCTCTCTCCATTAAAATCGAGAAAACTAAATAACCAGTTTTTAAAATATCATGACGAAGATATCCTTCTTCAACAGAATATATTTTATCTTTTATAACCTTTATTTTCATTTTCTTTAAAATTGCTTCATCTAATTCTACTGGGTCTTTTTGTTCTTCAGTAGCATATTTACTAACTAATTCTTCAGGTATAGCCTCGTTATTAGCTAAGACTATATTAATAGTACCCTCACCTAAATATTCTTCTAAGACTTTAATATGATCACTTACCTTAAAATCATCTGTTTCGCCTGGTTGGGTTACTAAATTACAAATATATAGTTTAGGAGCTTTGCTTTTTCTTATAGCTTTTACTACATCATCAATAATAATGTTAGGAATAATACTTGTAAGTAAACTTCCCGATGAAAATATGATTAAATCAGCTTCTTTTATAGCATCTAAAACTTTAGGATTGGCTTTAACATACTCACTATACATAATACGTTTAATTTTCTTTTTGGTCTTAGTTATACTTGTTTCGCCATAAATTTTTTTATCATCAGAAGTTATAGCCATTAATTCAGCATTATCCTCTGTAATTGGCAAAATACGTCCTTCAACATCTAATAGTTTTGCAAATACTGGTAAAGCACTATCAAAATCCCCTTTTTGTTCTAAAAGGGCAGTTAATAAAAGATTCTTGATAGAATGGTTCCCTAAACTTTTAGAATGTTTAAAGCGATAATTCATAAGATTTATAACATCTTCATCAGTATTACTCATAGCCATCATAACTTTAGTAATATCACCAACAGCAGGGATATTAAAATCTTTTCTTAATCTTAAAGTTGAACCACCGTTATCTGATACTGAGACAACTGCGGTTATATCTATGGGAAATAATTTTAATCCTTTTAACATTTGAGAAAGGCCTGAGCCTCCTCCAAAAATAACTATCTTTTTCATATATATCACTATTATAACTTTACCACAAATACTAAAAAAAAAGAACAATAATTTAACTTTTTTACTACGCCTTAACTGTTAATCATCTAAAAAGCTAGTTTCGTGTATTATTTCTTGTAGTTCATAATCAATTATTTTTGAATCTTTTAATAACCTTTGATATTCTTTATTATTATGATATAATTCATTTTCTAGAGCGTAGATAATATATTTACTAGCGGCAATAATCAGTAACTTTCTAGCTAATTCCCCCATTTTTAATTTTTTAAAATTATGACGCCAATATTTATAAGCAAGATAAGCATTAAAATACCAATTATGAATATTTAATATAGGGTCATAATATGTTTCCACTAATTCCATTTCTTGCTTTTTATAACAAATGAAATATACTTCAACATTTTCTGCTTCAATTTTATACATTAGTTCGCTTCCTTTCTATGTATTAATCATAATATAAAAAAGGGAATATGTCAAATTGCAGATTTTGATAAATCTGCAGAAGCAATTTGGCGTATTTCTGGGAAATTATTTTTTTAAATTAATAAAAATAGTGGCATTTTCATACAGATTTTATAAAATCTGTAATTTTAAAATTTTTTAATATAAAGAAAAGCTAGTAAATTCCAAGCTTTAAAGGTTATGTTAAAAATATAAATTATTATATTTAAAAATCAGAGGTATATTACTCTGACTTTAAACTTTGAGAAATTTCTTCGATTTCTTTTATATTTAAATTAGTTACTTTATTAATTAAAGTTATATCACACTTTTCTTTTAACATTGAGGTAGCTATTTCAACTTTTTCTTTTTTTCGGCCTTCTATTATTCCTTCTTCTTTTCCTAAAGATATACCATCATTAGTTCCTAGTTCATAGGCTTCCCTATCTTTAAAGGCTTCTAAATCAT
>JAMPHW010000052.1 GCA_023663235.1 Ruminococcus sp. | reverse complement strand
GAATAATCGGCATCATAGATGTTGTTTTTTTCGTTGAAAACTAAGGGACTAGCCAAAACAGCTACCCCAACTAGCCAAATAAGCTAGTCAACTAGCCGAATGTGCCGTGTATTAATTAACAATAAAAATATAATCTAAAAACCAAACAACCAATTATTGGGAGATGGTTTTATGATTTATATTAGGTCTCCACCCCTTTAATTAATTTTTTGATTGAAGGAGGTAATAATGAGACAAGTAAAAAGAAGAAGAGATAAAGACAATCCATATATATTAGAAAATGATCATATTATAAGATTTGTAGATAGTAAAGGATATAGTCAGAAAATAAATATTTCGGATGAGATTTATAAAACATTTAATAGATTTGAATTAGAGGACTTAAAATATATGAATGAATATGATAGACATACAGAACATATAAGTCATACTGATGAAATGTTATACAAAAAAGCAACAAGAATACATAAAGAGTTAGAAGAAGCCGTTTTAGATAAAATTTTCTATGATTACATATTTAATGAAATAGATAAACTTCCCTTGGTTGAACGAAGAAGAGTAAAAATGTACTATTTAGAAGAAATGACACTAAAGCAAATAGCAAGTAAAGAAAAATGTAGTCCAAGAGCCGTTAAGTATAGCATAGATATAGCATTAAAAAAAATTCTGAAAAAAGTAAAATTTTAACTTCAAAAAGTTAAGATAAGTGAGGAATATAGTGAGGGAGTAATAAATACTTCTTCATTATTCCTCTTTTTATGTGGAATAAGAGTTCTTTGACAATTTAATAAACATAATTAAATACGTTACTATTATTTTAAGCACGTTAACAAGTACGCTTGCGATCAATACTTGGTTATAAATATTAGCTTGCTACTAATAATGCGATGATAAGTAATAGGAATAATGATACTTCTACATATGTAGTCTTGTGAGATTCAAGATGGTGCAAGTCCAATGGAACTAATAAGCAATTAGTCGTTTAATTATGATAGAAAAAATAAAAAAAGGAAAGGTGATTAAAATGAATAATAATTTAATAGAAGGAGATACTTATGCACCAAGCTATGTTGTAAACTCTTTCACACAAAATAATTTAGATACTAATTTGGAGGTTGATAATGCTAATATCAAATGTTTAACATCTAAAAATAATAAATTTAGTTTAGATCAAGATGGAAATTTAACAGTTAATTCCATTACTTGTAATAATGCTGTATTTAGTTTATTAGATGTCTATCCAGTAGGTTCTATTTACATGAATTTTACTAATATTAATCCTAGTAACTTATTTGGTGGTACATGGAAACAATTAAAGGGTCGCTTTTTAGTTGGACAAGGACCATGTGATGCTAATACAACTGATTGGTTTGGAGAGTGTAAAGCAGGATGGACTGATATGCAAGCAGCTGAATTAGGCGGAGAAGTTACGCATCAGTTAACTGTTAATGAGATGCCAAGTCATTATCATGAATCTGCAATGTATAATTATGGTGCGAAAAATGTTAATGGTGGATTTAATTTTACATACGCTAAAAATAATTCTGGATGGCATGATGGTTTGGGAACTATGTATATAAAACCAACTGGTGGAAATCAAACTCACAACAATATGCCTCCATACATAGTTGTTTATATGTGGCAGAGAATTAGTTAGTGGTGATAATATGCAGGAAATAGAATTAATTAATTTACGAAAGAAACGTGAAAAACACTTCCTACAAAATGATGGAAGTATTATAGCTAAAGTATATAATGAAGATATTCATTTTAAAAAGGATAATAAATATATTGAAATTGATAATACTTTAATTAAAGAGGGTAATTATTATAGAAATCGTCAAAATGATTATCAAGTGTATTTTAAAGATATTAGTAATTATGATTTTTTTAATATTAGGTTAAATAAACATTATTTAGATATCAGTTTAATTAATAATAATATTGTTAACCCAGTTATAAGTGATAATAGTATTACATATAACAATATATTTAAAGGTATTGATATAGAGTATATAGTATTAGCTGATAAAATTAAAGAAAATGTTATTATTAAGGATAAAAATAATAAAATAACAGAATTAGATTTTATAATAGGCACTGCTCTTGATTTGGTAATTGATACTAATAAAATATTAGCTAAAGAAAATGATCGTACTATATTTACTATGGAAGCACCATATATGATAGATAGTAATAATAATATTAATTATAATATCAATTATGAATTAATTAAATATGATCAAGTATATCATTTAAAACTAATTCTTGATGAAGAATGGTTAGATAGTGCTACTTATCCTATCGTTATAGATCCAACAATTACTAATAGTGGTAATTCTAATAGTGTTTATGATACTTATATATATTCAGGTGATACTAATATTGATCGTAATAATCAAGATATTTTAAAAGTAGGTGTTGAAAAGGTAAATAATCAAAATAGGGTTAATCGTACTTTGATCAAGTTTAATTTACCTATGATTGGTACAGGTAGTCAGGTTGTAGATGCTACTTTAGATTTAATTGGTTATGGTTATGATGAAGCTATCTATGATAGTGAGATTATTACTATTCATCAAATAACTAAGGATTGGGATGAACAAACAGCTAATTGGAATACAATGCATAATAATTATAATCCACGAATAGAGGCTTATTTTAATAACTATTTTAGTACATTGATATATGATTATACGACAAAGACTTATAATTTACATTCAGCTAATTGTACAGCTAATATAACTAATTTAGTTCGTAAATGGTATTCTAATACACCTAATTATGGAATTATGCTTAAAACTAATGAAGAAGTATATAAAAGTAATAAAGTACCTGCTTTTTACTCTAAAAACAATCATATAACAGGCAATAGTCCCAAGCCTATTTTAATTATTAAATATCGTAATCAAAATGGATTAGAAAACTATATGGATTATCAATCACAGGTATTTAGTCAAGGCAATGTTTATGTTAATACTTATACGGGTAATTTAACAGGATTATTTAATTTAGGTGATACTATTAGTGGTAAATTACCAGCTATCTTAAATTTAATATATAACACTAATGATGTTATATTAAATAATAACTATGGATTAGGAATAGGTTATAAATTTAATTATTATCAAACGATTAAATCTGTTATCATAGAAGATATTAAATATTTAGAATATTTAGATGAAGATGGAACTATCCATTACTTTATACAAGAAGCAATAAATGGTACTGTAAGTAACAATAAATATGTAGATGAAGATGGTCTTAATATGACTATTGAGGTATCAAATAATATATATACTTATAATTATGATAAACTAAATAATATTAAAACAATATATCATAA
>JAMPHW010000051.1 GCA_023663235.1 Ruminococcus sp. | reverse complement strand
GGTGACCCGTACGGGATTTGAACCCATGAATGCATGCGTGAAAGGCATGTGTGTTGAACCACTTCACCAACGGGCCAAAGAAATGGTGGGCCTGAATGGACTTGAACCATCGACCTCACGCTTATCAGGCGTGCGCTCTAACCAGCTGAGCTACAGGCCCATTGAAAGCTCTCGCTTTTTTTCTCAATGACTATTCAAGTATATCTTATTTTTTTATATTTGGCAATAGTTTTTTTGAATTTTCTTTAATTTTTTTGTTTTTTTTTATTATTCACATATATATCCATCATTTATAGTTGCAATTTTGGCATCATTATAACTAAGAAAAGGTTTTATTCCAAGCTTTTTATTTCCATCTTTATTTTTATATGTAATAACAGTTACTAGCATTTCATTATCAAAACGAGTTATATCAGTATCAACATTATCATAATTATATTCATTTTTTAAAGTTTTTTCATACTCATTATAAATTTTATCATAGTATTCTATATACTCATCAGTTAATACAATATCTGTATGATATATATATATTTCCACCTTATCTTCAGCAAAATAATAAATAAGTGTTTCATGTTCTTGAATTCCTGCATTATCATTAGGAATTTTTTTTGAACATGTTAATTTTTTCATTGTAGTATCTTCTTTAAACTTCAAACTTTCATAAGACTTTTCCAAAATAGTCTTTTCTGGATCATTATTTGGGGATTGTGCTACTATTTTTTTGCTATCAACAAAAATAAGGACTATTAAAATGGCAATGAGAACAATAATAAATGAAATTATAATTACACTGCCTAATTTATTACTACTTTTAGTATAAGGTTTAACCATGTTTACAACATTCCTTCCAACAGTAGTATTAACTTGACTATTAAGTTCAGTAATCTCCTGAACTATATCAGAGTGAACATTATGCCCTTGTTTACTATTGCTTTTTTTCTTTTTCATTCCTGTGCCACCTCATTAAGGGCTATTATATCACAAACAAAATGAAAATGATACTAGTGATTAGTATCATATATTAAGGTTTTACTATTCTCTCTTTCTGTCATATCACCAAAAGCAGTAGCAGGATCAAAATTATAATCGTCAAGATATTTATCTATATTTCGTCCACTAGCTAACATTACACTTAAAAATTTTACTTGTTCTGGTGAAAAAAGCTCACTAGCAAATTTAGAAATATCAACCCCCATTTTATGAGCAATGACATATTGTTTCAACTGAGCTTGACTATAATTTGTCACATCAATTATATTTTCAATTTCTCTAATACTATCATCCATATAGGTCACTCCCCTAAGTTCAGAATTACCTGTTACATTAATATCTTTTTTTTCATTAGGTAGTTCTAAAGATATACTAAGTGGTTTAAATTGGAAATCTGTGATTGCATTATCACCAATTAAATTCTGACGTGCTAAATCATATGCTTCAGGATAGGTTAGATCCCCTCTTGAATTCATTAAGATTAATGCATCATGCCGAATTCCATCAATTAATTCCATTGTCTTAATATTTGCCATTTTTCATCTACTCCTTATAATTACATCTACCACATGACGGCATACTTACTGGTATTATTCTATTACAACCTGGACATTTTTTTATATTTATTAGGTGGTGTTCTTTAAATAATAATTTTCGTTTCATCATGTATATATAATTTGGTATAACCCAGAAAAAAATTCCTACTATAAATAGTTCAACAATATAGATGGTTTTATAAATGTGATACTTATTAATAATATCTAAAATTATTGTAATCATGCTTATTAAAAAAAAGACTAGCATACAATAATAAGCTCTTTTTTTTCTCTTTATTAAATAATAAAAAGTAAAAAAACTAAAGATAATAAGGACTCCGTAGATAACCGATTTTATAATATTTATTATAGTTAAGTTATTAAAGCTATCTATAAAATTTAACGATAAGTTAAAAATATAAAAAAACATAAATATATAGGTTAAAAAATCTAGCCATATTGTTGATGGTAACTTATTTTTTTTATTATCACTCATACAACACCTACTCTCTTTATAATTATATCATAATTGTAGTTAAAGAAAAAGAACTTCCTTAGTCGTTCTTATAAATTAACATTATGGTATACATTCTGAACATCATCTACCTCATCTAAAAGATTCAATAAACGATTAAATTCATCTAATGCTTCGCCTTCTAAAGTTATTCTTTCTTTTGATAAAAGAGAAATTTCATCAATAGTAAATTCAATACCTTCTTTTTGATTACTAATAGCTGATTTTATTTTAAATAAATCTTGGGGATTACCATAAATAATAATTTGATCATTATCATTTTCTAAATCAGTAAAATCAACATCATTAACAATCAAAGCATCCATTACTTCATCTTCATTCAATCCCTTAAAACCTACAACACACAAATTGTCATACATATATGACACACTTCCCATAGCTCCCATTTTAACATGACATTTATTAACGACAGCTCGCAAATCACTGACACTACGATTAACATTATCAGTTAAACATTTAACCATAAGAGTTGATCCAGCTGGGCCAAATATTTCATAAGTTAATGTTTCATAATCTTCACCCGCGCCACTACTAACTTTATCAATAGCCCTTTTAATAACATCACCAGGAACCTGATCCTTTTTCGCTTTATCAATTAAACGTTTCAAACTAGGATTTCCCTCTGGAGTTACACCACCATTTTTAGCTGTTTGATATATTTCTTTAGCATACATACCATAAAGTTTACCTTTTGCTGCTCCTGTTTTAGCTTTAGCAGCTGCTATATTTGGAAATCTTCCCATAAATTATCCTTCTTTCTATTTGTTATTTTATCATATAATAATTCAATTCTTCAACCAAATTATCAATTTAAGACTCAAACTACTTATTTTTTTCTGCCTTTTTTAAAGCTGATTTGGCAGCCATTTGTTCAGCTTCTTTTTTACTATGAGCAACACCCTCTCCATAAACAATGTCATCTATTTTCACAATAACTTTAAATGTTTTAGCATGGGCTGGGCCTGTTTCATCAACTACTTCATATTCCAAACTTTTTCGATCTGTTTGAACTAGTTCTTGTAATACGGATTTATAATCCTCAATAAAATCAATCGAATGATTTTCTATCAAAGGAACGATATTATCATAAATAAACTTCTTAACAACATCAAAGCCACAATCTAAAAAAATAGCTCCAGTAAAAGATTCAAAAATATCTGCAACAATTGTTTTATTGTGTTTTCCATCACGTTCTAATTCTCCATGACCTAATTTTAATTCTTCGTTTAAACCTAGTAAACATGAATATTCATATAAAGCATTTTCACATACATAACTACTTCTTAATTTCGTCATTTTACCCTCTGGTTCGTTACTATTTTTATATAAATATTCACTTATAATAAGTTCTAAAACAGAATCTCCTAAATATTCCAATCTCTCATAACTTGTAGTATTTGTTTCATTAGCATATGAAGTATGTGTTAATGCTTGTTCATATAATGTCAAATCATTATAAGGAATTTTCAACTTTTTTAATATATCCATAGTTTCTCCTTTCTAATAATTAATTATATCATACAAAAATGACAATCACAATAAAGTATTGGGGTGTTAAAATTTTTTTAAAATGTCACCTTTGACGAAACATGGAATCTCGTTTAAG
>JAMPHW010000050.1 GCA_023663235.1 Ruminococcus sp. | reverse complement strand
TTCAAGGTCAAGACTCCTAATAATATCTTTAGAAATAAAAGTTATAAAAAAGAATTAATTTATTAAAAATATATATATTAAAAAATAACCAATTTTGATATAATTTTAATGGAAACAAAATGATTTTTTGATAATATTTAAGATTCAAAATTAACATAATTTTCAATTTCTATTAAAAAATAAAGGAGAGTTATTATGTTTATATTAGCACAGATTTGTGGTTTAATTGCTTTAATAATAACTGCTATCAATATTCAATTAAAATCTAAAGAAAAGATTGTCATGCTTAATGTTTGGGCTAATGTAGCTGTTACAATACAATACTTCTTATTAGGAGCCTATACTGGTACTGTAATATCTATATTAAATGCCATAAGAGATATAGTTTATTTCTTGTTTAAAAAGAAAAATCTTAAACCATCAATTTTGGTATTACTGATTTTTGAAACCATAGCCATAATATCAGGAATAATAAGTTGGCAAAACATTTGGAGCATAATTCCAATAGTAGTTACTATCATATATACTTATGGATTATGGCAAGATAATGTAACTATTTTAAGGATAACTACAGTAATAATCGGCTATGGATGGACTATATATGATATCGCAGTTAAAGCATATGTAGCAGCATTACAAGTAGCAGTTCAAGGTACATCAGCCTTAGTTGCGTTAGTTATTAATAATAAAAAAAGTAAATAGTGAAAGGATATAATAATATGAATTTAGAAAAATTTAATTTAGCTCCTTTGTATGTTCTTGACAAAGAATGGGCTTTATTAACTGTTGGTAATAAAGAAAAATTTAATGCAATGACAATTAGTTGGGGTGGATTAGGAACTCTTTGGCATAAACCTGTTGTAACAATTTATTTAAGACCAAACCGTTATACTTACGAATTGATGAAGAATCATGAATGTTTTACAATAAGTTTTTATGATGAAGATTATAAAAAAGATTTAACTACTTTGGGAACAAAATCAGGTAGAGATACAGATAAAATTGCTCTCACAAAATTAACACCTGAGTTTTTAAAACAAGGAACTACATTTAAACAAGCAAAATTAACCATTATATGTAAAAAGTTATATTATCAAGATTTAGATATTAATAATATTCCAACAGACGAAATAAATAAATTTTATAAAACCGAACCTATACATAAAATGTTTATTGGAGAAGTTATCGATATAATAGATAAAAGAATGTAAAGAATTAAATATAGTTGCTATATATGGCAATTATATTTTTTTAGTTATAATTAAAATTGAGAAGTCAAAAAAGACTGACAAATCTTTCTTGTCAGTCCTTATATATATGCAATTCTAACGGCCTTTTAATGGTGTTAGAAATTTCACCAAATATGGGGCAAGTCCTTTTCAGTTTTAGAACATACCTCTTTTTATAAAGCTAGATAAGATTCTAGCCCACTCAATAGTCTTAACTTAAACTATTCCGTGACCTCATTATAGCACCAGATATTTATTCTTTGCAATACCCACTTTAAAAATTATGTTCAATATAAATAGCAAGTATAATGTAATGTATTTGATAATTGACTAGGCATCTGAAAAATGGGTGCATGATTATCATATTTAAAGAAAGGTGTGTGGAAGAAATGCTTAATCAAGCAGTAATCGTAGCGAGAATTTGCTCAGAGATTAAACTAAAAGAAACAAAAAATGGAAAGACCATTGCTGTTTTAGACTTAGCTGTCCCTAGATGTTTCAAGAATAAAGACGGAGGATATGACACTGACTTTGTTTCTTGTACCTTATTTGATAATATTGCACAAAATACAGCAGATTATCTAAAAATTGGGGACATTGTTGGAATCAAGGGGCGTTTAGCTAGATTAGACAAAGAAAGTCCTTTAGAATTAGTCGCAGAAAAGGTTAGTTTCTTGTCATCAAAATGCGAAGCTTAAGATGTAGCTTTGCTTTTATTTTGCCTTAAAACCATCAAAAATTGAACGATAATTAAGGACAATGAATCTTCTATCAATTACAATGCTTTTTGATAATAATAATGTCTTTTTTGGCGTTGAAAGTATTTATTTCAATGATAAATCATCTAATATCAATAAAAAGGCTTTAAAATTATCCTTAATGATTCAAGATATAAAATCAAGAATAAATCATACGGAATCAAGAAAAAAAGACAAAAAAAAGAAGCCTACCACCAATAGAACCTACACAGCTTCCATTGAAAAGGTTGGGCTTCGCCAGAGAGAGTAAAGTGTCTTTTTTGCTCTCTTTAAATATACCTTTTTAACTACTATAATTATATCAAAAAAGCCTGATAAAATCAAGCTTTTTTAGGTTCTAATATACCATTATCAACATAGTTTTTTAATACTTCTTTCCTTAGATTTTCATTGTCTTTGTAGATGTCTTTTTCAAGTTCAGCTTCTATGTCATTAGTTAGCATGACAGCATATCTAGTATATGAATCGAATCTCTCTTTATCTTCTCTATTATCTAAGTCAAAGATGTCGCAACATAGAATCTCATCATCAAGTAGACAATTCGACAAATCATTTTTAATATTAGGCGTATTATCAATGTCAATTCTCACATTAACAACTAAAATAGTATTATGATACACCTTATCACTTTTGATGGATAAGTAATAGCATAACAACTGACAATTTTTAAGAGCTAGAATCTTGCTGTCGCCATCATCAAAAACTGATGGTACATTTAAGCGTTTTACAATGCAACTATCTAGCTGTCTTAATGTAATAGTAAAATGGGTTGCTTGTGCTAGTTCTTCTTCGACAGCCTCTAAAATCTCGTCTTGAGTTCGAATCATAGATACCACCAAGAATATTATACACCTAGTCACAAACATAGACAAATACAAGAGCCTTTATTGTCTTATCTTTGACCTTTAATTCGATAGTATAATCATTAAGCCTGTTACCTTTTGCTATATCTTTTAGTCTATTATAAGACTCCATCAAGTCAGCCTGTGCCTGAACAATGCTTTTCTCATTGTCAGAACCACTGATAAAAAGATGAATACATCTGTTTACTAGTTCGCCTGATTCATAATCTTTGTTCAAGTCTTTCTCTAGTAATTTTTTTACAACTCGCTCTGTTTCTTCTTTGTCACGAAAAATAAGTTTTACAAAGTCATAAGGTATCCTTTTTTGAATTAGTTTCACGACTTTACTATCATACTTCTCATTGAGAAAAGTAAAATCATAATTATCGAATCTATTGCGATTCCAATTTTCTTTGTTGTTAAAGGCTGAGCAGAACAACATCTCATAACTTAGACTTAATAAGTTACCTAAGAAGCGACATTTCACTACTTGGCATACGATATTTAGTGCCTGTTCTAGTTCTTTATAGATATTTTTAACGAATAATTTTAAGCCATTAAGTTGGCGTAGGTCATCAAGTCTGGCTTTGATGTCGTCATAGTCGTAAATATCACAAGCGTAACTTGTGTAATACTCTTTATTAGTATCACACTCGATAATGTCATGAGAGTTTACAGATATAAAGTAAGTCATGTCGGCTATTGCTTTATTGATGTTCTCCTGAACCTCATTTAGTTTAAAAATTGGTTTTAAATTATTTGTATCACTTTCTTTCATAATTAATTCCCCCCTCGTACAAATAAAATCTTTATTTTCAAAAGACATTACATTTTACTTTTTTTTAGGAGGTAGAACTACTCAGAAGTGTCACAACTCGGCTATTTATTGTTTCAACTCAGAACATAAAAAAACACACCATTTCTGATGTGCTTAGCACTACTATTGCGGTAATAATGCTTTGATTAAATAAGAACTCTAGTAAAGATTTATATAAAAAATCGAAAGGAGAATCATATCTTTTATA
>JAMPHW010000004.1:92711-103601 GCA_023663235.1 Ruminococcus sp. | reverse complement strand
GTTCTACTCCGTCTATATAAATTGCCATTACATTTATATCATAAGGACTAGATACAACTTTTCCTTCGGTTAAGGGAATAGATGCTGTCATTCTATAGTTTGCCTTACTTCCTATAAAAGTAACTGTTATAGTAAGCACTACTACACTTATTAAGCCATACAAAAAATACTTTTTGCTATTCTTGTTTCTTTCAAATTTCATTTTTTATTTACTCCTTATAATAAGCAAATCGCGATTATTTTAGAAATTTCTAGCTTATACATTTATTATAATCTGGCATGACATATATGTCAACATTTTTTGACTTCAATGACATACTATTAACATCTCAGTTATGACATAATTGTCATAGGTGATAACTTATGTTAAAAGATTACAGATTAAAAAGAAATTTAACCCTAGAAGAATTAGCAGAAGCCTGTGATATTTCTTGGAGAAATTTATTTAGAATCGAAAATGGAAATTATCGTTATGCCAAATTTGAAACTATTGCGAAACTGCTTGTTATATTAAATGTAAGTGATGAAGATATTCTTAAATTCATAAACAACATAGCAAATAATAACTAACCCTTAATATTTAATAAAACTTGACTTTAATTAAATTATATCATATAATCTAATTACAAAAGCACTTCCCACTCCGCTTGGAGGGGGGACTGCTTTTTTCTTATATATAATTTTATTAATTTATAATCATTAACTATCATAATTTCATTAACCCATTCTCTACCACTAGTGCCAAAAATTCTTTCTACTTGTTCTACAATATTATTTATGTTTAAAGATGTTTTAGTAATATTTAAAATAATATTAGTTGCTTGCTTTTTGGCTGTTTTAATGACGTTATCGACAGCTCTTGTAGTACTAATTGCTTTTTCATGAATTGTTTTTAAATCCCAATATTCATTATTCCACAAATAATCAGAACTTTGAATGTTCTTAGGATAATTTACCCTAGGTAACATATATATTTCCCCACCAAAAGTACTCTCCAACCATAATGCTATTTCTTTTTCTTCCAGAGAATAATCTAATACTACATTCTTATTATCTACAAAATATTTTTTATTTTCATATTCAAAATATAGCCTATCTTTTACCTCATGACTGTTAGGAACCGCCCTTTCTAACATTTCTTTAGTTATATCAATAAAGTTTTCTGTTTTAATCATAGATGCCTCCGTTTAAGACTATATTTTAAAATTTAAAAGATAGTTTGTAAAGAAAAAGCGTTCGACAAAATTTGACACTAAGCCACTTAAAAACTAGATAACTTAATATCTAGTTCTTTTTATATCTTAAAATCATCTAAGAAATCTTCCATCGATAAAGCTTTATTTTCGTCTTTTGGTTTATCTTCTTTTATCTTTACTTCTTTTTCCTCTTCCTGCTTTTCTTTTATTGCAACTAATGATACTTGATCTAATTTATATTTACTAATATTAGAACCAGTAGAAGCTGTATCCATTATAGCTATATCACTATTTTTTATAATATTTATTTCACTATCAGCCTTAGTTAAAATTAAATCTCTACTATTAGTACCCATGGCTTTTAATATCTTATAAGTAACAGTCTTAGTCTTTTTTATTATAGTACTACCCTTTTTAGCCCTACTATGCGTATCAAGTTCACTTATCTTAACTCTTTTAGCTGTTTTATTATCAGTAAATAAAGTGATATATTCGGTATTATCGTTATAGCTAAACATACTATTTAAAGTATCATCTTTTAAAGAAATACCTTTAACACCACTAGCTTTACTTCCCACTATTGGTAATTCTTCGCTTTTATAATTTAAATAATAGCCATTATTAGTAATCATTAAAATATTACCTAAATCAATACTAACACTTATTAGTTCATCATTTTCTTTTAATTTCATCACTGTCATTGGTTTAGAACATCTAGCAACTTCTAAATCTGTCATTTTAGTTCTTTTAGCCATACCATTTTTAGAAGCCAAAATTAAAGTATCCTTTTTATTATACATATATGATGTTAAAACTTTTTCTTCTATATTTAAACTAATAACATTACTTACATGCTTACCAAGTTCTTTCCATTTTGTTTCAGGTATTTTATAAATTGGAATAAACAAATAATTACCTAAATTAGTAAATATCAGTAAAGTATCTAAAGTTGTGCATTCATATAAACCTGTTATAAAATCACCTGGTTTTAAGGTAGTATCTTCAGTACTTGCTGCATAACTCTTAGCACTTACTCTTTTTACATAGCCTTCATTAGTAACAACAACAACGACATTTTCTTTTGGAACCATTTCTTTAACATCAAGTTTTATCTCTTGTATCTCATTTTCAATTTTTGTAAGTCTTGGAGTTTCATACTCTTTTTTTATAATTTTAAGTTCTTTTTTCATGACATATTTTAAAGCTTCTTCATCGCTTAAAATAGCTTTTAATCCTTCAATTAATTTAACTAAACGAACCATTTCTTCTTCAAGCTCTAAAACATCTGTATTAGTTAATTTATATAATTGTAAAGTAACAATTGCCTCAGCTTGTTCCATTGTAAAGCCATATTCTTTAACTAAATTATTTTTAGCATCAGCTTTATTTTTACTAGCTCTAATAGTTTTTATTACTTGATCTAAAATAGATAAACATTTAACTAGCCCTTCTAAAATATGCATTCTTTTTTCATAAGTAGCTAAATCAAATTTTGATCTTTCTGTTATTACTTCTCTTTGATGGGCGATATAAGCATCTAATATTTCTAGGATACCTAAAGTTTTTGGAACACGATTAACGATAGCGACCATATTATAATTGTAAGATATTTGTAAGTCTGTATTCTTAAATAAATAATTTAATATTAAATCAGCATTAGCTCCTGCTTTTAAATCTATGGCAATTCTTAATCCTTCACGATCAGATTCATCTCTAACTTCAACAATACCATCTATTTTTTTATCAATTCTAATACCATCTATCTTATTTACTAACATCGCTTTATTAACATCATAAGGTATTTCTGTTACAACAATCTTAGCTTTACCTTTTTCTTTAACAATTTCATATTTAGATTTAACAATTACTCGACCTTTACCTGTTTTAAAAGCATCTCTTATACCATCAATACCACAAGCGATACCTCCTGTTGGAAAATCAGGCCCTTTTACTATTTCTAAAATAGTATCTAATTTACAATTTGGAGAGTCTATTCTTTTAATTGTAGCATCAATTATCTCACCTAAATTATGAGGGGGAATATTAGTTGCATAACCGGCACTTATTCCCATTGTTCCATTAACTAAAAGATTAGGAAACTTAGCGGGTAAAACAGTAGGCTCAAGTAATCTGTCATCAAAGTTTGGTGCAAATTTAACCGTATTTTTATCTAAATCTTTTAAAAGCTCATTACTTATTTTAGCAAGCCTTGCCTCAGTATAACGATATGCTGCAGCAGGATCGCCATCCATTGAACCATTATTACCTTTCATATCAATTAATATAGCACTTTGTTTCCACCACTGACTCATTCTAACCATTGCATCATATACAGATGAATCTCCGTGCGGATGGTATTTTCCTAAAACATCCCCGACTGTCGCAGCACATTTAACGTATTTTTTATCATAAGTATAACCAGCTTTATACATAGCAAAAAGAATTCTTCTTTGAACTGGCTTTAAACCATCACGAACATCAGGTATAGCTCTATCTTGAATTATTTCTTTAGCATAAGCCCCAAATCTAGCTCCCATTATTTCTTCTAAAGCATAATCTTCAATTCTTTTTAAGATATCTTGCATATTACGTCACCTTATTTTATTTTATCATAAAAAAAAGTATAAAGAAACAGAGCTTTACACTTTTTATAATGAGATTACTTATTATTTCTTAATATTCTAAGAGAATTTAAAATTGTAATTAAAGTTACACCCGTATCAGCAAATACTGCTAAAGCCATATGAGCAAATCCTAAACTTGCTAAAACAAGAATTATTATTTTAGTAAGACATGCAAATATTAAATTTATATTAATTATCTTATTTGTTTTTTTAGCTATTTTTAAAACATTTAATATGCCTTCTAAATTATCATTCATTATTACAATATCACTAGCTTCTATCGCACTATTAGAACCAATCTTACCCATTGATATTCCTACATCTGCTTTAACTAATGATGGTGTATCATTAACTCCATCACCTACAAAAATTATTTTGTTTTCCTTTTTTAACTCTTCTAACTCTCTAAATTTATCTTCTGGCAATAACTCACATTTATAATCATCAATTTCTGTTTTTAAAGCTATAATTTTAGCAAAAGATTTATTATCACCAGTAAGCATAATAGTTTTAATATTTTCTTTTTTTAGTTCGCTTACGATCTCTTTAGCATTTTCTTTAACATTATCATTAAAGGTAATACTACCAATCAGTTCATCATTAATACTTAAGAAAATATTACCCTTTTCTTTTGTTTTAACAAAATTATTAGAACCAACTTTAATATTTTTACCATTTAATTTATAACTAATGCCTTTTCCTTCTATTTCTTTAAAATCCTTAATATCACTTATATCAATATCTTTAACTTCATTTAAAATAACCTTAGCTATAGGATGATTTGATAATTTCTCCCCTTTAGCAATTATCTTAATAATATCATATTCGCTATATTCATCACTATAACTTTTTATTTCTTCTAATTTAAAAGATCCAGTTGTAAGCGTTCCTGTTTTATCAAAAACGATAGTCTTACACTTAGGTAAAATATCTAAAAAATTACTTCCTTTAACTAAAACTTTAGCTTTACTGCTAGCTCCAATACCCGCGAAATAACTAAGAGGAACAGAAATAGCTATCGCACATGGGCATGATATAACTAAGAATGTTAAAGCGCGGTAAATACTATCACTATATGTAATATCAAAAATTAAAGGAAAAACTATACTAATAAAGATAGCAATTAATAAAACGGCTGGAGTATAAAAGCTAGCTATTTTAGATACTTTAGTTTCCGTTTTAGCTTTATTATTAGTAGCATTTATCGTAAGTTCAAAAATTTTATAAGCTGTACTTTCATAATAATTATTCTCGACTTTAATTTCTAAGACATCTTCTATATTTATACTTCCTGATAAAACTTTATCATTTTTTTCTACTTTTTCATAAACTGATTCCCCAGTTAAATGAGATGTATCAAGTAAACTATTTCCTTTAATAATAATACCATCAGCTGGAATAGTCTCTCCTTTTTTTACAACTATTATATCATCTACTTTTAATTCTTCGGCATTTACTTCTTTAATTTTCCCATCAATCATTAAATTAGCTTTATTAATTTTTAAATCTAATAAATTTTTTATTTCTAAGCGGCTATGATTGACAGCTCTCTCTTCCAATATTTTTCCTATAACATAAAGCATAACAACCATAATGCCTTCCATATGTTCTCCAAGCAAATAAGCCCCTATAGCAGATATTGTAATAAGTAAATTTTCATCAATATTATGACTTTTTATAATCTTTTTTAGAGCTTTTAAAAATGTTTTATATAATAATAGAATGTAAACAATAACAATTAAAACATCCTTTATCATATTATTTTTAATAATGAAAGTTATCGCTAGTAAAACTATAGCTAGTATTAATCTAAAAAGCTCAAAATCTTTTTTATTATTATCTTCTTTTTCTTCATAAATAACTACATCTGGTTCTATTTCCTTAACTATTTTTTTAATTTCCATTAATGGATTTGAAATATCACTACTAAAATTTAAAGTAAGTAAAGAAAAGTTAACAACAACATTAGAAAATCTTTCATCTTTATTTATTTTATCTTCTATTTTTTTAGCACAATTAGCACAATCTAAATTTTTAATATAATACTTATAATTCTTCAACATGTTCACGTCCTATCATAAATAATTTTGTTACATGGCTATCTTTTAGGCTATAATAAACAACCTTACCATCTTTCCTTGCTTTAATTAGTTTAGCTTGTTTTAAAATTCTAAGCTGATGCGATATCGCCGACTGAGTACTATTTGTAATATAAGTTAAATCACAAACGCATAATTCGCTTAATTTTAAAGCATATATTATTTTTATTCGCGTACTATCACCAAATATTTTAAAAACCTCAGCTATATCAAATAATAAATCATCACTTAACATTTTATCTTTAACTTTTTTCGCTATTTCTTCATGTAACCCACAGCTACACGTACATTCTTGTTTCATATTTGCCTCCTATATATGAATATTTGTTCATATATTAAATTATATTCCTCTATTTAAATTATGTCAACATAAAACATTACTAAAATTATAGTAATGTTATTTAATCAATAAAGACTAAATTGATTTTCTGGTTTCTTTTCTAAAACTCTTCTACTAACTTTCTTCTTTAATCTAAAACTTTCTGCTAAAAAAGCAATCTTTGTAAAATAAAAACTTACATCATCATCATTTACTAATATCTCCATAAGTTTTTGTCTTTTATCTTGATAAACAGAAGTGCTTAAAATTGTCTCTATTCTTTTTCGATATTCTTCTTTTTTATAAAATAAATCTGAATCATACTGAATAAACTCGTTATTTAATAAACTAACTTGAGAGAACCCAAATTCAAAATTAACACTTTCATAATAGCTACCCGTTTTAAAACCGCTAGACATATTTTTGATATTTATTAACTCTCCTAAAGGAATATTAATCAAAATATAATATAATTGATCTAATAAATATAATTCATAGACACTCTTTAAAAAATCTCTAAAATCAAGTAAAGCAGCACAAAAAATTTTTATATCAGAATCTATCGTCTTCTTTTCTAAAACATCAACATTGCCTAAAGCAGAATAAAATTCATTAATATTTCCATTTTTAAATACCAAATCAACTATGTCATAATATGTTTTTATCCTACTATTAAAATCCCAATTATCAATATAAGTTCTTGTTTTAAAAAAGTCTCTTAAAGCTTCTTCATTATCAAGTAAACCTCTTATATCATTAACATTATCTTTTACTAAATTTAAACCTTTACTTTCAATATCAATCATTATGTCACCTACTTTATGAGATACATTCTAGTATAATTAAAAAAATAAGCTTAGACAAGCTTATTACATTAATTTGACATATTTTAAGCAGCGCGATAATCATCTTCCATTGTAAATACGATATTTTCTTCTATCCACTCTTTTCTTGGCTCTACTTTATCCCCCATTAAAACATTAACACGTTTTTCTGCTAAAGCCGCATCATAAATATTTACTCTAATTAAACTTCTAGTATCAGGATTCATAGTTGTATCCCATAATTCTTCAGCATTCATTTCACCAAGACCTTTATTACGAGATATATCAGGTTTTCCTGTATTCTCTGCCACAATTTGAAATCTTTCTTCATCAGAATAGGCATAAAAATGCTTTTTACCATAATCTATTTTATATAATGGTGGTTTAGCAATATATAATTTACCAGCTTCAATTAAAGGTCTCATAAAACGGTAAAAGAAAGTAAGTAATAATATTTGAATATGAGAACCATCAACATCAGCATCAGTCATAATAATTACTTTATCATAATTAGACTCTGTAGCATCAAAATCCCCACCAAGACCAGCACCAATCGTATGAATTATCGTATTTATCTCTTCATTTTTTAAGATATCACTCATATTAGCTTTTTCAGCATTAATAACTTTACCTCTTAAAGGTAATATAGCTTGAAATTTACGGTTTCTACCACCTTTAGCAGAACCGCCAGCCGAATCACCTTCGACTAAAAATAATTCATTAATATTAGGATTTTTACTAGTTGCAGGCGCAAGTTTTCCTGATAGATTTTTTTCAATCTTATTTTTACCTTTACCATTTCGGGCTTCTTCACGAGCCTTACGAGCAGCTTCACGAGCTAGTTTACTTTTACTAGCTTTATCAATTATATTTAATGCTACTTCTTTATTTTCTTCTAAAAAGAATTTTAAATTTTCATAAGTTATCGCTTCTGTTATGCTTCTTGCTTCTGGAGTTCCAAGTTTACCTTTAGTTTGACCTTCAAATTGTAATAGATTTTCAGGTATTTTTAAATTAATAACAGCACTTAATCCTTCTCTTACATCACTACCATCAAAAGTACTATCTTTACCCTTTAAGATATTATTATTCTTAACATAATCATTAAAAGCTTTTGTAATGCCTGTTTTAAATCCTACTTCATGAGTTCCCCCATCAATTGTTTTAACATTATTAACAAAAGATAAAATATTTTCATTATAGGTATCTGTATATTGCATTGCAACATCTACTTCTATACCACTTTTTGAACTTGCAAAACTAATAACTTTATTTAAAGTTACTTTATCTTCATTTATATATTCAACAAAATTAACTAAACCATCTTCATAATGATATTTCACTTCTTTACCATTATCTTCATCTTTTACTTCAATTGTTAAATTTGGTATTAAAAAAGCACTTTCCTGCATTCTTTCAATTATCGTTGTATAAGAAAAAGCACAGTTTTTAAATATTTCATAGTCTGGTAAAAAAGTTACAACCGTTCCTGTTTTATTAGTTGTTCCAATTTTCTTTAAAGGACTTTCAACCTTTCCACCATCTGTAAATCTAATATTATTAATTTCTCCATCACGATAGATAATTATATCCATTTTCTTAGATAAAGCATTAACAACAGATCCACCAACGCCATGAAGACCGCCACTTACTTTATAATTTCCTTCTTCAAATTTACCACCAGCATGAAGTACAGTATATATTACCTCAGGAGTAGACTTTCCTGTTTCGTGCATACCAGTAGGTACACCTCGCCCATTATCAGCGACTGTTATACTTCCATCTTTATGTATAACAATTTTAATATGATTACCATATCCATTAATAATTTCATCAATAGAATTATCAACAATTTCCCATACTAAATGATGAAGACCTCTTTTATCAGTACTACCAATATACATTCCTGGTCTTTTTCTAACAGCTTCTAATCCCTCTAAAACTTTAATAGAAGATGCATCATACTTATTTGCCATACTATTCACCCTATCATTAATATTATCATATATATTTAAAATTGTAAAATAAGTTAACATTATTTTACATTGAAATAATAAAAAAAACATTATATAATTACTTAGAGGTTTTAAATATGAAACAAGAGACAAAAATAATTATTGGTGGTTTTAGTATCACTTTATTAGTATTAGTTATTGTATTATTTTCAATGTATAAAATATATGATAGTAGAAATATTAATGAAGATTTAAATAACGAAAATAAAGATAATAATACGCTAGTTGATACTCCAACATCTAAAGAAGATAATAATTATACAGAAACAAATATTAATACAAATAAAAATAATGATAATTTAAATTATGATAAAGCAAATGCTAGAATAGTTACTATTTACCTTTTTAGAGGTGAAGGGTGTCCTCATTGTGAAGATGCTATAGACTTTTTTAATACTATTAAAAATGATTACAAAATAAATATTGAAATTTATGAAGTTTGGCAAAATACCAATAATAAAGCTTTAATGCAAGAGATTGCAAATAAAACCAATAATGAAAATCTTAATAGCGTTCCGTTTATAGTCTTCGATAATGGAGAATCTCTTATTGGTTTTGGTAATTCAACAGAAACCAAAATAAAAGAGAATATTATTAAACTATCTAAAGAAGAAGATACCCAATATATTAAAAATATTATAGATAACTTTAATTTAGATGTTAAAAAAGAAGAACTTAAAAAAAGCTAGAAATAGCCTTTTTTATTACATTAAATTACTTTAAATGGATTAGACATAGTTCCATCACCTGTAAACTCCACATCAGAGCGTAAATTTATGACAGGTCTAACACCCCGCTCAACATCTGAACCACCATAACTGATACCACCATAAGTATGAATAATCATAAGCACGGCAATGGAAGCAGTAAAGTCAGAAGGAGACAATGTCCAGTAACTTGTATTAGTATATAAATAATTCATAACTTCTGGTCTAGCACCTTGAAGACGTACCATGCCAGTATACGCTGCTTCATCTGCGGATATCAATCCAACTGGATTTTTTAATTTTTTATTTCCTGAATTTGCTTCACTATATGTATATAAATCACTGTTATCAGCACATTTAAGTGTCGGTTTTACTGCTGTAGAACTTGATGTTGGCACACTTCCACTAGGAAATAACCTCACATAAGATCCATAGTATGTTAATGTTTTTCCAATTCCAGAAGTAGTTGTAGCTGCATTTCCGTTTCTATCTGAATAAACTGTTCTATCGCCACAGAAAGCTGCATCTTGATCTATCTTTGCTTTATCTTTCGCTGTTAATGTTGATATATTTTCATACCAATCATTTAAATAGGTATATATTGTTGAAACTCCAGTGTTTGGATTATTACTATTATATAATCCATGTATTTCGCCTTGTTCGTATTGAAAGCCTACATATTTATTATCAGAACGTATACTATTGAATGCACTTTTTCCTATTTGAGTTTCTTCTCCTGTTGTTTGAGGTTCTAATTTATTTCCATTCTCATCTTGAGTTCTCCCTTGATATATCATTCTAATAGAACCATCACCATTAACTCTTATGATTCTCCAGTAGTATCCACCAAACTCTACCCAGTTATCTAACGGATTACCTGCAAAGTAATAAGAGTAACTATAATCATCAGGTGCTACAAAGACTGTCTTTTCAGTTGTTTCTCCAAATTGAACATTAAAATCTTTATTTTTACTTGTCCTTACCTTTTTATAAATATAATAATTATCTAGTAATTCTTCCATTGTATTATAATTACTTGCTAATGGTTTATTTAATGATAAATTACATTTATATGAATGTCCTATACCACTAAAACTATGATTTCC
>JAMPHW010000004.1:78972-92611 GCA_023663235.1 Ruminococcus sp. | reverse complement strand
TTTATTTAACCTTAATCAAATAAATGAGTTATAAAAGGATATTGGACGCACACCAGGCGTAGTGTTGTTCACGTTCCAGTTGTCGAGGTAGCCAGACGAATGCACAATGAACACGTTAGCGTTCGGATATTCATACGGAGACTAAAATGGACCCATACAATATAGATTAACCCTAATTTCTTTTATTTTCACTAATAAGTTCCATATCAACAGTTAGCTGTTTAATTCTCTCAATAATTCTTCTCGCCTTAACTTTATCCATATTAGTTTTAGTTAAAGATAAATGATATTCTAATTCTTCAATAGTTAAATTAGAAGTAAAAAAAGTTGTTAAATGATTATTCATTCTACTTTGAAGAATAGTTCCTAATACTTCATCTCTTCCCCATTCACTAACCGTTTCTGCCCCTATATCATCTAAAAACAAAATAGGAACAGTAGCATAATAATTAATTTTTTCACTATATGTATTCCAATCTTCTTTTAAAGTTCTTAATATTTCAGGAAAATATAAAGCAACATAATCTATTCTTTTATTAATTTTAAGCTCATTTAGTAAAGCATATATAAGATAAGTTTTCCCACTTCCAAAAGATCCATGAAGATATAAACCTTTATTATCTTTTGAAACATCATACTTATCATAAAATTCTTTTAACCATTTTATAACTTGATATCTTTTCTTGTCTTTAACATCTATTTCTTTAAAGCGAGCATTTATTAATTCTTTTTGAGCCGTATTTTTAAGGCTTTCTAATTTATCATTTTCTTTTTTATATTTACATGGAACATAAACTAATTCCATAATATTTGAAGATATTTTAGGATACAAATAATGTCCTGCAACTTTATTTTTACAAGCATATAAACCAGGACAATTTTGACAGTTCTTTAATTCACTTGCACTATCTAATAATAAAGAGGTATTTTGATAACCTATTTTCTCATTTATCTTAAGCCTATTTACTAAATCTTTAAAAGTTTCATCTTTTAAATTATCTTGATATTCTTTAATTAAACTACTTTTTAGACTATCTTTTTTACTTATACTTTTAATACTATCCATAATATCCTCCTAAAAGTTATTTAAAAGACTAGCTAGTTCTTCTGCCTCTTCATCACTAACATCTTCTTTTTCGATATTTTGATTAAACCAAACTGGAACCTTAGCCTCTTTAGTACTACTTTTAACATTTGAGCTTTTCTTTAATGTCTTTTTATGTTCTTTTTCGGCTAATTCCATTGCTTCTTTCGCTGTTTTAACACCCGCTCTTTTCCACTGTCCTGCTATAGTTTCTACATAACTAAGTGTAAGTTTATTATTATTTTTCTTTAAGACATAGTCAATTAAAACATTAACAACCGCTGGATTTAATTCTAAATCTATTAAAAGCAATTCTAATAATTTTAAATCTCTAGCTGTGGGATTAGTTCCACGATATTTATTTTTTAAGAAATCATAAGGACTAGTATTTTCAAAGGCATTTATAATTAATCCCCTTTTAGAATTATCTCCTACTGGTGTTCTTAAATATTCAGGTTGAGTACGATATACTAAAGTCGGTAAAGCACCATTATTAAATTGATAATATTTACGAGCATTTTTTCTTAAAGTTTCTTTATCAATAAATCCTTTTTCATTTATACTTGTTCTAATTAATTCTGTCATTTTTAACGTATCTAAATCATAAATAAAAGATAAATTAATTATTAGTTCTCTTGTTTTTTTACTAAAAGCTTTTTCATTAATAATACCTCTTGGAATACTACTAATAATTAAATCAAAATCAATATCACTTTTAATGTTTAAAGGAAGAGTTTCCCTTTCTTTAGCATCTATTACAGGTGTATTTGTTGATTTAAAAGTTTCATTTAATGGTTTAGTTATCTCTTCATAATCTTTTAAATCTATAACAACTTTCTTATACATTTTTTTTAAGTCGTTATACTCTATTTCCCCAACATTATTATATAAAACAATATTTAAAATAGGATTATTAAAAAACTCAGACGCGCTTAAAGGTGAATATAACTCATAAACATAAGAATTAATATTACCTTCTTTAAAATATGTTTTTATTAATCCTATAGCTTCTAAGGCTTCTCTAGCTTCCTTAATATTTTCTAAACTACATTTTAAAATACTCATTAAATGATGATGTGTAAAATCTTTAGACATAATTTCTAAACGATCTAAATCACTCCATAAAGTTAAATATAAACTAGTAGCACCAAAACCAATTATAGGTTCATATAAATTTATTAAATTTTTTTTATCAATTTCAGTTAGAATTGTTCTATTTATAACAACATATTGATCAGCTGGTAATAATGTAATTAATTTCATAAAGCACTCCTAACTAGTCACTTAAGAATATTATAAAATATTATTAAATTTTAAACAAGAATAAACTTAAGTTTTAATTAATTCTTCTAATAGCTTTTCTTTTAAAACATCAATATCAACAAAAAATAAATTTATACCTTTTTCTTTTAACTTTAACATTCTTTGAAAATTAATCAATATTTCAATCTTTAAAGTATTTATAACTTTAGCTGGATAACCATCAACCAAATGTACATGCGAAATATATTTTTCTAAAGTAGGAAAAGCATTTTGAAGTAATATTGCATGTTTTCTTCCTAATATTTCTCTTATCATTATAGTATTACAACTACCATATTTTTTTAATTTATTATCGATTATTTTTTCATATTTATCTACTTTTGAACTTATAGGTATAAACCATAAAATATCTTTAATTGTAAAATATGTTGGTCTAGTTTTTCCTTTTTCGTGATTTCGCATTAAATTATTATCATTATAAGTTTCAAAAAATTCATCTTTAATATGATATAAATAACCAGTTTGTATTTGCATTATAATCACCCCTGACTATAATTAATTATATCGTATAAATGTATGGGCATCAATTAGAAACATTATCATAAAAAAAGAAAACCATAATGGCTTTCTTAAATATATACAATTGGGATAATTTATTACTCGCAACCACCCAAGAGCGAGAAACATTGACAACTGGGATAATTTATTACTCGCACCACCCAAGAGCGAGAACATTTACATAATGTACTTATAGTATATATTAAATAAGCATATTTGTCAAATTAAAATATTATACTTTTGATAATCATCATCATTATAATTTATTTTTTTATCTTGAGCTAGACGATAAACAATAAATGATTTAGGATACTTCTTTTCTTTTTCTAAATTATAAGTCTTATCTAAATAATTATCTAAATAATATTCATCATTAACCATCCAGTTATAAGCCTCTTTATCTCTTTTTTCCTCTACTTCATCAATTTCATTATCAAATGATATTAAACTCATTTTTTTAGCTTTGTTAAAGTCTGTTTTACAATGAGCAAGTTCATGCAATAATGCAAAATAAATATCTGCAATTCTTTTATGTTTAAGAGTTAAATATATAGCAGGTATTCCTCTATGAACTTTAAACGCCCCTCTAATTTTAGCCCCTGGAATATCTTCTTCAATAACTAAAAATATTCCCATCTCATTAAATTTTTTGGTTAATTTTTCTTTGTTAAACTCATTTTTTAATGCACATTCTTTTATATAATTTACTAAAATTTCAATATTATCTTTTTTGTATTCAATAGTTTTTTGCTTGAGTGTTTCTTTATAGCATTTTTCTAACCATAAAACCAATAACTCATGTTTATCATTTTTACTTTTATAGTAAGCACTTGTTTCAATTTTATCTATTTGTTCTGGACTAATAACTCTTAAATATTTTAAAATATCTTTGGTTATTTCCATTTTATCTTCTTTATCAACGAAAGTTATATAGTTGCTTTTCTTTAAATAATTATAATTAAATTTATTTAAATAGTTAGTAATAGTGATATTTTTATCATTTAAATAGTCATTAATTGTTTTTTCTAATTTGTAATTAGATTCTATTTTGGATATATATTCAATAGGAATATTTGTTACAAAAGAGATATTTTCTATAACTTTTGAAGATAAATCTATTTTACCTGCTAAAATATCAATTAAATTTTTAGGTGTTATATCTATTCTTCTAGCAAATTCATTATTTGTTATATGATAAAAATCTAAATAGTCTTTTAAATAATCTTTAAATCTAATCTTTGTCATACATTTACCTTCTTTCTTTTACAACTTTTTAAATATCTCTTAAAATCTTCATAATGATCTAAACTTATATACTCTAAAGTAACCTTATCCTCGTTAATAGAACACAAAAGTCTTATTTTTCCTCCATTTTTATTTAAATTAAAACTATAAAAACCTGATAAGTCATTTCTTAATATTTCAAATCCATAAATATAACTAAGAGAATTTGTTTTTAAATCTTCTAAACTCTTACTCTGCTTTAACAGTATTAAAATCTTTTCTAAATTTTCTAGTTCTTTATTCTTCTTTTTTAATTTTTTCTCTTCTTTAGTAAAATTTTCTCTATTTAAAAGCATACAAACAACATTACCTTTCTTCTCCTTTCTCTAGCTATCATATATATTAACATAAAAGTTAATATAAGTCAATTTTAAAAAATTAAAAAACCTAAAAATAGGTTTTAAAATTTAATTACTTCTTCAATATAATCTTTTAGTTCTTCTATCTTTAAAGTAACTTGTTCCATCGTATCTCTAAGTCTTATTGTAACTGTTCCATTATTAATAGTTTCATCATCAACAGTAATACATAAAGGAGTTCCTACGGCATCACTTCTTCTGTATCTCTTACCTATAGAACCAGATGTATCAATACTACACATAAAATCTTTACATAAGTTAGCATATATATCATTAGCTTTATCTCCATGAGCCTTTTTTATTAATGGTAAAATGGTAACTTTTATAGGTGCTAAAGCAGGATGAATTTTTAATAATTGTCTTTCTTCGCCATTTTCTAATTCTTCTACTTTATAAGCATCACTTAATATAGCATATAATAATCTATCTAAGCCTACACTTGGCTCAATAACGTATGGTAAATATTTTTCATTAGTATCAGGATCTAAATATCTTAAATCAGTTTTAGCATGCTCACTATGAACACTTAAATCATAATCTGTACGATCTGCAACACCCCATAATTCTCCCCAACCCATTGGGAATTTATATTCAATATCTGTAGTTGCCTTACTATAAAAAGATAATTCTTCTTTAGAGTGATCTCTATATCTTAAATTTTCTTTATCTAAGCCTAAAGTTTTTAAAAAGTCTAAGCAGAAGTTTTTCCAATATCCAAACCATTCTAAATCTTCTCCAGGCTTACAGAAAAACTCTAATTCCATTTGTTCAAACTCTCTAGTTCTAAAAATAAAATTACCAGGCGTTATTTCATTTCTAAAACTTTTTCCAGTCTGACAAATACCAAATGGTACTTTAAGACGCATACTTCTTTGAACATTTAAGAAATTAACAAATATTCCTTGTGCCGTTTCTCCTCTTAAATATACTTTAGATTTAGAGTCTTCTGTAACTCCCATATGCGTTTCAAATAATAAATTAAATTTTCTAATCGCTGTAAAATCTTGTTTACCACAACGAGGACATTTAATCTCATGAGTTACAATGTAATTTTCTAATTCTTCATTACTCCAACCATCACCAGTTTCAGCACCACCACTATTTTCTTCAACTAATTTATCTGCTCTAAAACGTGATTTACAAGCTTTACAATCTATTAATGGGTCATTAAAATTAGTCACATGTCCACTTGCAACCCATACTTCTGGATTCATTAAGATTGCACTATCAAGTCCATAATTATATGGATTTTCTTGAACAAACTTTTTCCACCATGCTCTTCTTAAATTTTCTTTTAACTCTCTTCCTAAAGGTCCGTAATCCCATGTATTAGCAAGCCCTCCATAAATTTCACTTCCTTGAAATATAAAACCATATTGTTTAGCGAAATTTACTATTTCTTCTTGTGTTACACTTTTCATTTTTCTTCTCCTCCTAATAAAAAAACTCTAAAAGAAACACATAGGGACGCATATAATTGCGCGGTTCCACCCTATTTATTTCCTTTAGAGAAATCACCTTAATTTTTTATATAGCTCAGGATTCGCCACATCCGTCATCACTTGTATACATTTATTATATTATAAAACTTAATTTTTGACAAGATAAAATCATTAATTAACTATTTTAAAATTAAATTAATTATTAAGGTCATTAATCCAATTTAAAATTAAGTTTCCTATTTCTTCTTCTTTATTGATATAAAAATGATTAGCTTCATTTATATATGTATAATCAAATTTTTTACAGTTTACAGCTTTTGTCTCCAATAAATCTAAATGTAAATAATTGTCTGTTTCTAAAGAACCTGAAAAAGTTAATATTGGAACATCTATACTTTCAAATTGATGCCAATTATCAGAATTAGCCATAACTGGTAAATTATCAAGATTTGAATTTTTATTAAACCAATTGAAATAAGTTTCTGAACTCATATACATATAATCTTCAATTAAATCACTAATAATCTTTTTAGGACTACCATTATCTATATTTTCTTTAGCTTCTTTTAATAATTCATTATAGTTATTTTGACGATATAATTGAAGTCCAACCATATCTGGTGCACTAGCCAATATTAAACCTAAAATGTTAGGGTGTTTTTTATAATAATAGTAAATAAGTTTATTACATCCATAGCTATGTCCCATTAAAATAATTCTTTTATAGCCTAGTTCTGTTGCTTTATTAATAGCTAAATCAATATCAAAAACACTATCTTCAAAAATTTCATACATGCAACCACATCTAGTATATGTACCATCTTTCATTAAAATGTCATTTTCTATTGAATGTCCTCTATTATGTTCATAAATAAAACCAATATTATTATTTAATAATATCTTGCCCAATACAGTAGCAAAATAATTATCAATAATAGTTTGACACATCCCATGAATAAATATTACACATATATCTTTCTTAATACTATTAAAGTGTACCATAGGAAGTCTCAGATTATCTTTTGTATATGCATCATTAATAAAGTCTATATTATACATAATTCATCTCCTATTCAAAAAACCTCACTTTTTTATGAGGTTTATATTAAAATCTATCTTGGTTTCTTAAAAATGGTGGAATATCATATTCACTATCTATATCATGAGTTTCTGGAACAGGAGCAGTTTTTCTTCTAGGCATTGAATCATCAGCAAATAATACTTCTTCTGCTTCACCTTCATTTTCAAAACCAGTTGCTATAACAGTTACAATAACTTCGTCTTGTAAATTATCATTTTGAATAGCACCAAAGATAATATTAACATCACTATTAGCAGCAGCTCTAACTGTTTCAACAGCATCTTCAATTTCAAATAATGTTAAATTAGAACCACCTGTAACATTAACAATAGCTTGTGTTGCTCCTTCAATTGTTGCTTCAAGTAAAGAGTTTGCAACAGCTTGACGAGCAGCTTCAATTGCCCTATTTTCACCAGCATTAACACCAATACCAATAATAGCAGTTCCACTCTTCTGCATAACTGTTTTAACATCAGCAAAATCAAGGTTAATTATACCAGTAACAGCAATTAAATCGGAAATAGATTGAACACCACGATGTAATACATTATCTACTTCTTTAAATGCATCTTTAAAACTTGTATTACGGTCTATTATATCTTTTAATTTATCATTTGGAATAACAATTAAAGTATCTACATGTTTTTTTAATTCTTCTAAGCCTAAAAGTGCATTTTCCATTCTTCTTTTACCTTCAAAACGGAATGGTTTAGTAACAATACCAACAGTTAAAGCTCCAGATTCTTGAGCGATTTCAGCAATAACTGGCGCTGCTCCAGTACCAGTTCCGCCGCCCATACCACAAGCAACAAAAACCATATCTGCGCCTTTTATTGTTTCTTCTAAGTCTGCTTTAGATTCTATGGCCGCAGCTCTACCAATTTCTGGATTCGCTCCCGCTCCTAAACCTTCAGTAATAGTAGCTCCTATTTGAATTTTATTAGGACATTTAGAGGCATTTAATACTTGTAAATCTGTATTAACAACAATAAATTCTACGCCTTTAACTCCCTCTTCTATCATGCGATTAACAGCGTTATTACCGCCTCCACCGACACCTACTACTTTTATTTTGGCAATTTGATCCATTTCTAAACCATTCATTTTGCACTCTCCTTAATTATCAAAAAAGTATCCAAATAATTTTCCTAAAATTGAATTCTCATTAATATTTACTCTTTTATGATTTCCACTAAGTATTTCTAAATCATCTAATGTAAATACTGAATATTCTTTATTTTTTAATTTTAAGCGACTATTATAGTATATAATCGTTCCTAATCCTGTGCTATACTTGTTACTCCTAGCACCTACAATATCTATTTTACCAAGAATATGAGCTTTAGTAAAGACTTTATCGCATAAAATGTTAAAATCTTGAATTTCCGATGTTCCACCTGTAATGATTATATAATCGATATCTTTTTTAGTTAATAAATTCATTTGCTTTCTAGCTAATTCTAATATTTCTCTTAATCTACTTTCTATAATCTCGCTTAATTCTTTTTGATTAATCGTTATAGTCTCACCAAGTCTATCAGTTACATTAGCTTTTTCTAAAGAATTTCCAAGTTCACTTGATGCTAAACCTATATCTTCTTTTAATTTACAAGCATCTTTTTTTGTTATTTTATATATGTAAGCAATATCATTATCTACATTATTACCGCCAAGTTCTATTACCTCAGCCTTAGTCACTATTCCTTTATTAACTATTGAAACTGTCGTTAAATCTGATCCAATATTAACTATAGCTCCTAAACTATTTACCGTATCTTTTGTCTTATTTAAGGCGTAATCACTTAAAGAAGAAGTCACAACACTTATTGTTTTAACACCTATTGCTTCTAATACCTTTTTAAAACTTATAATATTGTTTTTAGGTGTCGTTAATAAAACTGCTTTAATCGTTAATTTATTACCAATCATATTAAGAGGACTTCTAACTATTTCATCATCCACTTTATAAGACGTTGGTATTACACTTATAAGTTCATTTTCTACAGGTATTTTATTATAACTAGTTGCTTGCATAGCTTTTATAATATCATTATGGGTTATAACATTATCACTGCCTGTAATTGAAACACTACCATCAGATATAAAAGCATCAGTATAATAAGCTGGAACTGCTAAAACAACCTCTCTAACTGGAATACCAAGCATTTCTTCTGCTTTATGAAAAGCTTCCTTTAAATTAGGAATTAGCTCTTCTCTATTAATAATTAATCCTTTTTTTATACCTTTACTAGGAATTTCAGAAACACAAAGAACATTTAGCGAATTTCTAATAAATTCTCCAACTATTAACTTAATTGAACTAGAACCAATATCTAAACTAGCAATTATTTTTCTCATAGTTTCCTTCTCCTACTATCATAAATAATTATACTTTAAATTTCATGGTTTTTCAAGAAGAAACTTTAATTAGAGATTTAAATGTTCTAATATTCTTCTCCTAGCTCTAGTCGTTATTACTCTTTTAGCATCACTAGGCATTCTAATAGTAGATGGATTACATTTTACTATCACTTTATCATTATCTTGTAAAACATAATCTACCCCAACAAATTTATTATTAACTAAAGCTCCAAAAGCTGTCGAACCTATATCAGAATGGATAAAATAAGCAAAGTCTAAAACCGTTGATCCATGAGGTAATCTAACTATTTTATCATCACTAGTAACAACATTTATTTTAGAAGCAAAAAGCTCCTGCTCTGCTTGCTGAATTAACTCTTCATTATTACGATAATAATCACCTAATTCTTCTAAAGAATTAAAGAAATTAGATTTTGTTCTAATAACTTTATGAACATCTCTCATTCCAAGTCCCTTTAAAGAATTTATAATCGCAGCATACCCATAACTATTAAATAATTCCATATCTCTTGTAAATATTTCTACTCTTAAAAAGTAATTTTTAAAACCTTTAATATTTAAACTTATCGCATGATAACCATCTAAATTAGTTGTAACTAAATCATCACTTATATCATAAGTTTTATAATTTTCT
Organism: Ruminococcus sp.; assembly: GCA_023663235.1. Taxonomy (GTDB): domain Bacteria; phylum Bacillota_I; class Bacilli_A; order RF39; family UBA660; genus Caccenecus. The sequence continues at coordinate 82,524 of JAMPHW010000004.1, read as the reverse complement.
TTTAATAGTTCTAAAACTCTATAACAATCTTCTTCACTATCTAAAGTTATACTCGCTACCATTAATCCTGGTATTTTAGAAAGTTTATGATGTTTATTTAATCCTTTATATATATCATAAATATCTTCCATATGTACACTATAATCAAAAACTATACCACTAGATGCTAAAATCTCCTTTAATTTAATCGACATACTTATTAAATAAGAACAATATTTATCTTCAAAATCTCTCTTTATTTTAACAGTATGAGTATATTCCTCAGGATGTAAAAACTTAAAACAAAGATTTTCTAATTCTTTTGCTGGTCTATTAGCGCCAATCGCATAATCTAAAGGAACATAAAAACAAAAAGTTTGTGTTGATTTACGAAGTCTACTCTCTGGCAATTTGTATTCTAAAGTTTCCATATTGTGAAGTCTATCAGCTGACTTTATAATGATAGTTCTAATATCTTGTAGCATATTTCTAAGTATCGCAGCATTATTAAACTTTTCTTCTTCATTTTTATCTTTAAAAGATATATTATTACAATTAGTTACACTTAAAACAAGATTAGCTATATCAAAATTAAACTCTCTTACTAAATCTTCATAAGTAACATTAGTATCTTCAATCGTATCATGTAAAAGGGCAGCACATATAGATGATGAATCAATTAAATTATATTTTGTTAAAACATAATAGGCAACATGAATCGGGTGAATTATATAGGCTTCACCACTCTGTCTTTTCTTACCCTTATGAGCAATATCAGCATAAAGATAAGCTTTTTCTATTAGTTTTACTTCTTCTTCTGTAAATAATTTGCGACATAACGCCATTAATTCATCTAACATACCAACACCCCAGTATTTCGAATTAGCTTAATAATACCAAAAATGCTATATATTGTCAAACTGTTTAAATTATTTTAATTTAATATTATAAGCTAAATCTCTGTTTGTTATTTTAGCTGTTATTGTATCGGCATTAGATATGTTATTACTAACTTTTAAAACTAATTTATCATTATAATTATTAGGATTTAATATATTTATTTTAGATGTATATTTGTTAGTCCCTATATTATATTCTATTTCCATAAAATCTTCGAAAAAGTCTCGATAATTTTTATTAGAATTCATATAAGGAATTTCTGAATCTAAAACTAAATCATAATCTATTACTAAAAGTGTATATCGTCCTAAATCTGAACCCATAATAGATATTGAATTTATAGCATCTTGACAATCATTAGTAGATAAACAATATTTATAAGTATACTCATATCTATTAACTATTTCATAATCATTTAAAGTAAGTTCTGTATTCTTTAATGTACTATTCTTAAAATTAACCGTAGCTCCTTTATTAACATTATTTGTTTTTATTGTATTACCACTAGTTTTCGGTTTGATTTTTATACTTTTATTTATTGCACCCATTCCTCCAGGTGTTGTATCATATCTAGAAAAAGCTTCTAATGTATAACTACTATTAGCTAATTCTTTACTTATTTCATAAGTTAAAATATAAGAATTTGAACTATTACCTTTTATTAAAGTACCATTAAAAGGATTACCATAATCTAAGAAATAATTATTTAAAGAAATATCTGGGGATACTTTTTGTTTATTAATTAATAATCTAAAATTAGCATAATTAAATTCATGTTCTTCACGATATCTATTACTTATCTCTACTTCTACAATTACATAACTTTTACCATCTTTAATCGTTTTACCACTATTGCTTAAACTAGTTAAATAAGCATTTTTTACTTTTAAATTAACATAACCAAAAGAAATAGTTTCATTTTCATTATATACTTTATCATAAACACTACGATTCATATATATAGTAGTACCTATTATACCTACCGCAATAACAATAATAATATTAAAAATAAATTTATTTTCTTTATAATAATATTTTAATTCTCTAAAAAACCTTCTAATGGTTCTTTTAGTTTTATATGTATCAATACCTACTAGGAATTCAAACTCTTCACTATCTTCACTACTTATTTCTAAATCACCAAGATCACTTTTAAAATCAAACTTCTTAATATTAAAGCCAATACCTCTTACAAAAGTAAATATAATAAAGAAATATTCACTATAGTAAACAATATAAGTTAAATCTCTTATGATTCTTGCAAAAGTATTATTTAATGTATCAGCTTCTACCATCTGAAATATATTAAAACAAGCAGTTATTAAAAGAAATAAACCAATATAATATACTATACTATAATTATAATACTTTGTTGGTTTATTCTTATTTTGAAGTACTAAGGATAAAGTAACAAATACTCCTAATATTAAAATAACCGACCCATACATCAAAATATTTATATAGTTACTAGCTAAATTAGATAAAACATCATTAAATCTAAAAGAATACCCACTAGCAATATAACTTCTAAAAAAATCCGCTATCGCATGTGTTTTAATAACTAAATAAAGCATAGGGATTAATGTTAATAAATGAATTAATCTAAAATATTTAATAATAAATGCATAAGGTTTTTTTAATACCATAATAGAACACCTACCATATTCATTTTAACAAACTAAAAACTATTTGTAAATTTTTTTTAAAAATTTTAATGAAAAGTGTTGACAAAAATAGCTTTATCATTTAATATAACAATCACCAATTCACTTAACAAGGCGAATTGGTGCTAGTATCACACTAGTCAACCCCTTTTTATTCTTTTAGAAGCTGTCTTCAGGGGGCAGCTTCATTTTTATTGCAAAAAAATACTGAAACTCATATATCAGTATCTTTTTTTATTTTAAGAAATTACAACTTTAAATGGATTAGAGATAGTCCCATCACCAGTAAATTCCACATCAGAACGAAGATTAATTACTGGAACGAAACCTCTTTTTTGTGCCATATAAGTATTAGTCACAGTACCATTTGGATATAAAACAAAAACTACCCAAAATCCTCCATATTTCATAGGACTTAAAAGCCAATATTCAAAAGAACGAATAAGATAATTGTTTGAGCTTCTACTATTAATTGTGAGTCCTGCGTATATTGCTTCATCAGCACTAAGCATTCCAACTGGATTCTCCAACACTTTATTACCTTTTATTCCATCTTTATAAGTATATAAATCCTCAATATACTCACAATTATAACTTGGCGATAATATATTAAAATTTCTTACATATGCTCCGTAGTATGTTGTTTCTGTTCCTACTCCCCCACCTTTATTTTTTCCCTCAGCATCTGAATAAGCAGTTCTATCTCCACAGAACCCAGCATTTAAATCTATTTTATCAAAATATTCAGAACCTTGCCTAATATTGGAACTTGCAAACCAATCATTAATAATATTATACGCAGTTGAACTTTTTTCAAGTCCATGTGCTTCATTTTCTTTATACCAATATCCAGCATAAGAGTTGTTATAGTACGAAACTCCTTCATTAAAAATACTTTCTTCAATGCTTTCGGAAACGTCTTTATCATTACCATGATAAATAAGTCTTATACTTCCATCTCCATTAACACGAACTATTCGCCAATAATATCCGCCAAACTCTACCCAAT
>JAMPHW010000004.1:46535-78872 GCA_023663235.1 Ruminococcus sp. | reverse complement strand
ATTTGCTCCTTTAATAAGCAAATCGCGATTATTTTAGAAATTTCTAGCTTATACATTTATTATAATCTTCCATATAATATTTGTCAAGAATTTTCTTGGCTTTTCGCACACTGATTGTTTAATCTATAATTTATATGCGACAATTTTATTATTGTTGGAGTGATTTTAATGTATAGAGACAAGCTAGTATTTATAAGAGAAAGAAATGGAGAAACTCAAAGAGACGTTGCTAAAAATATAAACCTTGAAGAAAGCCATTACAGGCATTGTGAAAAAGAAGATGAATTATTTCCAATAAAACACCTAAATACTCTATGTAATTATTTTGAAGTTTCATTTGATTATATATTTAATTTCACAGAAACAAAGAACTATTGTGATTATAAAACAGATATAGATACTAAAAAAATGGTTAATAGATTGAAAGAATTTAGAAAAGAAAATAAACTAACTCAAGAAAAGTTAGCTAAAATTTTAAATATAAGCAGCGGAACTGTTGCAGGCTATGAAATTGGTAGATACATTATTGCTACCCCATTTCTCTATACTATATGTTCAAAATATCATATATCCGCCGACTATCTTTTAGGAAAAGTAGACAATCCTAAATATCTAAAATAGTTACTTTACGTAAATTTACATATGAAATTTGACCGTTTTTATTTTTACTGATATGATTTATTTAGGAAGTGTTTAGTTCTAGTGTTTACCACCTAATTCTATAGAATAAGGGGGTGATGCTTATGCCAAAAAGAGTTTATATTATTAAAATACTTAGATACATATGCATCATTTTAATACTTCTAACGATTTTTGTTGAAGTATTAAAGAAATAAAAATAAAACACTAGGCATTATATGTTACCTAATGTTCTACTATTGAAACACGGTAAACATCTAGTGTCCAACTAAATGCTTCTTTTTTTATTGTATGAAATTTCTTTCATTAAATACATCATATCATACTTTTTATCTAAATTCAATATAAGAAAAAACTACTATTTCTAGTAGTTATTCTGCTTTCTTAAATTCTTCAAGTATTGCATCTTCAAACATTTTACGTACATCGGGATTAATTGGATGAGCTATATCTCTATATCCACCAGTAGCTGTTTTTCTACTAGGCATAGCGATAAATAAACCATTATCTCCTTCAATAATTCTGATGTCATGAATAGCAAAAGAGTCGTCTATTAATATAGAAGCGATTCCTTTCATTCTTGAACCATCTTTTTCAACTTTGCGAACGCTTACTGATGTAATTTGCATAAATATTCTTTCCCTTCTAAGTTTTAATTAACTAATTATATTTTATAGCAAAAATTTCCAAATAGCAAGTATTTTACTTGTATTTTATTTTAATATCTCCAGTTATAACATCAGCATAACTAAAACTCTTTTCTGCATCTCCATTACTAATCGTAAATATATTCGGATATATTCCTTTAATATTACCTTCATAAATACATTTTCTATTTCTAAGACCATAAACTGTAATTATAACTTCTCTATTTAAATTCTTTTTTATTTCTTCTTTAATATAATATGGATTCAAAATTCCTCCTATCTAGGATATCCCACATACATAAGACCATTACATTTAATTCCACCCATACCATCATGACCATATTTAGTTTTATCAAGTAACTCTAATAAATTAACCTCTTTATTTCTTTCTGTTAAAGCAAGGGTACTAGCAATAATCGCTGGATCCAAAGCATGAATATTAACTCTTTTAGGACTAGATGCAAAATTAGCTCCTGCTTTAATTAATTCTTCATAATTGCTTTGACAAGCCCCTGCAATAATAACTAGCTTTTCATGAGATTTCTCATAATTCCTAGCAACTTTTACAGCTTTAATAAAATTACTTGTATTACGATAATTTTTTAAATCATTTATATCGCCTTTTTTCTTATAAAATGCATCATGACCTGTAATTATTACTATATCTGGTTTATGTTCTCTTAAAAGACTCATAATATTTTGCGAAATATTTTCTTCTACAATCTTTCTCCCAACTGCTAAAACCCCTTTTTTCTTATAGAAGCTTAAACACTTATCTAAATATTCTTTATCCCCATCTATATGAAGTATTTTAGCAGGTAAATAAAAAAATTCGCTTCTCTCTAAAGGTATATCTTCTTCTATTATTTCTTCTTTTTCTTCGCAAGTTTTATATTTTTCTAAATCATCCATTAAAGCATCAGCATATAACCTAACTTCTAGTCCTTTTAAATAATATATATCATTTTTAATATTAGTTATTTTAAAAACTGTATCATGACTGTAGCTTTTCCTAGTAACTAAATCACCTCTTTTAAATTCCATTTTCTTCACCATTTAACTATATGTTTGTTAAAAATTAAAAAGACTAAAATAATGCTTTATTTACAAATTTAATTATAAATACTATAATATAGTTAGGTGATTAAATTGTCTGATAAAACTGATTTAAGAATTTTAAAAACTAAGAATAATCTCTATCAAACATTAGAGAATCTATTAAAAGAAAAGCCCTTTGAAGAAATAAAAGTAAGCGATATTTGTAATGCCGCTTTAATTAATCGTTCAACTTTTTATGCTCACTATAATGACAAATATGAATTATTAGAAGAATTTTTTAATACCTTAAAAAGCAATTTATCTAATGAGTTAAACAAAAATACTAATATTAAAAATTCCAAAGAATACTATTTAGAACTTATTAAACTATTATTAGACCATATCGAAAGTAAAATAGATACTTATAAAGCTATTATGATAAATAATCGCAATAGTATCACTATGGATATCTTTTACGAAGCTATATATAAAGATATTATTAAACAAATTGATGAAATATCTAACTCTATAAATAACAAAATACCAAGTAAAATAATATCTGATTTCTATTTAGGCGCTGTTGTTAATGTTTGTATGGAATGGATTAAATATAACCATAGATATACAAAACAAGAAATTATTGACTATTTAAGCATATTACTACCAAATAATTTTTAATATAAAAAGAGTTTTCTATCTTCTAGGAAACTCTATTATTTGGCAACCTTTTTTTGGTTTAGGACTACTAAATTTTGCCAGTAGAATATCTGCTAACCTCATTCTTGAAGCTTCATTTAATCTTGCACTTCTTCTTATACTTTCAGCAATATGTTCTGGCTTTACTTCTCTTGCGTTTTCATAAGTTGCAAGTGCAAAAGCTTTACTAAAAATTTTTATTGCTAAATCAGGATTATTAACATTATCTGTATGATTTCTATTTTTCTTATCTGTAGCCTTAGCTAAAAATTCTGTTAATTCTACTGCATCTATTGTCTCAAACGGAAAGGAAACACCAGTTACCTTTTCTAATTTAGGTATTAATTTATTAAGAATATCAGCAACCATTGCTTCATTAGGCTCTAAAATATCTACTCTCTCAAATCTTCTTTTAAAAGCCTCATCACTCATAATATACTGTTCATATTCTTCTTTAGTTGTCGCACCAATTACTTTTACTTCTCCTCTATCTAAATAGGGTTTTAAAATATTAGCTAAGTCTAAATTAGAAGAACAGCTTCCTGCATTTATTGCTGTATGCATTTCATCAAAGAAAATAATAATATTAGGATTTTTAGAAGCCTCTTGTAAGACTTTTTCTATTTTTTCTTCAAATTGTCCGCGATATATTGTACCTGCAACAAGCGAATTAACATTTACTTTTACAATTTGCTTATCTTTTAAAACATTAGGAACATCTCCATTATTAATACGATATACTAAACCTTCAACGAGTGCTGTTTTACCAGTTCCAGCTTCTCCTACTATTACTGCTGACATTTCAGGAGTAATTAAAGCAACCATTAAATCTTTTAGTTCTTGTTCCCTTCCTAAAGCTGGATTATTTAAAAATTCTCTACAATTTAAGTTTTCTCCTAAACCACCAAAAAATTCTAGTTGCCCTTTATTAATAAAACTTTTTTGTAAGTTTTTACTACCTTTATTTTGTGAATCATCATTAACTGCTACACTCGGAAGCTGCTTCAATTTATCATGTGCTAAAATTCTAATTGTACTAAAAGATGGATGCGTAAAAGCATCATTGCCTAAATCTTTATATCTATATATTTCATCTACAATTTCCGACTCACAATCAAATTTATAACAACTAGTTGATACTAATACTTCTGGTATTAAAAACTCCTCACTTTTAAGTTCTTTTTGTCTATCTATAATTCGATAAATATATTTTTGAAAAAATTGATTATAAAATTCTTCATATTCTTTCGGAAGCAATTCTTCGGGATTTTCATATGCCTGATTTAAGAAATCAAAAACCATTCTAGCCCCTATATTGTAATTCTCGAATATATCTTTAATTTCTCCATCCACTAATAGACCTGCTAAAAAGAATGAAAGTGCCATTCTATCATTTTGTTTTAAAATTTTATAATAATCAAAAAGCTGATACACCTCTATTGCTTTTGCAACCAACTTTTTTGTTTCAATAGGAATTATTTCCATGAACTTATCATAAGGTAACTTTTTCATATATATCCCCCAATTTGGCTGTTATTCTACCATAAAATAATATTTAAGTCAAATTATTAGCAATCTCTATAAATACTTCTAAAGATACCTGTTCTGCTCTTACATTTTCAGGCAAATTATATTTATATAATACTTCTAATACTTTCTTCCAATTGTAACTTTTTAAATTATTTTTTAAAGTTTTTCTTTTCATCTTAAAAGCATCTTCTACTAATTTAAAAAATAATTCTTCATTTTTAAGGTTTTTATTCTTTTCTTTTCTAACAAAATTAATAACGGCACTATCAACTTTAGGTACAGGAGTAAAACTCGTATTTTTAACTGTAAATAAATATTTTATATCAAAATAATAATTTAAAAAAACAGTTAATGAGCCATAAGATTTAGAATTAGGTTCTGCACTAAACCTTAGCGCAACTTCCTTTTGCACTAAAAGTGTCATACTTTGTAATTTTTCTAAATCTATAATCTTTTTTATAATTGGTGTCGTAATATAATAAGGAATATTAGCTATAACATATATATTTTTATAATCTATATCATTTATATCCGCTAATATATCAGCTTGTAAAAAATCTCCATATATTATTTTCACTTTATCATTTTTATAACCACTTAAAATATCTTTCATTCGCTCATCAATTTCATATGCAACAAAAAAACTATCTTTTTTGACAAGATATTTCGTTAAAGCACCTTTTCCAGGACCAATTTCTATTATCAAATCATCACTAGTTATATAAACGGAGTCTGCTATTTTTTTTAATACACTCTCATCATTTAAAAAATTTTGTCCTAAACTTTTTTTAGCCTTTATCTCCATAATATCACCTATAATTCAAAATAGAAAACAAGTTCTTTATACTTTTTACCACCAATTTCTATTTCTCTTTCCCCGATTATTTCTCCATTCATTTTATGATAAAAAGACTCACCAATTTTATTACCTTTTATGCAAGATATTAACATTCCATGTTTATTTTTTTCTTTTAATTTATCCTTAACATAACTAAATAAAGCCGTTCCAATACCTTTATTCTTAAGTTCTGGCTTCACATATAATACTGTAAGTTCTGAATCTACTCTAGGATATTCTTCTATTTTTAAATCATCAATATAACGACAAAATCCAACAACTTCATCATTTATTTTAGCAACAAGAAAAGGTGCCATTTGATAATTATTTTTAAATTTATTAAATCTTACTTGAACATCTAGACTATCTAAATATTCTTTATCTACAATACCTTCATAAGTTTCCTTCCAAGCCCGAATTGAAATATCTGCACAAGCTTTTAAATCACTTTCTTTAACTAATTCAATTTCCATAAAAACTCCTAATTCAAAAGGTTGGTTATTTTTCCCAGCCTAATCTTAATACATCATAAGTAATAGAGCTTCTTCCGATATACTTTCTTGCATATTCCTCACTAGGCGTTAAATAATCAATATCATTACCTAATACCCCTCTATCTAATACTATCGCTACTATTTCCTTATCACTAATAATCTTGTTATTAAAGCGAATTATTGTCCCACAAGGTAAATTCTTAGAAGATGCCACTATATTTACATCTCCATAAGTTTTATCCGTATATGTTGTTCTACCATTACTTAAATCTAAACTAGACATACAAGCAAGTCTACCAGTACATAAAGGACAATCAGCACCATAACCTGTTAAATCTCCAGTATAACTATCAATTGATCCCCAAAGATATTTTTGTAAAGCTTCTTCGTTTTCTCTTTCTTCTTCCTCTTTACTAATAAATAAAGCCATTGTAGATAAATTAACACTCTTATTAACATTCTCGTTTGAACTAAATGCTTCCATTTTATAAGTAGAAGCTCTTAACCCCAATATTACTCCTATAACAATACTTATTTTAACTAAATAATTAAAATAACGTAATTTATATTTCATTTCTTCACCTCTAATTGGTTAGTCATATTTTATCATATTATCCTTTAAATGTCAAAAATCTCCCTTATATTCTGATTGGTAATAATTGAAAGTTCTTCTAAAGATACTCCTTTTAACTTAGCTACAAACTCCGCAATAACTTCTATTCTAGCAGGTTCATTAGTCTTCCCTCTAAATGGTTCAGGACTTAGATATGGACTATCTGTTTCAAGTACCAAATATTTTAAATCTATTTTTTCAAAAACTTCTTTTAACTTAGCGTTTTTAAAAGTTATTACGCCATTTATTCCTAGCTTATATCCCATTTTAATGTAAATCTCAGCTGTTTCTAAAGAACCCGAAAAAGAATGAATAACGCCTGTTACTTTATGTTTTTTAAGTGTATTTATAGTATCTTCTGTCGCTTCTCTACTGTGAATTATAACTGGTAAAGAATATTTTTCTGCAAGTTCCAGTTGTTTTTCCAATAACCTAATCTGTTTATCTTTATTGTCTTTTGTATAATGATAATCTAAACCAATTTCCCCAATAGCAATCACTTTGTCATCTTTTAAATATTCTTCAAGAAACTTTAAATCTTCTTCTTTATAATTATCTACTTCTTCAGGATGTATTCCTAAAGCAACATACATATTAGCATATTTTCTACTTAAACTTAAAACTTCTTTATTACTCTTATTAGAACATCCATTATTAATAAATCTCGCTACACCATTTTTTAAAGCATTTTCTAATATTAAATCAATATCTTCATAATATTCTTTATAAATATGACAATGTGTATCTGTAAACATCAATATTCCATCTTTCTATTGTTCATCTTTTTTAAGACCTCTAGTTACTGGTTTTACACCATTATAATTATTTAAAAAGTCTTCTAATTCCATTCTTGTAATCGCATTATGAGAAGTACTCTTAATTTCTTCTAATCTAGCAAGTATTTCTCTTTCTATTTCTGGTATTCTTGCCATTTCACTAATCATTTCATTATTAACTTGAAAAGGATAAGATTTATTATAATAACTATGTTCACTTACCATAACTGACGCATCTCTTAATATAGTACCCAAAGACTCTAAAGTAAGACTTCCATTAATTTTTGTTTTATCAAGTCTTGTAGAAAATCCAAATCTACTAACAACTACTAATTTAAATACGCCATTATCTAACTTTAAATGATATCTAGCACACTCTTCATTCTCCATATTATTTACTATAAAATAAACTGATACTTTATAAATATCATTATCATCAAAAGTCATAAATGCTCTTACTATCGAGCCATTTCCTATCTTACCATTATAAAAAGCAATTTTTTTCTCTTCAAATTTAGCAATAATAAATTCTCTTTCAGAACCTTTAAATTCTATCGCTTTTATATCTTCATTTATAAGTTTAATTTCTGTTTCTACTTCATCTTTATTCTTCTCAACTACATTACCATTTAATATTAATCTGTCATATTCCATATCCAGTTTCTCCTTGTCTATCTATTATAAAATATATAATAAATTTAATCAATATAAAGTTTTTTAGTTAACAATCCTCATTTTTTTTGATAAAATTAATATGGAGGATATAATATGAAAATATTTATCAGTGGCGATTACATGGCCGAAGAACTAAAAAATAAAGTTTCTGAATATTTAACATCTTTAAATTATGAAGTAGAAGACATTAAAAGAGTTAGTGATGGAGTAGATGATTATACCGATTATGCCTTTAAAGTAGGCGAACTTGTTCGCAATACTAAAGATTCTTTAGGAATTTTAATTTGTGACACAGGTATAGGTATGTGTATAGCAGCCAATAAGGTTGATGGAATTCGTTGTTTTAGAGCATCAACTATTGAAGACGCTTTTACTGCTAGAGATCGTGAAGGAATTAACGTTTTAGCTTTAGGAGCAGGCGTAACAAAAGATTTTGAATTAGTTAAAGAAATTATAAATACCTTTATTAATACTCCTTATCCAAGTTTAGAAAGAAGAATAAGAAGAATTGATAAAATCACTGCTTATGAAGAAAATAGAGGAAAATAATGAGTATTAAAGTTTACTTATATGTTTTCTTTACCCTTATGTCCATATTTATGTTTAATGGTATAAACTTTAATGGTATTATGAAAAAAAATAAAGTAATTGAAAGCAAATTATTAGTTTTAAGCTTAAGTTTTGCTTTAAGCTACTTACTTACTAACTTCGTTATTGATTTCATATCTTAAAAAATGTTAATAATTGATTATTTATTAACATTCTTTTTATTTTAAATATTTTGGATCATCAATTTTACCAAGAAGATAGTCAGCGGATATTTTATACTTGCTACATATTGTATATAAAAATGGAGTTGCAATAATATAAATTCCCTTTTCATAGCTTGTAATCGTTGTACGACCACTATTTAATATTTTAGCTAGATTATTTTGAGTAAGTTTGTTATCTCTTCTAAATTCTTTAAGTCGCTCCCCAGACATTACTAAATTAATGTCTTTCAACGAATTATCATATTGCTTAATATTAGTAAAACCAAAGATATAATCAAAAGAAACCCCAAAACAATTACATAATACATTTAAATGTTTTACAGGCATAATTTGATATTCTCTTTCATATCTCCCATAAACTGAATCATCAATATCTAATATTTTTGATATATCAATAAGTTTTAGGTTTCGCTTTTCTCTAAGTTCTCTAAGTTTTTCACAATATAACATACTTTTCACCTAGTACTATTTTCTCATGATGTTAAATTGCTTTTAACATTTCCGTCATAATACAGACATTTTTCTTGACTTTTATTATATGAACAATTATAATAAATGTATAAGCTAGAAATTTCTAAAATAATCCGGATTTGCTTATTTTTAAGGAGCAAATATGAAAATAGAAAAATTAAGAAAGAATAATAGCAAAAAGTATTTTTTGTGTGGCTTAATAAGTGTAGTAGTACTTACTATTACAGTAACATTTATAACAAGTAAAGCAAACTATAGAATGACAGCATCTATTCCACTAACAGAAGGTAAAGTTACAGCTAGTCCATATGATATAAATATTGTAGCTTTATATCTTGATAATGTTGAACAAGATAGTAATACTATAATACCTAGTGGCTATAAAATAAATGAAGATTCTAGCTATTGTTATAAAGGTACAAATAAAAGTAACAGAGATAGTAATGCTAAATTATATACTGATGAACTAGGAAATCATTCTTTTAGTGGAATAAGTAAATCGTCTAAATGCATTCTTTATTTAGAGAAAATAAATTATGAAGCTAAAACAATGAGTGAACTTTTAGAAACACATTATAAAGCAAAAGCAACAAGAACTAGTAAAAACAAAGATTTTAATGTTCCATATAGTGCAACAACTTATGGAGTAGTCTTTACTGCTTTAGATAATGATGGAACTAGTTACTATTTTGCTGGCAATCCTTTAGATAACTGGGTAGAATTTGGCGGATATTATTGGAGAATAGTTCGTGTTAATGGTGATGGAAGTATTAGAATGATATATCAAGGAAGAACACAAGATGAAAATGGAAATAAACTTGAACCTCAAACAACTGGAAATGAAACTCATATAGGAGCAAGTAATTTTAATGAAAAATCTGATGATAATGCCTATATAGGTTTTATGTATGGCACACCTAATTCAGATACATATGAAACCACCCACGAAAATAAAAATGATAGTACTATGAAAAAGTTTTTAGATAATTGGTTTGAAAATTCTAATATTAAACAAGGAACTAGTTATTTTGATAAAATAGATTTAAATGCTGGTTTTTGTGGCGATAGAATTCCAAGTACAAGCAATAGTATCATAAATAATCAAGGCGGAATTGGAATAGTAAATACTAGCTATGGTTCGCTTATAAGAGTATTTCCTAATAGACAATTTGTAACCCCAAACACTCCACAAGTTATACCTACTTATGCTTGCTCTAATGAAAATGATTTATATACTTATAAGAACTCTAATAAAGGCAATAAAACATTAAAAAATCCCATAGGATTAATCACCGCAGATGAAGTAGCTTATGCTGGGTTTATTGATAACTACAATAGTGGAATTAGAAATAACTATCTAACTATTGGTTTAACATATTGGACTATCTCACCAAGTAATTTTGAAGCCGCTTCCAAAGTATATTTAGTTCAAGAGTCAGGATTCTTAGAATTTTATCATGGTCTTACAACGTCAAAATTATACGTGAGACCCATAATCAACTTACGTTCTGATGTTACATTTACTGGCAATGGAACACAATCTAACCCATTTAAAGTAATTTAATTATTTAAAAAATAGCAACCCTTAGACTGCTATATTTCAATAAACATAATTCTATCAAAATTATTAAAATCTTTTATAATGTCTATATTAGCTTTAGGAAAATATCCTAAAGCTTCTTTTTTTATTTCCTCTCCAAGTGTTGCACCTATTTCAAACACTATGAGACCATTATCATTTAAACTACTTTTAGCAAGCTTTAAAATTCTTTTATAAAATTCTAAACCATTATCTTTCGCATATAAAGCTATGCTAGGTTCATATTTAGTTTCTGGCGATACATATTCATCTTGCTTAACATAAGGTGGATTAGATATTATAACATCATATTTTTTATTTAATTCTTCATTTAATATATCCATTTTAAAAAAGTTAATTGAAGCATTATTAAGTATCGCATTACCTCTAGCTTTATCTAATGCTTTTTCACTTATATCACAAGCATCTACTTCTATATTCAGATATTTTTTTAATGATATAGCAATCGCACCACTTCCAGTACCCATATCTAATAAGTTAGTATAATCCTTATTTTTTAACTTTTTTATTGTTAAATCCACTAATAATTCAGTTTCATATCTAGGTATTAAAACATCTTCATTAACTTCAATTTTTAAATCTAAAAAATCCACATACCCAATTAAATATTGAACTGGATAGTTATTTTCCAGTTTAGCTATCATTTTAACATAATTAGTTTTATCTTTATATATTTCTTTTAATAAATCTAATTCAGATTTCCCAATCTTATTCAAAAACCTCACCTGCTAGTTTTAACTTCAAATCCTCAGTTTGTAAAGCTTCAATTATTGGTTCTAAATCTCCATCCATAACTTTATCTAAACTCATAATTGAAAAATTTATACGATGGTCTGTTACCCTATTTTGAGGATAGTTATAAGTCCTTATTTTCTCACTTCTGTCACCTGTACCAATTTTGCTTTTACGAGCACTTCCGAGTTTCATCTCTTCTTCATTTCTTATTGCATCATTTATCTTAATCTTAAGTAAATTCATCGCTCTATCTCTATTACGAAGTTGACTTCTTTCAGTTTGACAAGTTACCACTACACCTGTTGGAATATGCGTTAAACGTACAGCCGAATTCGCTGTATTTACTGATTGTCCACCAGCCCCACTTGAATGATAAACATCCATTTTTATGTCACTTTCTTTAATATCAATATTTACTGTTTCAACCTCAGGCATAACTAAAACTGTCGCTGTTGACGTATGAACTCTGCCTTGCGTTTCAGTTACGGGCACTCTTTGTACTCGATGTGAACCACTTTCATATTTAAGTTTTTTGTAAACATCTGCACCTTTAATCATGACTTCTACTTGTGAATATCCACCACTAGTTCCTTCTATGGCATGTAGTTCTTCTATCTTCCACCCATTTTCTTCGGCATAATATGTATACATTCTAAGAAGATCTCCAGCAAAGATATTAGCTTCATCTCCTCCTGCAGCACCCCTTATTTCCATTATGACATTCTTTCCATCATTTTCATCTTTTGGCACTAAAAGTATTTCTAATTCTTTAGTAATATTCTCTAATCTTATTTTTAATTCTTCATACTCTAAAGTAGCCATTTCCTTTAACTCTTCATCTTTCATAAGAACCTTTGCTTCTTCTATACCTTTAGCTACTTCTTTATATTCATGATATTTATTAACAGTTTCTTCTAAATCACTAGCTTCTTTGGATAAATCTTTTAATTTGCTATAATCATTAATAACTTCCGGTTTTACAAGCTCTTGTTGTAACTCTTCATATTTAGCTTGAATTGTTTCTAATCTTTCAAACATTTAAAATCGTTCCTCTCACTTTATATTATATCAAAAAGATGCAAAAAAACAAACATTAACTGTTTGCTTCCTCTTCATCGACATCGATTACTACTAAATCATCTAAATCATCATCTGGTAAATCATCTTCATTGTCAGCCTCATAGAAAATATCATCTTCATTTTCTTCTTCTGGCATATCACTTGTATCATTATCATCAATCTCTAAAGCTGTATCATCTTCTTCATCATCAATTATAACTTTAGGATTATGTAATTCCCTTAAATCCCATGAACCATCTTCTAACATAATAAATCTCTTATCAGTAGTTAAAAGTTCAAAGAAATCTGCAATTTTTTCTTCAAAAGTACTTTCAGATAAATTTAGAGTATCACAAACTTTCTTAAATAATATATTTATCTTCATTTGTGCTTTTTCTTCATTTAATATTAAATAGGCAATATCATCATAACTCATTGTCTCTAATTCTTCTTTTGATATATCACTTAGTTTCATATTATATTCTCCTTTTATTAACAATCAAAAACATTATATGTAAACATTTTAAAATTGTGTATATGTTTGTCAATGAAGATTGTAATATTAAATTCTATATTTGTCAATTATTAATTTACATTTTTTCAGGAATATTTATACCCAAAATATCTAAAAGATATTTGTTATTATCATATATAACTTTTGTAAGAGTAAGCCATGAAGTTTTAACATCTAGATTTTCTTCAATTAAAACCTTATTTTCAGCATAAAAATTATTATATAAATTTGTTATCTTATAAAGATACTCCGCCATTTCATTTAAAGAGCAATTATCAAAACTTCTCTTTACAATTCTTTTTAAATCTAACATTGTAACAATTATTTTACGTACAATATCCGTTTTTAAAACACTTATCTTATCAAAAACTATATTGCTCTCTTCTGCTTTATTTAAAAGTGATTTCATTCTTATAGTCGAATATAATAAATAAGTACCAGTCTTACCATTTAAGTCTGTAAATTTATCTATATCAAAATTATAATCAGTTGTTCTAAATGGAAGTAAATCAGCATATTTAACTGCTGCAACAGCAACAACTCTAGCAACTTCCCATCTGTTTTCTGTAATATTACTCATTAATCTTTTTTCACATTCTTGTGTTACCATATCAAGTAATTCTTTTAATGGCATAACTCCACCATCACGTGTTTTAAAAGGTTTACCATCAGGACCGTTCATTGTTCCAAACCCATTAAAAACTAACTTCACATCAGGACTTACTAATCCACTTTTATATGCCGCTCTAAAAGTTTGTTTAAAATGTAATTCTTGTCTTTTATCTGTCATATACCAAACTTCATTTAAATCATAATCATGAACTCTTTGCCATAAACAAGCTAAATCTGTTGCTTCATAAGATACAGCTCCATTACTTTTAATAACAATTAATGGTGGTATTTCTAGTTTATCCGTATCTTCTCTTACATCTATAACTTTAGCTCCTTCACTCTCAACAATTACCTTTTGTCCATATAAATAATCAATTGTAACATCCATATAGAGGGAATTATCAGACTCTCCATACCATAAATCAAAAGTCGTATTTAAATCTTTATATATTTTTCTTACTTCATCAAGACTAACATCACATATTTTTTTCCATAAAGCATAATATCCTTTATGTTTATTTTGAAGCTCATAAGTAATTTGTCTAACTTCCTCCATTATATCTTCATTCTCTTTAGCTTTTAAAGTGGCAATTGGATATAAATGAATTAAATCATCATTAGTTATATCAAAATCAACTTCTTCACCATTATAATCATCTTTAAAATAAGCTAACTCTGGATTTCTTTCCTTAATTTCTCTTATAACCATACCCATTGGACGTCCCCAGTCTCCTTGATGAACATCTCCAATAGTTTTACATCCGACTGCTTCACATAACCTTTTTAATGCTTCCCCTATATTAGCACTTCTTAAATGTCCTACATGCAATACTTTCGCGATATTAGGTCCACCGTAATCTAATAAAATTGTTTTATCTATCCCTTGATTATAATTTATGGTGATATCATTATTTGATTTATTCATAAAGTCAATTAAAAATTCATCTGAAAATGTTAAATTTATAAAACCTGGACCCGCTACATTTACATCTTTTAATTCAGAATATTCTTTTAATTCTTCTACTAATTCATTGGCTATTTCTACTGGATTTTTGTGATTTTTTTTAGCAAGACCCATAATTCCATTATATTGATAATCACCAAGTTCTGGTCTATTAGATGGATTTATTACTACACTCTCTACCTCATAATTTAATTTCTGTAAACTTTTTCTTATTTTCTCTTCTAATTCTTGTATTTTATATTTCATCTATTTCATCTCCTATTTCTATTACTATCTTTAAAGGTAATTCCTGACTTTCTAATTTATATTCTAAAACAATTATATTATTATCTCTTCCATAATTAAAATATAGAATTGGAATATCTAAACTCTGATTTAAGGCTTTAATTCTTAATTCACACTTATCTTTTACAATTCTTAAAACTGATTCTTCATTTTCTTTTATAAAAGAATATGTACTCAAATTTATTCTTATTTTCTCATTATCTGTATGATACTCTAATATGTTATCTTCTATATAACCTGTAGTTTGCTCTTTAAATAATAAAACATTTTTTTGATAAGTATTAATAATTAAATTCCTTTTCATATATATTCCTCATTACTTCCTAAATTATACTAAAATGTTTAAGATTTTACAATATTCTAATCTATTATTACTTCTCTATTATTTATATCCAAAATTTGTTTCTTTCTGACTTCTACATTTAAATAATTCTTAAGTAAAGTCTCTAACAAATCTAAAGCTTCTTTTAAATCTTGACCACGTTTAGAATCCATACATTCTATAGCTATAAACTCTTTTTTTGTTGTATCATCAATTTTAGTTCTCTCTCCATCTCTCCAATTAAGCGAACGACAAACACACCCCTTATTATCTGCATAAGCTATTTCTCCTTTTAATGGTAAGTCTACTTCTTCACTTCCAATTAAATAAAATTCTTCATCACCTTGCATTACACCTAAATGTAAATCACCCTCAAATTTGTCTAAATCCTCAGCCCCAATTGGTAAAGCATATTTTAAAGAAATAATATTTGGAATATCAATAGTAGGTAAAATACTTCCTACAGGATTATCCTTTAAAATCCTTTTAAGTAAATTTTCAATCGAACATCTAGCTCGTTTTTTTGTCGGAAATTTTTGATAAGTATCTCTCCAAATTTTAATTACTTCATTTTCTGAAAAATTTTCATTAGTTAAATATTTTTTAGCTTCATTATTAGCATTTTTAAGCATCTCTTCTATTTCTTTTAATTCTTTTTCTCCTAAATTTATACTTTCATTAGGCATTTCTACAACCATTACCCCAATTTGTATTTCTGGTAAAATTTCCAAAACTTCCTCATCAATTATAAATTTTTTCATTTTATCTCCTTCTAAAATATAAAAAACCTAAATGCTTGTACACTTAGGCTTAAATCTATTATTAATTTAATCTCCGAATACAAGCATCACAAAATCACTTGCATCCAGTCTTTAACTATTTGCAAGTTACTTATATCTTCGTCTTATTAAATTAATAATATTTTTCATAATATTGCTCCTTTAATAATTTTAGAATATCATAGTTACTCTTATTTGTCAAATAAATATCTTCTATAAAAATATCATAATTTTTCTTCTTTATACCATATTAATAAGGGTGACTATCTTGAAAGCATTAAGAATATTATTAAAATCTACAATTTTTCTTTTTATATCATTTATTGTTGTTATAATTGGATTATATACGTATGCTTTTTTAAGTCCCAAACTAGAACTAAGAACAGCTGGTGAATATCATATCTATGATGGTAATGATAATCTTGTTTATCAAGGATCTAGGACTAGTAAATGGGTTGACTTAGAAAATATCAATTATAATTTAATAAATGCTGTTATAAGCGTCGAAGATAAAAACTTCTATAATCATCATGGTTTTGATTATCTAAGAATCGCTAAAGCTATGTATTTAAATATTAAAAATAAAAAAATAACTGGTGGAGCATCTACTATATCTCAACAATATGTTAAAAATATTTATTTAGATTTTGCCTCAACTTGGAAACGTAAAATAGAAGAAGCTTTTCTCACATTAGAACTTGAAGTTCATTATTCTAAAAATGAGATCCTAGAAGGCTACTTAAATACTATCAATTATGGTCAAGGTAATTTTGGAATTGCTAATGCCAGTCGCTATTACTTTAATAAAGAACCTATTGATTTGAGCTTAGAAGAAGCTTTAATACTTGCTGGAGTTCCCAATAGTCCTGCTAATTTTAATCCTGTTGCAAACTATGATTTATCTATTAAACGAGCTAAAATAGTTGCCGAAACTATGTTAAAAAATGGCTATATAACCGAAGATGAATATAACAACCTATTTAAAGAAGAAATTCCCATCTATGGTAAATCTAGTGATGAAAACTTAGACATGTTAATGTATTATCAAGATGCTGTTATAGAGGAACTTAAGAATATCAAAACTATTCCTGATAAATATTTACAAAGTGGTGGTATAAAAATATATACCTATTTAGATTTAAATGCTCAAAAGATTCTTGAAAAAAATGTTTTAAAATATACAAATGACACCGAACTACAATCAGCAAATGTTATCGTAAATCCAAAAACCGGAGGTGTCATCGCTCTTTCTGGTGGTATAAGCTATGCCAAAAGTGAATATAATCGTGCTATCGCATCAACTAGACAAATTGGCTCTACTATGAAACCTTTTCTTTATTATGGTGCTTTAGAAGAAGGTATGACTTCATCTTCTACATTTAACAGTCAGTATACTACTTTTACTTTAAGCGATGGCTCTTTGTACTCTCCTAAAAATTATGGTTCTGTATATGCTAATAAACCCATAACTATGGCTGAAGCTATCGCTGTTTCTGATAATGTTTACGCTGTTAAAACCAATATGTTTTTAGGACCAGAAAAACTAGTCGAAACAGCAGAGAGAACAGGAATAAAAGCTAAATTAGACCCTCTACCATCACTCGCTTTAGGAACTAATAGCATTTCTGCCCTAGATTTAGCTAGAGGATATACAACATTTGCTACTGGTGGTTTTAAAAAAGATATTGGTCTAATAAGAAAAGTCGAAGATGCCGAAGGCAATATATTATATGAACGGAAAGATAAAAAAGAATTGGTCTTAAATGTTAACTATACTTATATATTAAATGAATTATTAACTAATAGTACTAATTCTCAATATATTGATTATGCCAACCCTACTGCTTTAGTTATCGCCTCTAAATTATCACGTAAATATGCTTTAAAGACTGGCACAACATCTAGTGATTATTGGACAGTTGGCTATAATCCTGATATTCTCATGATTTCTTGGCTAGGATATGATGATAACCGCGAAGTTGAAACTAAATATGCATCCTTATCAAAACATATTTGGGCAGATACTGTAGAAGAAATTTTAGAAAATACAGAAAGTTCCTGGTATGATATGCCAGAAAATATAACTAGTCTTATTCTTGATGCTGCAACAGGGCTTCCAACTAACAATCCTAGTAAAGCAACTTTATTCTATTATGTTAAAGGAACAGAAAACGCCTATAATAACTATGTTTTTAAAGAAGATGAAGAAGAATAACTGTTAGTAACAAACTACTTATTAACAAAATTTTGCCACAAAAAAAGAGAATCTAGTTCTCTTTTTATTTTAACCCTTTTTCAAATAATGATGGTGTATTTAACATTTCATCAGGTATTGCAATATCCATATATTCAAGTATTGTTGGAGCAACCATCGTTAAATCGCCACTCTTTTTTAAACTAACATTTAAATCTGTTATAATAAAAGGTACTTTACTAGTTGTATGTGTTGTTACAGGATTATTAAACTCGTCCAACATTATATCAGCATTGCCATGATCTGCTAAAATAATCATTGTATAGAAATTTTCTTCTGCCACTTCAAATAATCTTTGCAAACAAACATCAACTGTTGTAACTGCTCTCATCGTCGCATCTAAATTACCTGTATGACCTACCATATCCGGATTAGCAAAATTCATAAAAATAAAATCTGTATCTTTCTCCATTGAACTAATTGCTTTTTTCGTAATATCTACCGCACTCATATCAGGCATTAAATCATAAGTTTCTACTTTAGGCGATGGGATTAATATTTTTTCACACTTTTCTAATTTACCATTATACATTCCATCAAAGAAATAAGTAACATGAGCATACTTTTCAGTCTCCGCAATTCTTGCTTGCGTAAGTCCAAGTGTACTTAAATATCTGCCTATCGGATTAACTACATCAATATCTTCTAAAAAGTTAGTTGTTTTAATATCCTTATCTAATGAAAAGAAACTATAAACTTCTAAATCATTAAATTTATATGTTGTAAACTCTTTAAAATTCTCATCGGTTAAAGCTCTAATAATTTGTTTAGCTCTATCACTTCTATAGTTAAGCCATAAAACAACATCACCATTTTTTATTACATTATCTGGATTAACAATTATCGGATATAAAAATTCATCAGTTAAATTCTTCTTATAAAGTGATAAAATACCATCTGTCGCTGTTTTTGCTTTTATCCCAATACCTTTAGTTATTAAATCATAATATATTTTAGTTCTATCATAATTTGTATCTCTATCCATCGCATAATATCTACCGCAAACACTAGCTATATCCGTATCTTTATCATCTGCTATTTTCTCTTCAAGTTCTCGAACAAAATTTATACCAGCATTAACTTTAGTATCTCTACCATCAGTAATCAAATGAAAATGTACTTTTTTAGTTTCGTTTTCTTTTAATATATCATATATTTTAAAGAAATGATTTATATCAGCATGAACTCGACCATCACTAAAAAGTCCCATAATATGAACATTCTTATCTTTTATTTTTTCTAAAAACTCGGTAAATACTTTGCTATCATTTACATCTTGTTTTAAAAATTCCGTAATTCTAGGGCCATGTTGTTTAATAAGTCTTCCTGCTCCAATTGTTAAATGACCTATTTCACTATTTCCAAATTCTCCAGGATTAAGACCAACATATTCCTCGGATGCATATAAAGTTGTATGAGGATAACTTTCCCATAATCTATCAAAATTCTTTGTATCTGCTAGTTTTATTGCATTACCATATTCGTCTTCTCGATATCCAAACCCATCTAAAATAACTGTTAATATTTTATGCATAAACTCGACCTTTCCCTTAAAAAATAAAACTATTTTTTGTTCTCATCATATTTTATTACAATGTGTCTATTAGGTTCTTCTCCAACACTTTCTGTTTTAATTCCTTTAAAATCAGCTAAAACATTATGAACAGCTCTTCTCTCATAAGAATTCATATTATCCATTTCCACATCAACTTTAGTTTTAATAACATCTCTTGCTATATTTTTAGCTAATCTTTCGATTCTTTTTATTTGTCTATCTTTGTAATCTTCAACATCAATTACTATTCTAGGGCCATTATAGGGCGCAATATTTCTTATATACTGTCTTGCTATTGTGGTTATTGCTTCTAAGTTTTGACCATTTTTACCTATAATTACATTATTTTCAGAAGAATAAATTTTAATTGTTGTAATATCATTTTTGGTATTAACTTCTGTTGTTACTTCTATTCCCATATTTTTTATGATATTTTTTACAAATTCTTCAACATCATTAATAACATCTAATTTTAAAAATCCTGTACATTCATAAGTTGTTCCCTTAAATAACCCACCTTTTATTTCTTCGAAACTATATATAATTTCTCCTTCATTAGCATTCAATTTTGCAAGTGTTTTATTTAAAGCTTCTTCTTTTGTTTTAGCAACCATTTTAACTGCATTCATTACTATTACCTCTTTTCTTTTTTAAGCTTATCTTTAGGCTTTATCACCATATCCTTTTTATCTTCTTTCTCATCTAATTTTTTAAATATAAAGTTTTGTAATACTACAAATCCATTAGTAGCAACCCAATAAAGTGCTATTGCTGTCGATAAATATAAAGATGCAACTGATATCATGACAATCATAAACTTAAATGTAAATTGCATTTGTCTTTCCATTTCTGGATTTCCCATATTATTTTGTGAAGACATTGCATTTCTAAAAGATAAATACGTTGTTAAAATTATTAATATTATTATAGCTATATATATCCATTGATGATAATTAAATAATCCTACCATTGGTGTTCTACCTAGTACCATACCTAAAAATTTATCTTCAAATATTGCTGGTGTTCTATTAATTGCTTGTAAGAAAGCAAAGAATAAAGGAAGCTGAATAAATGCAAGTAAGCAACTACCAAAAGGACTTATATTATATTTCTTATATACCATCATCATTTCTTGTGATTTGGCAATCATAGCTTCATTATCTGTTTTATTAGCATATTTCTTTTCTAGTCTAGCAAGTTCTGGTTGAGCTTTTTGCATATTTCTTGATTGTTTAGCCGTTTTTCTTGATATTGGTAGTAAAATTATTCTTATTAATAATCCAATTATTATAACTGATAAACCATAACTATTAAGTAATTCCCCAAACTTTAAAATTATGTAAGCTAAAGGCTTAACAAATATTCCTTCCCATATACCTGATGACTTATTACTAGATAATTTAAATTCACTACATTTAGGTAACTTATCATAATCAAGTTTAGTTTGATCCTTATATTTTGTATATAATTTATCTAATTCTTCTCCTTCTTCTGGTTTACATAAAATATCTTTTTGTAAAACTTGTCCTGTAACTTCATTTTCAACAGGCTTTTTACCTTCCATTATGTAGTTGCTATTTCCACAAGCTGTAAGTGATAAAACCATTAATGCTAATATTCCTATTTTATATTTTTTCATGAATATTTCCTTTCTCATTAAGTAGCTTTACTAAACTACTCTCCATTTCTTGATAAGTTATATTTATGATATCTTTTCTAACCATTACTATATAACTTACTTTATCTTTAAATAACTTTTTATGGTTATTTATAATCATTCTAAGTTGTCTTTTAATTTTATTTCGTTCTACTGCATTCCCACACTTTTTACTAACAGCTAAACCAAACTTTGGAAAATTATCTGAATTATTTTTATAATATATACTATAATATCTATTTTTAAAAAACTTTCCACTATTAATTATATCATTAAAATCAGTATTTTTCTTTACTATTTCATATTTTTTCAAATTTTATCACCAAATCTTCAAGGAAAAAAAAGCCACTTAAAATATAGTGGCTTATCTTGCTAAAACTTTACGACCTTTTTTACGTCTATTCTTTAAAATATTTGTTTCTTTACGAGCAAAAAAACCATGCTTTTTAGCTTTTTTTCGATTATTAGGTTGATATGTTCTCTTCATATTTCGCACCTCCTTAAAAACGCAAGTTGGTTTAATTATAATATTATATTGCTCTTAAGTCAAGATTTTTAGCTAAATTAAGTCTATCCACCACTTATACTATATAAATAATCTTATAGTATATGCCATAACTAAAGCCCCAATTAAACTACAAATACTATTTCTATAATTATTATATAAAACTATAATTATACCCACAAATAATAAAGTATCTACTATACTCTTAAAGTAAAAATACCACATACCTATTGAAAAAGAAAATAATAACATAACTGATAAAATCCCACTAGATATAATAATAGATAATTTACAGTTTCCCCTAGCATACCAACAAATAAAAGCAAGTATTGGACTTATTAAAGTAATAGTATACCATATCATCATATAACTATTAGGATTAAATCCACAAAATAAAATAGTATATAAATGATAACTAATTGTCATTCCTATAAAAAACAAAAATACATTTAAACTTGCTCTAAAAGGAGTTGTGCTAAATACTGAAATTAAGACTGCTATAAATATCCATATTCCAAAATCTGAAAAAATATTTCTTAAATCTAAAACTCCTACTATTTGTTGCCACCATATCGCATCATTAATAGACAAATTATCTAGCCATTTAGAAAATATTCCAAGCGCTATACCTATTATTAATATCAAGAGGCTATTTACTATCTTTTTTGATATTAGCATTTTCTTAGGTTCTCTTATTTTATTTAACAACAGTTTCATTTTATTACTCTCTTATTCTCTATTCACTTCTTAAGGCTTCTACAGGATCCTTTTTAGCAGCTACTCTTGAAGGAATTAAACCTGCTATTACTGTTAAAATCACACTAATTAAAATAAGACCAATCGCTCCATATAAAGGTAAACTAGCAATGTCTTTTACCCCTAATAAATCTTTAACTATAATATTTATTGGTATATTAAGAAGTAAAGTTATTCCAATCCCCAAAATTCCTGCAACTAAACCTTCAATAATTGTTTCTGCATTAAATACTCTAGTAACATCTTTTTTACTAGCTCCAATAGCCCTTAAAATTCCAATTTCTTTTGTTCTTTCAAGTACAGAAATATATGTGATTATAGCAATCATAATGCTTGATACCACTAAACTTATCGCCACAAAAGCAATTAAAACATAAGTTATTACATTAACAATTGTTGTAATACCATTCATGAGTACCCCTACATAATCAGTATAATTAATCTTGTCTTCATCATTATGTTCTTTGTTATATTCATCTATTATTTTAATAATATTATCTTTGGCTTCATAATCTTTGGGATAAATATTAATACCTTTGGGATTATCCAGATTATATATACCTAGTTTTTCTAAATTCTTTTCATAAGTAGTTAGAAATCCATCAAAAACTCTACCTGTAAATATATCTATGTTTTCATCTGCTAATTGTTCTTTAGCAATATCAGTTCTATTTATTTCATTAATTACATATTCTGTTAAATCATGAGTATAACCAACATATCCTGAACTAGCTGATACTGCATCTTCATTAACTTTTATTACGCCTACTATTTCTATATCAAGACCATTATCAATAATTTGTTTCATATAATCAGTATCAGTACTCTTATCTAACCATATTCCATTTTGTTTTTGATAATAATCGGTATTTAATACTAATTTAAAAGTTTTTCCCACTAAATCATTATAATCATAATTAATTGATAATAACCTTACATCTACTCCATCTTTAGCTTTTTTTATAATATCTGTAAGTTCATCTCTATTTTCTATATCTAAAGCATACATTACACTTGCTGGTATTTGACTTTTTTCATCTACAACTAATACCATTTCATTATGCTTGGAAGGCATTCTTCCTGCTAAAACATCATATTGCCCATTTAATAAATCTTCATTATCAATTAATTCTTCAAATATACTAGAAGAATACATCATTGAATACATATTTTCATATTCGTTAATTTGTTCTCCGCCAGTTAAATCTAAAGTATTAGGATTAATTTGCACTATTTTATCAGTATTACTACTATAAATTTGTAAATCTAAACCATAAGTATATTTTATATCCATTACATAATCATTAATATTTTTATAATTATTATCTAACTCAGATTTAAATTTTTCTAAATTATTTGTAATTGTATTATTAGCCATCGCTACACTAGGACTATTTGTTATATCATCAGTTGTACATATATTATTATCTTTACAAGTTACTTCTTTTTCTTGATTAGCACCATTCATCATACTTGTAAAATCCATTGTATTAGCTTCAATCACAAGTGGATATCCTGATAATGTCTCCTTTTCTGTTTTATCAATATATTCTTGAACTCCATTAGATAACGATAAAATTAAAGCAATACCAATAATTCCTATACTTCCTGCAAAAGCAGTTAAAATTGTTCGACCCTTTTTAGTCATTAAATTATTAAGAGATAAAGATAATGCTGTTTTTAAATTCATTGATGTTTTTTTATTTTTATTATTTTCTTCTTTTCTTTTATTATTACTTTCTTTATCATCATATAACTTACTATCATGAGTAATATATCCATCCTTTAATTTAATTACTCTACTCGCATACCCTTTAGCTAAATCTCCATTATGTGTAGCCATAATAACTGTTTCATCTTCTCTAATATTAGAAATAATATCCATAATTTCTTTATTAGCTTCTATATCTAAACCATTAATTACATCTCCATAAGGATTACTATCATGAGTAATATGCCCATCTTTTAATCTAATAATTCTGTTAGCGTATTCTTCGGCTAATTCTGGATTATGTGTTACCATTATAACTAATTTATTATGTGATATCTCAGTAATTAACTCCATAATTTGCTTACTAGTTTCTGAATCAAGTGCTCCCGTTGGTTCATCAGCCAAAATAATACTAGGATCATTTACAAGAGCTCTAGCAATTGCTACTCTTTGCATTTGTCCTCCAGATAACTGATTAGGTCGCTTATTAATGTGCTTTCCAAGACCTACATCTTCTAAAGCTTTTATAGCTCTTTTCTTGCGTTCTTTTTTTGATACACCTGATAAAGTAAGAGCAAGTTCTACGTTTTGGAGTATTGATTGATGAGATATTAAATTATAACTTTGAAAAACAAAGCCAACTCTATGATTACGATAAGTATCCCAATCTCTATCTGTATATTTTTTAGTACTAATTCCATTAATTACTAAATCTCCACTATTATAAGTATCAAGTCCACCAATAATATTTAATAAGGTTGTTTTACCACTTCCTGATGGACCAAGAATCGCTGCAAATTCATTTTCTCTAAAATTAATTGAAACTTCATCCAAAGCAACCTGCTTCAAATCTTCTGTTTCATAAATTTTTTTAATTCTTTTTATCTCTAACAACTTTAATCCTCCTTTTGTTTATTTATCTATATTATTTATTATTTCATCTTCTAAATTTTTATTCATCCTACAAAGAAGCATAAATAATGTATTAATTTCTTCATCACTCATTCCTCTTGTTGCAATCTTTTCTAATTTTTGCATTTTTTCTATACCACAATTATAAAAATCCTTTGCTTTTTTAGTAAGACCTACTCTTTTTATTCTTGTATCATCTTCATCAACAGTTCTGTAAATTATATTATATTTTTCAAGAGTACCTAAAACACTCGATACTGTCGCCCTAGAAAGTTTTAATATTTCCTCAAAATCTCTTTGATAAATCACTTCATCAGTATGAGAAAACATATAATCTAGTATCAATAATTGCGATGAAGAAAACTTTGGAAACTCAATTGCCTCAGGCTTACCAACTAAACTTAATGCCTTATCTGTAATAGCCTTTATTTCTTTTATCACACTTTTATTAACCATACATTATACTCCTTTTGTATGTCAACAGACAATCATTAGTATATTCCAATATTAAAACCTTGTCAACTAATCTCAATTTATTACCAAATAAAAAAGTATCAATTTTATCTAATCAACACTATCTATTAATAAAGACTTCTTAAATAAAGATATTAAATTTATATATTATATTTAGTTAATTCTCTTTTTAAATTCTGAGCTGCTAAAGCTCTAGCACTTATTCTATTCTTCTCATCAGAATTTAATTCCGCTAAGGTTAAACCATTTGGAAGTTCAAATATTTCATCAAATCCAAAACCATTTATTCCTCTGCACTCTTTAGCAATAAAACCGTCGATAATGCCTTCACCAATAATTGCATCTTTTCCATTATAATATACCAAAACACATTTTACTTGTGCTTTTCTATCTTTCTTTTGGTTAGTTCTTTCGATAAGAGAAAGATTTCGCATTCTATCAGTTGCATCTTCTCCTAAAAATCTGTGCGTTAATACTCCTGGAAAACCATTTAAAGCATCTATACAAAGTCCTGAATCATCAGCTATTACATCCTCATGAGTTATATCATATATCTCTTTAGCTTTCTTTAAAGCATTACCTAAAAAAGTATCTTTATCTTCAATAACATCAATATCTATGCCCTTTTCTTTTAATGAATATATTTTATATTCACATAATATTTTTTTTATTTCCTCTAATTTACCCTTATTATTTGTAGCGAAAATCATATCCATATATCTCCTTTCAAAGGCTTAAATTTATATTTCTGACTAGGTCTATAACCGTTTTTATCACTACTCTTTTCTTCTATTTTTTCACAATATTTAACAATCCTCTTTCTAAAGTTTGATTTATCTACTCTTGTATCTTTAATAAGTTCATATAAAATTCTTAGATCTTCTAAAGTAAAAGAATCTCCAAAAAACTTAAATAATATATCTGTATTATCTATATTACTCTTTAATTTTTTATAACTAACTAAAATATTTAAAATATTTCTTCCCATGCTCTTGCTATCAACATCAATTTCATGAATATATTCTATATTGTTATTAGCTTCGATTTCTTTAGTTTTATATTTATATGGTCGATTGTCTAAAAAAATTAATTCATTATTTTTAATACTAAAATCTATTAATTTATAGTCATCTATTAATGTAACATCTTGAATATTAGTTGCCCCTAAATATATAATATCAATACTATCTTCATAACTCATTGTATAAACTTGTTCCATATGAAAAATGCTTTTTCCTATAATATTAGTTATTTTTTTACGTAATGTCTCTTTCATATCTCCACCATTAAAAATAACTTCTGGTAAACTAGTATCACTTTTAACAAGCACTTTAATTTTTTTTAAATCATTTTTTCGAAAATTAACATTTTTTTCACTATCTAAAACAAATAAACAAAAAACTAAATTAACTTGCATATAATACCTCTTTCCTATCATTTTTTCGATTATTGCTTAATGCTATAATATTATCCATAATATCTTCTATTTCTGAGCTTAACGGATCATATTCTAACATAAAATCAATTAGTAATTTAATTATATCAAATTTAACGTAAAAGGTCTTCCCATTATATATAAAATTAACAATTTTAAGTTCATTTATTTCTTTTGGCAAAACTATATCAGGATATAATATTTTTATTTTATAATTTATTTTATCCCAATCTTCATGTAACTTTAATATTTCTTGCACTTTTAATATTTCGCTTTCTAAAATATTATTTTTTTTGGTAATTACATCTATCCTTTTAGCAATATCAATAAAACTATAAAATAGTAAGTCTGTAAGTAAATGCCATAAATAACCACGATAAAAAGGATTATTTTTTTCTTTCTCGCTTAAATTATTCCAAAATGCTTTTATATCTGGATTACTGCTTAAGCCATAATGAAGTCCATTGTTATTCACGGAAGATTCCAGTTGTAAGACTCTTTCTTCCAATTTAGAAAAAGATGGCATTGATTTTGTCTTTAACTTCTGATATTTTTCTCTTGTTTTTTCTATACCATCTTTTTTATAATAATACTTTAATAAATCTGGCATTTCTAAACCTCGAATAAAATCTATATTTTTTCTAGTTTTTGCCTTAACTGTTGCTAAATGCACATAATATCCTGGCATACAACACCTCTTTACTTATATTTTTCTATAATAAGATTTTTCACTTCATTTACTTGTTCTTCAATATTTAAGTTTGTAACATCTACCATAAACAATTTATCTTCAAGCATATTATTTTCTTTCATGTAATTATAAGTATCTTGATAAAGTTTATTATATTTGCAAGTATCCAAATCAAATTCACTAATTTCACTTCTACTATATACTCTTCGCATTAATTCCTCATTATCATTATTTATCAAAAATATTACCATACAATCTGTTTTTTTCAAATAATCATGATATTTTCTAGCCCGGAAATCCATTGAATAGTCTTCCAACATATATTTAGATATTACATCTTTACTTCTATCATAGCATATAATATTAGACTTTTTTAGTTCTTTAATCGTTGATGTCTTCCCAACTGCATCTGTTCCTTCAATAATAATCATTTTTACCATCTTTCTAGAGTTTACTTATATATTCTAATATTTCATCTTCACTCTTAATAAATCTAACTTCAATATTTTTATCAAGTTGCTTAGCTGCAATAATCGGAAACCAATACTCACCTTCTACCTCATAACTAGTAATATCTGGATCACAAAATATTACTATTTTTTTATTATTAAAAGCTGCATAAAGTATTTCTGTTACAGTTGCTATCGCTGAATATTTAGTGAGATTAGCAATAACTAAATCACATTTATCAATTTGCTTTAATTCTTCATAAACAACACTTTCACAAGTTGTCTTACCTAGATGTTCCTTTTCAAAATAGAAGCCACCTACATACATAACATCTTTATTAATATTTGTCATAACTCCTGACGAAGAATATATTGTATCTTGTACATTTCCAACTATTTTACTTCTTAAATCATTTTTTAACATTTCAGTTGCATTATTTTCATTTATAAATTCATGTCTTACCTTATAAGTTCCTGAATAAAATATTTTAATCATTTATTTCTCCTCTTTCATTAGCTTTTTCCAATTAAAGTATGACCCAACTGCCATTACTGTCCATATTACATTAAGAGCAAATAAATATATAGCTTGATCTGGTAATATAAAGTATTCTATTGCATAAAAAATATCATTTATAAACCAAATTATCCATGTATCTATTTTCTTCTTCATCATATAATAAGTAGCTACTAGACTAGATACCGTTGTAAAAGCATCCAAATATGGAAGCGGGTCATCTGTATTAGCTAAAACTATTGCTACTCCCAAAGTCCCTAAAATAATTATTAAAGTATATATAATTTTTTCTTTAACACTTGCACTTGTTATCTTACTTGTATTACTTTTATTCCAAAGAATAAAACCAATTATCCCCATTACTAAATAAATTGCATTATTAACTACATCTCCATATAGATGATTCAAAATTGAGAAAACAATCAGAAAAGCCATTTGCAAAACATAAAAAATCCAATTGCTCCTTTTGTTTAACATTACCAATACCCCTTGAATTAACCCTAAAATTGTTGCTCCTATTTCTAAAAGCATCTGCACCATCTCCTTACATATAGTATTTTATACCATATGTATAGTCTTGTCAATACTAATTATGGTTTTTTGTACCATAAGTTATTTTTTGCAATAAAAAAGCATTAATATTATTACTTAACACTCTTCTATTTAATCGATTAATAATTCTTTTTCTTCCACTGAGTTGAAGACATTACAAAAGAGCTTCCCATACTCAGTTTTAATTTGGTCGAATTGGCCAAATTAAAATCAGGAATATGAATTTCTTCCCATAAACCAATGTAGTCAATAGTTGTAATTCTTCTTAACCAATCTTTTACTATAAAGATGGATCACTTGAATTTTGATATTTAGCCAAATCTGTTAATGAAATATAATTTACATTACCTACTCTTAAAATTTCTACTTTATTTTCTTTTACAATTACTTCTGCTGTTACTTCATCTTTTTTCAGTAGATATTACATCGCTTTCTTGAATTTTAAAAGGATGTTCACATATTTTTTCTGTTCACATCCTTTATTTTTAAGGCATTAAGCCACACTTTTTAAATTATTTGCAAACAAATATGAATTTGTTAACATTTTTTAACTTTGCAAAATCCTCGCAAAGCTTTTATTTATCTCACTTTCCGCAGCAATTTTTATATTTTTTGTCCGAACCACAAGTTCTTCCAAATCCAGTATTTATAGTATTTGTGGTATTACTGGAATTATTAGTATTTCAAGATAAAAGTGGTTCCGAAGTATCGAATATTTATGGTATTTATAGTATTATCATTACTATAAATATTTCATCCGATGAGAACAAAATGGGAACATTGTGCACATTCGTTCACTAAATCCATTTACTATTTAGTATCAAGCCTACCAAATATAATTAGATTATAATACAAATATCATTAATATTCAACCAATTTTAATAAACTACACTATAAATATATTTCTGAGTTTACTTAAAAGTCATACCTGCATTTAAATCTAACTTCCTATTAACAAATACTATTACTTTATCTTTGTCATTATAGGGTTCTAAATCTTTTATATCAAAATCTTCATCTTTAGTAAAAGCTAAAGTATAAGTATTATCTAACTGCCAATTTTGGGTTATATATCCAACATCAATTGTACCATTGTCTTCTACAATACTAGTTAAATTATTAAGTACAAACTCTTTAAAAGCAAGTTTCCTATCTAACTCGTTTTTACTATCAAAATATAAGTCTGTAAAATCTAATATATTAGATAAATAAGCATAACCATATTTCTTACCTACTAATTTTTCAGATAAATCAAACAAAGAACTATCTACAAAATTTATATCATTAAGAGTTTTGTTTTTAAGAATTTCTTGTAATTTAGTATAATTTTCCCCATTACCAAAATAAGAGCAATTATTATGATAAGATTTATTAGCAGTACCAAAGAAATCATATATTTTATAAAATAAGTTATGTTCACTATTTACAAGATTCACGTTATTTGCATTTAGATACTCATATATGCTGTCCCAAAATCGTTTTAAGTTCCTATCTAAAAAAGAACTATATTTATCATAAATTTTCTTACTTAATATAACAGTATCTTTCCCTAGAAAAAATGTTTCAAATTCATGATAACTCATACCAGCCTTAACAAAAGAAAATTTTAGTAAAGCATAAAATTTTGCCAACCCATTAATATCAAAACAGGTAACAGTACTTGCTCCGTACATAAATAGATCTAATAAAGCATCTCCACTACCAGTAACGGTTAAAGTATCTTTGTTTCTTATTTTATCTTCTTGTATTTTAAAAACACTAGAAGAATCCTCTGTATTAAATGGATAGATTCTAGTATATCCTTCAAACATAGAGGAATTTTCATTTCTTCCATAAATTAGTGTTTTGGCTGAATCAATCGCTTTTTCTATCTCATCTCTATTATTAATTTCTTGATTATTTTCATACACTACATTTTCTCTTTCAATTACATTGCTATAAGAAGAGCCCTGTATTTCATATACCGCTACTTTTACAAATCGATATTTTTCAATAGTAGGCTCATATCTAAATTTTTTATCACTGCAGAAAGTTGGTTTGATATACCATTTATCATCATCCTGTTTTTTATATTCAATGTACCACTCTATTTTAGCCGCTACTATTTCATCGTCTTTTAAATCCAAATCAGCCGTATCATCATATACACGATTTGCCGAAACTTTATTATGAATATAATCAAGCATTAGCACTTTTCTTCCTGTTACCCAAAAAGTATAATTTTCTCCATTTCTGCTTATGTAATTATCAATTAATTCTCTCTCATATCCAACAAACTCTTCACCGCTTTCAGATCTTTCAATTAAATTATGAAGAGTTTCGCTCATACCAAATGCATAACTTTTATCTTTTTTATCAATAACAACATAATATTCTTTATTATCAATTTTTATATTAAAATATCTTATGAATTTAAAGGTGAACATTCCATCTTCATACTTAACATCTTCTGGATTAATAGCGACGACCTGCTTATATTTAAATTTATCTTTACTATCTTCTCTGTCATAGTAAATCATACTTTTAATAATTACATCATTCATTTTAATCATTCCTAACATTATCTACTAATAGTATACAAAATAATTAAACTTTTTTCTACCTAATTAAAATTGATAAATTTCATGATAAATTCTGTTTTCAAATTTTTCGTAATAAAAGTTTTTTTACAATCAAGATAACGCTAAACTATCTTTACCTTGTCCCATAAAATGTTCCCAAATAATTTTTCTTTAATTCAAATTTATGGGAACAAAATGGGAACATTTTTACTATTTTTATATAATTTTTACTATTTTTTTAGTTTGTT
>JAMPHW010000004.1:34457-46435 GCA_023663235.1 Ruminococcus sp. | reverse complement strand
TAGTTTGTTAGTCCTTGTAAACTCTTATAAAACCTACTATTTACCACAGCAATTTTTATACTTTTTTCCAGATCCACAAGCTCAGTGCAATCTCATATTATCCTTATCTATGATATTTATAGTATTATTGATATTCCTTTAAATACGGGGCAAAGTAACATTTGTATTTATAGTATTATCAGTACTATTATTACTATCAGTATTTCTTAAATGAGGAAAAAATGAGGAAATTTTTAACATTCGTTTTCCTTATTAATTACTAACATTATTCAAATATAGAATCATATTCTTTTTTCCATTCAAATCCCCATTCTTCAAAACGAATTTTTAACATATCTTTGATTTGTTTATAAATAGGCATTAACTTTGGAAAATTTTTAACTGCTTTATCAGCATAAGTTGCAAAAAGTTCGTGGTTCATTATTGGCAGACCGACTGTTAGGGGATGAATCATACCTTCTAATTTATCGCATGCATATATGAAACGTGCTTCTTCTGTTTCTCTATCTTCGTATTCATCAAAGTATTTTTCGATAGGTTCATAATATTTTTTAGATAACTCTTCAATTTTTTTATGTTCGTAAACTTTTTTGTCTTCTTGATTTTTGGCAATTGTGCTGTCTTTTAAATCGACATCGTGATCTAAATCCATTTCACCAAAATCGTGGTATGTTGCGAGATGAATACACTTCTGGTAATCTAGATTGAGGTTTAGAATTTGATAGAAATAATCGACCATCAAAATGAGTTTGAATGTATGATCTGCAGTGCTTTCACTAAATTCCGGATTGTTTCCATAACGTGTCGTTTTTTGCAAATCGTTAATTTTTAATAAGAAATCAAGTGCTTTTTCTTTCATTTTCTTTTACTCCTTACATTTCTTTGGCTTTATAATATTTTCGAATTTTTTTACTCATTTTCAAAAAAGCGAGTACAAAATGAGGAAAATTTTTAAGTTTTATTGGTTAATTTATACTTTTTATAATTTAAATCCTTCGCATGCCTTTATAAAACCTACTACCTACCACAACAATTTTTGTATTTCTTACCTGACCCACAAGGACAAGCATCATTTCTACCAACTTTATTTACTCTCTTAGGTGCACTTTTTTCTTTTTCCTTACCATCATTAGCTTTCCCATCAAGAGTTTGTTTTCTCTCAATATTTTGTCTAATCTCAGCATTAAGTAAAAATGTTGCTATTTGCTTATCAATTCTTGTTAGAAAATCTTCAAATAATTCAAAACCTTCCATTGTATAAGCTTGAATTGGATTTATTTGACCATATCCTCTAAGACCAATACCTTCTTTTAAATGTTCCATTGCACTCATATGATCAACCCAATTAGAATCTATTACTCTTAAGGTTATTGCTTTTTCAAAATCATCACTTACTGGAACATCCTTAATTTTTTCTTCATAATCTTTAATAACTAAATCTGTAATATACTTAACTGTATCATCATCATTTAAATCTTTTATATCAACAAATTTCAAATTATTATTCTTAAGGAAATTATTATTAACAAATTCAATTATTTCATCCTTATCAGCATCTGTTAAATAATTTTCTGGAGCAATATGTGCTTCACATAAATCTGCTATACAATTTCTAAAAGTTTCAAGTACTCTTTCATGAATAGATTCCATATCAAGAACTTCATTTCTTCTTGCATAAATAATTTCTCTTTGTTCATTAAGTACATTATCATAATCCAACAAACTCTTACGAATATCGTAGTTATTTCCTTCTACCTTTTTTTGTGCTGATTCTATTGATCTAGTTAAAGTTTTACTTCTTATCGCTTGATCTCCAACACCAAGATTTTCAAGCATTCCTTTAATTCTATCTGTTCCAAATCTTCTCATTAAATCATCTTCAAAAGATACAAAGAATTGACTCATACCAGGATCTCCTTGACGTCCCGCTCTACCACGCAACTGATTATCAATACGTCTTGATTCATGTCTTTCAGTACCAATTACACATAAACCGCCAAGTTCTTTTATTTCATCTGTAAGCTTAATATCAGTACCACGACCAGCCATATTTGTAGCAAGCGTAATAGCACCTTTATCTCCAGCTTTAGCAATTATTTCTGCTTCTCTTTCATGGTTTTTAGCATTTAATACTTCATGTTTTAAACCTGCTTTTTTAAGTAATCCACTTAAATATTCATTAACTTCTACACTTATAGTACCAATTAATATCGGTCTTCCAGTTTCATGAATTTCCTTAACTGTCTCAATAATAGCCTTATATTTAGCATCACTTGTTGCGTAAACTAAATCTGCTAAATCTTCTCTTTGAACAGGTCTATTAGTAGGTATTTGAATTACATACATATTATATATATTTCTAAATTCTTCTTCTTCTGTCTTAGCAGTACCAGTCATACCTGATAATTTATTATACATTCTAAATAAATTTTGGAAAGTAATAGTTGCCATAGTCTTCGTTTCTGTATTAATTGTAACTCCTTCTTTAGCTTCTATTGCTTGATGTAACCCTTCGCTAAATTGTCTACCTTGCATAAGTCTTCCTGTAAATTGATCAACAATTATAACTTCATCTTCTTGTACAACATAATCAACATCTTTTTTAAATCCATAATTAGCCTTTAAAGCTTGATTTAAATGATGAACTAAAGCAGTATTATCTAAATCATATAAATTTTTTAAACGAAATATTTCTTCAATTCTTTTACTACCTTCTGCTGTAAGTGAAACATTTTTAGTTTTAGCATCTACAACATAATCATCATTTTCTTTTAATCTTTTAACTGCTCTATCAGCATCAATATATAAATTATTTGAATTAAAACTTCCACCTGAAATAATAAGAGGTGTTCTAGCTTCATCTATTAAAATAGAATCAACTTCATCAACGATACAAAAATTAAGTGGTCTTTGTACTCTCATACGAGCATCTGCTACCATGTTATCTCTCAAATAATCAAAACCAATTTCATTATTTGTAGAATATAGAATATCACAGTTATATGCTTCTTGCTTCTCTTGTGGTGACATTTCTCTCATATTAAGACCAACAGTTAAACCTAAGAAACGATAAATATTTCCCATCCATTCAGAGTCACGTTTAGCTAAGAATTCATTAACTGTTACAATATGCACTCCAAGGCCACTCAAAGCATTTAAATAAGTTGGCATTGTTTCAGTTAAAGTTTTACCTTCACCTGTTTTCATCTCTGCAATATTACCAAAATGAATAGCAAGTCCACCCAAGATTTGTACATAATAAGGCTTTTCTCCAATTACTCTTGACGCCGCTTCTCTAGCAACTGCAAAAGCTGGCACTACTAAATCATCTAACGTCTTACCATTACTTAATTCATTCTTAAATTCCTCTGTTTTAGCCTTTAATTCATCATCTGTAAGCTTCATCATTTCTTCATCTAAAGCTACAATTTGATCAGCTAATTTTTCAAATCTTTTTAATTCTTTATATTCGGTATCAAATAATTTTTTAAATAATCCCATTTTGTTATTCACCTTCCATCCAAGATTATAACATAATTAACCTAATATTTACAATTAAAATTATATTTATCACTTAAAAAAGATGCCTAAGCATCTTATTTAACATTTATTATTCCAAAATTACCGTCTTTTCTACGATACATTACTGATACACATTCTTCATCAACATTTTTAAATACAAAGAAATCATGATTTAAAAGTTCCATTTGAAGCATAGCTTCTTCTTCATCCATTGGTTTCGTAGTTATATCTTTTCTTTTAACAACCTCTGTATTCTCTTCTTCGTCTTCTTTAACTTCAAAATCTGTATTAATATCTAATTTAACAATGTTTTTATATTTGTTATTAAGTTTAGTTTTATTTTTTCTTATTTGTCTTTCTAGTTTATCAATAACTAAATCAATCGCTGCATATAAATCTTGATGTTTTTCTTCTGCTCTCAAAGTAAATTTATTAGTTGGTACTGTAACTTCAATAATCTCTTCATCATTCTTTACTCTAATTATAATTTGTGCTTTAAGATTCTTGCTGTTATCAAAATACTTATCTAACTTTGCCATTTTCTCTGAAATATAATCTTTTATGGCTTTTGTAACAACTAACTTGTCTCCCCTAATATTTAATTCCATAAGTTCACCTTACCTTCAATTTCATTATATCATGAAAATATTAAAAAAACTACTAAAATTAAATAGTAGTTAGTTCTTTTTCACAAACATCAACTGCTTGTAATCCTTTAGAAGTTTCAATTAATTTAAAATCAACAATTGATCCTTCTTTTAAAGTTTTGTAGCCTTCTTTTACAATGTTAGAATAATGAACAAAAATATCTTCAAGATTTTCATATTCAATAAATCCATAGCCTTTTTCGTTATTAAACCA
The DNA here is from genome assembly GCA_023663235.1 of Ruminococcus sp. Classification (GTDB taxonomy): domain Bacteria; phylum Bacillota_I; class Bacilli_A; order RF39; family UBA660; genus Caccenecus. Next base: position 42,052 of record JAMPHW010000004.1, on the reverse strand, counting down.
CTTAACTTTACCTTGCATATCACACCTCGCCTTTCTTCCTCGTATTAAAAATAACATACCAGAGACCCCAAACTCAACAAAAATCGTTCGACAAATTTCGCACTACTAGCCGCTTCTCATTATTGAGCTATCCCCAAGATATCACATCTAAAAGCAAATTAAAACTAAAATGTTTTAAATGCTAAAATTCTAGTTTAAAATTTTATGATTATTCTTTAAACTTTATAAAAAAATATTTTAAATCGCAAAAATAGTTACTTTAAGCAAACTCACTTCTCACTCAATAATATTGTGTTAAAATAGTAAAGCAAAAGGAAGTAAAAAAATGAAAGAAAGATTTGTAACTTCATCTATAAGTTTTATTAGTAAATATGAAACTTGTGATGATAAAAAATTGAAACAATTAAGGTATGGTTTAGAAGGTATTTATAGCATGTTTTTTAAACTAACAATCGTTTTAATAATCTCTCTTCTAACTAATACCATAAAAGAAACAAGCATATTTTTACTATTCTATGCAGGTATAAGAACTTGTAGTTATGGAATTCACGCTAAAAATAATTTAGGCTGTTGGATATCAACTATAACTATATATAATATTATACCCTTACTCATTAAAGGTTACAATATTCCAAATACTTTAGGATATATAATTTTAGGATTAAGTTTTATTTCAATGCTTCTTTGGGCTCCAGCAGATACTCCTAAAAAACCTTTAATTAGAAAAAAAAATCGTTTAATCTGTAAAACGACTTCATGCTTTATCGTAATAGTTTATACAATATTTTTCATAATAAGTGAAAATAATTTATTAAATAACGGACTAATTTACGCTTTAATAATTCAAAGTATATTAATAAATCCTATTACTTATAAAATAACCAATACTAAGTTTAATAATTATAAATATTATAAGCCAAAAACTCAATAGAGGTTTAAATATTATTTAATATAGATTTAAACAAATAAGAATTAAAAAGGAGGGAATGAAATGGAATTTTTAGCAAAATTATTAAGTGGAGCAGCTACATCAGCTTCTTCAACAGCTTTCACAGTTATGCTTGTTTTAGATGAACCAAACTGTCCTGATGAATTATTATAATAAAAATTTAAAAGTTGCAAGCAAAACTTACAACTTTTTTATTTGCTAAAATTTCTTTTAGCACTTATTTTGGTTACAAATAAATCGTTAACTATCTTTACAGATAAAGAAGCCTCATTATTTCTTAAGACAGAGAATAATCCTAATCCTCTCTTCCTACCTTTAGTAGAATAGCCAAAATCTCCTAAATTTTCTAAATTAACGTCACTTGAAAAAGTATTACGTATTTCTACTACAATATTATTATCATCTGAATGCATATTTATAATCAAAGCTTTTTCTTTACTATTAACACAAGCTTCAATCGCATTATCTAACGCTATTACTAGTTTCTCAACTAAAACATTATATCTTCTAGGCGTTAGCATCATAAATATATCATGATCAATCTGATTTTCAATTTTTATATCCAATATATTTAAATAAGGATATAATTTTTCATAGACAATACCATTAAATCCATAAGGTATGGCTTTAACACTTCCAGAATATTTAACATGATGATTATTTTCTTTAAGTAATTCATCAAGTAAAGACTTAGCTTTAGCGTTAGATACAGATTTAATACTTAAAAGTTTAGCATTTAAATTATGTCTAAATATTCTATTTTCGTCTTCCATCTTAATATAAAATTCATTATTTTCTTTTAAAGTTTTAAGAAATATTTCCATTTCAACAACATTAATTCTATATTTAACCAATATTCCAAAAACTAAAATCGCAAAAAATGATAATATAATTAATAATACACTAGTACTTAAATTATGAAGATTAAAAACTATTGTTATACTTGCAATCAATACGAAAAATGAAAACAAAATAAGGGATATATCAAAATACTTTACATTCAAAATCTTTTCGTATAAAGTATTTGTTGCATTTTTCAGCCTTTTATTATAAGACAAAATAATAAGAATAACCGCAATAATTGTACTAATTACACTTTCGAAAATATGCCAATATGAATCTACTTTATAAAAATGAAGAACTAATGATGTAAACGCCATAATAATTAAATCCAAAATCATCCCATAAATCCAAATAATAAAAATATAAAAAACATACTTCTTAAAATCCTTATGCTCAATAACATAAAATAATATAGGAGTTATCAAAAAATAAGAAATTACTCCTAAAAATGAAATATCATAATAATAAATCAAAGTTAAGCTAATAACACATATTATATAAAATACTATAAATTTAAAATTTATCACATTTTTAGAGTCAGTAAATTTACAGTACATATACACAAAGCCTAAAATTGCCACAAAGCAAGTAAATAGCCATACTAAAAACTCAGTCATTCTCTAAACCCTTTTTATACTTCTTTGATAACATATAAACTTTTTCACCACTATCCAAAACAAAATAACCATCTTTATAATTTTTCTCTTGAATACGACCTTTATTCACTATACAAGACCTATGACATTGCTTAAATCTACTATCTAAAAGAGGCATTATCTCTTTTAAAGACATACTAATCATATACTTGTTGTTCTCTGTAACTAGCACTAATTTTCTTTCTTCTGTTTCTCTATAAATATAAAGAATAGAACGATAATATAAACTAAGTTCAATATTATTAGCTTTATAAATAAACATTTTATTATCGAAATTTCTTTTTAGAATCTCTTCAATATCTTTCTTAAATCTTTTGTCAAAATCATGAAACTTTTCAATAAAGTCAAAAACTTCATAAACTGAACGATGTGTACTTTCAAACATCTTATCATGATTAGTAATAAATATTATTTCACTTTCCCAATCAACATCTCTAATTAGTTTAGCAACATTTATTCCACTAACTCTATTTCCAAGTTCAATATCTAAAATATATATTTTACGCATATCTGTATTTTTAATTTCTGCTTCAAGATCTTTGTTAACTTCTAAAAATGTTAATATTTCCATTTGTTCTTTAACTGTATGTTTTAATAGTTTCTTAATCTTCTCAATATCCTTTTTCTCATCATCTACGACTACAAAGCGTAACATTTAATCAACTCCACATCAAACTCTTCTTAGTTTACTATAAGTAATTATATTATAAAAAAGGCACAAAGTCAAAAAAAATATGATGTTATCCATCACTTTTGTTTATTTTAAGTAAACTATCCACAATAAAAGTATCATAGTTTTCATAATAATATATACTTTTATCACTTATTTTTATAGAGGGTATATCCTTATTACTTCCGAATAAAACAACCTTTTCTTCCATCATATCTTTAAATTCATCTAAAATCATATTCATATCTTTAAAATAATCTAAATCTAAAAATAAACCCTTATTCCAATTAATAACTAAATATTTATCTTCAACTTCTACATAAGTAGCTTTAATATCAAAGAAATCTTTTATATCTTTAAATATTACTTTAACAAAACCTAACTCACTAAAAATACTTTCTAAATAAAATAAATCTCTACTGTTATAAAATGTATTCTTAACAATAATTATACTATCTCCCAAAAACTTACCCTTAATTTTTTCTTTTGCAATAATTTTCAAAAACTCTTCCATAAACTTGTCTTTTTGAACTATCATACCTTTTTCAATAATATTATCTAACTTTTCACTTATAACTTTATTATTAGTAACAAGTTTTATTTCATCATTAACTAAAAATATTTTTTTCATTCAATCATCTCTTTATCTTATTTTAAATAAAGCCTACTTCTAAAAGTAAGCTTTTTTACTAATTTAATTCACTTGGATTTAGTTCATAAAAATCTTCTGGATCAATTAAAGTACCATTATAATTTACTTCAAATAATAAATTGTATTTAGAATCACTTATATTATTTACTCCACTAATTCCAACTACATCTCCTTGATTTAAGAAATCTCCTACCTTAATTTCTATTTTATCTAAACTATAATAGGTTGTTCTTAAATTGTTACTGTGTTCTATTTCTACCACATTTCCTAAAATTTCATCATTCTTTATATTAGCAACTGTACCATCAAGAACCATTAAAGCTGGAAATTCTGCATCACTTTTATATAAAATACCTGTATTTTTCATATAAGTATCCTTAAAGAATATTAATGAATTCTTTTGTTTTTCTTCCTCATCATTCATATCATAAAAATATTTATCAACTACTACCCCATCACTACTATATGGTTTAATAATTGTTTCTGATAATGCTCCATCAGTCCTAACAACAGGCATCACTACATCATTTTTTAATATTCCAGTTGCATATAAATAATCTGGTTTACTTTGCATCAGAGTACTAACCACACTTACTGTCCCAAATATTAACATTAATATAATCACATATAGTGTTGGTAAAACATAACCTCTAAGCTTTCTTTGTTTCATTCTTGCTTCCAACCTTTCTAATATTAAGTTGAGCAAGATTTTTTAATTTATACTAAATATTAGCAATTTCTGTATTTTTATAATAATGTTTTAATATATCTTGATATGAATAGCCTTCACTAGCCATACCTTGAGCTCCATACTGACTCATTCCAACACTATGACCAAAACCTAAAGTTTTAATAACAATCTCATTATTATTTACGGTTATTGTAAAATCAGTTGATTTAAGTCCTAATTTTCTAAAAACTTCAAGTCCTGTAAACTTTTTACCATTAATTGTTATTTCTCTAACATAATTATTATCACTTCTTATAACTTTTCCAATACTAACTGTATCACAAGTTATTCCCAGTTTACTACAAAAAGTATTCTTACTTATTGTCCTATTTGACGCATAAGATTGGTATTTTTTATCCCAATTAGACTCTACACTAACTAAATAATCTCTGTTTTCATTAAAAACATCTTTTGCATCTTCCGTATACCCATTTGATATTGCAAAATAATAAGCTATAATAACATCTCCATTATAAGTAAGTACTTCTCCTTTAGTTTCCTCTACAGCTTCCTTTACTCTATTATAATAGTATTCATAGTCATTACCCCACTTACTCATCATTTTTTTATCATCTAAATAAACTTGATCACTAACTGTTGTACTAAGAACATAATTATTAAGATTCTGCATTTTATATATTGCATAAGTTCTTGCTGCTACTGCTTGTGCCTTTAACGCTTCCATATTAAATGATGCGGGCATTTCACCTGCCACTACTCCTATTATATATTCTTCTAAATCAACATAATAAGGATTGCTCTTATCTTTATTATTACTAATTAATACTGTATTGCCCTTATCTTCATCACTACTAGCTTCCCCACTTAAAATTGGTATTTCCAGTTTAATGTTTTCTAATGTTTCTCCTTTTAAAACCTCTTGTTCATCACTTTTAGTTAAAACTGCTACTGGCACTAATATCATTACTACTAAAATAAGTAATCTATTCATATATCCTCCTATTACTAACTATATGAAGAGACATATTATAATATTTATTCAAATATTTAAATTGTTGCTACATTGAATATTGCTAAAACTTTAATTTCCAGTTATAATATATATTAGAATAAAGAAGGGATCATATGAAACAATTACTAAAAAATACTTATCTTAAAGAAAAACGTGTTATTCTTCGTTGTGATTTTAATGTACCTATCAAAAATGGTAATGTTTTAGATGAAACCAAAATTATTAAAAGTCTTGAAACTATAAATCATTTAATAAAAGAAAACTGTAAAATAATTATTATAAGCCACTTAGGACGTATAAAAAACGAAGAAGATAAAACCAAAAACACCTTAGAGCCTGTTAAAAATTCTTTAGAAAAATTACTAGGAAAGACTATCCTTTTTGCCAAAGATATCTTATCCGAAGAAACAAAAAATATGGCTTTAAACCTTAAATCAGGCGAAATTCTCTTTTTAGAAAACATTAGATTTCTAGATATTCCTAAAAAATTAGAAAGTGAATACAATGAAAATACTGCTAAAAAACTAGCTGAACTAGGAGAATTCTATTGTCTAGATGCCTTTGCAACAGCTCATCGTTCTCACACATCTGTTGTAGGTATTCCTAAATTTCTTCCTAGCTGTCTAGGTTTTCTTGTTGAAAAAGAAATAGAAATGTTAGATAGTACTATAAAAGACCCAGAAAAACCATTTACCGTTATTATGGGTGGTGCCAAAGTAGATGATAAACTCCCTATTATTAAAAGCTTACTTACTAAATGTGATCATCTTCTTGTCTCTGGTGGTATTGCTAATTCCTTTTTAAGTGCTTTAGGCCTTTCCGTTGGTTCATCACTAAAAACTGAAAACCCCGATATTATTAAAGAATTAAAAAATATAATGCTAGAACATAAAGAAAAATTTGCTTTTCCTCTAGATGCTATTGTTGAAACGACTTATGATAATAGTCCTAAAATTAGAAACATAAATAAAATAGAAAGTAATGATATTATAAAAGATATTGGTGCTAAAACTATCTCTAAATATACTGAAGTAATTAATAATAGTAAAACGATTTTTATTAATGGTACTATGGGTATATATGAAGAAAAAGCCTTTAAAAATGGTACAATTGAAATATTTAATGCCCTAAAAAATTCTAATGCAACATCTATTATTGGTGGTGGAGATACTATTTCTGCCTTAAATACTTTAGGATTTAAAGATACATTCGCTAACATTTCTAGTGGTGGTGGTGCAACTTTAGAATATATCATTAATTATACTCTACCTGGAATAGATGCTATAAGTGAGGATGATAATATTGAAATACTTGATTTGTAATTTAAAAGCTAATAAGGATTATTATGAAATGCTTCTATATAAAGAAAGTATTCATAATTTAAAAGAACCTAATATTGAATTAATATTAGCCCCTAGTATCTGTTATTTACCAATTTTTAAAGGTGAAGAGTTATCTTTATGCGCCCAAAATATTTCTTTAAATGAAGAATTAAATCTCACCGGGGATGTTTCTATTTCCCAACTACTTAGTCTAAATGTTAAATATGTTATCGTTGGACACTATGAACGTCGCAAATACTATAATGAAACAGAACATGACATCATAAAAAAAATATCGATTGCTTTAAAAAATGATTTAAAAGTTATTTATTGTATTGGTGAAACATATGAAGAATTATCTCGCCATGTAGAATATCAAGTTTTAGAAAGAGCAATTGCTAGAATTCTAAATAATGTTTCTACAGAAGACTTTAAAAATATTATCATTGCTTATGAACCTGCTTATATGATTGGTGGTAAAAACACTTTAAATATTAATAAAATAAGTGAAAATATAACATTCATTAAAAATCTAATAGATAATTATTATCATGGTGAAATAAAAGTTGTTTATGGCGGAAATATTAATCCTAATACCATTAAGGAATTTAGTAAAATTAAAAATCTAGATGGTCTAATGTTAGGAACATCTTCTCTAAATCCTGAAGATTTAAGAATTGTTATGAATAATATGAATAAATAAATGTTGATAATTAAAAATTTATTAACATTTTTTTAATTTTAAACAGATTTTATATAATTGGTATACAGAAATACCAATATCTGCTTAACCAATTTTA
>JAMPHW010000004.1:0-34357 GCA_023663235.1 Ruminococcus sp. | reverse complement strand
AAAATAATCGCGATTTGCTTATTTTTAAGGAGCAAATAAAAAATGAAATTTGAAAAAAATAGAAATAGCAAAAAGTATTTTTTGTGTGGCTTAATAATGGTGGTAGTACTTACTATAACTGTTACTTTTATAACATCAAAAGCAAATTATAGAATGACTGCTTCTATTCCTTTAACAGAAGGTAAAGTTACTGCTAGTCCTTATGATATAAATATTGTAGCTTTATATCTAGATAATGTAGAACAAGATAGTAATACTATAATACCTAGTGGCTATAAAATAAATGAAGAAAATAGTTATTGTTATAAAGGTACAAATAAAAATAATAAAGATAGTAATGCTCGGGTTTATACTGATGAACTAGGTAACCATTCTTTTAGTGGAATAAGTAAATCTTCTAAATGTATATTGTATTTAGAAAAAAATCCAGAAAATGCAAAAACAATGAGTGAATTATTAAATACTCATTATAAATATAAATCAAAAAGAACAAGTGAAAATAAAGATTTTAATGTACCATATGAAGAAACAACTTATGGCATGATATTTGAAGCTGAAGATGATGATGGAATAACATACTATTTTGCAGGAAATCCATTAGATAACTGGGTAGAGTTTGGCGGATATTACTGGCGGATAATCAGAATAAATGGTGATGGCTCAATTAGATTAATCTATCAAGGAAGAACACAAGATGAAAATGGCAATAAGTTAGAACCACAGTTAACAGGAACAGAAACTCAAATAGGAACAAGTAAATTTAATGAAAAAAATGATGATAATGCTTATGTTGGCTATATGTATGGAACAGCTAGTTCAAGTACATATGAAGAAACACATGAAAATAAAAATAATAGTGCAGTAAAACAATATTTAGATAATTGGTTTAGTAATTCTAATATAAAACAAGGAACAAGTTATTACAATAAAATAGATATAAATGCAAGTTTTTGTAATGATAGATCAGCATATACAGATTGGGCTGGTACTAACGCAGGAGGTGGAACTGGAACTACAAAAACATATTATGGCGCATATCCAAGGATAGCTCCAGAAAGAGGTGAATTAACATCAAGTACAGCAACGGTAACGCCAACATTAAAATGTGCAAATAGTAAAGACTTATATACGGTTAGCACTTCAAATAAAGGCAATAGAGACTTAATATATCCAATAGGATTAATAACTGCTGATGAAGTATCATATGCGGGAATGATATACGGAACAGCGAATGAATTAACAGGCACATACCTATATACAAATACCACATACTGGACTATGACACCAACATATAATAATTCCGATAATGATCATTTGGATGCTCGTGAGTTTATGGTTTATAGATTAAAGTATTTCACCAATAACAAAGTTGATGTCTCATATGGCGTCCGTCCAGTTATAAATCTCCGTTCTGATGTTACTTTTACTGGCAATGGAACTATATCTAATCCTTACAAAGTAGTCGATTAGAAAAAATATATAAAATAATGCTATTTTTAGCATTTTTTCTTCTACAAAATTAATAATTTGACTTGATATACTCTTCCTTCGACACCATTCGACAAAATTTTACACAACTAGACAAAAGATTTACTAGACTTAGACACTTAAATATGCTACAATAATTTTGCGTGTAGTAAATAAAAACTAATTGAAGGAGCAAAAAATGGAAAATATTACAAGAGTTTTAGTAGTAGATAATAACAATAATATCACTGCTAAAATAACAAAACAATTTAGTAGTCACGCAGTAATCAATGTTGTAAAAACAATTGAAAATGGGAAAGAAGCTTTAGATTATATCCTAAATCACAAAAGTGAATATGATTTAATCATTATGGACTTAATTCTTCCCGATGTAGATGGTTTAACTATTCTACAAGAAATGAAAGAAAATAATATTAAAAAGAAGGTTATCATAACTACCAGTTATAAGAAAGAATATACGGTAAATATGACTAATCTTTATGGAGTTAGTTACTATATGTTAAAACCTTATAGTTTACTAGCCCTAGAAACTCGTATTTTAGAAATAACTAATAGTGATTTAGTAAGAACTAGAGAACTAAATGAAAAAGATCGTGAAATTCATATTGCAATTTCTAAATTATTACATCAATTAGGTATACCAAGTCATATAAAAGGATATTCCTATATTAGAGAAAGCGTCTTCTTATATTACAAAAATGAAGAAATATATAATGGTATAACAAAAGAAATATACCCAGAAGTTGCTATTAGATATTCAACAACAGCATCTCGTGTCGAACGAGCAATTAGACATGCTATTGAAGTAAGTTGGACTAGAGGAGATTATGACTTAATGGAAGAAATATTTGGTAATAGTGTCGCTTTTGACCGTGCTAAACCAACAAATTCTGAATTTATTGCCACTATCGCTGACCGTCTACGTTACGATAAAAAATTATTACATATATAAAAAAGAACCCTATTTACTAATAGGATTTTTTTTATCTTGTTATTGATTCTAAATTACTATAGTATACTTCACTAGCTATACCAGGAATTGTATCAGCACTTCCTAATACTTGATATGCTATTGCTGCTGGTCCGAGTTCATCATGTATTTCTGCCATTTTTTCGTTATATAAATCTGGACTATCTGTCTTAAGTTTCCAAGCAAAGAAATATGGCATATAAACTGCAACAGCCCCCTCAAATCCTCGATAACTGCTCACTCCATCTGGAGTTGTTACATTAGCACCGCTTAAAATTTTATATTCATCAGTTATTTCTAAAACGCCAACCATTCCAGGTATTGGTTTATCCTCATCTATCACAAAAGGCATATAAAACCTTGGCATTTTATATCCAATTGTTCCATCTTCCATTACTAATTCTTCAATTGGAACAGCTATTGGAAGTGTACTATCAAACTTAAACTCTTTATTTAAAGTTTCATCAATTTGTTCTTTCTCCTCTATATTAGGTACTGGCATATCAACTGATGTATCTTTATTACTAGGTTCTGGCATCGGAATAGGTGTTACTACTATTGTTCTATTATCATCTGGTGTTGTTACTTCACTACTTATTCTTTTAGAGCATCCACCTAAAGTAACAGTTAAACAAACTGCCACACTAAACGCTTCTAACCTTTTTAAATTAAATTTCATCGAAATCCCCCTTAATTACAAGCTTTATTATATTACATAACTACTAAAATGTCAAATTATGCCTTTTAGCTATTTCTTTTAAAGATTAATTTATTTATATAATCCTTATTAGCTTTTATAACATCTGCTAAAATACTTCCAACTAGTTCTTGATATGGTTCTGAATTATAAAAACCACTATTATAAGCAGAGATAATTCCTGTTACTTTTGAATAACGTTTTAAAACATATTCTATAAAACTATGATAATTTGGATTTTTTTCATTACCAAAATTCTCTATAACTAATTTAATTTCATTTAAAAATAAAGCTAATCTAATAACATATTTACCATCAGCCTCTAAATGCTCCCTCTTTGCATATCCAACAGCATTCGCTGGAAATTTTATTTCAGTAAATAAATAATCTAATATTTTACTTGGATTATCAAGTGAATCACCCATAAAATCCGCTAAAGCATCCTTAATTCTTTTAAGTAACTCTTCTGAAAACATTAAATCTATAGCTGTAGGTCTTAAAAAGTTAGCTCTCATTACAGAATTTTTTGCTTCATTTTCAACGTATAAATCATACAACTTATTTAAATGTCGTCTTTTCTTTAGATAATCTTTTAACCAATCATCTAAATCTGCTTCACTTTCATCTCTTGTTTTAGTATAAGTATTATAAGCTTTTTGATTATTGATATTAATTTTACTATCATATTTTCTTCTTTTATCTACATCTGAAAGAGTTTCATAAGCATCATTTATTGCCTTCATCATTTCTGTAGTATCTTCCACATTTAAATCAGGATGATATTTTTTTGCAAGTCTTCTATAAGCTTTTTTTATTTCTTCTTGACTAACATCTTTACTAATTTCTAATAATTCATAAAAATTCTTATTTTTATATTCACTATTGTTTGTAAAAGTTACACTAGTTAATTCATTACTCATAGTATCCCTCCGTTTTTTATTAAAAACTATCCTATCATAATATCCCAAAAAAGTCAAAAACCTCTCAGTTACTAAACTATACTTACCAACATTCCCTTGTGGATAATGTGAATAACTTTTTTTATTAATAAAGTATTAACAATTATAAAATAATAAGATTTTATATTAAGAATAGTTATCACCACCAAATTTAAATTAAAATGTTAATAATAACACACTTACCAACAATTCCTAGAGTATCCAAAAAGCCTTATACTATCTAATGAAATCAATAATAAATTTTTAATTACTAACAGTATTAATAAAAAATAGTAAATTTCTAAATTGTTAATTGTTAATTATTTTTTTTAATTTTTGTTAGTAGTGTGGATAAATACTTTTTTCTATGATATTATAATATCTCCAACCTGTTTATAACTTGTTAATAAATTTTTTTTCAATTTTAGACCTTTATTTAAAAAACAAAATGCGATACAATTAACTTGTAAACAGATAGACTGCGGGGTGAGGTTTTTGGATAATGAAGAATTATTACAAATTTTTTTAAGCAACATCTATAAAGAAATAAATCCTACATCATATAATACATGGTTTAAAGATTTAAAAATTATTTCTCTAACAGATAGTTCCATAAGCTTTCAAGTTCCCATGGAAATCCACAAAAAAATGCTTGGAGATAATTATTATTATTTAATTGAAAAAACATTATATAATATAACTAATATTAACTATGATATTAAATTCATTCTAGAAGATGAAATAACTGATATTAAATCTCCCACTGTGGATAACGAACCATCTACTAACAATAACTTTAATACTAATCTTAATCCTAATTTAAATTTTGAAAACTTTGTTGTAGGTGATACCAATCGTTTAGCTAAAGTAGCTGCCATGGCCGTTGCCGAAGCTCCAGGTCGTATTCATAATCCTTTATTTATTTATGGTAAAAGCGGTCTTGGAAAAACTCATCTTATGCATGCCATTGGTAACTATATAACCTCAAGTTCTAACCGTAAAGTTCTTTACTGTACTTGTGATGAATTTATGACCGAATATACGAATATAGCTAATCCTGATAATAAAAATACTATAGAATATGCTACAGAGTTTAAAAATAAATATCGTAATGTTGATGTTTTAATTATTGATGATATCCAATATTTAGTCGGAGCTGAAAAAACTCAACAAGAATTCTTTAATACTTTTAATTATCTCCACCAGTCTAATAAACAAATAATTATTAGTAGTGATCGTTCACCTGATGACTTAAAAATATTAGAAGAACGTTTAAGATCTAGATTTATGTGGGGACTACCTGTCGATATTTATCCTCCAGATTTCGATTTAAGATGTCGAATTATCCGTAAAAAGCTCGAAAATACAAGCATAGCTAATCTAATTAAAGAAGAAAGTATCGAATATATCGCTAATGCCTGTCAAAACGATGTCAGATTCTTAGAGGGAGCAGTAAACCGTCTTATGGCTTACACCGCTATGATAGTTCCGAAAAGTATTGATTTAGAATTCACTTGTGAAGCTCTAAAAGATTTTGTTAATAAAAACATCTATTCTAACAATAATATAACCAAAATCCAAAAAGCTGTCGCCGACTTCTATCATATAACCGTCGAAGATTTAAAAGGTAAAAAAAGAAGTAATAAAGTGGCTCACCCAAGACAACTTGCTATGTATCTCTGTCGAATTGAAACCGATGAAACATATCCAAGAATTGGCTTAGAATTTGGGGGACGCGACCATTCAACAGTTATATTCGCTGAAAATAAAATCGAAAAAGAACTTATAACCAATAAAGAATTAGAATCCACTATTAAAGAAATAAAAGCTCGTTTGTAAATAACATCTTAATATAATGTGTATAAAAAGACTTTTATCAACAATTAAAACTTAAAAATTTACCTAAAAATAAAGCCAAACAATACTTACAAACAATATTAACAGTATTATAATAAATATTAAAAATTAGAAAGAAGGAATATATATGAAATTCACAATCGAAAAAAATGTAATTTTAGAAAGTTTAAATAATGTAATAAGAGCAATCTCTACTAAAAATGTTATCCCTGTCTTAAATGGTATTAAATTTGAACTTACCAAAGAAGGTTTATATCTAACAGCTAGTGATTCAGAACTAACTATAAAAGTTTTAATTGAAAATAAAGATATTAAACAAGTAACTACTCTAGGAGGAATAATAATCCAAAGTAAATATATCTTAGATATCGTTCGTAAAATGCCTAGTGATGTTATTAACTTTGAAGTTATTGACGGACTAAAAATTAAAATCTATACTGATAATAACCAATATAACTTAAATTGCTTAGATATTAATGATTATCCAGATGTTAAGCTTGAAACTAGTAAAGAGCCTATCTTTATTAAAGGTGATGTCTTTAAAAATATTATTAATCAAACTGTTTTTGCTATTTCAACTCAAGAACTACGCCCTATTCTAACTGGTGTAAACTTTAAATTCACTAAAGATGTTTTAGAAGCCACTGCTACTGATTCTTATCGTTTAGCTAAAAAGAATATTAAATTATCAATGTCTTTAGAAAAAGATTTAGAAGTAGTAATTCCAGGTAAAAATATTATGGAGTTAGAACGTATTATAACTGATGATAGTGAAATAGAACTTCATATCTTTAATAATAAAGCTTTATTTAAATATAAAAATATTAACTTTCAAACTAATTTATTAAGTGGCAACTATCCTAATACAGCCAATTTAATACCTGATGAATTCGCTTATATCGTTAAAGTTAATAAAAAGGATTTCAATGATGCTATCGATCGTGCAGCCCTTCTTACTCAAGGTAAAGATAAAAATATTGTTAAAATGTCTTTAGATAATGAAAAAATGGTTATTAATTCTTTTGCCTCAGAAATAGGAAAAGTTGAAGAACAACTAATAGTTGAAACAAACAATAAAGACCACTTAGAAATATCTTTCTCTTCTAAATATATGTTAGAGGCTATTAAAACAATGAATGAAGATGAAATATTATTATTATTAAATAGTGATGTTAAACCATTAATTATTAAGTCTTTAACCGATGAATCCTTAATCCAACTCATTTTACCGATAAAAACTTACTAAAATTATAAGTTTATGTCAAAATTCGACAAACTTTGCTCTCTTTTTGTGATATAACATAGTTATTTTACAGAAAGGGGGCATTTTTAATGCCATATACAATTACACCCAAAACGCTAGCCTTAATAAGTAATGGTAAAAAGACTAAAGTTTACGAGTTAAATAAAAATATAATTGTTAATGAAAATATTAATCCTATTATCTCTAGCAATTGTCTTCTTAATGGTTCCACTTTTGAAGGACGTCAAAAAGCTACTTCATATCTTACAGGTATTACCTATAAACCACCTATTGTTTTAGATAATCATCATGAAATAATTTTAATACCTACCCATTCTACTAGAAATACTTCTTGTTCTTGGATTAATTTAACTAATATTTTGAATTACTATCCTTCTAAAAAAGGAGTTATAGTTGAGTTTCGCAATAAGAAAAAAATCTACATTAATATTAGTTTCAATGTTTTTGATAATCAAGTCTTGCGTGCCACTCGTTTAGAATCCTCTTTAAGAGGCCGAAATAATAAAAAATAGCTTTAACAATCCCTAATTTTATGTTATAATTATCTTAGGTATAGGAGTACATATCTACCTATAATTTTAAAATAACAACAAAGTAGGGGCTAAAAATGGAAATTAGTAGTTTAAAGTTATTAAATTTTAGAAATTACGAATCATTAGAAATTAATTTTTCTCCAAAACTTAATATCATCTATGGTCAAAATGGTATGGGTAAGACTAATTTAGTAGAAGCTATCTATATATTAGGATTAACTAAAACCTTTCGTCTTGGTAGTGAAGATGTTGTTATAAAAAAAGGTAAGATTATTACAAAAGTTGAAGGTATAATAAAAGATAATATTTATAATAATTATCGTATTGTTATAAGTCAAAGTGGTAAACGTATCAAAATCGATAATAATAAAATCTCTAAGGTTAGTGATTATATAACTAAAGTTAATATAATATTATTTAACCCTGACGATTTAAAGATTATTAAAGATACTCCTATGACTAGAAGACGTCTTTTAAATATTGAAATATCTATAATTAATAATCTTTATTTAAATTATCTAACAAATTATAATAAAGTATTAAAACAACGAAATTCTTATTTAAAGGCTCTTAATAAAAAAAATATAGAAGCAAATCCTTTCTTAGATGTCTTAACAGACCAATTAGTAGATTTAGGTTTAAAAATAGTATCTATCCGCGAAGAATTTATTAAAGATATTAATAATTATATCTCAGATATTTATTATCGTATAACTCATAAAGGAACCTTATCTATTAATTATAAGAGTGAATTTAAAAATAAAAAGAAAGACGATCTGCTTAAAATGTACTCTAAAAATATTTCCCGGGAAATATTTAATGGCAAAACTCTTTTTGGTCCTCAACACGATGATATTGAATTTGTTGTTGATAAAGAAATAGTTAAAGAGTACTCATCGGTCGGTGAACAGAAAAATAGCGTTATTGCCTTTAAGCTCGCTGAAATTAAAAATATAATGGAAAAACTTCATAAAAAGCCTATTTTAATTTTAGATGACTTATTTAGTGAACTAGACCAAGAGAAAATTAATAATATCTTAGAATTAATTGATGATGATATGCAGACATTTATAACTACAACTGAAATTAATAATGTAAGTAGAGAATTACTTAAAAAAGCAAAAATATATCATGTTATAAATGGCTCTATAAAGGAGGAATAATTAATGGAAAATAATTATACAGATAGTGATATTCAAGTTTTAGAAGGATTAGAAGCAGTACGTAAACGCCCGGGTATGTATATAGGAACAACTAGTGAAAAAGGACTACATCACCTTGTTTGGGAAATAGTAGATAATGCTGTTGATGAATCTCTAGCGGGCTTTTGTGATGATATTGAAGTGGTTATTCATAAAGATAACTCTGTATCAGTTAAAGATGATGGACGTGGAATGCCAACAGGAATTAATGAAAAGACAGGTCTTTCAACTATTGAAACCATTTTTACCGTTTTACACGCTGGAGGAAAATTTGGTGGCGGTGGCTACAAAGTAAGTGGAGGACTTCATGGTGTTGGAGCTAGCGTTGTAAATGCCCTTTCTTCTTGGCTAGAAGTCCGTGTTTATCGGGATGGCGAAGTTCATTATGAACGTTTTGAAAACGGCGGAACTCCATGCGAACCTATGAAAGTTATCGAAAATTGTGCCAAAGATCGTACAGGAACTACTGTAACTTTTAAAGCTGACCCTACTATTTTTAAAGAAACAACAGAGTTCAATTATGAAACACTTGCCACTCGTTTAAAAGAATTAGCTTTTTTAAATAAAGGATTAAGAATAACTTTAATTGATGAACGTGTTGAGGGTAAAAGTGATACCTTCTGTTATAATGGTGGTATTATTGAATATGTTAGCATGTTAAATAAAAATAAACAACCTCTTCATGAAGATATAATTTATGTTGAAGGCAATGTTAATAATATAAGTATTGAAGTTGCTATGCAATATAATGACTCTTATAATACTAGCCTTTATTCCTTTACAAATAATATTAATACTTATGAAGGCGGAACTCATGAAGATGGTGTTAAAGCCGCTTTATCTAAAATAATTAATAATTATGCTCGTAATAATAAGATGTTAAAAGAAAAAGATGAAGCTTTAAGTGGTGATGATACTCGTGAAGGTTTAGCTATGATTATTTCTTGTAAACATCCTGATCCTCAATTTGAAGGCCAAACTAAAACTAAACTTGGTAATAGTGAAGTTAGAAAAATTGCTAATGATATATTTAGTGAAGGTTTTGAACGATATTTAATGGAAAATCCTAATGTCGCTAAAGTTATAATCGAAAAATGTATGACCGCCTCTCGTGCTCGTATCGCTGCTAAAAAAGCTCGTGAAGCAACTAGAAGAAGTGGTCCTCTAGATGTTACTAATTTTTTTGGTAAGCTAGTTGATTGTAAAAGTAAAGATGCCACAGTAAGTGAAATATTCTTAGTCGAGGGAGATTCAGCTGGAGGCTCTGCTATAAAGGGCCGTGATAGTATTACTCAAGCAATACTACCTCTTCGTGGTAAAATTCTAAATGTTGAAAAAGCTCGTCTTGATCGTGCCCTTTCTAATGATGAAATAAGAACTATTATTACTGCTTTTGGAACTGGTATTGGTGATGATTTTAATCTTGATAAATTAAGATATCATAAAATAATTATCATGACCGATGCCGATGTAGATGGTTCTCACATTCGTGTTCTTTTATTAACCCTATTCTACCGCTTTTTTAGACCTATTGTAGAAGCAGGACATGTCTATGCTGCTCAACCGCCTTTATATGCTATAAAGCATGGTAAAACAATTAAATATGTGCTAAATGATCAAGAAAGAGATGAATATTTGTCTTCCCTTCCACCTAATGTTAAACCAGAAGTCGCTCGTATGAAAGGTTTAGGAGAAATGGATGCTGAAGAATTAAATGAAACAACAATGGATATTAATAAAAGAGTTCTTCGTCAAATAACAGTTGAAGATACTGTAACAGCTGATGAAATATTTAGTAAATTAATGGGCGAAGAAGTAGAACCACGTCGTGAATTTATTGAAACAAATGCTCCATATGCTCAAAATCTAGATTTTTAGGAGGTTTATATAATGGATAGATTAGAACAAAATAATATTGTTAAAGAAGTACGAGATTCCTTTCTAGAATACTCTATGAGTGTTATTATATCTCGTGCCCTACCCGATTTAAGAGATGGCTTAAAGCCAGTTCATCGTCGTATACTATATGACATGTTGCAAAATGGTTTAACGCCAGATAAACAATATCGTAAAAGTGCTACAATTGTTGGTGATGTAATGGGCAAATATCATCCTCATGGAGATTCTAGTATTTATGAGGCAATGGTTCGTATGGCCCAAGACTTTAATTATCGTTATATGTTAGTTGATGGTCATGGAAATTTTGGTAATATCGAAGGTTATGGCGCTGCTGCTTATCGTTATACAGAAGCAAAATTATCTAAGATTTCTATGGAATTACTTCGTGATATCAATAAAAATACAGTCGATTTTGACCCCAATTATGATAGTACTACTAAAGAACCTCATGTTTTGCCATCAAGATTTCCTAATATTTTAGTAAATGGTACTATGGGTATCGCTGTTGGTATGGCAACTAATATTCCCCCTCATAATTTAGGTGAAGTAATTGACGGATGTATTGCATATATCGATAATCCTGATATTGATACTTTAGGTTTAATGGAACATATTAAAGGGCCTGACTTTCCAACAGGAGCTCTAATTCTTGGTAATAGTGGTATAAAAAAAGCTTATGAAACTGGTCGTGGGACTATTACTATTCGTTCTCGTGCTCATATCGAAGAGAAAAATGGCCGTGAATATATTATTATCGACGAAGTCCCCTATGGAGTTAATACCTCAGAACTAAAAAATAAAGTAGCGGAACTAGTTCATAATAAAGTTTTAGATGGTATAACAGATTATCATGTTGACTTAAAAGATGGCATAAAAATAACAATTACTTTAAGAAAAGATGCTAATGCTAGCGTTATTCTAAATAAATTATATAAACATACTGCCTTTCAAACCACTTTTGGTATTATTTTCTTAATGCTTGATAATGGGGTTCCAAAAACATTAGGTTTAAAAGATATTATTTCTAAGTACATTGATCATCAAAAAGAAGTTATTATTAGAAGAACAAAGTTTGACTTAGAAAAAGCTGAAAAACGTGTTCATATTTTAGAAGGTTATAAAATAGCTCTTGATAATATAGATGAAGTAATAAAAATAATTCGTGGTGCCGAAACAGACGAACAAGCTAAAAGTTCTTTAATGAACCGTTTTGGCTTAACAGAAATCCAAGCTGAAGCTATTCTTGAATTAAAATTGCGTCGTTTAACAGGCTTAGAACGTGATAAAATTGAAGAAGAATTAAGATCTTTATTAGCGCTAATTGACGAATTAAGAAGCATATTAGCCTCTGAAGAAAAAGTTTTAAATATTATTAAAGAAGAATTAAGAGAAATTAAAGATAAATATGGCGATAAACGTCGTACAGACATTGATATGACAGCTATCGAATATATTGAAGATGAGTCTTTAATACCAGAAGAGAATATTTTAATATCTCTAACTAATAAGGGCTATATAAAAAGAACATCTAGTGATACATTTAAAGCCCAAAATCGCGGTGGTATGGGTATTAAAGGTATGACTACTAATGAAGAAGATTTTGTAGAACAAATAATTAACCTTTCATCACATGATTATCTGCTATTCTTCACTAATAAAGGAAAAGTATATCGTTTAAAAGGTTATGAAATTCCAGAATTTAATCGTCAATCAAAAGGTTTACCAATAATAAACTTATTACAAATTGAAAAAGGCGAAAATATTAACTCTATGATTAGTGTTTCTCCAGAGGAAGAGGCAAAATACCTACTATTTGTTACTAAAAAAGGATTTGTCAAAAAAACAGCACTAAGTGAATACCAAAACATACGTACGTCAGGAAAAATAAGCATAAATCTTAAAGATAGTGATGAATTAATCGCTGTTAAAAAAACAAATGGAGAGAATTATGTCTTACTTGGAAGTGAAAAAGGACGTATGGTTAAATTCAAAGAAGACAAAATACGTGCTATGGGACGTACAGCTAGTGGCGTTAAAGGTATTAATCTAGATGGCAGCAAATGTGTATGTGCTGAAGTAGTAAATGAAGATGACAAAATATTGTTGGTAACTGAAAAAGGATATGGAAAAAAGACTTTAGTAAGTGAGTTTAGAGAAACAAGTCGTGGCAGTAAAGGAGTTAAGGCCTTAAATATTACTGATAAAAATGGTAATATTGCAACAGTTAAAGTAGTTGATGAAACTAAAGAATTAGTAATTATGACTAATATAGGAACTACAATGCGTATGTCTTTAGAACAAATTAATACTCTTGGACGTGTTACTCAAGGAGTCAGATTAATCCATCTAAAAGATAATCAATATGTTACATCAATTAGTTTAGTTAATAAAGAAGAAGAAAAAACAGATGAAGAACAAGAAGTTGTTGAAAATAACGCTGAATAGCGTTTTTTTATTGTTAAATTATTTTATTTGATACAAAAATAAAATTGTTAGTAACTATAAAATGGCATGGAAATTATAAAATGTTTCACGTGAAACATTAAATGCTATTAAATAGTTGATTAAAAGCTAAATTAAGAAAAAATAAATGCTTTTTCAAAGGTTCTCTATTAATAATTGTACTTTAATTTAAAATTAATATAAACAAGTTAATAAATTATGGCCTTAACTATAAAGAATAAATTACTAACAATGTTTCACGTGAAACATTGTTTAATATAAAAATTATATAACTCATTTTAAATCAATCTATTAATAATATTATAACAGCAAAATATTTTTTGAAGGTATAAAATATAACTATAAAAAAATAATCAATTTTTCAATATTAATATAAAATCTTAATTTATTAAGTTAAAGTATATTATAAGTTCAGCAAAAAAATATTATATTAAAAATTATAATTTTAGTATAAATCTAATTGGCGCGAAATATTAAAAAAGTATGATACTTATTAGCTTACTAATAACAATCGACTTACTAACAATGTTTCACGTGAAACATTATATATATCCAAAATTAGTTAAAATGTAAATAAAACAAAAAACTTTAATGTTTCACGTGAAACCTACTTGAAATTTATTTTAATATATGATAGATTAATAAAGTGCAACAAACATATTGTAACTTGGTCAGGACTGGAAAGTAGCAGCCACATCAATCCCTGTTTGTGTGCACTTTTTTTATGGAGGTTTTTATGAAAGAAGAATATGTTAGAATACTAATGAAATTAGCGAAGAAAGCAGCAAAACGTAATGAAGTGCCAGTTAGTGCCATTATTATTTATAACAACAAAATAATTGCTAAAGGATATAATAAACGACATTTGCAGAATAGTGTCTTAAATCATGCTGAAATAATAGCTATAAAAAAAGCCGCTAAAAAATTAAAAGATTGGCGACTAAATAATTGTGATCTTTATGTAACTTTAAAACCATGTAATATGTGCACTGAAATAATAAAGCAATCTCGAATATCAAATGTCTTCTATTTATTAGATAAACCTTCAAATAAAAAAGAATATAATAAAACAAAATTTGCAGAAGCAAACAACAGTATGTATATAAAGGAATATAGTCAATATTTAAGTGATTTTTTCCAAAAGAAAAGAGACAAAAATAAACAACTATGATATAATTATTTTAGGTGATTAAAATGGACTACAAAGTATTATATCGTAAATATCGACCTGACAATTTCTCAAGTATAATCGGACAGGAATATATGATATCCATTTTAAGAAATGCTGTAAAAAAAGATAAAATATCTCATGCTTATATTTTTTCAGGACCTCGTGGAACTGGTAAAACTAGCACAGCTAAGGTTTTTGCAAAAGCTATAAATTGTCTAAATCCAACTGAAGATGGACCATGTAACTCATGTGAAAGTTGCCTTCATTTTAAAGAAAATGCTGATATAATTGAAATTGACGCCGCTTCCAACAATGGTGTAGATGAAATTAGAGAGATAATTAATAATATCAAACTTGCCCCAGCTTATTCAAAATATAAAGTTTATATTATAGATGAAGTTCATATGTTAAGTACAAGTGCTTTTAATGCCCTACTCTTAACGCTTGAGGAACCGCCTAAACATATTGTTTTCATTCTTGCAACTACTAACATTGAAGCCGTTCCTATAACTATTCTTTCCAGATGTCAACGTTTTGACTTTCATAAAATATCTTTAAATAATATAATATCTCGTTTAAAATATGTAACTGATACTGAAAAAATAAATATAGATGATGAAGCCTTAGAAGAAATAGCTTATATTAGTGATGGTGGAATGCGTGATGCTTTAAGTATCTTAGATCAACTATCAAGTAATAATACTAGTATTACTTTAAAAGATGTTGTATCACACTTTGGCTCGGTTAGTAAAAAACAAATTAGTGACCTATTTAATTGTATTATAAATAATGATATAGATAAATTTCATGAAATGATTAACCATTTTAAAGAACTTTCAATAGATTACAAAATACTAATACGTAAATTGCTAGAAAAAATTGAGGAAGAGGCTCTAAACTCTAAACGTAATTCCGATTATCAAGGATTACCCTACAAGTCATTAAAAGAAATGGCTTTTGAAATAGCTTCTATTTCAAATTATATAAATATAAACATTAATCCTTATGAATTAATAGAAATATCCCTATTAAATTATTTCCCAGGAAATAATCTTCAACCAATTGAACAAGAAAAAGAAGCTTCAATTGAAGAATCTAAACAGAAAGAACCAGAAAAACTTCAGGCAACAGTAAAGCCTAAACAAAATAATAATGATTATCAAGAATTAATAAAAATAAGAGTTAATAATTGCTTTGTTAATGCTCAAAAACAATTTTTACAAACATTAAAGAATAATTGGCACTCTTTTGTTAGTAATTTAAATAATAAGGAACTTTTAAATATTTTGCTTGATAGCGAAATAGTCGCTGCTAGTGATAAAATAGGAATAATTGTTAGTAATTTAGAAGGAACAGTTAATCTAATAAATTCCAAGCTAACAACTATCTCCAGTGAATATTTAAGAGTATTTAGCGAAAACTATAAATTTATCGCTTTAAGTTCATCAAATTGGAATAAGGAAAAAACTACCTATATTAATAATTTAAAAAATAAAGTAATATATACTTATATTGAAGAAAAAGAAGAAATTACAGAAGAAGAAAATATCGAAGAAACGCTTTCTATAGAGAAAACAGCTTTAGATATTTTTGATAAAGAAAAAATAGAATTTGAATAAGAAAGAAGGAAAAAATATGAATATGCAAAATCTTATGGCTCAAGCTCAAAAAATGCAAAGAGACATTACAAAAAAGAAAGAAGAAATAGATAATAGTACTTTTGAAGGAAAATCAGAATGGGTAACTGTTGTTTTAAACGGTAAAAAAGAACTTTTAAAATATACTCTAACTTATGATGGAACAATAACTGAAGACGACAAAGAAATGCTCGAAGATATGACTAAAATAGCTTTTAATAATGCAACTACTGCTATTGATAAAGAAATAGAAGAAAAAATGGGAGCTTATAGCTCATTAGGTGGCTTATTTTAAATGAATTATCCTCACGATTTAGAAAAGCTAATAGAATACTATAAAAAATTACCAAGTATTGGTGAAAAAAGTGCTGAACGTCTAGCTCTCGCGACTATTGAATTTAGTGAAGAAGAAATCGAAGAGTTTAGTATTACTCTAAAAAATGCCAAAAGTCATTTACAAAGATGTTCAATATGTGGACATTTAACAGATAATGAAACATGTTCGATATGTAATGATGAAATTCGCAATGATAACTTAATATGTGTTGTAGAAGATTATAAAAGCGTTTTTTCTTTCGAAAAGTCTGGTAAGTTTAATGGCAAGTATCATGTCTTAAATGGCTTAATTTCCCCTATTGATGATATTGGCCCAGAAGATATTAATTTGCCGTCCCTAATTAATAGATTAGACAAATTAGAAAAGCCAGAGTTAATAATGGCTTTAAAACCAACTATAGAGGGTGAAGCAACAACATTATATATTAAAAAAATTCTAAAAAAAAATAATGTTACTATATCAAGATTGTCATATGGTATTCCTATTGGTGCTGAAATAGATTATTTGGATAATGTCACAATTGAAAAAGCTTTAGAAGATCGTAAAAAAATTTCAGAATAAATTAACATCTAAAAGCATATATATTAATGTGATGAATATGGCAAATAAACTAATTAAAATTATTAAAAAATTATGTCTAGCATTTGTAATGTTATATGGTTTAAATTTAATCTTAAATGGTATTAATTTCTTTATACCTATAAATCTAATTACTTTAAGTTTAGTAACTTTTCTTGGAACTCCAGGTATATTAGGTTTAGTCATTATATATTTCTTGATTTAATATTTAAAGCATTAGAAAGTAGTAAAGGTGATAGTATGTTTCAAAATGTTGTTTTTAATGAACTAACATCTAAATTTCGTGAGAATAAACTAGCTCACGCTTATTTAATTGAAACAAATAATAATACTATCTTAGAACAAGACTTAAGGACTTTTATTAAACTAATTAATTGTGAAAATACTTATCAAGATAATTGTACAGCTTGTAATCTTTGCAATTTAATAAATAAAAATAGTATTCCTAGCTTAAAAATAATTGAACCAGATGGATCTTCTATTAAAAAAAATCAAATTATTGAACTTAAAAATAATTTTAGTACCATCCCCGTTTATAGTAAGTATAATATTTATATTATTAAAAGTGCTGAAAAGTTAAACCCTAGTAGTGCTAATGCTATGTTAAAGTTTCTTGAAGAACCAGAATCCCACATCTTAGGATTTTTTATAACTAATAATAAAGATATCATGCTTGATACTATTAAAAGTCGTTGTAATATATTAACGATTAACTATAATACTAATAGTTTTTTAGAAGAACTAAATCTTGAAGAAGAAACCTACGAAAATTATAAAACCTTAATTACAGAATATTTAACCAAGATAAAAACTAAGGAGATAATTAATCATAAAGATGAATTAGCAAGAATTATAGCTAATCGAAATGAAGTTCTCATATTTTTTCAAATAATATTCAATATTTATTATCATAAATACTTAAGTCTTCTAAATAAAGAATATGATACAAATTTACTAGAAATCTATAATCCACCAGATAAGTTACCTATAATCATTAAAAAAATGCAAATTATTAGCCAAATTTTAAATAATATGAGTTATAATATTAGTATCGAATTAGTTTTAGATAAATTCGTAATAGAAATGCGAGGAGCAAATGGATAAGATATATATTTATGGTGTTAACTTTAAAGATAATGGAAAAATATATCATTTTAAAAGTTATTTTAATTGCCCTATTAATGTAACAGTTATTGTTAATACAGAAAAAGGTGAACAATTCGGCAAAATAATAAATACAGTTGATTCTGAAAACTACAAAAATGTTAGTGAATTACGTGATATAATTCGTATATCTACTAAAAATGATTATGAACAGTATTTAAAGAATTTAAAAGATGGTGAAAGAGCCTTAAAAAATTGTCGTGAACTTGTAAAAGAATTTAAACTTGATATGAAAGTAATAAATGCTAGTTTTACTTTTGATCGTAAACAACTAATTTTTAACTTTCTCGCTGATGAACGCGTTGATTTTAGAGAGTTAGCCCGTAAACTAGCATCTATTTATCGTACCAGAATAGAACTAAGACAAATAGGAGCTCGTGATAAAGCAAGAGAAATTGGTGGCGTTGGAACTTGTGGTCAAAAAATATGTTGTGCTAATTTTTTAAGTCGTATTGACTCTGTTTCTATGAATATGGCTAAAAATCAAGGGCTAGCTTTAAACCCTTCTAAAATAAATGGTCTTTGTGGCCGTCTTCTATGCTGTCTCACATATGAAGATGATGAGTATATTAATTGTAGTATTGGTCTTCCCGAAATAGGTGACACTATCGACACTCCTAGTGGTAAAGGACAAGTAATAAGTAAAGATATCTTAAATAGAAGCGTTAAAGTTTTAGTAAATAATGAAAAAGTTGAAGTAAAAGTAGGAGAATAAAGTGAGCGTTGTTCTTAATGATTTATATGATTATGGTTTAAAAATTTATCAAGATAGTGATAAATTTAAGTTTTCTCTTGATAGTTTACTTCTTGCAGAATTTGTAAAAATTTCTAAAAATGATCAAACTTTACTAGATTTATGTAGTGGAAATGCCCCACTACCTTTAATTTTGGCTTCTCGTACTAATTTATCCATAACAGGTGTTGAACTACAAAAAGACATATATAATCTAGCTCTTGAAAGTATTAAATATAATCATCTAGAAAATCGCATAACTATGCTAAATGAAAATGTTAAAGTTACTAACAATTATTTCCCGGGAAATAATTTTGACATTATAACATGCAATCCCCCTTTTTTTAAAACAACCCCCACATCTTTAATTAATACTAATTATGAGAAAGCTCTAGCTCGTCATGAATTAACTGTTACTATCGAAGATATCTTTAAAGTAACTAGTGATCTTTTAAAAGATAGAGGTAAGTTTTATCTTGTCCATCGCCCTGAACGTTTAGAAGAAATTATAACTTTAGCTCATAATTATCATTTAACTTTAAAAAGTATCAAATTTATTGCCAAAGAATCTGAAAGTTGTGCTATAATGATGTTGTTGTTTTTCACGAAAAATGGTAATATAGGTAGTACTAAAATAAGTACTAAAGTAATCAATCGTGATACTAAAACTTATCAAAATATATTTAATTAAAGAGGTGATAATATGAAACTAATTGTTGGACTAGGAAATCCTGGACTAGAATATCATAACACTAGACATAATATTGGTTTTATGACTATAGATAATTATTTAAACCATTTAAAAACTAAGTATAATCTATCTAATGTTAATTGGCAAACAAAATTTAAAGCCGAATACTTAAATTTAAATATCAATAATGAAAAAGTATTTCTTGTAAAACCAACTACATACATGAACTTATCTGGTGAATCTATCATAGAATTTGTTAATTACTATAAAATTGATATAAAAGATATTTTAATAATTCATGATGACTTAGACTTGAAATTTGGAACATATCGCTTAAAAAAGGACAGCTCTTCTGGTGGTCATAATGGCATCAAATCTATCATTAATAATCTAGGCACTAATGCTTTTACTAGATTAAAAATAGGCATATCTAGTAATAAAGAAATAGATACAAAAGATTATGTTTTAGGTCACTTTTCGAGTGAAGAAAGTGAAAAACTAAATAATCTGTACCCTACTTTTAATAACATAATTGATGAATTTTTAAAAGATGATATAAATAAATTAATGAATAAATATAATAGAAAGTCGTGATAAAATGGACTTTTTAAATGAATATTTTAAATTTGAAAATGATTTAACTATAACGGGCTTAACTAAAACTTTAGCTCATTTTTACGTGTCTAAATTATTTCAAAATCGTAAACAAAACGTCATTGTCTTAACTAGCTCTTTATATGAAGCTAATGAATTATATTCAGGTATAAAAAGTTTTGAGGATAATACTTTTCTTTTTCCTATGGATGACTTTTTAACTAGCGCCGCCCTAGCAATATCACCTGAGCTTAAGACAACTCGTATTGAAACTCTTGAAAGAATTAAAAGTGAAAATGGCATAATTGTCACTAATCTAACTGGCTATTTAAAATTTCTAACTGACGCTAAAGTTCAAAATAAATTAAATATTAAATTAAAAAAAGGCGATGAAATTAATCGAGATAAACTTATTGAAATTCTAAATGAATTAGATTATAAACGAGATACTATTGTTACTACTACTGGTGAATATGCTGTAAGAGGCTATGTTATCGATATTTTTGTAACTTTAAATGAACACCCAATTCGTATTGAATTTTTTGGTAATACTATTGAATCTATTAGAATCTTTGATGAAAATACTCAAATGTCAATAAATCCTACTGATGAAGTAAATCTTATATCAAATGGCGAAATAAACACTGAAAATAAGTCAAGTCTCTATGAATATGCTTCTTCTCCTGTTGTAGTAATGATAGACTACTCCCAAATAAAAGCTAGTTATCAAAAATTAGAACAAGAAATGTTCGAATATCGTGTTTCCAAAGAACTTGATCCTAATACTAAATTTATGTTTTCTCTAAATGATATAAATCCCAAAGATGTTCTTTATTTAAATTTCTTAGATAATAAAAGTGCAACTAATATTATTAATTATTCATCGAAAGAAATAACAAACTTTAATTCTAATTTCGAAAAGTTAAGCGAAAATGTCTTATCATGGCAAAAATTAGGATATCAAGTAATATTTTATTTGTCTAAAGAAAACCAAATTAAAATCTTAAAAGAACACTTAACGGGCTCTTATCAAATAATTAGAAAATATCTTCCTAAAGGTTTTATTATTGATAAATATGTTATTATTAGCGAAAATGATATCGAAAAAACTGCAAAAACCGAAATAAAATATAAAAATTCTTATAAAATTGGTCGTAAAATTCAAGATATAAATGCCATTAATCTTGGTGACTATGTCGTTCATATGGCTCATGGAATAGGTATTTATAATGGTATTAAGACACTAACACAAAATGGTTTAAAAAAAGACTATATTGAAATATTATATGATGGTAACGATAAAGTTTACGTTCCTGTTGAAAAAATGAACACTATCTTAAAATATACTTCTAAAGAAGGGCTAAAACCTAAAATAAATAAATTAAATAGTACATCATGGGCTAAAACTAAAAGAAGTGTTGAAAAAAGAATTAAAGATATATCATCTGAATTATTAAAGCTTTATGCTGAAAGAAAAGCTTTAAAAGGTCCTATATATGAAACTTATGAGTTGGAAGATAATTTCGCTTCAAGCTTTGAATATGAGCCAACTAAAGACCAAGAAAAAGCCATAATCGAAATTGATAAAGATTTAAAAGATACAGTTCCTATGGATAGACTATTGTGTGGAGATGTTGGCTTTGGCAAAACCGAAGTTGCTTTCAGGGCTATGTTTAAAACAGTTCTAAATAATAAGCAAGTTTTTTACTTATGCCCTACTACTATTTTATCCAAACAACAATATACTTCTGCTTTAACTCGTTTTGCTGATTATCCTATAACTATTGCTCTTTTAAACCGTTTTACAACCCAAAAAGAAACTAAAAGGATATTAGAAGATTTGCAAAATGGTAAAATAGATATTATTTTTGGTACTCATCGTCTTTTAAGTGATGACATTAAATTTAAAGAATTAGGCCTTTTAATAGTAGATGAAGAACAACGTTTTGGCGTAACTCATAAAGAAAAAATTAAAAAGTATAAAAATGACGTTAATGTTTTAACACTATCTGCTACCCCTATTCCTCGTACTTTAAAAATGGCTATGTCAGGTCTTCGTGATTTATCCGTTATCGATACCGCTCCAGTTAATCGTTATCCTATCCAGACCTACGTTTTAGAAGAGCAAGATTTAATTGTAAGAGATGCCCTATATAAGGAATTATCAAGAAAAGGCCAAGCTTTTGTCCTATATAATAATATTGAAGAGTTAACAAGTATTAAAAGAAAACTTTCTAAATTAGTACCTGAAGCTCGTATTATAACCGCGCATGGTCGTATGACTAAGAGCGAATTAGAAGAAATAATGCAAGACTTTGTTGATTATAAATATGATATTTTAATCTGTACTACTATAATTGAAACTGGTATTGATATTCCTAATGCTAATACGTTAATAATTTATAATGCTGACCATTTTGGTTTGTCTCAACTTTATCAAATAAGAGGTCGCGTTGGACGTTCAAATAAAATTGCTTATGCTTATCTTCTTTATAATAAAAGTAAGGTTCTAAATGAGACAGCTATTAAAAGACTAGAAGCAATAAAGGAGTTTACTGAACTTGGAAGTGGTTATCGTATTGCTATGCGTGACTTAGCTATCCGTGGAGCTGGTGATATTTTAGGCTCAGAACAGGCAGGCTTTGTCGATAGTGTTGGTATAAACCTGTATATGCAAATGATTGAAGAAGAAATGAAACGATTAAAAGGTGAAGAAATTCCTGAGGATACTAGTCCAACCGCTTTAATTAATGTAAGTACTCATATTAATGATGATTATATAAGTGATGATGAAATTAAAATAGAAATTCACAATAAAATAAATGAAATTGATTCTAAAGAAAGCTTAGAAAAAATTAAATCAGAACTAGAAGATCGCTTTGGTGCTGTTAATGAAGATTTAATAATTTATATGTATGAAGAATGGTTTGAAAAACTAGCAAACTTCTTAGGAATCAAAAGAGTAACTCAAACTAAGAGCTATCTAGAAGTTGAACTACCTGAAAATATTTCAAATAGTTTAAAAGCTGATAAACTATTCTTAGAAAGCTATAATATTAATTCTAATTTAAAGTTTAAATACCAAAATAAAAGAATTATCATCTCTTTAATTTTAAAACAATCCGATAAACATTTCCTTTATACTTTTGTACCACTTTTAGAACTAATAAAATCCTATCTTTAGTTACTAACAAATTATTTCCCAGGAAATAAAAATCACTCAATTTGACATTTTAAAAATATGTGTTATAATATAAATCCATTGAAAGGGGATGTTATTATGAGTTTAAGAGAAGATAAATCCATTTGTGAGTTAATAGAAATACCAAAAATTAATAAAGAGGTGTTATATCCATTTAGAGCTTTAGATGGAAGTGAACATTCTAGTATGAAAGAAGCTGAATTAGCTAATGAAAGATTTTGGAGACAGATAATTCCTGAATCTACAGAATTTAATACTGTTGCTAAAGGGCCAGCTTTAATAGAACCTGAAATCCAAATAAAATATTATAAAAATCTTCTAAATCATTTTAGCACAAATATAGTAGATTATAAGCCTTGGGCAAATCAGTATGAAATTTTTATGTTAAGATTAGAAAGTAATAAAATAACACCAGAATTAGCATTATTATTAGCTCGAGTACTCTTAAGTACTGTTGTAATAAGAGAAACTTCGGCTGAAGAAGTGAAATATCAACAACAAATAAATGAACTTTTGGGAAAAATAACAGATTTAGAACAATTACAAGGTCAAACAAGAAACTAAGAACTTATAAAAAGTTCTTTTTCTTTAAAAAGTAAAGCTCAAAATATTTTGCTTTTATTTTAATTGAAAATATTATATAATAATAAAGAAAGGAGAAATTTTATGAATAGTAAAATAATAAAATTTTATATTGCCGCTAATAATTTAAAAAATATTATTCGTACAGGTTGGAAAGAGCTTGAAGTATCAAGCGAAAGACTTGAATCAGTTGCGGAACATATCTATGGTTGTTTAGTTCTAGCTATCGCTTTAGATAGTGAACATAATCTAAATTTGGATATGCTTAAAGTATTTAAAATGCTTATTGTAAAAGAATTAGAAAAAATTGATTTAAAAGAAAATAGCACTAGAGATTATGAAAGTAAAGAGGAGCGTGCTTCTAAAGCTTTAGCTAAAATTACTGAATTAACTGATGGTTTAGTAAAACAAGAAGAAATAGTTGAATTAGTTAAAGAATATAATTCTAATAGTAGTAAAGAAGCTAAGTTTGTTTTTCAATTAAGCAAGATTGAGGCTGATTTCCAAGCAAAACTATATGATATAAATAATAATATGGAATTAGAAGTTGCTAAAGAAGATGCTAAATATTTTGGTGAAGAATTAGCAAATGAAATAATCCCAAAAATGCAAAATGCAAGTGATGGCTTTATTCTATATGATAGAAAACTTTATAGTGACGAGCTATTTAAGGATTTATCAAAAGCCATTCAAGAATTAAACTAAGAAGAACAATAAATTCTTCTTTTTTAGTATATTTAAACTCTATTAGCTAATATTAATATTAGAAATGGAGTTGTAAACTTTGAAGTCAACAGGCATGATTAGAAGAATAGATGAGCTAGGAAGAATCGTAATACCAAAAGAAATAAGAAGAAATCTAGGTATTCATGATGGTGAAAATATTGAAATATTTACAAATGAAGATAGTATCATTTTAAAAAAATATCACCGTTTAGCTTCTTCTAGCACTCTAGCAAATATTTTGTGTGAAATAATATATAATGATTTTAACTATAAAATAATGATTACCGATCGTGAAAAAATTATAGCTACTAAAGGCATTGATAATTCTTTATTAAATACCCCTATTCCTTCTGAATACCTAAATTTAATTGAAGAACGTGAAATTAAAATAAAAGAAAATTATGAATTGAATGTTAGTAATGTAAAAATAATAGGAAATTTTGCTTTCATTCCTATAATTTCTCAAAATGATAGTATCGGTTTAATTATTATGTATAGTTCTAAGCCTCTTAAAGATGAAATAAATATTGGCAAATTAGTTTCTAGTATTTTTTCAAGACATCTTGACATCTAAATATAAAATATAATATAATATGTACAACTTAAATGTTGATGGAATGAGTACATATTATTTTTTTTGAAGAAAGTTCATGGCTGATGAAAATGAATAAAAAATACTATGGAAGATGACTCCTGAGTTTAATCGTCTACTCGCGTTAAGAGCTAAAGTGCATGAAAAAATCATGAATTAAGGTGGTACCGCGGAAAACCTCCGTCCTTAATTTATGGTTTTTATTTGTTTAAGGAGGAATTACTATGTCTATATTGAAACTATTAGTATCTAAACTAGCTACTACTCGAATGTGGCTCTTAAATCATATAAAAAATAATTATAGAAAGAGTGAAATTTATGAATAAAAAATATTATATTACAACCCCAATTTATTACCCTAGTGCCAATTTTCATATTGGACATTGTTATACTACAATTATCGCTGATGCTATATCTAGATATAAAAGATTAACTGGTTATGACGTTTTCTTTCAAACAGGCACCGATGAGCATGGCGAAAAAATTGAAAAAAAAGCTAAAGAAGCAGGAACAACACCTAAAGCTTATGTTGATAAGATTATCGAAGATGCAAAAGATTTATGGGCGTCTCTAGGTATTTCTTACGATTATTTTATTAGAACAACTGATGAAAATCATGAAAAATCAGTTCAAGCAATTTTTAAAAAGCTATATGACCAAGGAGATATTTATAAAGGATCATATGAAGGACTATATTGTATTCCTTGTGAATCTTTTTGGACAGAAAGCCAACTTATTGATGGAAAATGTCCTGACTGTGGTCGTGAAGTAAAACTTGTTAGTGAAGAAGCTTATTTCTTTAAATTATCTAAATATCAAGATAAATTAGTTAAATACTATGAAGATAATCCAGAATTCATTTTACCGCTATCCCGAAAAAACGAAATGTTAAATAACTTTATAAACCCAGGATTAGAAGACTTATGTGTATCAAGAACCTCATTTAAATGGGGTATACCAGTTGATTTTGACCCGAGTCATGTTGTATATGTCTGGGTGGATGCCTTATCAAATTATATTACATCACTAGGATATCCAGATGAAACTAATCCTTTATATCAAAAGTATTGGCCTGCTGACCTTCATATTGTAGGTAAAGAAATAGTTAGATTTCATACTATCATTTGGCCTTGTATGTTAATGGCTTTAAATATTCCCCTACCTAAACAAGTTTTTGGTCATGGCTGGCTTATCATTGATGGCGGAAAAATTTCAAAAAGTCTAGGAAATTATAAAGACCCTCGTGAATATATTTCTGAATATGGCGTAGATGCTGTAAGATATTATGCCCTTCGTGAAGTTCCTTTTGGCAATGATGGAAACTTTTCTGAAGAAGCCCTAATAACTAGATCTAATGCTGATTTAGCTAACAATTTGGGTAATCTAGTTAATAGAACGATAAGTATGGGTCATAAATATTTCGATGGTATTATAACTAATCCTAAAGAAAATGAAGACCTCGATAATGCATTAATTAATTATGTTAAAGATTTAAAAGATGCTGTTGAAAATAAAATGAATGAATTAAAAGTCAATGAGGCTTTAGAAGAAATAATGAATGTTTTAAAAGCCTGCAATAAGTATATTGATGAAACTATGCCTTGGAGTTTAGCTAAAGACGAAACCAAAAAAGAGCGTTTAGCTACTGTTTTATATAATCTCCTAGAAAGTATCCGTATTTGTAGTGTTCTCTTAAGTCCCTTTATTCCTACAACAAGTACTAAAATATTTGAGCAATTAAATACAAATCTTACTTCCTTTGATACAATTAATGAATTTGGCTTATTAGAAGAAGGTAAAAAGTTAAATAATCCTGAAATTCTTTTTAGCAGAATTGAAAAGAAATAAAAATATTTCCCAGGAAATAATTTGGGAAATATTTTTTATATGAAAATTTTAATATATATTATTTTTTACCTTCATCTGAACGTAATATACGTTGTAGATGTTTAATTTCTATTTTTTTGCTTTCAACCATTATATTATCAGGCTTATTTGCTAGAAAAAACTGAAGATCATCTTTTGCCTTTGTTAACTGTGTACGCATAGCATCCATATAAGCTACCTTTTTTACTTTAATTTTTAAATAATCGCCAATAATAGCCTCTTTAATATCATCCATGATAGTATGAGCATTTATAGCATCTTCAAAACTCCAATTTAAAATAGCGAAACAGTCATTACCAAGAATAGGGAAAAACCCAATTTCTTTAGCAGTATCTTCATCTATATTAGAGCCTAAAATATCAATATAAATTACCGAAGCAAAATAATTTAAATTACATGAACATAATAAATATCCAATAAGCTGTTCTAGTGCAAACCTTTTATTCTCCCTATAATAATCGCCAAAATGTACACGGTTTAAAACAATATAAGCTTTATCTAGAGGGCAATAAAATTCGGCATCTAACAAAATATTGCCTTGACTATCACAAAAAGTAGCTTTCTCAAACTCTTCAATTTTTTCTAAATCTCCATATCTAAGTTTTACACTCTTTTTATTAAATTTATTAAATTCTCGTTTTTTATCTTCTTCAAAAGTAACAGTCATACAAATTTCCCCTTCAAATATTTAATTATTATACATAAAAAAATATAAATGTCAAATTTGTGGGTTTAACGACTTACCTTTTTTGTCTCAAAAATGTCACATTTTTTATTGAATATTAAGCTATAATCATAATGGTGATGTATATGAAAAATGAAAATTATCTAAAATGGCTTTTAAGATATTCTAAGAAATCCAAAAAAGATTTAATTCTTTATTGTATTACAGGTTTGTTAATGGTTGGTGTTTGGATTGCTATCCCAATTTATATGTCTAAATTAACTTTAAATCTTACAAGTGGTTCATGGAAAGACTTATATTATATCTCCTTTTTTATTTTTGGTCTCCACTTCTTCTTTAATATTTTGAAAGTTCTAATTAGTAATTTTGCACTCAAATTTATTACTGAAACCTATCGCAATCTCCACCTTGATATTTCATCAAAATTCATGAATACCGAAATTTCCTCTATAAATAAAAAAAGTAGTGGTTATTACATTAACCGCTTAACTGATGACACTGTTGATGTCTCTGACTTTTTTATTAGAATTACTGATGATATCATAGATATTTTAATAAATATAGGATCTTTGTTAACCGTTTTTGTTTTAAATAAATATATATTCTGTTTTTATTTATACTTCTTAATTCTTCTCTTCTTAATCAAAAAAGCTAAAACAAATCATCGCATAAAATATGAAAAAGCAAAAAAAGAAAGTGTTGAAAACTTAATGACAACTAACATCGAAATGATTAGAGGCATTGAAGAAATAAAAGTTCTTAATATTAAAGAAAAATTTTTAAAACTAATAAATAAAAAAATTAAGAAATTTAGTACATCTCTAATAAAATTAGACAATGTTGAACGTTTTTATCAATTTATATATAATAGTACTATTAATATTTTTCGCTTCTTTATAGTTGGACTTTGTATATTTCTTATATCAAAAGACAAACTTACTATATCCATCGCTTTAATAGCTATAAATTATGAAGATAATATTTTTAATTTATTAAATTATACTGAATCTATTATTCATAATATCAAAAAATTTAAGCTATGTGCTAACCGAATTATGGAAATAACAAGCTATCAAGAATCTTCCCCAGAAATTTATGGCAAAAAGAAAATTGAGAATAAAGAAGTTTCTTGTAATATAACTAATTTAACCTTTTCTTATAACAATAAAAATAAAACTTTATCAAATATCAATTTAGACATAAAACCTAAAGAAAGTGTTGCAATTGTTGGTAAAAGTGGAACAGGTAAAACAAGCATTTTAAGATTAATAAACAAACTTTATCTTCCGAATAAAGGCAATATAACTTTAAATGATATTGATTTAAATGATTTAAGCGAAAGCTCTCTTCGAAATTCTATCTCTGTTGTAACACAACATCCCTACCTTTTTCATATGTCTATTAGGGAAAATTTAAAGATTGTAAATGATAATATTACTGATGAGGATATAATAAAAGCTTGCACTATCGCTCAAATTCATCATGATATTTTAAAAATGCCTAATAAATATGATACAATTATTGAAGAAAATGGTAAAAATTTAAGTGGTGGTCAAAAACAAAGACTGGCTATAGCTAGAGTAATTTTGCGTAATACACCTATTATCCTTTTTGATGAAGCAACAAGCAGTTTAGATAATGAAACAGAACAAAAAATTAGTTTAGCTTTAAGTAAAATGCAAGGAAAATATACCATGATAACGGTCGCCCATCGCTTGTCAACTATAATCAATAATGATAAAATATACTTTCTTAAAGATAAAAAAATTATTGCATCAGGCACTCATAAAGAATTATTAAAATCATGCCCAGAATATCAAGATTTATATAAAAATGGTAACTAAATAATATGCACTAATCCTAATACAAATAGAATAATGATACCTATTATATTCGCATAAGTTCCCATAATTTTATTTGCATATTCTCCAATAACTATACCTATATATGTAAAAGTAAAACTACATAGTGCAAATATTCCCATCGCTAAATATATATTGTCTGTTATAGCTTTTATCCCAAGTCCTACTGAAAAACTGTCTAGACTCACTCCTAAAGCAAATAAAAATATCCCAATATTAGATAAATTAAACTTGTTTTCCTCCTTTTTAACTAAATCTATAAGCATTTGTATCGCAATTATTATTAAAATAAAACCTAATAATATATCGATGTTAATTTCTAAAAGCTTTATTAAACTGTTTCCTAATAACATACCTAAAAAAGGCATAATAAAATGCATACAACCAACTACCATAGCAAGCTTAAAAGCAATTTTTCTATCTCTTTTAAAAATTCCAATCCCTAGAGATAAAGAAAAAGTATCCATAGATAAAGCAATACCTATTAAAATAACACTAGAAAGCATAATTACCTCCTAAATAATCTTATTTAGAAGATATCTTTATTAGAACTTATCTAGCATTTCCTTTACATAAGATTTATATTCAATCTCACCAACATCTTCTTTATCGCTTTCAAGTAAACAAAGCGGCGGAAATAATACACACCAGAAATTTTCCCCTAACCCTTCGCCTAAAGTTATAACTAAAGATTCATAATTACCAGCTTTATACATTATACCTTTATAATTTTTAGTTGGAAAATAATTATATCCATAATTAATATTATAAGGCACTTTATAGCTATCCATCACCTTTTTAATATTATCCATATTATCTTCAATTAAACTTCTTACATCTTCTTTTTTATCTGCTTTACTAATTATTTCATAAACATCTTTTTCTACTTTTTCTTTTATAATCATTTTTTCTTGTTGATCATTTAAACTATTACTGTTTGCAATTACCCTAAATCTAATCGCATCATTAGGGATAACAATATCTTTATTACCTTTAAAAATTGATATTAAACTTATAATAAATAATATAATAATTACTTTTTTCATTTTAATCACCTTAATTATATTAAGATAATTTACCTTTATTTTATTCAAAAAAAATAAAAATATTGACAAATAACATTTATATAAGATATATTATACTTAGTATTTTAACTTAAAATACTAGCACCAAAAAAAATAACAATCATAAAAAATAGTGTAAGTACCTAGTGTTCTAAACTATTTAAAAAGTAAGGGTGTGATGTTAATGAAACAAATGTTAATAACTGGAGGATTTCCTCTAACAGGAAAAATTGAAATTGGTGGCGCTAAAAATAGTGCTGTCGCATTAATTCCAGCTTCTATTTTAGCTAAAGGCAAATCAATTATTAAAAATGTACCTAACATTTCTGACCGTGATGCTTTAATAGATATTCTAAATATTATAAATTGTGATACTGTGTTAAATAATGATGAACTTAAAATAGATACAACTAGTTTAAATAATAAATTAATCGATGCTTATCATGCTAAACGACTACGTGCTTCCTATTACTTTATGGGAGCTCTTTTAGGGAGAGAGAAACATGTCGAAATATATATTCCTGGTGGTTGTAATATTGGTTCAAGACCTATCGATATGCATATTGAAGGCTTTAAAGCTCTAGGTGCTAAAGTAACTATAGAAGGCGATAAATATATATTAGATGCTGATAAATTAGTAGGTACTGATATTTATTTAAGATTCGAAAGTGTAGGCGCTACTATTAATATTATGTTAGCAAGCGTTTTAGCCGAAGGCACAACCGTTATTCATAATGCTGCTAAAGAAATAGAAATAGTTAATATTGCTGAGTTCTTAATAAATATGGGAGCAAGTATTAAAGGCGCTGGTACAAATACTATAACTATAAATGGCGTAAAAGAATTGACAGGTGCTGAAATATCTGTCATACCTGATCGTATTGAAGCTGGAACTTATCTTATTATGGGAGCTCTCTCTGGCGACAATCTTACAATTAATAATATAATTCCAAGTCACTTAGAAGCTTTAACTGCTAAATTAGAATCTATAGGAGTTAAATTAACAATTAATAACGATAATATTACAATTAGTAAAAATGATAATTTAAAACCCATAAATATTAAAACTTTAGTATATCCAGGCTTTCCTACAGATATAGGGCAACCTATGAGTGTTCTTTTAACTCAATGCCAAGGTACATCCTTGTTTGAAGAAACAATATGGGAAAACCGTATGGGACATGTTCCTTCTTTAAATAAAATGGGAGCAAATATCAAAGTAACTGGTATGACTGCTTTAATTGAAGGGCCAACGAACTTAACAGGTTGTGAAGTGATAGCAACTGACCTTCGTGGTGGAGCATCCCTAGTTATCGCTGGCTTAATTGCAAAAGGTACTACAACTATAACTGATGCTGAACACATTTTAAGAGGATATGAAAATATTGTCGAAAAACTAACTAATGTAGGTGCTAAAATTGAACTAAAAGAAATATAATATAATATGTTTACTTTTAGGGGGAAAAGCCTTGAAAAAGAAGTTAATATTACTGTGTTTAATAAGTACTATTTTATCGTTTATTATTTATTTTTATACAAAAAGTGATGAGTTAACTCTTGTCTCATTAGGAGATGGCCTGTCTTTAGGCATGACACCTTACAATATTGAAGGCTATAGTTTTAATGATTATTTACAAAATAATTTAAAAGATAATCATAAACTAAAAACATATATCCCCTACTTTGCTAGCGAAAATAAAACTATTAAAGAACTAATCTATGAAATAAAAGAAAATAAAAGTATAACTATCAATAATACTATCGAAATTCAACGCGCCATTAATGAAGCAGATATTTTAACTATCTCAATTGGTATAGATGAACTATCAAATGTTAAGATAACTAATAAAATAAAGGAAGAATTTAAAAATGACTTTACAGAATTACTAAGTTTAATTAAAGTTTTAAACAGTAATAAAGTCATCGTTTTAGGAATATATGAAACTCCTAATCATGATGCTCTAACAACAAGTAAAATAAACGCTATTATAAGGGATATAACTTTATCAAATAACTTTATCTTTTTAGATATTAATAATATCTTACAAAATCCTAAATATTATTTTAATGATAATAAATACTATATCAATTATGAAGGACACAAGGCTATATATGAGAAAATTAAAGAACTTCTATAAAAATTACTTGTAAAGTTTAATATTTATGATATAATACTTAAGACAAACAAATTACTATGTCAAAAAATTTGATATGGCGGGAGGGATAATATGAAAAAAAATTTACACCCAGAAATGAAAGATACAACTGTAACATGTGCTTGTGGAGCTACATTTACAACTAAATCTACTAAAGAAAATATTCAAGTAGAAGTTTGTAGTGAATGCCACCCATTTTATACAGGTGCTCAAGGTAAAGTTAAGAAAACTGGAAACATTGAGAAATTCAATCGTAAATATAATTTAAATCAAGAAAAATAACATTAACTTAATTGTTGATGTTTTTTTATATAAAGTGTTAATAAACCGTAAATTATTAACATTTTTTTAAAATTACAGATTTTATATAATTGGTATACAGAAATACCAAAATCTGCTTAGCCAATTTTACTATTTCTGCTTAGCAGATTTATCAAAATCTGTATTTTGACACCTAAAAATATATATGTTAGATTGAACTTAGAGTTATTAAGGACCGATGTCTGCTTTAATTTTCCTTTTAACTATTCTAAAAAATCTCTACAAAATTCAGGGGGTTTTGGATAGAGAGTAGGTGATTAAAGTGAGTTTAGAAGTAATTCGAAACCTTTTTAAGCGTTTACTACCCAAAAGTAGACAAATAAAAAAGACATCGACGACTATTATTGTTATAACAAATAACAAAGTAGACGTTAATGTCACTAAAAACCATTAGTAGATATTAGTTCCCTAATAACTCTACAACTTAATTTTAACATATTTTAAATATATAAACAATATTATTTTAAGTACTTAGGACTATCAATTTTACCTAAAAGATAATCAGCAGAGATATGATATTTACTACAGATAGTGTATAAGAAAGGTGTAGCGATTAGATTAATACCTTTTTCATATTTAGAAATGACCTGATGAGCTGTGTTTAACACTTCAGCTAATTTCTTTTGTGTCATTTTTTGTTCTTTCCGAAACTCTTTTAGCCTTATACCTGCTTTAGTTTTATCTATAGTATCACTAACATAAGAATAATTTTCAATATTAGTAAATGAGAATATATAATCTAACGAAACATGATAATATTCTGATAGAAGATTTAAATATTTTATAGGAATAATAACATATTCCCTCTCATATTTACCATAGACAGACCTATCAATTCCTAATATATCAGCAATCTCATTTTGCTTTAAGTTATTTTTATCTCTAAGTTCTATTAACCTATCACTATATATCATTGTTTTCACCTACTATATTTTCTCATGATAAATTAATTTAATTAATTAAAGGGCAAAATAAGAGAATTTTTCTTGACTTTTATTATAGTGAAGTTTATAATAAATATATAAGCTAGAAATTTCTAAAATAACCATGGTTTGCTTATTTT
>JAMPHW010000049.1 GCA_023663235.1 Ruminococcus sp. | reverse complement strand
CAAGAATAACTAAATATTCCATTTATTCCTTTCCATCATAAGCATTCCCCCTTTTAATAATTAACAAAGTTTATGCTTTTATAATATATTGTGAGGTCACTTAACTGTTATATACTTCTCTAATAATATTTTATCATTTATTTCTATATATGTAAATAAAGTGCATCCTCTAATTAATTATCCACAAGTATCTAAAATAAATAATTCTAAACCTGTATATTTATCTACTTTACCACTCTTAATATTTAAATCTAAGTCTGCCAATTTTATTATAAAACTTTCTAATTCTTGTTTTTTATATGGAAAAACTTTTTTTAAATATTTATCTAATTGCCAATCAACTAAGTTAAGTTTTTGCATTATTTCATATTCTCTTTTATTTTCTTCTAAAAGATTTTTAATATTAAGCATTATTCTAAAGTCTCTTGTTACTAATGATATTAAAACGGTTGGTTCTACTTTTAATACTCTTAAATCATGATAAAGATTTAAACAACCTTCTAAATCATTATCAACTAAAGCATCCACAAATAGAAAGTTATTACTATTTAAACTTTTAGATACAATACTCGTAACATCATTATGATTTATTATGCAAGGTTTATCATAAAACAAAATAAGCTTTTCAACTTCCATCATAACAACATCGTAATTATTTAGACTATTAGAAACAATATATTTAATAGTGTCCATTTCTATTTTAAAACCTAATTTACTGAAATAATCTCTTACGCGATTTTCAATTTCATAAGGTTTTAAAGTAGGAATAACTATTTTTTCAGATATTAATTTAGTTATTTTTTTTCTGGAATCTAATTTTTCATTACAAACAAAAATAATTGTTACATTAGGATTATTTATTTCTAATATTTTAGATACTAAATCACTATCATTTTCTTTTAATTTAGCACTACCAAAGATATTAGCATTTTTAACAATAATAAATTTCTCTTCTTCGAACATAGAAATATAACCAGTTTCAATCAAAACTTCGTCTAAACTATTTTCATTTAAATCAAAATTAGAAATATTTTTACTATCTCCCACTATACTATTTATTTTTTCATTTATTAATAAATAACTCTCACCACTAATTAAATATACTTTCATAACTACCACTTTTTTATTATAACACCATTTATTAAAAATAAATAGTTATGGTGGATAAAAACAGATTTTTTCTTCTTT
Organism: Ruminococcus sp.; assembly: GCA_023663235.1. Classification (GTDB taxonomy): domain Bacteria; phylum Bacillota_I; class Bacilli_A; order RF39; family UBA660; genus Caccenecus. The sequence goes on along the minus strand of JAMPHW010000049.1, from coordinate 2,837 downwards.
ATTAGTTAAGATAAACTTAATTGTTCCCCTATCTTGAGTTGAAAAATAAGGAATTTCTAGAGATTGTAAACTATCTGTAGTTTCTTTTGAAGGATGATTATAACGGTTATTACGTCCAGCAGAAACTATAGCATATTTGGGTTTTATTTCTTTTAAAAACTCTTGGTCTGAGCTTGTATTTGACCCATGATGTCCTACTTTTAAAATATAACTATTTAAATTATATTTACTTATTATTTCTTGTTCTACTTTTTTAGGAGCATCACCCATAAATAAAAATGATTTATTTTTTAAGAAAACATTTAAAACTAAAGAACTATCATTTTCATTATCATAAATAGAATGATTTAAATTATAAATGCTTATTTTAGAGCCTAAATAATTATTTTTAATTTCTTTACTTAATTTTTGTAAATTTTTTTCTTCATTATTATAAGTATTATTATTAAACATTATTTTTTTAGTTTTAATATTCTTTAAAATGTCTTTAGCATATCCTAAGTGGTCCATATCTCCATGTGTTATAATTGTTAGATCAAGTTTAGTTATGCCTAAGCTTTTTAAAAATAAGATTATGTTATCTGCTAAATTAAAGCTTTTATTCTTTTTTTGCCAATCTTCTTCTTTGTATGATATTTTACCTCCAGTATCTATTAATATTTTATCTTTAAAGTTTTCACTTACAATTAAAGTAGCATCTCCTTGACCGACATCTAAATAATATATATAAGCATTATTATCTAAAAATGGTATTAATTTATAAGTAATAATTAATAAGACTATAAATACTATATTTTTAAAACTATATTTATAAATAAAATATATTATTAAATAATAAATTAGAAAAAAGATTAAATTAATTTTAGGTACAACAATATTTATAGCTAGACTATTAAAAAGGTTGCTGATAAATTCTAGAAAATTAAAACCTAAAGTTAAGATACTATTAAATATAGGAAAAAAGAAAGTTATTAGAGACAAAGGAAATAAAATAATACTTACTAATGGAACGATAATAATATTATTAAAGACAGTTAGAAGATTAAATTCATAATTATTATATAAAGTAATTGGTAAGCTAAAGAGAAAGGCTATTAAACTTACCATTAAAAGTTTCTTTAAATAATTACCTGTTATTTTTTTATTAAATATAATTAGACCTAAAGAAGTAGTAAAAGAATAAATAAAGCCAATATCATAAATATAAAAAGGATTTATTATTAATAGTATAAAACACAATAAATATAAGATTTTTTTAGTATTTAAGTTTAACTTCAATTTTTTATTAATTAGCAAAAAGATATACATTAAACTTGCTCTTACTACTGATGCAGTAAAGTTTAATAGAAGCATATAGAATATTAAAAAAACAATAATTAACCCATTTATTAAAACTTCTTTAAAATGCAGCTTTTTTAACATGTATGAACATGAGCCAACCAAAACCCCAACATGCATTCCTGAGACAGCGAATAAATGGGTTATGCCATTGTTCTTGAAAGTATTATAAACTTCATTTTCAATGTAATCTTTATCCCCTAATATAAAAGCATATATATAAGAATTAGTATTTTTTATCTTACTAGCTTTTTTATAGAGATAGTTTTTTACTTTATAAATTAAAGTCACTTTACTTGTTTTTATTTTTATTTTACTAATATTAAAGGTCCAATACATTTTTTTATTATATAGGTATTTTTTATAATTAAAAGTATTGGGAATAGTATTATTAGATGGTTCTACTAACTCCCCTTCTAATTTTATTTTTATTCCTAATTTTAATTCTTTTTCATAATATTCTTTTTCTTCTAATGATGTAAAATAAAAGGTAGCAATAATATTTTCTTTAGCTTTAAGTTCAACATTTAATTTATTTCCATCTATTCTATAATTTTTAATAATACCTTCTAAATTACTTGTGTTTATATCATATAATGATTTATAAGAAATTACTTTAGTTGTTAAAAAAACATAGGATAGTAAAAAAATAAAGCTTAATAAAAGAAATGATTTAGATTGTAATAAAGTCTTTAATTGTGTCAAAAAGTTTTTCTCCAATTCCACTCACTTTCATAATTTCAGTAATATCTTTAAAATCGCCATTAGCTTCCCTATATTCAATAATTTTTTTAGCTTTGGCTTCTCCTATACCCGATAGTTTAGTAAAATCATTAATGGAAGCTTTATTAATATTAACTAGACTGGTAGAATTAGTATTATCTTTATTATCTGTATTTGGTTCTTTTTTTATTTCTTCTTTAGAACTAGAAGTATTACTATCAACATTAATAATACTTGATTTTTCTTCCTCACATTCGGTAATAATATAACTAGAAGTTATACATTCTTCTATTTTAGAAACTTCTCCTTTTTCTTCTTCAAAACTTTTTATTTCATTTTTAGTATAAATATAAATAACCATTTCATCTTTAACTTTTTTACTTAAATTAATATTTTTAACATAAGCATTAGAATTTAAGCCACCTGCAAGCGTTATAACGTCATTAATTATATTATTATCTAAGACTTCATAAACTCCAGGATTTTTAACGGCGCCTTTAATGTCAACATAAACTTTTTCTTTAGGCTTCTCTTCTGTTTCTTCTTTTTCATCATTTTTAAGATTTAAAGCTAAGTCTGGGTAATTAGTATTATTATCTTCTTCCTTAAACCAATTTGTATAAACAACTATCGTGACGCAAATTAAAACTAAAAATATGATAATAAAATCTTTTAAATATTTTTTAACCCAAAATAAAATATCTTGCATAAAAATCCTCCTTTCGTTTTGGATTTTAGAAAAATATTTTTAAAATAGCAAATGCAGATTTATTAAA
>JAMPHW010000048.1 GCA_023663235.1 Ruminococcus sp. | reverse complement strand
CCTATTCCTCGACAAAACTTCCTAAAATACTAACTAATTCGACAAATTTAGCAATTTAAAAACTAGGATTTTATTTCCTAGTTATTATTTTTAATTATTCTTCTTTTATATTAATAACAGTAGTAGCTCCTTCACTAGCAGCATTTATAAGTTGATAGATATCTTTTTTTATAACATCTCCTGATGCATATACTTTAGGGATATTAGTTTCGCCTTTATCGTTAGTTAAAATATAGCCATCTTCTAAAGATATACCCGTATTCTTTAGAAAGTCCGTGTTAGGAGTAAATCCTATATAGATAAATAAAGCTTTAATATCTATTTTTTGATTTTTAAGATTTAAGCCAATTAGTTTATCATCTTTAGTTATTAATTCTTTAATTTCTTCATTTAAAATTAATTTAATGTTTGAGGTATTTTTTACTTTTTCGCTAAGTATTTCTTCACCTCTAAATTCAGCACGACGATGGATTAAATAAACATTTTTAACTATTTTAGATAAATAAAGGGCTTCTGATAAGGCACTAGAACCACCGCCAACTACCGCAACATCTTCGCCTTTAAACAAATTACCGTCACATAAAGCGCATGTACTAATACCCTTTCCTAAATATTTTTCTTCATCTTTAAGTCCTAGAAATTTAGGGGAACGTCCAGTAGCAATTAACAAATATTTACTTTGATAAACATTATTTTTAGTTTTAATAGTCTTTGTATCTTCTAGAATTACATCAGTTACTTTTTCGAGCTTATAATCGATTTTAAGATTAATTATTTCATTAAATAGCTTATTAGCAAAATCAGAACCACTTATAGATGAAAGACCAGGATAATTCTCAACGTTTGGAATAATATTAAGCGTTCCTCCTGGCATAGCTCCTTCTAGCATTAAAACGTTTAAACCAGCTCTTTTAGCATATATTCCAGCACTTATACCAGAAATACCCATTCCAATTATTATTAAATCATACATAAGCTATTCCTTTCTAATTAATGCGACCTTCATTAATATCATTATAAAGATTAACGTACTTGCCTCTTCTATGAAGATAAATAATATATATAATTGAACCAATAAATAAAACGATAGATAATATTTGAGCTATTTTAAATCCACCTAACATCAAAGAGTCGGTACGCCATGCTTCAATAAAGAACCTTCCAAAACTATACCACAAAAGATATATACAGGTTATATCCCCTACTTTAATATATTTTAATCTTCTAACAATAAGTAAAACAATAAATCCAAGTAAACACCATAATGATTCAAAATAAAATGTTGGAAGATAATAGACGCCATTTATATGCATACCTTTAATTATAAACTCGGGGACATGAAGTCTAGTTAAAAAATTATAAGTTGTTGCAAAGCCATGAGCTTCACTATTAAAGAAGTTTCCCCATCTTCCTATACATTGGGCTAAAATTACAGCGGGTACAACTATATCTAACAAGCGAAGAATACTTAATTTTTTTCGTTTGGCATAAAGATAAATAGTAATAGTACCAAAGATAAGTCCACCATGAATCGCAAGACCACCATTCCATATTTCTAATATTTCTAATAAATGGTATTTATAATAAGATATATTAAATAAAACATAATAAAGACGAGCGCCAATAATACCAAAAATAATAGTATAAAAACACATATCAAAAATGTCATTTTTAGGAATATTAAATCTTTTAGATTCTTTTTCGATTAAGAAAAGACTAATAAGAATACCTACTAGAATCAAAAAAGAATACCACTTTATTTCAATACCAAAAATAGTAAGCATGACTGGGTTCATAAAAATCCTCTTTTCTTTTTATATTATACTAAAAAAGTAAAATAATATCTACTTAAATTTAGGTAATATAAAAGGTGTTAGATATGATATAATTATATAGGTGATATTATGGCAATTAGAGTTCCTAAATATAGTTTAAGTGAAGAATTAATAAATGCGATATCTCATGGACTAGGGGCAATATTCGGAATTGTTGCTTTAGTTTTAATGTTAGTTAAAGCAAGTAGACCTTTAGAATATGTAACAGTAAGTATTTATGGGACAACAATGATTATTTTATATGTAATAAGTACGATTTATCATTCTTTATCTCCAAGACTTAAAGGAAAAAAAGTTCTTAGAGTAATAGATCATTGCAATGTTTATCTTTTAGTTTTTGGGACATATATTCCAGTTGCCTTGTTAGGCGTCAGGGGAATACTTGGATGGATTTTATTTGGGGTAGTTGCTTTTATAACTACTTTAGGCATTACTTTTACAGCGATTAATATAGATAAATATAGCAGGTTTGAAGTGTTTTGTCATTTAGTAAACGGTTGGAGTATTATAATTGGTATTAAAAATTTATATAGGAATTCAGGATTTGGTTTATTATTCTTATTTTTAGGTGGAGTGATGTATAGTTTTGGCTCAATATTGTATTCAATTGGTGCTTCTAAAAAATATATGCATTCAGTTTTTCACTTTTTTTGTTTAGCAGGTACTGTTTTACATTTTATATGTGTATATGGATTTTTATTATAATAAGATATTAATTAAGCGGGTCGAATTATGTTGAACGCTTTTTCTTTACAAAAATTTAAAACATGTTTAGAATATATTTCTAGCGAGTGAGTAGAAATGAGGTTTCATGATATGTAAAACTAAAACGTTTATAGACATAACAAAAGAGGCAATAGAAAAAGTGACACCGAATAGTCATATAATAAAGGATAAACTCTATTTTGTGCATGAAAACAAAAAATATTTCGTAGATAATAAAAATGTTGTATTAGATTATTCAGTTAGTGAAAAGAGAATAGCTTTATGGTTAGAAGATACATTTGGCGGAGAAATTTATATGCTTCCTAGAATAAATAAACCAGATGGTATTATGACTGCAGATTATTTGTGGAATGGCGAATATTGGGACTTAAAAGAAATAATTGGAAATAGCAAACAAGTCTTATATCATGCGGTAAATAACAAGAAAAAACAAAGTAGTAATTTTATATTTGATATAACAAAATCCGATTTAACTTTGAATGATGCAGAAGTACAGATAAAAAGATTACAATTAAGAGATGACACAAATTTTTTAAGTAGTGTTATTATCAAAGATAATAATGATTTTAGAGCATTAAAAAGGATGTGACCGCACTGGTAATTCAGCACGACCACATCCATTACATATAATATATGTTATTTTAGTTAATATGTCAATATAAATTTGTATTAAATATATTTATTATTTAAATATTTGGGGTTGTCTACTTTGCCTAAAAGATAATCAGCGGAGATATTATACTTTTTACATATATCGTAAAGGGCAGCAGTTGAAATTAAATATCTTCCTTTTTCATACCCTGCAATTGTTCCGTTTCCTAAATTTAAAATTTCTGCTAATTTAGCTATTGTGATTCTATTTTCTTTGCGAAATTCTTTTAATCTTTCTCCTACTAATTGTACATCTATATTATCAGTGCTATTTTCATAATTTAAGATATCAGTAAATTTAAAAGCATAATCTAATGATATATTAAAATAATTACAAATTGTATTTAAATGTTTTAATGGCATTATTTGAAATTCTCTTTCATAATTACCATATACTTCTTTAGTTGCTTGCAATATTTTACTTAGATCTGTTTGCTTTAGTTCTAGATTTTCTCTAATTTCTTTTAATTTATCACCGTATATCATAGGTTATCACCTATTTATATTCTCTCATATGATTTTTTGATTTCTCATTTAACACTAAAATGCCGAACTTTTTCTTGACTTTTATTATATGAGATATTATAATTGATGTATAAGCTAGAAATTTCTAAAATAGTCCGGATTTGCTTATTGTAAGGAGCAAATATGAAAATAGAAAAATTAAGAAAGAATAATAGCAAGAGATATTTTTTGTGTGGCTTAATAACGGTAGTAATACTTACTATAACTGTTACTTTTATAGGAAGCAAAGCAAATTATAGAATGACTGCATCTATTCCTTTAACAGAAGGTAAAGTAGTATCTAGCCCTTATGATATAAATATTGTAGCTTTATATCTAGATAATGTAGAACAAGATAGTA
>JAMPHW010000047.1 GCA_023663235.1 Ruminococcus sp. | reverse complement strand
AAATTTATAAATTAAATATCATAATATGTCTTAAATCTACTAATAGTGAAAATATAAATAAACTAATGGAATGTCTAGGAATGTATCCAAACATTAAACTAAATATTGTGCCTAGTCTTTATCTGCTTGGTAATGAAACTATTTTAAAAGACTATTTAAAAATAAAAAATGATTCTCAAGTAATTAAAGCTAGTGATTTTTATCATATTTATAATCTAATTGAAAGAAATAGAGTAATGAATGATAAATTAATTACAATTAGTGGTAATGGTCTTTTTAATCCCTCTATTATTAGAGTTAAAATTGGTACCAAATTAGATGATGTTGTAAAAGAAATGATTAAACTAAAAAAAGTAGAATTAACTTATATTTTAGATGGTCTAATGTCTGGTAAAAAAGTTAATTCTTTAGATAATATAATTATTACAGATGACTTTACTGGTCTCTTAATTATGGAGAAAAAAGAAGAAAAGAAAAGTGGAGCTTGTCTAAATTGTGGAGCTTGCCTAGATATTTGTCCTGTAAATATTAATCCTTTATTATTAAATGATAATAACTATTTAAATAAAGTTAAAGATAAATGTTTAAATTGTGGTTTATGTTCTTATATTTGTCCTAGTTACATAAACTTTAATACATATTTAAGAGGTGAAGAAAGTGACTAAAATCCCAATCCTACATAATATTAAAGATAAAAATAATCTCCTAAATTCTTATCTTTATGCTTTAATTCCTTTATTATTATTTGGTTTTTATAAAAATGGAGTTCTTTTATATAATAATAATCTTCTTAATTTAAAAAACGCTTTAATCCCTTTATACTTTTATAGCATTAGTATTATAGTTGCTATCATAGTAAGTGCTTTATTAAAAGAAAATTATAAAGAGAATATTTTAATATGTCTTATTTTAAGTGTCTCTATATCCCTTAATACCAATATGTTTTTGTATCCCATTTTATTATTTGTCTTATTATTTATCATTAGAGTCTTAAATAAAAAGCGAGTATTTAAATTTAATACAACTAGTCTAATTAGATTATTTCTTCTTTTAAGCCTATTAATTGGTAGCTATAGCTATTTAAATATTGGTGAAAAATTATCTAAATTCAACTATAATATTATGGATATTTTTCTAGGCTATGGAATTGGGGGTATAGGCACAACTAGCATTTTTCTCCTTATTGTAGGTCTTATCATTTTAAGTTTTAATAAATATTATAAAAAAATTATACCTATAACAGCCAGCATTAGCTATGTTTTGCTATCTACAATAATTCTCTTATTAACTAATAATCATAATTATGTTTTATATTTATTAAATGGAAGTGCTTATTTTATCTTTATCTTTCTAGCCGCTGATATAACAGTAAGTCCTTATTCATATATTGGCAAAGTTATTTATGGCGTATTAATAGGATTAGTAACATCTTTATTATCTTTTAATTCTTATTATATTGAAGCAGGTTTTATAAGTATTTTCTTAATAAGTCTCTTAATTCCTTTTATTAATAAACTCACTAATAAAAAGTATTTACATAAATAATATTATATATTATAATAAATACCATTCACTCATAAAATTATTTTCTTATTTCTGATAGAATTATCTATCTAGAAAGAAAAAATATGCAAAAAATTTCAAAATATTTATTATTTATTGTTAGCTTTTTTATATGCTTAAATAGTGTAAATGCTAAAAATAGTACGATTATAAAAGGGGATAAATTAGTAGATTTAACTTTAAATGGCAAGTCTTTAGAAATGTTTTATATAATAGATGATGATAATACTTTTCTTTATAGTTATGATCCAACTAAAACTTTAGAATATACTGAGTATAAACTTACTCCTGATACTAACTTACCAATTGACATAAAGTTAATTAGGTATCTTAAATATATCGCTTATTATGGTTATACTTATGAAAATAGAAATGATATTGATTGGTATATTGCTACCCAGTTTTTAATATGGCAAAATTATCTGCAAGATAAAGAAGCTTTAGCTTTCAAAAATAAAGAAGATGAAGCTAAATATAAGGATAAAATATCAACTATATTAAAAGATATTGACCATTTAAAAGAACATCCATCTTTTACAGCTAATTTTGATGATATCAAAGATAGAGAACCAGAATACATCATAAAACTTGATGAAGAATTAGTTTTAACTGATGAAAATAAAGTTTTACAAGAATTTATTATACCTAATGACGGAGCTTTTAATTATAAAGTAGAAGCTAATAAACTTACTCTTACAGCTAATTATCCAACAACTAGCTTATTAAGTTTTGAGCGCAAACTCGATGGTACTAATGCCCATTATACTTACGAATTAAATGGTGAAGCGACTCTTTTTACTAGAGAATTTATTGTTGTTTCACCTGTATATTTATATGTCAAAGTTTTAAGTCCAACTCTCACTATTAATTTAATTAAAGATGAAAGTTATTATCCTTCATTAGAAAATAGTGAATATGGTTTATATTATCAAGATAATGATGATTTAATTAGTACTTTTAAAGTCAATTCTTTAGAAAAAATAATTATTCCTGAATTAGGTTGTGGTGATTTCTATATGAAAGAAATAAAAAATTCTAAAGGCTATAAAGCTTTAAATAAGAAAATTAACTTCACAGGTAATAATGAAAAAGATTATGAATTTGATATAAAAAAAGAAGCTTTGTTAAAAACTATTAATTTTAAATATTCCTTAAGTGACAGCAAAGTAGCGGAATATGAATTTACTATTTATGATATTTTTGGTAATCCTATTAAAACATTTATGACTGATAGTGAGGGTGTTGCTCTAATTACACTCCCTTATGGTAAATTTATTATAAGAAATAATACAGTATTTGAAGGTTTCAAAAATGAAGATATTATCTTAGATATTGATGAAAATACTAAAGAAACACTAGAAATAGTTAATGAAGAACTATTAGGAACTCTTAATTTAATATTCATGGATAATTTATTTCAAGAACCAGTAAACGGTTTAAGTACTTTTAAAATAAAGAAAGCTAGTATTAGAAGTAATGAAGAAGAAACTTTTGAAGTTAATGATGGTGCCATAACATTAGAAAGTCTTCCTTTAGGGGATTATCTTATAACCAATATTACTATACCAGATAATTATAAATTAGCTAGTGATGAAGTGGCTTTTTCTATTACCGAAGAAGAACAATCTGTTAATTTGACTATTTATAGTGAATTAAAAACAGGAAGTATCTTTATTAAAGAAATTGATAAGTTAACAGGCAACCCTGTAGTAGGGGCAATATTTAGAATTTATAATAGTAAAAATGAATTATTATGGGAAGAAAAAACTAATGAAGAGGGTATTATTGAGATTTTAAATGTTCCTGTAGGAAATTATTATCTTAAAAAAGTTTTAAGTCTTGATAGTAATATTGAAGATGAAGAAGAGATACCCTTAGAAATAAAAGAAGATATTAAAAGTACCATAACTTTGAGTAATCGAATAACCGAAGAAGTTCCAATTACTGGTATTAATGATGATAATCATCATTTCTTAGTAGATATAGCTTTATCTATTTTGGGAGGAATATCTTTCTATGCGTCTTCGAAAGCGTAGATGTTTTATTCTAAGTCTTGTTTTAATAGGCGGTATCACTTTATCTGTCAATCATTTTCATAAGGAGGAAAAAATAGAGGAAGTATATTTAGAAGAAATAAATGCTAAAATTGAGAACAACTCTTATTTAGCAGTTTTAGATATACCCACGATTAATTTAAAAAAAGAATTATTTCCCAAAGATAATCCTGATAATGATGTAAACAAAAACTTATTTATTACATCTAGTAGTATTTTCCCAAATGATAATTCTAATAGTAATATAATTATCGCTGGTCATTCTGGAAATAGTAATAATGCTTTCTTTAAAGATTTGTATAAATTAAATCTTAATTCCGAAGTAAAACTTTATTATAATAATAAAACTTATACATATCTTGTAAAAGAAATCGAATATCAAGCTAAAACAGGAACTTTATATCTTAAAAATAATTATCATGATATGTTAACGCTTATAACGTGTACAAAAAATAATGATAAAACTCAAACTATTTATTATGCTGAGCTAAAAAATATGTAAAAAAGTGTAAACAAATAATTAAAAATGCAAGTTTTTTTAAAAATTTTGCATTTTTTTAAAGGAAATTAAAGGGTTGGTGGTAATAAATAT
>JAMPHW010000046.1 GCA_023663235.1 Ruminococcus sp. | reverse complement strand
ATAGGAAGTTGCAAATTTTTTTTTGTATTTTAAACTAGCATTTGCTAGTTTTTTTAATATTTATCGAGTTTGGTAAATTATAATAAACAGTGTATTAACTATTATATAAATCTCTCTTTAAGACATTTTTCAAATTTATATAAAATTAAGTGTACCATATATGATTTTTTTGTTATAATTAAATAGGTGATAGAAATGGAATATAAAATTACATCGCATAATGAATTAGAAACATTAGAATTAGCACAAAATTTTGAATCAGAGAAATTTCCAAATATGGTTATTTGTTTAAATGGTGAGCTTGGTAGTGGAAAGACAATGTTTGTTAAGGGTATTGCCAATGCTTTAGGTATTAACGAAACAATAACTTCACCTACTTTTACAATTGTTAAAGAGTATGATGGTGAATTGCCATTATACCATTTTGATGTTTACCGTCTAGATGGTAATACTGAAGGTGTTGGAATTGAGGATTATTTTACAAAGAATGGTGTTGTTGTCATCGAATGGGCAGATACTATTAAAAATATTTTACCTGAAGAACGATTAGATATTAAATTTAAGGTAACTGGTGAAAATAAAAGGGTTTTAGTTATCACTCCTTATGGTTCTAAATATGAGGAGTTATGTGAGGCAGTATTGTGAAAAAATTATTTTTAGATACTTCATCTTCGCATGTTGTGATAGCAATTCTTGAAGATGATGATATATTATATTTATATAATGAAGAAATTTTAGATGATATGTCTTCTAAAATTATGACTATTATTTCTGAAGGTTTTAAAACATTAGATTTTTCTATTAAAGATATTGATAGTATTTATGTTGCAAATGGGCCTGGTTCTTTTACTGGAATTAGAATTGGTGTAACTATTGCTAAAACTATAGCATGGGCATTAAAAAAGGATATTATTAGTATTTCTACATTAGAATTATATGCTAGTACTGATGTCGATACTAAATATATTGTGCCAATGATTGATGCAAGGCGTGGATATGTCTATACTGGCATTTATGATAATAATTTAGATATGATTGTTCAGGATCAATATGTTAAATATGATGAATTCATGAAAAAACTAGATAGTGATTATACGGTAGTTAGTTATGATGAGCAATTAGCTAATGATATACCATTACCTAATATAATTAAACTTTTAAATAAGCATAAGAATGATAATTCTATGGTAGCACATAATGTAAATCCTAATTATTTAAAACGTACAGAGGCAGAAGAACAATTGGAACGTATAAATGATAAGAAAAATAGTTAATAGTGATTATGAAGTAATAAGCCAGTATTATAAAGAATTTGATAATAATAATACAGATTTATTTAATTTAGGACCGTTTGAACATGTATATATTTATGATGATAATAATAATATTGAAGGCTTTATTAATTATAGTATAATATATGACCGTGCAGAATTAAATTATATTTATGTATCTAAAGAATGTAGAGGTAGGCATATAGCAAACAATATGATGATTTTTTTGATTAATGATGTCAAAAAAAATGGGTGCAGCAATATTACTTTAGAAGTAGATGAAAATAATTTAGTTGGTATTTCTTTGTATGAAAAATTTGGCTTTAAAAAAGTTTCTATTAGAAATAATTATTATAAAAATAGTAATGCAATATTAATGATGAAAGAGTTGAATGATAATGAATGATATATATATATTAGGAATTGAATCTAGTTGTGATGAAACGAGTGTCTCAATTGTTAAAAATGGTGTTGTGGATATTTCTACAGTTGTTTTATCACAAATGGATGTACATGCTAACTACGGTGGTGTTGTTCCAGAAATAGCTAGTCGTATGCATGTTGAAAATATAACATTAGTAATTGAAGAATGTTTAAATAAAGCATGTATGACAATAGATGATATAACAGCTATTGCAGTAACCTATGGACCTGGCCTAATTGGTTCATTATTAGTTGGTGTAGTTGCTGCTCAAACATTATCATATATATATGACAAACCTTTAGTACCTGTTCATCATATAGCAGGACATATATATGCTAATAATTTATCAAAAGAAATGAGTTTTCCATTAATTGCATTAGTTGTCAGTGGTGGGCATACAGAACTTATTTATATGAAAGATAATTATAATTTTGAGCATATTGGTGGAACATTAGATGATGCAGTTGGAGAAGCTTATGATAAAATAGCCCGTATTATTAAAGTCCCATATCCTGGTGGACCATTAGTTGATAAATTATCCTATGAAGGGGAGGATACATATCCATTACCAATACCGCTTAATGATAATAGTTATAATTTTAGTTTTAGTGGATTAAAAAGTGCTGCCATTAATTTAGTTCATAATGAAGAGCAAAGAGGTAATTCAATAAATAGAGCAAATTTAGCCTGTTCTTTTCAAACAAGGGTTGTAGATATTTTAGAAAAAAAGACTATAAGAGCCTTAAAAGAATATAATGTTAAGAATTTAATTTTAGCAGGCGGTGTTGCAGCTAATAGTGGAATTAGAAATCGGTTAATAAATGTATGTAATGCTAATGATATTAACCTGACTATACCCGAATTAAAGTATTGTACTGATAATGCTACAATGATTGCATCTGCTGGTTATTATGCTTATAAATTGGGTCGAAGAGCTAATATCGATCTTAAAGCTAGAGCTAATTTAGTTCTAAATTAATATGGTTAGATTACCTAATTGATTGGTTTACATAGAACACTTATTATGATATAATTTTAATAGAAATGGGGATATAAATATGAGTGAAAATAGGCAAAGTATTGAATCGTTTAATAGAAATTATTTAGTAGAAAAAATTAATCATGGTACCATTTTAGTTAGACAAAGTATATTTGGAAAAATAAAGGTTGTAGGGAAAAAGCTTCCACCAAAGGTTGTTAAAGATAACCATCCAGAATATGAAGAAGTTGAAGTTATGAAAGATGTAGCTGTACCACTTAGGCAGTTAAGTGATGTTCAATTAGCTACATTATATTCACGTGGTAATGATTCTCAAAAAACTCTAATTGAGAATGAGCAAAAATATAGATCTGGGTTAATAGCTAGTACACCCGAAATGGAGAATGCAACTATAAAAATCAAACGCAAAGTAACAGAACGTAGGGTTTTAAGAAGTAGACCAGATATAATAATTGAAAGAGTACAAGCGAAGACTGGGATAAAATTTAGATGGCCTTGGAATTCATGGTTAGTGTTAAGTACTACTAATTTTGATCTTGATACACCTGCCATAGTGATGCTATCTAATGATAATACAACAATGCTTGAAATTGATACTGATTATGCATTTAAAATTGTTAATCCAAAAAAATATGCGATCGAACTTAACGGTTTAGGAGAACAACATGGTTCTGACTCACCTTCCCAAGCCTTACGTAAATATATATCAAAATTGTTAGATAGTATAATAAAAGATTATGTTAGGGCACATAATTATGAAGAAATATCATCAAAGGTAGATTTATTAGAGGATTTGAGCTATCCTCTTGCTAAAGTAGAAGAACAATATGGTATTGAGGTTACTAGATTTAGTATTGAAAGTATACATCCACCTAAAGAATTAACAGAAGCTAAAATGGCTGAAAAAACTGCACAAGCTAGGGCGAATGCTACGATGGCTGAAAAACAAGTTGAGATTGATGCTATGGCGAAAAAGATCGAAGAATTGGTTAAGGCTGGTATGGATAGTAAAGATATTGCTAACATATTGGCAATGCAAGGCGCTAAAAATGCTACATTATTTAATATACCAAATATATTTGGTGGAGTTGCACAAAATCAAGGAACCCCATCAAGCAATAACAATAATAATCAAAATGGTACTCCAACGCCTACACCCAATCCAGATCCAGTACCTCAGAATGATAGTATGAGTGATGCTGATATTAGAACTTGGCATAACATGGGTTGTTGTGAAGAAGATGGCAGTTTGAGTCGTATTGATTCAAAAGAAATTATGAATCAGCGTGGTGAAATTTTAGCACCTGGTAGGGTATTAATGATTTATGAATTGACTCCTGAAGAAAAACGAAAGTTATGTCAAATGGTAGATCAAAGAGAAAATCAAAATAATAATAATAATCAAAATCATAGATAAAGGAAACTCTTCATCAAAGAAGAGTTTTTTGTTAAATAGTAACATGTTAAAATTTTTTTAAAATGTCACCTTTGACGAAACATGGAATCTCGTTTAAG
>JAMPHW010000045.1 GCA_023663235.1 Ruminococcus sp. | reverse complement strand
TAAAACTACAAACGGTCAAATTTTATGTGTAAATTTACGTAAATAATTATTTTAATGGCATTAAATCAATTTTTAATGTTCTTTTTAATATAGAACTGTTAAGTGTACCTTTACCTTTGATTGACATTTTTTCTAAATTATGATATCCTATAAAAGCGACTTGGAGTTGTATTATGATAAATGATGAAGAACTGAGTTTACTTTTAGACATTGATAGCGAATTAAATCGTATTATTAGTGATTTAAAAAGTAAAAATGAAATAACTAGTATATATAAGTCACTTCTTACTTGGAAAGTATCACATATCAAAGACGATATAACTAAAAGAGAAGAAGAACTAATAAATAAGAAATTAAATCATAAAAAGGATGTAACTAAAAAGAATATTATGATATTAATATTAGCTATAATTACTATAGGTACTTGTTTTTATCTTAATTACTTCTTATTTGGTAGCCTTTTAATACCTTTGTTTATTATTATAACCATTATATATCTTATAAAGTCTCATTCTAAAAATACAGAATATGCTTTTATTTCCATTAATAAAATATATCAAAACTTAGAACTGATAAAAAGACATATTGATGAGAAAAAAGTAGTTATAGATAAAGAAACTAAAAAGATTAAAGAAGATTTAGTTATCCAAATATTTAATCAAGCAAGCATTGATTTAGAAGAAATGACTAATACTGAAAATGTTAATTTAAATTTTAAAGATAGGGCTTACCGTAACTTTATTATTAATCTTTATGATTTGAAAATAAATGAAAAAGAATTAAATAGTTTTTATCGTAAAGTAGTTAAATTAATTATTTTAGATGATTTATCTAATAGTATCGAGTATTAAGTAATTTAGGGGGAATAATTATGATAATACCAATGTGTGAATTAAATGCAATGCACCCTGAGATATCAACCAAAAGACTTAGTATTTACTATTTAAATAGTATGCTAATAGCCAAAAGATTTCAACATTTAAATGATTACCAAAGAAGATGCCTTTTAGAAAAATATAATTACGCTAAAGAAATTGGCCCTATAGAAGGTTTAAATTTGCCTATAGACCTTTTAGAAACAGAAAAAGGAATATGTGGCTATATTGAGCCTAAAATAGGAGAAGAATATTGTAACTTTGTAGATTATTATAACCTGCATAATAATGAAATAACTTTAGATGCAATAACTAAATATATTCTAGCAGTATGCACTATTGTAGAGGCATGTCATAAACATAATATAGTTAACCCAGATATGGCAACAGGAGGCAATGTTTTATATAATAGCGAAAACGGTAATGTTTTACTTTCTGATTACCATGATATGCAAGTAGGTAATTTAAGAACAGATAATATTAGTTCATTTGTTGCCTTTGACCCGATTCTAAGTACCCCTAAATACTTTAATGGAGGCTTATATTCTAAAAATATTGATTTATATACATTAGCAATTCGTTATTTCTATTATGCTACTAAGCTTAACGTTCCTAAAACTAGAGCGGTGCATGGTGATATGGAATACTTACTTAATATAGCTGGAATATCTAGCACTTTATTTGCTGATTGTTTTCGTGCTTTATTTAATCCAAATATTGATAACTTGAATATCGAAGAAGCTATCAAAGAATTAAATGATAGTTATATAATATCAGAATTTAAACCAGGAGTTCCTAGGCGATTTTTAAAGAAATAAATTATATAATGTTTTTTTGCTTGACATAAACATATAATAGTAATATAATTAATTAGAAATTTAAAAAGGAAAGCGATTATATCCACCTGATAGAGCATATCTATAGGTAAAAAGCCTAATAAACAAATAGAAAATGTTTTTAAGGTGGAGTATCGCAGACTCGACCTTTTTAAGTGTGGAGGTGCATTTATATAGCAAGTGTGAACAAAGAGTTACTAATTAATGAGCAAATAAGAGTAAACGAAATGATGGTTATTGGTCCTAATGGGGAACAAATGGGTCAAAAAAAATTAGATGATGCTTTAACTTTAGCTCGTTATGCAGGATTAGACCTTGTTTTAATGAACGATAATGGTAAGGTTGCGGTCGCTAAAATAATGGATTATAATAAATATCGTTATGAAAGACAAAAAAAATTAAAAGAGCAACAAAAGAAACAACGTGAAACTAATAAGGATATTAAAGAATATCGTTTATCGACCACTATAGATATTCATGATTTTGAAACCAGAGTCCGTAATGCTAAAGAATATTTAGTTAAAGGTCATAAAATAAAAGCTTTTATCAGATTTAAAGGTCGTCAAATGGCTCGTCCTGAACTTGGTAAAGAAGTTTTATTAAGATTTGCCGATAGTTTAAGTGAAGTATCTCAAGTAGAAGCTGAACCTAAATTAGAAGGTAGACAAATGTTTATGCTATTAGCACCCAAAAATAAGTAGGAGGAATATAAATGGCAAAGAGTAAGCAAAAAACTCATAAAGCAAGTAGTAAAGTTTTAAAAAAGAAAAAAAATGGAACATTAACTTATAAAAAGAGTAATGGTAATCACAAAACTAATAAGGATACATCAAAACAAGTACGTCAAAGACGTAATAAAGGAACGCTTGGAAAGGGCGAAGCTAGCAGATTAAAGTCTGTTATCTAGGAGGTTTAATATGACAAGAGTTAAAGGTGGAACTGTCTCTAAGACAAGAAGAAAAAAAGTATTAAAAGAAGCAAAAGGATATTTTGGTAGTAAACATAGATTATATAAAACAGCTCAAGAACAAGTATTTCATAGTGGAGCTTATGCTTACAGAGATAGAAAAGCAAATAAAAGAAACTTTAGAAAATTATGGATAACAAGAATTAATGCTGCATGTCGTGAAAATGATATTAGCTATTCTAAATTTATGAATGGTTTAAATAAAGCAGGTATTGAAATTAACCGTAAAATGTTATCAGAAGTAGCTATTAACGATAAAGAGGCATTCAAAGAACTTGTTAAGATTAGTACTGATGCCCTAAATGGTAAAACAACTAAAACTAAAGAAGTTAAAACTAATGAACCAAAAAAAGAAGTAGCAACTAAAAAGGAAGAAAAAGAAACTAAAGTTGAAAATAAAGATTATAGTAAAATGACTTTAACAGAACTTAAAGCAGTAGCTAAAGAACAAAATATTAAAGGTTATTCTACTATGAAAAAAGATGAACTTTTAGCAGCTATCAAATAAGACTATTATAGTCTTATTTTTTTATGTCAAAAAGGATATGTTTACATAATAGAAAATAAATGTTAGAATAAATTTAGGGAGTTAAAAGTAGAATTAGATTTAAAGTAAGGGAAGTATGGTTATGGTTGATAAGAAATTAATAAAAGAAGAATTAGATATTAAAAGCATGATATATACAATTAGGGGTAAACAAGTAATAATGGATAGTGATGTAGCAAAACTTTATCATTATGAAACTAGAAAGCTTAATCAAGCTGTAAAAAGGAATAGTGAAAGATTTCCAGAAAGATTTTGCTTTCAAATTACTGAAAAAGAATTTAAATGTTTAAGATCACAAAATGTGACCTTAAACGAAAATTTAGGAAGAGGGCAACACAGAAAGTATTTACCATATGTTTTTACAGAGTATGGCATTACAATGCTTGCAGGTATATTAAAAAGTGAAATAGCTATAAAGGTGAGTATAAATATAATTGATGCTTTTATAGAAATGAGGAAGTTTTTATTATCTAACGGTCAAGTGTTTGAAAGATTAACTAATATAGAAAATAAACAATTAGAATACGATAAAAAATTTATAGAACAAGATAATAAAATTAATGAAGTGTTTAACTATTTAGAAGTAGAGGATAATATAAAGGAAAGAATATTTTTTGAAGGACAAATATATGATGCTTATAGCTTAATAGTGGATATAATAAAGAAAGCAAGTAAAAGTATTATTATAATAGATAATTATATAGATGAAAGTATCTTAAAAATGTTAAGTAAAAAGAAAAAAGATGTTAAAGTAATACTTATAACATCAAATAAAGCTAAAATAAATAATTTAGATATAGAAAAATTTAATAAAGAATATCCAAAGTTAGAAATAAGAAAGAGTACTAAATACCATGATAGATTTATAATTATAGATAAAGAACGATTATATCATTTAGGAGCATCAATAAAAGATTTAGGAAATAAATGTTTTGGAATAAACAAAATAGAAGAAAAAGAAATACTAGAAAAGATTATTTCAAGTATTTAGGATTATCAATTTTGCCTAAAAGATAATCGGCAGATATTTTATATTTAGAACA
>JAMPHW010000044.1 GCA_023663235.1 Ruminococcus sp. | reverse complement strand
CCTTCATAGTAAAGAAAAAGGTAAAAACTTTCAGTTAAAACATAAGGTTCATCATCAATAGCATTTAATATTAAATATTTTTTATCATTTAAGTCTAAATTAAAATGTTTTTTTAATAATTTATCTAAGATTTCTTTTTTAATATGATTACTATTCTTTTTTATTACAGGTTCAATTATATAGTTTTCTGCAAAGTCGTTAAGAATTGTTATAAATTCTTGATTATTAATAGTTTCTATAAACCCTATTTTACCAGAAATAGATGACGTTATAATACCCTTTTTAGTTTTGATGATAGGCGTTCCAACTTTAACATAATCACCAACGTCAACATATAATTTGGCATCATCTTCTAAATCAATATACATTTTATCAGGGCTTGTAAATTCTAAAACATTACTAGAAACTAAGATATTATTATCTTTAATAAGTTCAATCATTTTTGGCATTACTATCACCTTTTTTATTATACTAAAATATATATTTAAAGTAAATTTATATTTTAATAATAATAAATTAAATAAAAAGATAAAACATTTTACTATTTTATCTTAATTCCATCATTTAACCTTCCATTATCGAAATGCTTAACCCTTTTCTTTATTAAAGACTTTTCACATTTTTATTATTACAACTTGTTATTTATTTTGACTATCTTTTAAACTATTTAAATAATTTTTTAGATTAATGGCGACTGTTTCTGGTACAATTTTACTTAATTCTTCAACGCTGGCATTACGCATCTTAGTTACACTACCAAAGGTTTTAATAAGTTCTTTTTTACGCTTAACACCAATCCCTTCGATATTATCTAAAACACTTGATATAGCACCTTTACTTCTAATAGTTCGATGATAATTTATGGTATATCTATGTACTTCATCTTGCATTCTAGTTAGATAATGAAAAACGTTACTAGTTCGGTCAAGTTCAATTGTTCTAAATCCTAAAGAATCAATTAAATCGTTAGTTCTATGTTTATCATTCTTTCTTAAACCACAAACTCTAATATTAAGATTTAGATCATTTAAAATATTTAAACAAGCATTAATTTGGTTAATACCACCATCAACAATAATTAAATCTGGCAATTCAGTTTTATCGACTAAAGCTCTATAATATCTTCTATATATTACTTCTTCCATAGTATGATAATCATCATTTTTATCTAAACTTATTTTATATTTACGATATTCTTTTTTAGCAGGTCTACCATTTTTAAAGACAACCATGCAGCTAACAGTAAATTCGCCAAAAAGATTAGAATTATCAAACAAATCGATGCGATCTAGTTTTTCTAAATTTAAAAGTTCTTTTAATTCATTATTAGCTATTTCGGTTTTCTTCTCATCTTTTTCAATAATTTCCATTTCATTTTCAAGATTAATTTTCGCATTTAATGAAGCCATTTCAAGGAGATTTTTCTTTTTACCTTTTTGTGGCACAACAAAGTTAGTTTTAATAATCTCTGTTAAAATAGTAGAGTTAATATCATTTGATACCAAAACTTCTTTAGGAATTTCATGTCTACTATAAAAATTCATTAAATAGTAATCAAGCTCATCATTATAAGTACTAACTACTGGGAATATATCAGTATGTCCTCCAACCATGCGACCATTTCTTAAAAATAAAACTTGAATACTTAAATAACCTTTATCAAAATAAAAACCAACTACATCACGATTAACAAAATCGTGTAATTCCATCTTCTGTTTATCTAAAATAACATTAATATAGTCTAATTCTTTTTTTAATTCTAAAGCCATTTCAAAATTTAAATTGCGACTATACATATCTATTTTTTCTAAAATTTTATTTTTTAAGATATCGCCATTTCCTCTTAGAAAAGCCAAAATTTCACTTTCCATCGCTTGAAGGTCATCATTATTAACATTTTTTTCACAATAGCCTAGGCACTCACCAATATGATAATATAAACATACTTTTTTAGGCATAGTATCACATTTTTTTAAAGGATATAATCTATTTATAAGCGATACTATTCTTCTAGCAGCATAAGCATTAGGATATGGGCCAAACAACATCTTTTTATCTTTTTTCTTGATATTTAAATAACGGGATACTTGCAATTTAGGATAAGGTTTATTTATATATTCAATGTAAGGATAACTTTTATCGTCTTTTAATAGAATATTATATTTAGGATCATAATGTTTGATTAAGTTAAATTCAAGCAGAAAAGCTTCTAATTCAGAACTGGCGACTATGTATTCAAAATCAGCGATTTCACTTACCATTTTAGCTGTTTTGCCTGTTTGAGGACGGTTAAAATAAGAATTTACTCTTTTAAATAAATCTTTTGCTTTTCCAACATAAATAATTATGCCATCTTTATTTTTCATTTGATAAGAACCTGGAAGATGTGGAATAAGTTTTAATTTCTCCTTAAACATAATATCACCACTAATATTATACTACAAATTTTAATAATTTTAAGGTATAATTTAAGAGGTGATACAAAAATGCTTATAAACACTTACACTTTAGAAGTTAAAAAATCTAAATTTATAGCCTTACAATATGAAGTAAATAGCATAGATGAAATTAAAATGATTTTAGAAAATTTAAAAAAAGAACATAAGAAAGCTAAACATTTTCCTTATGCTTATAAAATAGATTTAAATATTAAAAAATCTGATGATAAAGAACCATCAGGAACAGCGGGACTTCCTATTCTTAATATAATAGAAAGAAAGAATCTAAATAATACTTTAATAGTAGTTATTAGATATTTTGGAGGGATTAAACTTGGTACTGGAGGTCTTACTAGAGCTTATAGTAATGCCGCTCGAAATGTAATAAAATCTTAGAAAGAAGCTCCTTCTAAGATTATACTCGTTTCATTATTTTTTTGATTATTAGCTATTTTTACATATGTTCCAATAATACCACCAGTTGCTATTACAACTCCTAAAAATATTACTATCATAATAGTTAGTTTTTCATAAAATCTCATATAATTCACCTACTATTAGTATATCTAAAATTTTTATATTAAACAAGAAATTTATTATTACTTGTCATTTATAATGTAAAGATACATTAAACTACTTTGTAGGGGTTAGATTGTGTTCCTAAACCAGATAATTTGGCATCTGAGCGAATATTAATTACTGGACGGTATCCACCACCAGTACCAGTTACAGTACTACTAATAAGGTATCCGTTAGAATCTATGTAAATCTCATGGGCAGGATTTATCATACCATAATTATAATAATATGGTGACATTGTCCAATAGTTTATATCTGTCATTAAATAATTTTCTAACGAACTTGTTATAAATAGCATTCCAGCATAACTAGCTTCATCTGCGGTTATTAATCCTACTGGATTGGCTAATTTTTTATTACCTTTATTTGAAGTTTTATATGTATATAAATCGTTGGTGTTTGTACAACTTAGTTTTGGTGTTACTGTAAATGATGTTGCATTTATAATTTTATTTTCTGGTCTTAATCTTATATTCGCTTCATAATATGTTGTTGTAATTCCAATTCCACCTGAGCGATTTCCTATGTTTAATCCGTTATTTACAACAGGAATTATGATAGTACTTGGAGTTCTATCTCCACAAAAGCCAGCATTTAAATCTATTTTATTAAAGTAATTTGATCCTTCTTTTATATTAGAATTTATAAACCAATTATCTAAAGCTTTCTTTGCTAAACTATCATTTTCATTTTCGTGTGTTGCTTCATATGTACTAGAATTTGAAACTCCATACATAAATCCAACATAAGCATTATCATCAGCTTTTTCATTAAATTTGCTTATTCCTATAATAGTTTCTTCGCCTGTTGCTTGAGGTTCTAACTTTTTACCATTTTCATCTTCCGTTCTTCCTTGATATATCATACGAATCGAGCCATCTCCGTTTATCCTAATTATTCTCCAATAATAGCCGCCAAATTCCACCCAGTTATCTAAAGGATTACCAGCAAAATAATAACTTATTCCATCGTCATCTTCAGTTTCAAATATCATTCCATATGTTGTTTCTCCATACGGAACATTAAAATCTTTATTTTCTATTGTTCTTTTTGCTTTATATTTATAGTGCGTATTTAATAGTTCATTTATTGTTTTAGCTTCATAATTTATTTTATCTAAATACAATATACATTTAGAACTTTTACTTATTCCACTAAAAGAATGATTGCCTAATTCATCAGTATACAGTTTAGCATTACTATCTTTATTATTTTTATTTGTTCCTTTATAACAATAACTATTCTCTTCATTTATTTTATAGCCACTAGGTATTATAGTATTACTATCTTGTTCAACAT
>JAMPHW010000043.1 GCA_023663235.1 Ruminococcus sp. | reverse complement strand
GAAGAGAGACAGATAAAAAAAGAACACCAAGTCAGCATTGACAAGGTGTTCTTAAACAAATCTAAAAATTTGGACTGAGAACATCGATATGGTGTCTCTTTTTTATATCCATCTATATTATATACATAAATTAGGTTAAAATGCAAGTTATTTACGTATTCTTGTGAATCTTTTATCTTTAGCAATTTCTCTTACTATGCCAACTAAAATATCTACAGTTTTTTCCATATCTTCTAAAGCGATATATTCATAAATACTATGAAAATTATGCCCACCAGTTCCAATATTAGGACAAGGAATATTATATTCAGCAAGGTCTGCTCCATCTGTTCCACCTCTTATTGGTTTAGAGATTGGTTCTATTCCAAGGTTCATAATAACTCTGTTTGGAATACTTATAACAAAATAATTATCACTAATAAGTTCATTCATATTATAATAAGTATCTTTAATATTTAAAGTTATGCAATTATTATATTCTTGATTTAATTTAGCGATTAACACTTCTAATTTTAGTTTCTTTTTTATAAATTCGCCTTTATCAAAGTCTCTTATTAAATAAATCATTTTAGTATCACTTATAGTGCCACTTTCAAAGTCTAGGTGATAATAACCTTCTTTACCGCTAGAATCCTCAGGTCGTTTATCAGTTATTAAGCTATCTATTTTATGAGCGATACTAAGAGAATTAACAAGTTTTCCTTTAGCATCACCTAAATGAGTAGAAGTTCCTTTTATTTCGATTGTGGCAGTTGCAGCATTAAAGTTTTCATAGCTTATTTCTCCTAGAGAACTACCATCAATAGTATAAGCAAAATCAACAGGAAATTTTGTGAAATCAAAATTATCAATACTTCTATTTATTTCTTCGTCAGGAGTAAAGGCAACATAAATATCACCATGAGGTTCATTATTTTTAGCAAAATATTCAAGCATAGTCATAATTTCAGCGATACCTGCTTTATCATCAGCGCCTAGAAGAGTTGTACCATCAGTGGTAATTAAAGTTTTACCAATATGATTTTTTAAATCAGGAAAATCTTTAGGACTTAAAACGGTATAACTTAAAAGAACATCTTTTCCATCATAATTATGGATAATTTGGATATTAATATTATCGCCTTCAGCGTCTGGTGAGGTATCTAAGTGGGAAATAAAGCCTATTTTGGGAATAGAACTATCACCTTTTAATACAGCATAAACATATCCCTTTTCATCAAACGATACTTCTAGGCCTAAACTTTCTAATTCATCTTTCAACATACTAGCTAAAATTAACTCTCCTCTAGTGCTAGGGATACTAGTACTTTCTGGATTAGATGTTGTTGGAATATCTACATATTGTAAAAATCTTGATAAAAGGTCCATAATATTCTCCATTTCTTAAGTAATTATTATAAAGTAATAAAGATATTTGTCAACCTATTTTATCGCTTGGCTATTATAAAGTTTATAATAATCGCCTTTCTTTTTCATTAGTTCATCATGAGTTCCCTCTTCATAATTTTTATGATCTTTTATTAAAATAATCTTATCACAATTTTTAATAGTTGAAATGCGATGAGCGACCATAATTGTAGTTCTATTTTTAGTTACAAGGTCTATCGCTTTACTTATTTTATGTTCTGTTTTTAAGTCAATGTTACTTGTAGCTTCATCTAATATTAAGATTTTAGGATTTTGGAGCATAATTCTTGCAATACACAAGAGTTGTTTTTCACCACTTGATAGATTAGAAGCATTATTTAAAAGAACAGTATCATAACCATGCTCTAAATTCATAATCATGTCATGAATATCTAACTTTTTACAAACTTTAATAACACTCTCTTTTCTTATCTTTTTATCTAAAACTAAATTATCATAAACAGTTCTGGCAAAAAGGAAGTTATCTTGAAGCATCATACTAATCTGGCCTCTTAAATTATCTAATCTAATATCTTTAATATCAACATCATCTATTAATATAGAACCTTCATTTATATCATAAAATCTTGATATTAAACTTAAAATTGTAGATTTACCACTTCCTGTTTCACCAACAAGTCCTACTTTTTCACCTTTATTTATTTTTAGATTTAAGTCTTCTAAAATTGTTTTTTTATTATCATAACTAAACTTAACATTTTTAAATTCAACACTACCTTTAATAGATATCT
This sequence comes from Ruminococcus sp., assembly GCA_023663235.1. Classification (GTDB taxonomy): domain Bacteria; phylum Bacillota_I; class Bacilli_A; order RF39; family UBA660; genus Caccenecus. The sequence goes on along the minus strand of JAMPHW010000043.1, from coordinate 2,189 downwards.
TTTTAGCATTATTCTTGTTTTCTATTTGTAATGGTTCATCTAATAATTCAAATATTCTTTCTAAGTATGTACTAGCATCCATTAAATCATTATAACTAGAAGTTAAGTATTCGATTGGTTCCCAAAATCTAGATGAGTATGAGTCAATAGCAATAATAGTACCAATACTTACTAGAGGATACATATATTTAAAGCCAATAAAATAAATTAAAGCAATACCAATATTATCTAAAATACTTGTTAGAGACCAATTTAAATTACCAAGAAGAATTGTCTTTTTTATAGCTTCTAATCTTTTATTTTCAAGGTCATTTAAAATATCTTCATTCGTATGCTCTCTATTAAAAGATTGAGTTATTCTAATACCATTAATACTTTCAGAAATATAGGCATTAACATTAGATCTTTTTTCATTTACAACATGTTGAAATTTTCTTCTAATTGGTGATAAAAAGATAAAGAAACCTATTAAGAGAGATGATAAAATTAAACTAATTAATGATAGTTTAACTTGAGTCGTAAACATGAATATTAAAACAAATAGTAAGTTAATTATATCAAGAAGACCTTCTACAATAACATAACAGAAAATGATAGTTACATCTTCAGGATAGCTAGTAACTCTAGTATAGATTTTACCATGACTTCTGGTATCATAATAATTATTAGGTAAATATTGTAATTTTTTAAATAAAGCCATTTTTAAATCATTAGAAACCTTATCTAAAACAATTATCATTTTATCTCTTTTTATTTTAGTTAAAGAAACGGATATAACAACAAGAGAAAGCATAATAATAGTTAATAAAATTATTTCAAAAAAATCTTTATTAACGAATGAATTATCAATTGCATAAAGCATTATTTTAGGAATAAATAAAAGTAAGATACTGGCGATTAGACCAATAATAAAAGTTATAATTAAATCTTTTTTATAAGGCTTTAAGAATATACCCATTCTTTTAAAATTAGAAAGCGAAAATTTAGTTTTTTCTTCATCTTGTTTATAATTGTTAACAGCCATTAAAACTCACCTCTTTGCATCATATATAATTCATAATAATAACCTTTTTTCTTAACTAACTCTTCATGGGTTCCCTCTTCAATGACATGCCCTTTATCTAAAACATAAATTCTGCTCGCATTCATAACAGATACTATTTTACTAGCGATAATTATTTTGGTTGATTTATAATTTAAATTTTTAATACTTTCATTTATTTTTTCTTCAGTTTCAATATCAAGAGCACTGGTAATATCATCTAAAAGTAAAATATCCGGTTTGACAGCGAGAGCTCTAGCTAAACTCAGACGTTGTTTTTCACCGCCAGAAAGACCAACACCTTTTTCACCAATTATAGTGTCTATACCGTCTGGTAGTTTATCAATATAATCACAACAAGCAATTTTGGCACATTTTAAAGCCTCTTTTTTTGATACTTCTTTTCCATATTTAATATTATTATAAATTGTATCACTAAAAAGGAAAGATTCCTGAGTTACATACCCTACTTTTTCACGAATATCTTTCATATTATAATCTAAATAATTTTTATTATTTATTAAAACTTCACCTGATTCTGGGGTATTAAACCCTAAAAACAAATTAACAATGGAAGATTTACCACTTCCTGTTTTACCAATAAAAGCGATAGTTTCATAAGGATTTATTTTTAAATTAAGATTTTCTAAAACGACTTTATTATCATAAACAATACGAACATTTTTAAATTCAATAGGTACTAATAAACTTTTTAATTTTTCTTTACCATTTAGGACAATTTTAGGAGTAGCTTCGATTAATTTCTTTATTCTTTTTTCCGCGATATTAAATCTTTCGATACTATTTAAAAGACTACTTAAACGGATAAAAGGCGCTCTTAGATTATAAAGATAAGCATTAAAAATTACTAATTCGCCCATTGTTATTTTATTATTAATAAAAAGGTAGCCACCACCAATTAAAAATATAGCACTAGTGAAATAACTTAAAAAATCGACTTTAGCATAAAAGTTATTTTCAAGTAAACTTACTCTGATATCATTATCGATAAACTTTTTATTTACTTTACTCATTTTCTTTATTTCATCTTTTTCTAAAGCAAAAGTTTTAACAACTTTATTAGCAGCGATATTATCACTTACAAAATCATTAGCATCACTACCTAAATTTCTTAAGTTTTCATATT
>JAMPHW010000042.1 GCA_023663235.1 Ruminococcus sp. | reverse complement strand
ATGATAATTTATATAATATAACCAATATTTATTTAAATAATAATTTAATAAATCATTATGAATATAATAATTTTAATGAACTTATTAAAGAAGATAATTATATACTTAATAAAACATATCGATATAACTATGATAATGAAGGTAATATTCTATTAAAAGAAGAATTTAAGTTAAATACTGATACCTTAATAAATACCAATACATATTTATATAACAATAATAATTGGGAAGACCAACTAACCAAATATAATAATGAAAGTATAACTTATGATAATATAGGTAATCCACTTACAATAGGAAATAAAAACCTTACATGGATTAATGGACGAGAATTAAAAACATATAAAGATAATAACTTAAATGTAGAATATACATATGATAAAGATGGTATAAGAAATAAAAAGGTAGTAAATAATGTAATCCATAAGTATTTTACAGAAGGAAATAAAATCACAATTGAAAATATAAAAGGAAATATGATATACTATATAAGAGATGAAGAAGGTTCATTAATAGGATTAAAATATAATGATAAGAATTATTATTATATAAAAAATATGCAAGAAGATATCATAGGAATAGCGGATAGTAATAATAATAAACTATGTAGTTATGAATATGATTCATGGGGAAATATTATATCAATAAAAGATAATACTAATAATGAAATAATAGATACATCTCATATAGCTTTAATAAACCCATTTAGATATAGAAGCTATTATTATGATGAAGAAACTAAATTATATTATCTAAATAGTAGATATTATAATCCAGAATGGGGTAGATTTATTAATGCGGATAGATATGTTACTACTGGAGATGATATTTTGGGATGTAATATGTTTTTATATTGTAATAGTAACCCAATTAATGGTATAGATAGCAACGGACATTTTTTCAAATCTCTAGCTTCGGCTTTAAGGCGTACAGCTTCTAGTGCTGGTGGAGTGCTCAGAAATTTAATGAATGGTTTAAGAAAGAACAATAGCAAGCAAAACACTAAAGCTAAATTGGAAATAGAAGCTGTTCAAAGACAATACAATGCTTGTCCTGCAAATAATGAAGAGTTTGGAATCTTGCTGAAAACTAATGCTGCAAAAATGAAAAATGAAACCAAAAATATGGGTTTTGTTGAAAAATCTTTATATTTTGCAAAAAATGTTAACGATGGAGCTAAATATGATTTAAAACTTACTACTAACGAAACTATTCATTATGATGGTATATTTATGGAACCTCAAGATATAGGAAATTACCATTTTGGTTACATTGGTAGAGCAATTGGCTTTAGTGAAGATTATCTTTTGTTCGGTGCTTCTGTTAATCAAGCAACCAAAATGAATTCAGAAGTTTTTAAAAACTGTTTTACAACGTCACTTTGCGATGATCCTAGGGATCAATATTTTATTAGATTAGGAGCAATTGCTTATGATAGGGAGAATAAAAAATAATAAAAATAAGTTATTAATAATATTTATTAAATTTGTATTAATTGTTTTATTTACTTTTATTATATATGTTATAGTTAATTACTTTGAAGGAATAGAAGCCTTTTTTATACAAGGAAGAATAGAAAATAAAGAAAATAAGATTGCCAGTAATTATGAAAATTATAATAGTCGTTTATCATATTATAATCAAAATATTGTATATTTAACTAATATAATTAAGATATTAAGTGAATATGATACTATTTATGAAATTAGCAAGTTTAATGTATGTCCTGATTATGCCTATAAAGGTAATAACATATTAATTTGCTCAAAAAGCAAAATATCTAATATCCCCATTAATGATATTAAATTTAATTTTAAAAAATTAAATTTAAGTAGCATATATAAAAGTTCTAATAAAATTATATTTAAAATGCTAAATACGCCTGAATATAGAATTTATTTTAATTATTGTTACGACACCAATACTTGTGATAATAAAAATCAATTTAGTGAAAAAAAATATGGAATAATCGAAGAAAATATTATTAATGAAAATTGGAGTTCTTATTATTCTAACATTAGTTTAAGATAAAAAAGTTTCGGAATAAAGTCTGAAACTTTTTTCCTTTTATAGAAATTAATAGTAAAAAATATAATAATTGAAAATATAAAAGAAAATATGATATACTATATAAGAGATGAAGACGGTTCATTAATAGGATTAAAATATAATGATAAGAATTATTATTATATAAAAAATATGCAAGAAGATATCATAGGAATAGCGGATAGTAATAATAATAAACTATGTAGTTATGAATATGATTCATGGGGAAATATTATATCAATAAAAGATAATACTAATAATGAAATAACAGATACATCTCATATAGCTTTAATAAACCCATTTAGATATAGAAGCTACTATTATGATGAAGAAACTAAATTATATTATCTAAATAGTAGATACTATAATCCAGAATGGGGTAGATTTATTAATATTGATGCAATAAGTGGCGAAATTGGTGAAGTAACAAGTCATAATATGTATAAATATGCTAATAATAACCCTATTAATTACGGTGATGAAGACGGAAATAAAGCTAAATGGTGGCAAAAAGTATTAATAGGAGTTGGAGCTATAGCGGTAGGCTCAATTGTCGCTGGAGTTGCAATAGGACTTTCAGCAGGAGCGACAGCTGGTACAACTTTTGCGACTGCAGCTGCGTTAGGCGGAGCAAAAACTACAGCCGTAGCAGGAGCTAAAGCGGCGGTTACAATAGGAACTGTTAGTGCTGGAACAAGGGCTGTTAAAAAAACAGTACAATCAGCATCACAAGGAAATAGTGCCAAAACAGTTGCCAAGGAAGTTTTATCTGCAGCGATAGATGGATTTTCAACGGGATTTGCCGTTGGAGGAGCAACAACTTTAGTGTCTGGCTTAGCCGCGGTCGGTACACATAGTGATGGCTTACGTATAGGAAAAACAGACAAAGAACAATATGGACGTCTTTCTATTGGATATGGCACCCAAAATCCTCAAGGAATGACATTAATAAATTTTTCTAATAAAAGTGGTAAAAGTAGATTTAGAGTAGATGCTGATAGCAGAAACCTAATTCATATGCATTACGGAAAAACAAAAAGCCAAATGGATATACATAGAAAAACGGTAACAAATATAATATTTGGAATAATTGGTGGTTTATAGAATACTATACAATTACATAAATACAGGAGTAAAGAAAAATGAAAAAAATTAAAATAATAGATAATTTTTTTGAGATACCTTATTCTGCTAAAAAAGAAGAAAACAATTCGGAAGAAAAGTTGATAATAGATAGAATAATAAGTCTTCTTGATACTTATTCATGCTTCGTAGTACATGATTGTGTTGATAGTTTATTTTCTGATTTTGAAATAATTAATTATACAAAAATAAGCAAATTTAAAAAAATAATCGAAGTTAAAAAATTTACTGAATTAAACGAAGAAATGTTTGAATATAGATTTGTTAGCTTTTACTTTATGGATAAAGGGTACTCATGGAATCAATTTGTTTGTAACGAAAACAAGTTCCTGGGCGGTCATAATGCAAGGGTATCTTTAACATTAGATGAATTTGGCTTGGTTTACATATCTTATAATCCTATGTATGATAAACAAATAAGAGAAATTATTGGAGAAGAAAATATAAAAAAGTCATTATTTGAAATTCTAAGAACCAAAATTAAAAAATAGCGATTAAGCATCAATTATGATGCTTTTTCCATTTGTAGAAATTAAAAAGAAATAATATCTAAAAATATAATAATTGAAAATATAAAAGGTAATGTAATTCTAGCGATTATCTAGTATAAACTTTCATATAATACGTGGAGGTGATATTTATGTCCAAATTAAAAATAATATGTAATAGTATAGGAGGGATATCCTTTAGTTTTATAGCTTATTTATTAGGTGGTATAGATAAACCTATTATAATATTATTAACAGCAATAGGTATTGATTATATTACAGGTATATGTAAAGGAATATATCGTAAAGATTTAAATAGTATTATGGGATTAAAAGGGATAATTAAAAAAGTAGGATATTTAATGATTGTTATGCTTGCTACTTTGATGGATAAGATAATAGGTCAAGATATGGCAATAAGAACTTTAGTTATTTATTTTTTTGTTGCTAATGAAGGAATATCTATCATAGAGAATTGGGGATTAATGGGACTACCACTTCCTAAAAAATTATCTCAAATATTAGAACAATTAAAAAATGAAGAACAGATAAAATAGCATTTCTTTACAAAAATATAAAAATATGTTATATTATAGATACATTGATTAATCAATGTGTAATATGTAAATAATATTTGCATATAATATTAAAAAAGCTAGTGATTCCCACTATAAGAGGAACTTAAAAAAGCGGTGATTCCCACCATAAGAGGAACTTAAAAAAGCG
>JAMPHW010000041.1 GCA_023663235.1 Ruminococcus sp. | reverse complement strand
AGGGTGGCTAAAATGAAGTATCCAGGTAGTATTAATAAGACATATACCAGAGTGGTTAATTATAAAAACCGAGGTATGGATTTAGAGAGTATTATTAATGACTCTTGCAAATATTATTTAGATAACGACATTGCTATTATTTATAAAAAGCCTACACCTATTGGAGTTGTAGATGTTGATTATAAAAATGGTGCCACAATTAATAAAGCTTATTTTAAGGAACCATCTACTTTAGATTATAATGGAATATATAAAGGTAAATATGTTGAGTTTGATGCTAAAGAGTGTAGAAATACAACATCTTTTCCCCTTAACAATATTCATAGTCATCAAATAAAGCATATAGAAAGAATTATAACTCATGGTGGTATTTGTTTTTTAATAATAAGTATGAATAGTAACTATTATCTATTTAAAGGTGAAGATTTATTAGAGTTTATAAAGAATGAGACGAGAAAAAGTCTTCCCTTTTCTTTAATAGATAGTAAAGGTTATAAATTAATTTATAATTATAATGGATTAAAATTTATTGAGGGCATTGATGCTTTATATAAGGAGTTGATTAATTAATGAAATTAAAAATGAAAAAGAAAGATAAAGTTCCTAGAAAGCCTAAAAAGAAAATAAATAAAAAGAATTTAATATTAACAATATTAATTAGTTTGGGTATTATTGGTGCATCAGCAGTGCTTGCTTTTGCATTATATATTATTATATCGTCACCTGATTTTGTGCCTGATGAATTATACAACAAAGAATCATCAGTTTTATATGCTAGTGATGGAACAACAGAAATTGCTCGTCTTGGTAGTGAAAATATTGAACTTGTTACATATAATGATTTACCTCAAGTTTTAATTGATGCACTAGTCGCTACTGAGGATTCACGTTATTTCCAACACAATGGATTTGATGCAGCACGTTTTATAAAAGCTTCTTTAGGACAACTTGCAGGTAAAAATGCTGGTGGTGCCTCTACCTTATCGATGCAGCTTATAAAGAATAAATTTAAAAAAGATGAAAAAGGTAATGTGGCAAGTTCTGGTATTGCTGGTATAGTTCGTAAGTTTTCAGATATTTATATGTCAGTATTTAAATTAGAAGCGGTTTATACTAAAGAAGAAATTATAGAGTTTTATTTAAATTCACAGTGGCTAAGTGTAAGTGGTTCTAATTATTCAGAATCTATTACAGGAGTTGAGCAAGGTAGTCAGTATTTCTTTGGTAAATCGGTTTCTGATTTAACATTACCAGAAGCGGCTCTACTCGTTGGAATATTTAATAACCCTACTTATTATAATCCATATATGTATCCTGAAAACGCCAAAGAAAGACAATCGACCGTTTTAAACTTAATGGTAAGACATGGATATATTAGCGAGGAAGAAAAAGAATTTGCAGAAGGTATTCCAATTGAAAGCTTACTGATTGTTCATAAAAAAGACATTAGTAGCGATTATCAAGCTTTTATTGATTTAGTTATTGAACAAGTAAAGGCTGAAACGGGAGACGATCCAGCAGTTACGCCAATGAATATTTATACAACGCTTGATATGGGTGTACAAGATACATTAAATAAATTATCTAGAGGCGAATTATACAAATTTAAAGATGAAAAAATTCAATATGGTATGGCTATTACTAGTACACAAGATGGTTCTATTACTGCAATATCTCCGGGTAGAAATTATGTATATCAAAGTACTAACCGTGCCGTAGGACCTAAAGTTTATAAAAATGGAATAAAAAGACAACCTGGTTCAACTGCCAAAATAATTTTTGATTACGGACCTTATATTGAATATCTACATGGTTCAACAGGAACAATATTTATTGATGAGCCTTGGACTTATTCTTCAGGCGGTTCAATTAAAAATGTTGATAATACCTTTGTAGGACCTATTACTATGCGTTCAGCGTTAGTTCAATCGCGTAACGTTCCAGCTCTTCAAGCTTTCCAACAAGTTGCAAAAGAAGTTGGTCTTGATAAAATTGCGGATTTTGCTCACGGTTTAGGTATTGATTACGGTAAAGACTTATATGAATCAATGGCTCTTGGTGGTTCAGAATTTGCTGATCCTCTTACAATGAGCGCAGCTTATGCAGCTTTTGGTCGAGGCGGTATTTATATTGAGCCTTATTCATTCACTAAAATAGTTTATTTAGAAAATGATGAAGTATATAATCATCCTATTGAAAGAACTAGAGCTATGAGTGAACAAACTGCTTATCTAATTACAGATATGTTAATGACAGCAGGTCGTAGTCATGTTGGTGGTAACTTTGATATTAGTGGTACAGATATAGCTGCTAAAACTGGAACAACAAATTTTGATAGTGCAGCCTTAAAACAATACAAATATCCAGCATCAGCAACTCCAGATCATTGGGATATTACTTATAGTCCAGATTATTCTATCGCTTTATGGTATGGATATGATATTAATCAAGAAGGTTATTACACTACTTCTAATAATGGTGCTGTTGCTAAAAAAGCAATAATGGCAGCTGTTGCTCCTAAAATATACAAACAAAATTCAAAATTTGATAAGCCCTCTGGAATAACTAGTGTTTCATTAGAAAAAGAGACCTACCCCACGAAATTAGCAAGCAATTATACTCCTAGTAGTTTAAAAGTTACAGAATATTATAAGAGTGGTTATGAACCTTCAGAGGTATCAAGTCGTTTTAATACTCTAGACGATCCAACAAACGGAAAAGCTAGTTATAATGGTTATAGTATAGAATTAACATGGGATGCTATTAGTACTCCCGAAGCAATAGATACTAATTATATTGAATCAATGTTTAATGAAAGTTATTGGAAGTTTTATGAACAGTATAAATCTAAATACTACGAAAACTATATAGCCTTTAATAATGCCAATTTAGGTACTATTGGATATCAAGTTTATCTAAAAGATCCGAGTGGTAATTTAATAAGTCTAGGATTTACAACTAATAATTATTATACTTATAACGGTGGTTATGGTAGTGATTATACTTTTGTTGTTAAATCAGCTTATAGTTTATTTAAAGATAATATGAGTAATGGTATAACAATTAAAACGAGTAATTCTCTCGATAATGTTTGGGGATTAGATTAAGAATACTAATTTAAGTATTCTTTTTTAAATGCCTAGTATATTGTAAAATGTCATTACTAACATTATAATAATATCTTGTTAAAAGAATATCTAAAACGTAGAATGGATCGCCAAAAAGAATATCTAATTTATCAAATAAAATTCTATAATCTTTATATAAAGTGGCATTATAAAACAACGGGAAATACTCATTATTCTTAAATAGCGGTTCTAATAGTCTTGTTGATTGGTTATAACCATAACTATATCCTTTTAGATTAAAATCTTTAAGCATTTCCTTGATATAACTTTTTTCTTCTAAATCTTCTTTAGATAGTTCATATATAATTTCTAAATATCTTTTAACTAAATAACTATTAAAAGTTTCTTCTAACATTTTATAAATAGTAGTACCATTATCTGTTTCAGATAGACCACAATAGAAAACGCCATAACCCCTATCATTATCATAAGCGTGAATAATACTATTCATTGCATGCTTTAATTCATGGAGAAAATCATCAAAAACTTCAACAAAATCATTAAAATCCCATTTAATTACTATAAAATCGTTATTATATATTCTCTTATCATCAAAACTTGGCGGCACATAAGTAGAATGATCTCTACTTACTAAAGGATAATATTTTTCTAACATAGAATCATATTGGCCTTCATTAATTAAAATATATCGTGTACTTAAAACTTCTTCTAATATATCTTCTACTTCGCTATCAAAAGTAGTAATAGCATAATAACATATTGTTAAAATATCTAATATTCCATTTCCATATTTGAAAGGAGCAGTAAGTTTCTCTATCCTTAATCTAATACTTTTAAGTCTTTCGTTTATATTCATATTAAACCCCTCAAAACAGTTTCTTATTATAATTTAATGATAAGAAAAAAGCAAGCTATAAGTGCATAGTTTGCTTTAATCTTTTTATAACTTTCTTTTCGATTCGTGAAATATAACTTTGAGATATTCCTAGTTTTTCCGCGACTTCTTTTTGAGTAAATTCTTCAGTGTTATTAAGACCATATCTTAAAGTCATTATCTCTTTTTCTCTTTCATCTAAAGTACTTATTTCTCTTTCTAAAACTTCTTTATTAGAAATACGTTCATATTCATTAGGAACATAATCTATTTCTGTCCCTAGAATATCTTCTAAATGTAGCTCATTACCTTCACTATCATAATTTAGAGCATCTTCAAAACTAACCTCTCCCCTTCTTTTTTTATTTTTTCTCAAAAACATTAATATTTCATTCGAAATGCAACGCGAAGCATAAGTAGCAAGCTTAATATTTTTATCTAGCTTATAAGTATTAATTCCTTTTATTAAGCCAATAGAACCAATGCTCACTAAATCTTCAACATCATAGCCTGTGTTTTCGTATTTTTTAGCTAAGAAAACAACTAATCTTAGATTGTGTTCAATAAGTTTATTTTTAGCTTCTATATCCCCTTTGCTAGCTTTTATAATTGCATCTCTTTCTTCACTTTCTTCTAATGGTGGTGGTAATTTGTCTGTTGCTCCCACAAAAAAACATACATTAAACTTAGCTTTCAACCAAGCTTTTATTTTATTAATCATTTAATATCCTCCCATACTTGATAATTAAGTAAACAGTCAATCCCATTTAGTTTAAAAGAATTATCACTTAAGCCAATTAAATAATTATTTAAGGTATTATTATCAATAATTATTTTATATGGTTTAATACACTCTAATAAGCCATGCGTGTTAACTGCATTATATGGAACATACATAGGACTTCTTATTTTAACTAAATTTTTTATTAATTTTTTATTTATAATAATTATACTTTTATTAGTTATGGGATCTTTAAGTTTGTTTCCTGTATCTAGAAAGCCCGTTAAAGTAATATTAGTCTCTTTATCAAAATAAACGCTTACTTTATAATAATAATTTTTAATCTCTTTTAAAACTTTTAAACTTTTAACAAAAACATATAAAATTAATGGTCCAATAAAAAGTAATACTAAATAATTAATATTTA
>JAMPHW010000040.1 GCA_023663235.1 Ruminococcus sp. | reverse complement strand
AACACTTTCAGAGAAAATTTTAATCTTTCTTAAATTTATTTTGGCTATGATATAATTATCATGCTTAATAGTTGCATTATAAGATATTATTATGGACAAATATAGAAAAGAATATTTAATAAATAATCTATTACTTTACATAAAAAAGGAAATGGAATTAAAGGGAACTTGTATTGAGAGTAGATATATTAATGACTATTGGTTTAAAGTTAGATTTGAACATTTAGATTATTTTGCTTGCTTATTAGGCTCTGCTAAAAAACCTGAGTTAATCCCAGATAGTGATGATATAAGAAAATTAAAGCAAATTTGTGATTTTACAGAAGATGAATTTAGTGAAATTCTTAATTATTGTGTTACAAATGAGTATCTAAAAAAATATTGTTCAGATGAATATACTTTAAAGCGTAAAGGAATGACAAGAGCTAATAAATATGAAAAATATTTAAAAGATAATACCAATAATGAATTTATCCTAAATCAAGAAGTATTAAATATAGATGAAAAACTTACAAAACTAATTAAAGATGCAAGAATTTTGTATTTAAATAACGATTTACAGACAGCCGTTGAAAAAATTTGGGATGCATTTGAAAGAACGAAAACTATATTAAATAAAGATAAGAAAAAGGGTGTATCAGCTATTTGTTCTATTTGCAACAGTAGTTTTGATAAAGCATATATTGATGAAGAATTTAGAACTTTAACCAAAATCGGAAACGAATACCAAATTAGACATTTTGAAATAGATAAAAAAGAAATTAAAGATAAAAAAACTCTATCATATTTATTTTTTAGAGCATTTTCGTTTGTTATTTTTATAAATAAAAATTTTAAGAAAAAATATCACATAAAATAAAAGGCTAATTTTAATTTGTATTTCGCTGAAATTTGTACATTCTTTTTAAAATTCTAGGTTGCTTGACTAATTCAGCCCAGAATTCAGCATTGCTATTAGGGATTATTGAATCCCATTCTAATTGAAAATCTTTATATGTGTAACTGCTAACAACTTGCCCCTCTTTATCATATGTAACACCAGCTTTAGTTGCTATAGTTTGCTTTTGATAATCTATAATGTACTGTGATAATCCATAAGACACTTTTTTATTATTTAATTTTTCAATATCTTTATAAATATTATTACCTGCATATTTTGTCCAAAAAACTCTTTTGTTATAATCAGATGTACCATAATCATTTACATAGACTTTGATGCTGTCTTTATCAATGTAGTTATAATCATCAATTTGAACCCAAGTTCTTGCGGATACAGATAAAATATTACACATAAAAATAAAAACTATTAATAAAATCTTCTTCATCTTTTCGTCTCTTATTTATTAGTTAGTATAGTAAAAACTATATCTTGAAATGATATGATTTGTAAATATTATATAACAAAATTAATCCAGCACTTGAAAAATAGTACAAAATAGTTTATAATATTATTAGATAACCCTAGATTGATGTCCTGCTTTGCAGAGTCGCTAGGGTTTTTGCTTTATTATAGCTTCAACTCTGCTAATATCATTTAATAGACATTCCATGCCGGCAGAGAGCAAATGTAACATATTGAGAACCAGTTGATATTGTTCTCGCGGAGTTTTATTTCCATTTATAATAATTTCGTTGTGAAATATTCTGTTTCTTAATCTTAAAATTGCAAGTAAATCATTTTGAATAGGTGCAATTGTTCTTAATACACCATTATTAGAATAATTAGGAAAAACTGTTTCAAAAAATCCTTTTTTATCCCACAATTTAGGTCTATATGACTTTGTACAAAGATGTACCCAAAAACCTAAAGTCATTTCAGAAATAAGCCTGTCATTGGTAATTTTCTTATTGGATTTTTTGATTTTGTTAGCAGATTCTAAAAGCTTTTTATATTCTTTATCGGCTAAAATATTTTGTTGATTAAGTTCTTTTAAAAGCCAATCTTTACAAATAAACTTTTCAATGGCATTACAAATTTTATTTCTAAGTGTGATTTCTAAAATTGATAAAGCTGGATAAAATGCCTCTGATAGCTTTAGATTATAAATATATCGGTTTAAAAGCAAATCGGTATCACTATTCCCGTATGCATTAAGCCTTACTGGAGTGATAACTTCTATTAATTCATTTCTATAATCTACATTTACCATAGCGTAATTATAGCATAGATTGCTGGAATTAAACAATTAAATATGAGAGGATAATATTTAAGGAATCAAACTGAGTAAATTTATTAATAAAATGTTACAATATACTTAATGTTTTGGTTTATTTGTATAATAATTTTTATAATGTTACAGACTCATCCTAATACTGAATATATAGATAATGGTGGTGCTAATGCAAAAAAGGGCTTCAACTATCAAGATGCGATAGCTACGCTTATAATCATAACTAATTTTTCTAAAGATGATTTTTGTATTTATTTAGAGTGTAATGACGATATTGAAGTTGATTTGACTTCGTATAAATTTTTTATACAAGTGAAATCTAGTAAACAACGTATTTCTAATTTAATTAAGCAAAATAAGAAAAAAGATGGCACTTACAATAAATCTATTTTATTTAAAAACTTAGATAAAACTTGTCCAAGTAATAAAGTAAGTAAATATAAAATTGTTACAACAGGTTATACTGATGGGATTTCAACTATTAATGGAGAGATATTTAAAGATATATATTACTATACAGATGAACAGAAAAAACAAATAATCGAAAAATTAAAAGAACAGGGATTTAATCAACAAGAATTGGAAGAGAAATTAAAGAATAGCTACATCTATGTTTCTCCATTTGATGATAATTTTGAAAAAGCATATACATTTTTACTTGGAATTATGGCAGAAGTTGGAATAAGTGTTGATAATAACAGGGGAAAAATGTTGCTTAATGAATTGTTGGTTGAAATTCATAAAAAATCAGAAAAAAAGATAGTAGTAGAACAAGATATTGATAAAAAGAAAATAAAAAAAGATGATTTAACTAAATTATCAAAGGTTGAAAACTGTTTTAAGTATATGGAAGAAATAACAACTAGGCTTGAAAATACAAATATTATAACCTTTTCTGACAAAATAACTATTAATGAATATTTACGAGTTATTGATTTAAAACATAAATCAGAATGTAAGTTAGTAGATGAGATTTTACAAGATACAGATATATCAGGGAAACCAGAAGATATCATAAAAAATATACATAATAGTTTAAGTTCTACAAATATAGAACCAAAGTTATTATACGCAATACTAATTGATAAATATGTTATGAATGCAATATATGAGGGGAAATAAATTGATAATAAAGAAAATTATAATTATTGATAGTACATATCAAGAAGCTAATACTTTTGAATTTAGCCCAAATACTAACATCATAACAGCGAAAAAGAATACTCAAGGGAAATCATGTTTATTAAAATCAATATATTATGCTTTAGGGTTAGATATTAAAACTTTTAAAGATGATTGGCAGCCTACAAAGAAAATGTTCAAAATATTTTATGAACATCGTGGACAAGAAGGTACTATTATACGATTTAGGAATAGAGTTTGGATTGATAATAACCCAAATAGCCTTGACCTAAAAGAATATTCTAAATGGTTGTCTGGACTTCTAAATTTAAAAATAAAATTACCATTAAAAGATAGTAATGACTATGATGAAGTGTATCCTTCTGCGTATTTATTGCCATTTTATGTTGATCAAGATAATTCTTGGTCTGGCGCAATATATAAAAACGTTGTAAACGAACTAGGTGCATATAATTCTACTTATATACCTAAAAGTATGTTTGAATATATTTTTAAAATTTCAAATGAAGAAATAATGGAATTAGAAGAAAAACAAAACCAATTAAATAGTGAAAAGAATATATTAATTATAAGAAAAAACTCAATACAGGAATTAAAAGATAAGTTTATTTCTGATGCTGAACCAATGGTATTTGACGAAGAAGAAGCTAAAGAATATATTAAAAAATATTTATACTATTCGCAAAGGATTAGAGAGAAAATTCAAATTAAAAGAAATACTATCTATGAAATGGAAGTGAAACTTGATAAGTTCAAGTTAGAACTAATGGAAATTGAAGAAATTATTAATTGCATTGATACTGAATATGATAATATAAAAACTAGGTGTAAATACTGTCATTCAGAATTAACTATTAATCAGTCTATCCAAAGATTGAAACTGTCAAATAATAAATACGATTTAGGATTAAAAAAAGAACAACTAAAATGTGATATTGCGAAACTCAAAGAGAAAATTGCAAATTTATTAGAGGAAAAAGCTGGTTTAGAAGATGATTATCTTAGCTTATTGCAAATAGCAGAAATTAAGCAAAAAGAATATTCTCTTAATGAGTATATTGAAAATAAAGCTAAATCTATGACTAAAGATAATTATTATAAAATAGAGGATAAATTAAGTTTAGATATTTCGCATTTAGATGATGATATTGGAAATATACAAAAGGTTATAAAAGAAAAGAAAAAAGCTCAAGAAGCCTTGTACAAAAGTATAGCTGATTGTTTTGAAGAATTAAAAACAAAACTTAACGCAAAATTTCCAAATGTAAATATGACATCTCATAGTTTTATGGAATTTAGAGGTATTAAAAATAGTGGAGCAACCAAAAATGCAGAATACTTTATGCTTTATATAATTTATCTAAAACTGCTAATAGATTATTCAAAAATTAAACTACCTATCGGTTTAGATTCTGTTATAAAAGATGAAGTAGACGAAAATAACAAGAATAATTTTTATAAAATTATAGAAAAATATTTACTTGAAACATCAGAACAATCTTTTGTTGTAATGTTAGAAGATAAAATATCAACTTTGGAAAATCCAACAAATTACAATTATATAAATTTGCAAAAACCAATATTGAAAAAAGATAATTATGATGAAATGATAAAAGAATTTGCAATTGTTTTAGAATAATTATTATAATTAGTATTCGTAAAAGTACACATTTACGAATAGTGTTTTTTTGTAATAACGTTAACTTTTGCGAATATGTTTGAGATAATAATTTTGCTGGAGGTTCTATGATTAATGGAACTTTTGGATATTGCAGCGTTTCTACTTCTGAACAAGGTTAAGGAAGGTGATATGCTTGTTATATCTGATATAGTGTTACAATTATTGGGCTATGTAGCAGAGCAAGAAAGGGCTTTTATTAAACAAAGACAAGCTGAAGGTATAAAATTTAGCCAAAATAAACGGAAAACGTCTTGGAAAGCCTCCTATTGAGTATCCTGATAACTGGCATGAAATTTATACAATGTGGAAAGAGAGTAAGTTTACAGCTCGTGAAGCAATGAAAAGAACTAATTTAAAGCCAACTTCTTTCTATAAACTTGCTAAAAATTATAAGTAATGCCCCCCTATATTTATTCCTCTAAAATATCTTAATTAAAGTTAATGTTGCTTTTGCATCCTTTTGACGTGGATTTATCTATAACTTTTTACTTTTCTACCATATTTATCGTGTTGCGTAATAGTTCCATTTGAATTCGTCTTATAAGAACCGGTCTTACGTCCATAACGGTCATAAGATGTTGTTGTTCCATTGGAATTTGTTTTATATGTTGCAA
>JAMPHW010000003.1:144692-154248 GCA_023663235.1 Ruminococcus sp. | reverse complement strand
AACTTATGGATATAATGGATGAATTTGGGATAATGGATTTATTAGATATAAAAGGCAATATATAATTGTCTTTTTTTAATCTTTATTTTATAATTAAAATGGTGGTAATAATGGAAGATATTAAATTAAATATGATAAAACATAATAATGATTTATCAAAATATGCTTGTAAAGATGAAGAAGCTTTATATTTTAAAGATAATAAAGAAGATATAAGAACATCTTTTTTTAGAGATATAGACCGAATAATATATTCATTATCATTTATTAGATATCAGGATAAAACACAAGTATTTTCTTTTACGAGTCATGATCATATATCTAAAAGAAGTATCCATGTGCAATTTGTAAGTAAGATAGCTAGAACTATTGGTAGAGCATTAAATTTAAATGAAGATTTAATAGAAGCCTCAGCTTTAGGTCATGATTTAGGACATGTGCCTTTTGGTCATACTGGAGAAGCTATTTTAAATGAAATAAGTTTAAAACACAATGAGGGATATTTTAATCATAATATTGAAAGCGTAAGAACTTTAATGTTTATTGAAAACTATGGAAATGGTCTTAATATATCAGTACAAGTATTAGATGCGATAATGTGTCATAATGGCGAGATTCCTTTAGGTAAATATGAACCCCAAAATAAAACAAAAGAAGAATTTTTATTAGATTATAATAATAGTTATAAAGATAAAAATATAGATTTAAAACCGATGACTTTAGAAGGATGCGTAGTAAGAGTTAGTGATTTAATCGCTTATCTTGGAAGAGACATAGATGATGCTGTAAGACTTAAAAAAATTAAAAGGGAAGATATTCCTAAAGATGTAGCAGATGTACTTGGAACAACAACGAGAGAAATAGTTAATACTTGTATTTTAGATATTATAAATAATAGTATTGGTAAAAATTATATTTTACTTAGTGATAAAATATATGAAGCAATTGATAAACTTAAAAAATTTAATTATAAGAATATTTACATTAAGTCATTAACTGATGAAGAAAGAGAAGAATTAAAAGATAAGTTTAACATATTATTTGATAGTTATTTAACTGATTTAGAAAATAATAATGAAGGTTCACCAATAATTAGTTCTTATTTAAATAATATGTGTCAAGATTACAGAATAAATAATACAAGAGAAAGAATTGTAATTGATTATATAGCGGGAATGACTGATGATTATTTTATGAATGAATATAAAAGAATTAGTAATGTTAAATAGATAGTAGGATAATATAGGAACATTTTATTGAAATAGAACTTTTTATAAATTATAATAATGATATTGATTAGGCTCAACTATTAGAAGAAGTACATAGTATAAGTATTGGCGTTGAAGTACAAGTAAATAGTCATTATTATACAATGATTTCGGAATTAGAAGATAAGGAGATGGAATAATGATTTTTGATATTATTGGATGGGTAGGGATGATTTTAGTTTTAATAGCTTATATTTTACTTTCTACTAATAAAATTAATAATGGTTTTCTATATCAGTTTTTAAATTTAAGTGCGGCGCTATTGATGGCTATTGGTTTATATCCTAAAAATGCTTGGTTTTCTTTTACTTTGCAAGTGATTTGGGGTTTGGTTGCAGCTATTGCAATTATTAAACTTATAAATACAAAGAAGTAATTTAAGTAAAAAGCGAGGAGGTTGTATTATTAAAATATTAAAATATCGTAAAGGAAAGAGCAATGAATATAAAGTTTCGACTGATAAAGGAGAATATAGTCTTTATGATGATATAATTATTAAATATAAACTTTTGCTGAAAAAAGAGATTAGTGAAAAAGACTTTGATAATATCTTACAAGAAAATAATTCTCTTGCTGCTTATTATGATAGTTTAAAAGCGATAAATACGCGTCTTAGAACTGAAAAAGAATTAGATAATATTTTAAAAAATAAGAATTATGGTTCTAAAGATATTTTATATGCTTTAGATAGATTAAAAAAAGAAGGGTATTTAAATCATAAAATATATATAGAAGCTTATATTCATGATAGGATAGCTCTTTATATAGAAGGCGAAAATAAAATATTAAATGATTTAATGAACTTAGGTTTTGAGGAATGTGAAATAAGACCTTTTTTAGATACTATTTCTAAGGATATTTATATGGATAAAATAAATAAGTATATTGCTAAAAAGAGCAAATCTAATAAAAAAAGTATTGTAGAGTTTAAGAGAAAGACTTTAAATGAATTAGTTAATAAGGGTTTTTATAAAAGTGATATTAATAAAGTATTAGATAATTTAGAATTAGAAGAAGACAAAGAAGTGTTGGAAAGATTAATTAATAAATTAAATTTAAAATATAGCAAGAAATATGATAAAACCATAGTAAAATTAAAAATAAAAACGTATTTATATCAAAAAGGGTATAGTAATGTAGACATAGATAAATATATAGGTTAGATTTGACAAGAATAATATATAGTGATAGAATAAACTTTACTTTAAAGAAGTGAGGATTTTTATGAAAAGAGATTTGTTAGAGATGAAAAAGGGACTTCTTTCTCTTGCTTTAGCTGGCGCTTTTGTAGTTACATTAAGTGGTTGCGGTACTGATCAAACAGCACCTTCAAATGGTGATACTTCTAATAATATTGTAGAAGAAACAGAAAAAAAAGACGCTTTAATTTTATTTGAAGAGGGTAGAGCTGTCATTGTTTATGCTGATTCTATAATAGTTGCATCCAATTCATATCATCAGGATTCTTATTATAGTGTTTATGAAACGGAGCCGACTAATAGTTATATTTCACCTGATTTGCAGGTTCCTGTTGCAAATGCTGTTAAGGTTAGTTCTAGTGCTAGTTTTACGGCGGAGGAATATATTGAGGCGTTAAAAGGTCCAGATTTCCCAATTGTATATTTAAATAATGATAATAATTTAACTCGTTAAAAAAAGAACTAATTTAAAGTTCTTTTTAGTTTGAATTAATTAAGTTATTCATATATCTGCCGTATTGGCTATCGATTTCACTATCTACAATATCTAATTCATATTTTTCTCTGTAATGTTTAACAGCTTCAACCATTAGTTTTTGTCCATTTTCACTATCAGATAATCTTTCGTTAGTTATACGTTCTTTCATACTATCTAATGAATCTTCATAACTAGCTTTTTCTTTAGTATTTGCTTTATATATAATATGATATCCAGCTTCTGTTGTGATAAGGCTTGTAGAGTATTCACCATCATTTAATTTAGCAGCAGCTTTTATTAATTCATCATAAGTAGTATCTAGAGAACCAATATTTATTTCACCAAGACTTCCACCTTTATCTTTGGTGCTGTCATCTTCACTATTACTTCTAGCTAAGTTGCTGAATTTTTGAGAAACATCTTCACCATCTTTTTTTGCTTTGTTTAATTCTTCAATTAGATTATTAATTTTATCTTTAGCTTCATTTTCAGCTTTTTCTTTTTCATCACTAGTCATACTAGTTGTAACAGCAGGTTTAATTAAAATATGAGAAATAGTCATATCAGGATAAACATCTGTTTCATAGTATTTTTTTAAGTCATCTTCTGAAATGTTATCTGCTACATACTTTTCGATAGCTTCACTTTGTAAATAATTTATATACATTTTGGTTTCATAAGCATCAAAAGTTTGATAACGATAATAGGCTTGAAGCATTTGAAGAGCCTCAGTTTCACTTTCATAGCTTGATTTAAAAGCTTTTACAGCAGATGCAGCATAAGTTTTAGCTTCTTCAGTTTTATCTTTTAATTCTCTTTCATAAACATATTTATCAATCATATCTACTAAAGTAGTTAAACCATAATTGTTTTTGATTTCTTCATAAAAGTCATTAGCACTTATAGCACCATCTTTGAATGTTACAACAGCTTCATCTCCATTAGATAGTTTAGGAATTTTACCACAGCCACAAAGCATAACCGTACAAACTCCTAGTATTAATATTTTTTTCTTCATTTATTTTCCTCCTAATAAAATAATTATAGCAATAACTACTTAAAAATACAATACTTTTAGTCTTTTTAACTAAGAGTGCCTAGCACCAAAATGGATATTTAACGTAATATATAAGTGTAAAGACAAATAAAGGAGGAATGATTTATGAATAACTGCGGAAATGGAAATAACGGCCTTGGAGCTGCAATCATTTTAGTACTATTTATCCTACTAATCATCATTGTAGGAGCATTCATTTAGTCTTTTAAAAATTTTTAGGAGGTGTCCCATGGGATGTTGTAAAGATAAAGGATCTAACAATAATAATTGTGGATCTAACTTTAATAGTGCATTTCTAATAATTGTATTATATATTCTACTTGCTATAATATTAGGCGGTGTACTATATTATTAATAAGAGGTTAAAATCCTCTTTTTTCTTTTGTAAAATTTTTGTAAAATGAATTAAAATTTTTTAATAGCGAACACTTTCTTATTTACAAAAATATTGCTAAATGGTAAGATAATGGTAAGCAGTGGTACATTGTGGTAGAAAGTGGGGGATTTAAATGTTCATGGGCGAGTATCATCATAATATTGATGAGAAAAATAGACTTGTAATACCTGCTAATTATCGCAGTAGTTTAGGCGAGAGTTTTATTATAACTCGTGGTTTAGAAAAATGTTTATACATTTATACTGCAAGCGAATGGCAAAAAATTGTAGATAAATTAGCTAGTTTACCATTTACCAAAAAAGATGCCCGTGTATTTATTAGATCGTTCTTTTCTGCCGCTGCTAATTGCAGTTTAGACCGTCAAGGTCGCATAAATATTACTCCCAACCAGGCATTGTACGCCGATATTTCAAAAGAGTGCGTTATAATCGGCGTCAATGATCGTATTGAGGTCTGGTCTAAAGACAATTGGGATAAGTTTAATGATGATTATAGTACTGTCTTAGAAGATGTTGCAGAACATTTATTTAATGGTGAAGAATAATGAAACATTATAGTGTTATGCGCGATGTTGCAATTAATAATTTAAATATTAAAGATGATGGAGTATATGTAGATGCCACACTAGGATATGCTGGTCATAGTAAAGAAATTTTAAAAAGAATAAAAAAAGGGTTCCTTTTCGCCTTTGATGCTGATAGTGAAGCAATTAACTATTCAAACGAGTTACTACGAGATATTGGAAATAACTTTAAACTCATTCATACTAATTTTATGAATTTAGGGAGTGAACTTGATAAGTTAGATGTATCTTTAGTAGATGGTTTTATCTTTGATTTAGGATTATCTAGTCCTGAAATAGATGATGCTAGTCGAGGATTTAGTTTTATGAATGATGCAACACTTGATATGCGAATGGATACAAGAGGAGAAGTAACAGCTGAGACAATAATAAATAATTATTCGTTAGAAGAGCTTACCAATCTTTTTTATAAGTATGCAGAAGAGCCAAGAAGCAAGGTTATAGCAAATTCAATTATTAATTATCGTAAAACAAAAAGAATAACTAGTACTTTAGAACTTGTTAAGATAATAGAGATGAGTGTGGGTGCTAATTACTTTTATAAAAAACATCCTGAAAGAGTAATATTTCAAGCATTAAGAATAGAAGTTAATAGAGAATTAGAAGCGATAGAGAAAGCTTTACCTGAGGCGATAAAAAGGCTTAAAAAAGGTGGAAGAATATGTGTTATAACATTTCATTCGTTAGAAGATAGAATTGTTAAAAATATTTTTAAAAAATATAGTGAAGTGCCTGATATATTTAGAGGATTACCTGAGGCAGATATTCCTATAGAATATAGACCACTTATTAAATTGATAAATAAAAAGCCTATACTACCAAGCGAGGAAGAATTAAAGGACAATAGCCGTAGTAAAAGTGCTAAATTAAGAGTAATAGAAAGGATATGATTTTCTTTGAGAACAAAAAAAGTTAAAAGAATTAAATTATTAAAGGGAGAAAAATTAATGTTTTTCTTAGTAGTTTTCTTTGGGTTTATTGTTATGCCTGCATCTTGGATTTATACTAAAGCCTTATTATCTGAAACTAATATTAAATTAGAGAGAATTCAGAATAAAATTAATAAGCAAAATGATACTAATGAAGCTTTAGGAATGCAAATTGATGAACTTGCTTCTATAGATCATATTCAAAATATTGCAAGTGAGAGTGGTTTATCGTATAATAATAATAACATTAAGACAATTAATGATTAAGGAGGATAAAATTGAGAAAGAAAAGTAGCAAAGTTAAAATTAGTCGTATTTTCATTTTATGCTTTTTTTTCGCATTTATAGCAGCGATTGTTAAACTTGTATATGTGGCAATTAGCCCAACAGTTGATGGCATAAATCTTACAACTTTAGCTAATGATAGACAAACAGTAAAAAAAACATTATATGCTTCACGTGGTAATATTTATGATGTTAATGGTGATGTAATTGCCCAAAATGTGAATTCTTATACTTTAATTGCTTATTTAAGTGATAGTAGAACGACAAATGCTAATGATCCTAAACATGTAGTTGATAAAGTAGAAACAGCTAAGAAGTTATCAGAGTGTTTAGATATGGATTATGATTATGTTTTAACGAGACTTAATTATAATGGCTATCAAGTAGAGTTTGGTATTAAGGGTAAAAATTTATCAGAAAATAAGAAAAAAGAAATAGAAGCTTTAAATTTACCAGGAATAGACTTTATTGTAGGAAGTAAAAGATATTATAAAAAATCAAAGATGGCTTCATATATTGTAGGTTATGCAAGGGATAACTCTGAAGGCGAAATAGTTGGAGAAATGGGAATTGAGAGTATTTATAATGATACTTTAAAAGGTACAAATGGAGAGACTATATATAAACAAGATGGTGCTGGTTATACAATGGGGGAGGCATTTACAGTAGATCCTGTAAGTGGTAGTGATATTTATTTAACTTTAGATAGCCAAATACAATTAATATTAGAAGATGCTGCTCATACTTTAGAGGAAAATTATAATTTTGACTGGTTTACTTTTTCAGTAATGGATGCTAAAACAGGAGCGATTGTAGGTTCTGTTGCTAGTCCTAATTTTAATCCTAATACATTAGAAGGTTTAACTAACTTCGTTAATCCATTAGTAGGATATACTTATGAACCAGGATCAGTTATGAAAATATTTTCATGGTTAGCAGCAATGGAAAATGATTTATATAATGGAAGCGAAGAGTTTATGTCAGGAACAATAAAAGTAGCTGGTGCAACGATTCAGGACTTTAATAGAAGTGGTTGGGGTAATATTAGTTATGATACGGGTTTTGCTTATTCATCAAATGTAGGAGCAACAAAATTGGCTTTAAAAATGGGAAGTGCTAAATTACTTAATTTTTATGAAAGCTTAGGTTTTGGTAAAAAAACAGGAATTGAGCTTCCAGGTGAGGGTTCAGGAATACTTAGGCTTACTTATGAATCAGAGCTTGCTAGTGCATCTTTTGGTCAAGGTATAACAGTTACACCAATACAAATACTTCAGGCTTTATCAATTATAACTAATGATGGAGTAATGTTAAAACCTTATGTTGTTGATAAAATAGTTAATGAAAAAGGCGAGGTAACTTATCAAGGCGAGAGAACAGAACTTGGAAGAAAAGCTTCATCTAAATCAATAAATAAAATACGTGAGTTAATGTATGACGTAGTGTATAATGGACTTTCTAAAACATGGCAAACAAGTAATGTAACAATCGCCGGTAAAACAGGTACAGCTGAAATAGCTAGTCCAAATGGTGGGTATTTAACAGGAGCTAATGATTATATTCGTTCTTTTGCGGGTATATTTCCTTATGAAGATCCACAGTATATCTTTTATGTATCAGCAAAACAAATAGAGGGAGGAGCAACGGGGGTTGCTAAAATTACTAAACAAGTTGTAGAAAGTATTGCTAATTATGCTAATTTAACTAGTGTTGAAAGCGAACTTGATAAAAGTAAAATTATTAATTTAGAAAATTATATTAGTGAAGATGTAGAGACAACTAAGGAGACATTAAATAATTTTAATTTAGATGTTATTGTTTTAGGTAACGGAAGTAATATAATAAAACAATTTCCAACTAATAAAACAGAAGTAGTTCAAGGAAGTAAAGTTTTTTTATTAACTGATAATAGTGAGTATGTAATGCCGGATGTTACAGGTTGGAGTTCTAGTGAAATTATGACTTTTTGTAATTTAATTGGATTAAAATATACATTTAATGGTTATGGAAAGGTAACAAGTGTTAATATAAATAAAGATGAAGTTATCGATTTAAATAATACTTTAGAAATAACTTTAAGTACATAAAATAAAGCTTATTATCCATATTAATAATGGTGAAGCTTATGAAAGAAATAAATGGTTATTATAAGGGATTTAATAGTTCGGATAAGAGAATTGATTATTTAAAGTATGGATTATTTAATGAATATGGACTTGATTTAGAAAAAGATAGTATTAGCTATTACAATGAAGAAAAGATAATTAAAACTAGTTGTAATAGAAATTATATAGGAAGTGAAAAAATAGATAGGGACTAGATATTAAAGTATCTAGTTTTAATTTGATTATATGAGGAAATACTTGTTGTTTACAGTTAGAAAAATAAATGATAGAATAAGTTTAGGGAGTTAAATTTAAAGTAAGGGAAGTAAGTTTATGGTTGATAAGGAATTAATAGTAAAAGAAGAAATAGATATAAAAAATATGATTTATACAGTTAGGGGAAAACAAGTATTACTAGATAGTGATGTAGCTATGCTTTATCAATGTGAAACAAAATATATAAATAGAGTAGTAAAAAGGAATATAGAAAGATTTCCAGAAGATTTTTATTTTCAATTAACAGAAGAAGAGTATAATAACTTGAGGTGCCAATTTGTCACCTCAAGATTAAAAAATAATATAGGTAACGAGTATGGTGGCAGAAGATACCTTCCATACGTTTTTACTGATTATGGTATTACTATGATTTCTTCTTTGTTAAAGAGTGATAAAGCAATAAAGGTAAGTATAAATATTATGAAAGCTTTTATAGAAATGAGGAAGTTTTTAGCCTCTAATGGTCAAATATTTGAAAGACTAACTAATATAGAATATAAATTATTAGAACATGATAAAAAGTTTGATGAGGTATTTAATTATTTAGAATTAAAAGATAATATAAAGGAAAGAATATTTTTTGAAGGACAAATATATGATGCTTATAGCTTAATAGTGGATATAATAAAGAAAGCAAGTAAAAGTATTATTATAATAGATAATTATATAGATGAAAGTATCTTAAAAATGTTAAGTAAAAAGAAAAAAGATGTTAAAGTAATACTAATAACGTCAAATAAAGCTAAAATAAATAATTTAGATATAGAAAAGTTTAATAAAGAATATCCCAAATTAGAAATAAGAAAGAGTACTAAATATCATGATAGATTTATAATCATAGATAAATAACAATTATATCATTTAGGAGCATCAATAAAAGATTTAGGAAATAAATGTTTTTGAATAAACAAAATAGAAGATAAAGAGTATTTAGAAAAGATTATTTCAAGTATTTAGGGTTATCAATTTTGCCTAAAAG
>JAMPHW010000003.1:97098-144592 GCA_023663235.1 Ruminococcus sp. | reverse complement strand
TTTAGTGGAGTATCAAAAAGCGATAAATGTTATTTATATTTTGATAAAATAGATGTAGATAAATCTACTACAATGAAAGAGTTATTACAAAATTATTATATTAATAAAAAAACTAGACTTGATGGTACTTTTAATCTAATCGTAAGTGGAGAAACCAAGAATACAATATATGTTGATTTAGATGACGATGGAAAGACTTATTATTTTGCAGGTAATCCACTTGATAATTGGATAGAGTTTGGAGGATATTATTGGAGAATAATTAGAATAAATGGTGATGGTTCAATTCGTATGATATATCAAGGAACAACAGCAAATGCAACAGGAGACGGAACTCAAACGGGAACAAGTAAATTTAATGATAAACGAGGAGATAATGCTTATGTTGGATATATGTATGGGGTGCCTAGTTCAAGTACATATGAGGCAACTCATGCTAATACAAATAATAGTACAATAAAAGAGGCCTTAGATAATTGGTTTAACAATTCTAACATTAAGCAAGGTACTAGTTATTTTAATAAAATAGACTTAAATACTGGTTTCTGTGGTGATAGAGAGCCTAGTTCAAGCAATACTTCAATAAATAACGAAGGCGGGTATAATACAATATTAACATACTATGGTGCTCGCACTAGATTAATTTCTACAAATAATAATGTGATAGTTCCGACTTATAAATGCACTAACAATAATGATTTATATACATTTAAAAGTTCTAATAAAGGAAATAAAGCTCTTACTTATCCAGTAGGATTAATAACCGCTGATGAAGTTTATTATGCTGGTATGGTATACTCAAACCAAATTAATTATAATAATTATTTAAATAATGGCAACGCGTATTGGACAATGTCACCATATTATTATGATAGCAATGGAGGATATGCTAGTGTATTTGTTATTGGAGGTTACATTGGAAATTGGTATGTAGATGTTGAAGCTGGCATAAGACCTGTAATTAATTTACGATCAGATGTTACATTTACTGGCGATGGAACGATATCTAATCCTTATAAAGTAGTTTAAATCATAAATAAACTTTAATATCATATATTTTATTGGTGGTAATTATGGATAAAAAAGAAGCCTTTAAAAGTTTTGCAAGAAATCATCCTGAATTAGTAAATAGTATTAAGTCTGGTAATACTTCTTGGCAAAAACTGTATGAAATCTATGATATTTATGGTGAAGATAATAGAGCTTGGGATAACTATTTTAATAATAATATCAGCACTAATAATTTTAATAATATATCAAATATAGTTAAAAACATTGATATGGAAAGTGTGCAAAAACATATAAATACTGCCCAAAAAGCTTTAGGCTTAGTAGAAGAATTAACGGGAAAGGGAAGTAGTGTAACCCCTATAGCAAAAGGACCATCAACCCCTAGACCTATAAATAAGTTTTTTGAGGATTAAAAATGGATAGATATACTTTATTAGAATTACAAAAAGATAAAAAGATGTATGACTTATTAAAATATAATTCTTATTGGTTAAAAGATTTAAATAGGGATTATAGTAATCTTAAAAGATTTAAAGATGACATGAAAATAAAATATAAACTTAGAACAACAGATAAGATAAGTGATGCTATAGATAATATAGATCTAATAAGTAATGTCTTAAATGCTTTAAAATAATTAAAAATGCTCCTTTCATTCGACAAATTTCGCACAATATTTGTGCTATAGTAGTCCATAAAAAAGAAAGGAGCTTTTAAATGTTAAAAAACAATTTGAAAGACAATGAAAAATTACTTGATAATTTATATGAAGAAATATCTAGTATTATAAATAATAATAAGGAAAAAATAGTATATCAAATAAATAATACTCTAATAAATACTTATTTTAATATAGGTAAGATTATAGTTAAAAATGAACAAAATGGTAATATTAGAGCAGATTATGGTAAAGAAGTACTATTAAGACTATCTAAAAAATTAACTACTAAATTCGGAAGTGGTTTTAGTAGAAGCAATCTTCAAAATATGAGGCTTTTCTTTATAAGATATGAAAATTGCCAGACAATGTCTGGCAATTTGAGTTGGTCCCATTATTGTTATTTAATTTATATTGAAGATGAACAAGAAAGGAGTTTTTATGAGAAAGAATGTCTTAATTCTAAATGGTCTGTAAGAGAATTAAAAAGACAAATAGATTCTTCTTTGTTTCAAAGATTACTTTTATCAAAAGGTTATAAAAATAAAGAAAAAGTTTATGAACTATCTAGAAAAGGACAAGTTATTACTACACCGACAGATATTTTAAAGGAACCATATGTATTTGAATTTTTAGGAATAAAAGAAGAAAAGCCAATTCTTGAAAGTGATTTAGAAAAGAGTTTAATAAATCATTTATCGGCATTTTTAATGGAACTTGGAAAAGGATTTATGTATGTAGGAAATCAAATGCGGATTACTTTAGACAATAATACTCATTATTATATAGATCTTGTCTTTTATAATAAAATTTTACATTCTTATGTTTTGATTGATTTAAAAATGGATGAAATGAAACCTGAATATGTAGGTCAGATGAATATGTATGTTAATTATTATAATAATGAAATTAGAGATGATTTTGATAATGAAACAATCGGAATAATACTTTGTAAAGGTAAAAAAGAAATTACTATGGAATATGCTTTAGGTGGATTATCAAATAATGTTTTTGCTTCTACTTATACTTATTATATTCCTGATAAAGAGATGTTAATAAATGAAATTGAAAAGATTTTAGAAAACAAATAAATTCTTTATATATTATAGGTCTTATTTTTGTGTTATAATACTTATAAGGAGTTTTGTTATGGAGAATTTTAAACCTGATATTTATCAAAAAAATATATATGATATTGATTATAAAAAACTTAAGAAAAAAGGTATTAAGTGTCTTTTATTTGATTTAGATAATACTTTAGTATCAGTTAAAACAGAAGTTCCATCTAAAAAAGTAAAAGAATTATTCGCTTATTTAGAAAAAGATTTTAAAGTAATTATTTTATCTAATAGTGGTTATAAAAGATTAATTCCCTTTAAAGAAGGCTTAAATGTCGATACTGCAGCAAGTAGTCATAAACCATTTAAAAAGAAATATCTAAAAATAATGGATATTTATAAATTTAAAGAACATGAAATTGCCGCGATTGGTGACCAACTTTTAACCGATATCTTTGGAGCTAATAGAGTAGGTATAACTTCAATTTTAATAAGTCCTATAGGTGAATATGAAAAGTTTTGTACTAAAATTAATCGTTTTTTTGAAAAATTTGTCTATTTAAGTCTAAAAAAGCAAAATCTTTTAATAAAAGGTGAATATTATGATTAAAAAATGTATTGGATGTGGTAAAAATCTCCAAAATGAAGATAAAAATAAAGCCGGATATACCCCTAATTTAAGTAATACTTATTGTATGCGTTGCTTTAGATTAAAAAACTATGGTGAAAAAAGTGATTTAGAAGAAATAGACACTAATAAACTACTTAATAAAATAAACAAAAAAAATGGTTTAGTCTTTTTTATGATTGATTATCTAAATATTAATAAATCTTCATTAAATATTTTTAAAAGTATTAATTTACCTAAAATTCTTGTTATTAGTAAAAGCGATACTTTAAGAAAAGACATAAAGTTTTTAAAAATAAAAAAATGGTTAAAAGATGTTTATAATATCGAAGAAGATATAGTTTTTCTTAGCAATAAAAATGATTATAATAATTTAAATATTTTTAAAATTATGGATAAATATAATTTTAATACTTGCTTTATTATGGGAATAACTAATGCTGGCAAATCAACATTTATGAATAATATTTTAAAGAAAAATAATATAAGTAAAGAAATAATTGTAAGTTCTAAGCCAAATACAACCTTAGATTTTATTAAATTTAATATTGATGATTATGTATTATATGATACTCCAGGTTTTAATTATGCTAATTTAAATATTATTTTAGATAATATTATCAAACCTATAACTTATAATTTAAAAAAATCAACTAATATTATAATAGAAAAAGATAATATTTTTAAAATAGATTCTAATAGTATTACTCTCTATTTCCCAAACATTAATATAAAAAGAGAATATAAAGATATAAATCTAAAGTTTACTTATAATATTCCTGAAAATTCGGATATTGTTATAAATGGTTTAGGTTTTATTAATATAAAAAAAGCCACAACTATTACAAGTAATTTAGAATATTTAGAAATTAGACCTAATATAAGTGGAGGTAAATATGAGTAAAATTCAAGTTATGAGTGAGAATCTAGCTAATAAAATTGCTGCTGGAGAAGTTGTCGAAAAATGTTCTAGTATTGTAAAAGAGCTAGTTGAAAATAGTATTGATGCTCATGCTACCAATATTATTGTTAATTTAGAAAAGGGCGGGTTAGAATCCATTGAAGTAATTGACGACGGCGATGGCATGGATAGTACAGATGCTAAAATGGCTTTTGGGAGACATGCCACCAGTAAATTAATCCGTGATGATGATTTGTTTTTTATAAATACTATGGGTTTTAGAGGTGAAGCGCTACCATCAATTGCTAGTGTTTCTGAAGTAACTTTAAAAACTAGTGATGGCGTAAGTTCTAGTTTTATTCATATTAAAGGTGGCGAATTATTAGAAGAAAGAAGTGGCGATTTACGTAAAGGGACATCTATCGTTGTAACAAATCTTTTTTATAATACGCCAGCTCGTTTAAAATATTTAAAAAGTGAAAATACTGAGAGTTATAACTGTATTAATTTAATTGAAAAACTTGCTCTTGCTTATCCTCATATTAAGTTTACACTAAATAATAATAGCAAATTAATCGTTAAAACTAGTGGTAGTGATAATCTATTAAAGACTATTCATGAAATTTATGGTTTAAATGTTTCCAATAAAATGTTAGAATTTAAAGCTAGTAATAATGATTTTGATATTTATGGCTATATCTGTAAACCTGAAATACTTAGAAGTAATAAAAATGATATAAATACTTTTGTTAATGATCGCGTAGTTAAAAATATGGAAATTAATAGAGCCATAAATGACGCTTATTATACATATAAACCTGAAGGAAAATATCCTGTAATTATTTTAAAAATAAATGCCGACCCAACCCTTGTTGATGTTAATATCCATCCAACTAAACAAGATATAAAATTAAGTAAAATAAATGATTTATACGATTTAATTTATACAACTATCAAAGATACTTTATATAATAATCTTCTTATTCCAAATGCTTTAAAAGAAGAAAGTGTAAATATTATTAAAGATGATGTAATAGCTAGTATTGTCTCTAATATGACAAACGATAGTAAAGAAAATGTCCAAACTTCTATGGATTTTAAAATTGAAATAGAAGAAGATAATAAAAATGAACTTAAAACAAATAGCGATATTTTAGTAAATAAAGATATGAAATCTTTAGTCTTATATCCTGTAGGTTTAGCACTAGGAACTTATATAATTGCTGAGAATGATGAAGGTGTGTACATGATTGATCAACATGCTGCTCAAGAACGCATCAATTACGAAAAATATATGAAAGCTCTAAAAGAACATAAAAGTGCAACTTCAAGATTGTTAATTCCTATAACTGTCGAATTATCTGCCAGTGATTATGTAATATTAAAAGAAAATATAAATGTTCTAACTGAAATGGGTTTTATTATCGAAGAATTTGGCGTTAATACTTTTAAAGTATCAGGTCATCCTACTTGGCTTTTAGAAGGATATGAAGAAGAAAGTGTCCGCAAAATAATTGATTTGGTAATAATTAACAAAGATAAATTTAGTCCCGTTAAATTTAATGAAAGTATTGCTATAACTTTAGCTTGTAAAATGAGTATTAAAGCTAATATGCATATATCTACATCTGCTATAGAAGAATTATTAAAAGAGTTAGTTTTATGCGATAATCCTTATAATTGTCCCCATGGAAGACCTACTATTATTAAATTTAGTATTTACGATTTAGAGCGCATGTTTAAAAGAGTTATGAATTAGACTATTGCTTAATTTCTCATTTAATATTATAATGTATTTATGAAGAGTAAACTCAATGTAGGAAGTATTACTTCATAGAATAAAATCTCTTAAACTAGTAAAATAATTGGTGGAGAGTGAATGTAAAAATGACAACATTTAAAAGAGATTTTAGTTTTAGAAACAATATTATTGAGGTAGTTGCAAGAAACGTCCGAAAATATCGTAAGATGGCAGGGATAACCCAAGAACAACTAGCAATCGATATAGGCGTATCTAATGATTTTCTAAGAAGATTTGAAACAACTTTTGGTAAAGAAGGAATGAGTTTAAATACTCTATATAAAATATCAATCGTTTTAAACGTCTCTATGGAAAAGTTTTTTGAAGAATAAACCTCTTTATAATTGCCTAAAAAAATTGTAAAATATAAGGGTGAGGTGTTCTTAATGAACAAAGATTATAATTTTAATGCTAATATGTATAAAATAGTTGCTAAAAACATCAAAAAATATCGTGAATTAAATAATATGACAATTAAAGAACTATGTGAATATGCCGATATAAAAGAGTCATTTTTAGAAAAACTAGAACAAGCTCATGATGATAGTAAAATATCTATTTATGATTTATATAAAATTAGTGTAATTCTAAAAACAAGCATTAATAAGTTTTTCGAAGAATAATAAGCTTTTATATTTAGATAATTTCTTATATTAAATGAAACGGAGTAAAAGTGATGGGAAAGGTAAGAAGTATATTAAATAATAAACATTTTATGATAATTATTGGAGCTATTATAGTAGTTATAATAATTATTGTTTGTTTATTTGCTTTTTCTAATAAAAATATTAATTTAAATAAAGAATTAGAAACTTTAGGTAAGACCTGGTATGAGACTTATTATTGGCCAAATGTTGGTAATGATGATGAAAAAAGGGCAGATACTTTAAGCAAATATACTGTTGAAGGTGTTACAATAGATTTAAATAATTTAAGTAAATATCCCTTTAGTGAAGGTAAAATAGATTTGTTCGTAAATGAAAAAACAGGTGAAAAATGTGATACTAATAAAACTAAGGTTACAGTAATACCTACATCACCTTTTGGCATAAAGGATTATAGTATAAGAGTTACTCTAGATTGTGGTTTAGATAATTAGAAGTTTTAATACTTCTTTTTTCTTGTTTTAAATAATTAATAATAAAAAAAGAAAGAATTAACTTTCTTATTTATTATAAGTATTAATTAAATTAGTAAAAATTGTCTGTAAGTTTTTTAAACCATCTTCGGTTGTTGCCTCACATCGCATCGTGATATTTGGTCCCGTATTACTTGCTCGAACTAAAGCCCAACCTGTTTTAAAATTAACTCTAATTCCATCAATCGCATTAATTACCCAACTTTGACTTTCGCAAAAATCTTTAATTCCTTTCATTACTTCAAATTTTTTCTCATCAGGACTTGGAAACTTAATTTCTGGCGTACTATAATATTTTGGAATGTCCGCAAGTAATTTACTTAAAGGTTCATTAGTTTTACTTAAAATCTCAATCAATCTAAGACCTGCATATATTCCGCTTCCGACATCTGCAATTTTATCTCTAAAAAAGAAGTGTCCAGAATATTCTCCACCAAAAGGCATATTATCTTCTTTAACTTTAGCTTGGGTGTAACTTGCTCCTGTTCTGTAACATACTGGTGTTCCACCTAATCTTTTAATTTCGTCTTCTAAAGCCTTAGTACATTTTACATCATATAAGAATGTTTTATTTTTAGCGGTATTTATAATATTTCTAATAATTAAAATCATAAAATGGTCATTTGGAACAACATTACCTTTTTCATCAACTATACCTAAACGATCACCATCACCATCAAAGGCAATTCCAAGATCTGCTTTTTTATTTATTACTTCTTTTTTTAAAGCTTCTAAATTAGCTTCAACACTAGGATCAGGATGATGATTAGGAAATCTACCATCGCTTTCTTCATAAATAATTTCAAAATCGACATTTACACTTTCAAATACTCTTCTAGCAACAATCGAAGTTGTACCATTACCAACATCAATAACAACTTTTCTTTTTCTTCTACCAAATTCTACACCATATTTTAAAAATTCTACATATTTATCCGTTATATTACCGCTTGATACAGTACCATTACCATCTAAATATTTACCTGCAAGTGTATAGTTTTTAAAGTCTTCAATCATCGAACCTCTAGCATTAGCTAAATTATCAAAAGAAAATTTAAAACCATTATCATCTTTAGGATTATGACTAGCTGTAACCATAATACCAAATAAATTGTGAATATATCTCGCATAATAATGCATTGGCGTGGTAGTCATCCCATAATTATAAACGTTTAGACCACTATCAGTTATTCCTTTTGTAAGATATGCAGCTATAGCAGGGCTAGAAACGCGATTATCATGAGACACAATGCAAGTTGTTTGGTTGAGTTTTTCTCTTAAATAACTACCATAACTTTTGCCTATAGTATAAGCTACTGTTTCGTTAATTGTGCTTGGATAAGTACCTCTTATATCATATTCTCTAAAAATACTTGGGTTCATGAACTTTCCCTCTTTCTATTCTTATATAATAATAACATATTTGAACTAAATTTAGTAGCCAAATTTAAATGTTTATGATGATTTTTAATTATTAGTTTTATTAAATAGGAGAATATTAATTTTTATAATCCAAAATATAAATTAATAATTATGTCTATTTAGGCTTAAACACTGGGTTTTATAAAATTTTCCCTTAAATTGGTAATTTGACAAAATCTTAAATTTATGGTATTATACACGCAAAAGCAAAGAATGTATTTTAAAAGGGGGAATTATTTATGAGTAAACCTTTAAACGATAGATTAGTTCAACTTTATAATAATTTAGATGCTTTAAATATTGAATTTAGAAACCGTATAGCAAACTTAGATGATGTTGCGAGTTTTACTGTGGAATTAGTTAGTGATTTAGTAGATAGAAGACACAATACTCTAAAAGCTATCGGAAAATTCAAAAGTGAAGCTGATACCAACTTTTTAAGATTTGTTGAAAAAGCTATGGAACAAGCATCTTCTACTGAGACATATAAAACAATTAGAAGATTATTAGAAATAAAAAATGCTACTACAGATAGAGAAAGATTAGTTATAATTGATGATACTATTTGCGTTAATGCTAGTAAAGAAGAAGAGGCTAGAGCGTTATTTGCTAGTTTAAGACCAAAAGAAGAAACTATCGAAACATTAGATATGCCAGAGTTAAAAGACCCTGAAGCTTTAAATGAACAAGTATCACCTTACGAAAGTCATGTTGCCTTTAATAATGAATTAAAAACTAGAATAGAAAAATATTTAAGAGGTATCGAAGGTGAACAACATAAATATACTTATAAAGCTAAAAATGGTAAAGAAATAGCTAAAGATTATGTTAACGATTATGATAGATTGTGTGATGTCTTAACTTTTTTAAATATAAAAGAAGAAGATGTTGTTGAAAAAGTTTTAAATATTGCCTTTATTCCAAGAAAAATAAAAGATGCTTTTATAGAAGCTATCGCTAATACTAAATTTTATCATGAAAACTATGATAGTAGATTAATTAATGCTGATTTAGTAAGTGATCTTACTGCTTACTTAGAAACAGCTCCAGATTATGAAGAACAAGCTGTAAGAGAAATGCTTGGTTTATTAAGTGTTCAAAATAAAAAATTAACAAGAGTATGGAATATTGGTTACGTTCCCTATAAAGATGTTACGAAATTTAAAGACTTAATCCTAAGAACTAGTTATCTAAGAGATAAAGTTCCAATGGAAGATAGTAATAGAAATGCTTTAAATAGTCTTGTTGAAGATTTAAGAAACATAGATGAAAATACAACCAAAGAAGAAAAAGAAGCTTTAATGAGTAGATATAATATTTTAAGAAGAGGTATCGAAACTGATAAAGCTAAAAAAGATGTCGCTTCTGATGGTGTTTATGTTCCTTTAAGATATATAAAAGAATACGAAAGAAGTACCGCTAAACTTAATGAAATAAAGATGAGCAAAAAAGAAGCATTAGCACTTAAAGAAGAGTCTTTAAATGAAACTGATTTAAAAAGACAAGCTTTAGAAACTTTGCAAGCTAACTTACTAAGCCAAAGAAATGCTAATACTTTAGAGCAATCTAAAATGCTAGAATTATTTGGGATACCCGCTGTAACTGGCACTCCTAAAAGTGATAAGCCAATATATGATGTTGAAGCTATTTTAAAAGCAGCATTAAATCAAAGTGAAGAAACAAGAGCGGATGCTTTAGATGAAGCTTTAAAGAAAATTATAGGAAAAGGAGGGAGTAAAGCAGAATTACCTGCCTTACCCACGCCCAACAGAGCCCTTAATGCCTATCCGAAGACCCAAGAAGAAATAAATAGCTATTTTATGGATGTATTAAAGGATAACCAAGCCTTAGCATCTGAAGAAAATATGAATAGAGCTGTAAGTCAAATCTTAGATACTTTAACCGAAGGAAGACATAGTGAACTAGATAGTCTTTTAACAGAAGTTCAAACTTTACTTGCTAATTCAAGAGGTCCAGTTGGGATTGTAAAAAGCGAAGATAGTCAAGTGCTTGTTCAAGAAGCTTTGCCATCAGCTCAAATTACTTCTCGGGTAAAAGGATCTAGAAAGTGGCACAGTTTCAAAAATGCTAAAATATTTTTAAAAAGTTTAATCGCCGTAAGTCTAGTTGATGAGGAAGAAGAACGTCTAGGAACTAATCCTTATGTATCACGCTTAATTAAAATTGTCGATAATATTGTCGATAGATGTAAAATGGCTTTAGGCGATGAAGATACAAGAAATAATAAGCTTAATGGTCATTATTATACTGTTAATATTCAAGATGTAGATGCGACAGGCCTTCCCGATGCCCTTAATCATCCAGAACTTTATTTAGATGATTATGATGCTGTTTTAATACAAGGCATTATGAAGGGTGAAGCATTAATTAATGAAGCAAATAAAAGACTTCGAGAATTAGTAACTTATATTAATGAAGGAACCAAAAAACGTTTTGGATTTGAATATAAAAGAATAGAACAATTAGAACAAGAAATTGAAATGAATAATTTAGATATTAAACACGAAAAAGAAAATCATATGCCTGATAGTGAAACTATTATCGCTCGAAATGAAGATGCTATAGATATTGCTAATCGTGAAATTAAAGAAATTAAAGTTTATATAACAGAACATTCCCAAGAGTTATTTATTTCTGAATATGCCAAGATTAATGTTTTAAATGGTTCTATTAATGACTTAAGAGAAAAACAAGCTTTAGCTCAAATTAAGTTGTTTGAAAGAGCTAAAGAACGTCAAGATATAGCTAAAGCTCAGGAATATCGTGATTCATTTATGAAACTTACAAGTCTAGATTTAAATAAATATAAAGATTTAAATATTGCCAGAGAAGATGTTGGAAATTTAATGTCGCTAGAGCCTGAAGAATTAGTTCAACAAATGAATTATGTTATTAAAAATCTAAATAAATTTCTTGCAGACACTCGTCAAGCACCTGAAATTAAAAGAGCTATGAGTGATATTGAAACTTTAGTGGATAGTGCTAGTATCATATCTGATAGTACTGTAAGATTATTTAAATAAAAAATAGGGGATATTCCCCAATTAATGAATTGCTAAATTAGCCTACTTATGTTATAATAATTAAAGGTTTAACTTGGTGTTTTAAAAGATGTGAAAGGAGGAATATATATGGATATCAATACTTACAAAGCTCAATTAATAGAAATATTAAGAGAAGCTCAAAATATTAACGATACTGATATCGAAATAATTCCTAATACAAATATAAAGGTAAGAAAAGGTAGATCAGAAGAGTTTAAGTCTCTAGCTTATCTATTTTATCAAGACTATAAGAAAGAGAATAATATTATTGAACTTGAAGGTTCTCAAGATAATTATTTAACTAATGTTTATGATATTTTAAAAATTGAAGTAAATGAAATATTAGATGAAGATAGTCGAGTAATTGAAGAAGATTTACTTGCTAATGCATTTAGTTTAGCAGAAGAAATTCTACCTTTAACTGAAAGATTCAAAAGAGTTAAAGCAGGCTTAGATAATATTAGTCGAAATTATGAAAAAATTTCTAAACAAGCTGCTGATTTACAATCAAGATTATCATCTATGGAATATTCTGTTTGGAAAACTCGTTTTGATGAAATAAATGCTAGTATCGCTGATTATGCTGAGAATAGAGAAATCGTTACTAAAACTCTTGTTAATATTAAAAATGAAATAAATGCTAAATTTATAGAAACTCTTGATAAAGAAATGGCAAGATTAAGAGAAGAATTTACTAAACACCCTAAAAATACACCAACTTTTAGTAAAGATGGATACTCTATTTTACCTGAACATGAAGAAGCTTATAATAGTTTAGTCGATTTAAAAGAAATGCTATCTAATGTAAAAGATAGTACAGAAATTGTTTTAGTTAATGATATATTATGTGTTAATGTATCCGAAAAAGACAAAGCTAATTCTTTGCTTGGAAAGATTGATAACTTTAAATACTTACAACCTAAAGGCATTAATACTAAGTTAATTGAAGACATAAAAAAAGAAATGGCAAGTTTAGCTGAACCAAAATTACTTAATAAAGCTTATGAAGAAATGCCTAATGGTGTTATAGTTAAAAGAGTTAATAAAGATAGATATTTAAATTTAATTGAGATGTTAAAGATTTTAAATAGAGCGGATGCTAGCGATAAAGAACTAGAGAGCGTTTGGGGTATTGCTCATGTTTTACCAACAGATATAGCTGATTTAAAAAAATTAATGCGTCAAGATGAAGTTTTAAAAGCTAATGATCCAGATACTAAAGCTCGTGAATTTAACGATAAAATGATTAAAGAATTAGAAGAATATTTAGTTGAATTAGAAAAAAATTTCATTGATTATAAATCATATACTAATATTCCTTCTAGAAAAACATCTAGAGACACTATTGTTTTAGCTGACGATTTTGATGAATATGAAGCAGTATGTCAAATGATTATTTACTTAAAGATGAACAATAATCTTGCTAATAATCGCTCTGATTTAGTTAATGTTTGGGGATTAGGTTATTTAAGTGATATTGATAATGAAATTACAGAATATAAAAAATTAATTAATAGTACTAAAAAATATAGTGAAAAAGCTCCTAAAATAGCAGAGAATGACAAAATAATTGAACAGATAAAAAAAGAATTAATAGCTTTAAATGAAAGAGCAAAAAATACTCCTAATCCTATTTTAGCGGATAATAAAACTGTATTACTAGAAGATGAAGAAGAGTACAATTTATTAATTAGTAAACTTAAATATCTAGAAGCATCAAAAGATTCTGTTAAATTAGAAGAAATTAATGATGGAGCCAAAATAGCTTCTGAATATGCTGGATATTATCGAAATATTAATGGCAAATTAGAAGATATAAGAAAAAATAAAACACCTAATAAATTAAAACTTCAAGAAGTTGATAATAAAATTAGAAGTTTAGATGCTTCAAAAGAAGAAGATAAAGAAAAATTAGAAGTGTTAAATAAATTAAAAGGTATTTTATTAAATGCTGAAAAATCAACTGATTTAGTTGATGTTGATGGCATAAAAGTTGCTAAAGATGATGAACAAGCCTATAAAGAGTTAATTGAAAAATTAGCATCACTTGAAAAAGCACCTGACCATCCTGAAAAGAGCAAAAATGAGATTAAATTAGCTGAGGTAGAAAAAGAATTAGATACTCTTAAAAGTGCTGATATGTCTGATAGCAAAAAGGTTGACAAACAAAAAGCTTTAACAACAATAAAGGATATTTTGAATAATGCTGAAAAATCAAACGATTTAGTTGAAGTTGATGGCGTTAAAATAGATAGAAATGACGAAGAAAACTATCGCAATGCTACTAAAGTACTAAAAGAATTAGATAAACCAAAAAAAGCAAGCTTTAAAGATAAGGCTAAAGCCTTAAGAAGTAAGATAAAAATTCGTGGATTAAAAGAAGCTGCTAAAGAATGGTGGAAAAATAATAAAAAGACAGTAGCTGCAATAGGATTAACAATTTTAGCTATTGGTGTTGGTGCTGCTTTATTAGGTCAACCTATTATCTATGCTTGCAGTTATATCGCAGCGCATAATACAGCTCTTGCTCCAGCTATGACAGGAATAGTTAATAATTTATGTAATGCTGGCTTTGCAAATATGGTTAATGGAGCAGTATTCACTAACGCAGGTCAATTACTAAGTGGCAACTTCATGATATCTAGAAGCTTAAAACATTTAGCATTTGCTTTAGCAGGCGCTGGTATTGTAGGACTTGATGCTTATTTTATTAAAAAATATTTAAAAAGTGAAGATGAAGAACGTTTACCTGATTTAAATCCTGATAATAAGAAGAAAATAACTGACAAATTAGGAGATTTACTTGATAAAATAAAGGGTAAATTTAAAGGCAGAGATAAAGACGAAGAATTAGAAGAACTTGGTGAAGAGTTAGAGAAAAATAACGAAATTGACTTATCAGCTAATGAAGCCAAAATTGCTGAAATTGAAGCTAAACTTGCTAAAGTAGAAAAACAAGATTTAACTATTCCAGAAAATCAACAATTGAAAATAAATTTAGAAACAATGAGAAATGTTTTGAAATATTCCTTAACAGCAAAAGATTTAGAAGAAGTAGAAGGTGTATTAATAGCTCATTCCTTAAAAGACACTTATATAGGGTTAGTTAGGGGTATAGAAAACATTGAAAAATCTTTAGGAAAAGTTGATAGTATAGTTGAAGAAATATCTGGTAATGTAGCTAAACAAATAGAAGCTGATGCTCAAGCACGTGTTCAACAAAGAGTAAATGATATAACCGCAGAGGCCAAAAATAATCCAGCAGTAGCGAATGTTGTTGGCGCTCAAGCGCCAGCCCAACCTGCTGCTCAAGCTCCTGAAATTAATACAGGTGAAATATTAGAAAACTTAG
Source organism: Ruminococcus sp. (assembly GCA_023663235.1). Taxonomy (GTDB): domain Bacteria; phylum Bacillota_I; class Bacilli_A; order RF39; family UBA660; genus Caccenecus. The sequence continues at coordinate 129,558 of JAMPHW010000003.1, read as the reverse complement.
GTGGTGACCATGAGATTCCAGCTTTACCGCCTCATGAAGTAAAACCTGAAGAAGACCCAGATAAAACAAAATATTATCAAAAAGATGATGAAGAATTATATCCTGAGGTTGAATCTTTTGTTAAAGGATTAGATAATGTTACTGTATCAGTTATTCAAAGACAATTTAAATTAGGATATTCTAAAGCAGCACGCTTAATGGATATGTTAGAAGCAAGAGGAATAATTGGTCCTTATAATGGTTCAGGGCCTCGTGAGGTTTTAGGAAAAGAAGCAGATAAAGAATTACAGTCTCCAGTTCAACAAGCCCAACCTCCTATGTCGCCAGAAGAGATAGCTAAAATGATGGGTAGTGGAACAAGCTTTATTGAAGAACAAAGTCAAGAACTTACTGAAGCTGAGCAAGCTTTAATAGCTAACATTAAAGCTCAAATTGAAGAAAATCAAGCTAAAATAGATGCTGGTACACTTTCAGAAGAAGAAGTCAAAAAGTTAGAAGCTGATAGCCAGTCTAAACGTGATATTTTAGATATGTTTGAAAATAAAAATAAAGGCTTTGCATTATAAAGAATAAAAAGGAAAGAGGTTTTTAATGAAAATTAATGATGTTTTAACTTTAGATAATGATGTTGAATATCTAATATTAGATATGACAGAATTAAGTAAAGATACATACTTATATTGTGTAGGACTTGATAAAGATGATTTACCTACTAAAGAATTTATTTTCTTAAAAAAAATAGAAATTGATAATGAATTATCTGTTGAAAAAGTAACTGATGAAAAACTAATCGAAGCTTTAACATCATTATTTACAACAAAATTTATTAGTGAGAACATAGACGAAGAACAAGACGCTTAAAAGTAATTTTATATAGAGAGTTAACGTTTGGTGAAAGTTAATTAAAATCTTTTAAGAAATCACTTGGGAGTTTAATATCTGATATTTAGGATATTACGTGTAACTTGCGTTAAAAGTAAAAGTTAAAAAATAAGGTGGTACCGCGATATTTCGCCCTTTGGTATACACCTTTTTTATATTTAGAAGGAGAATTTATGAAAAATTTTAAAAGTTTGGATAAAAGAGAAATAAGCTTAGTAGAAGAGGATATTTTAAAATCTTGGGGTGGTATCAATAAAATAAATAAAGACCAAATAGAAAATAGAAAAGATGATGAATATTTTGTTTTTTATGACGGTCCAGCATTTGCTAATGGTTTCCCAGGACTTCATCATATGGTAGCTAAAAATCTTAAAGATGCTATATGTAAGTATAAAGTTATGCAAGGATATAAAGTTATCCGTAAAGTAGGTTGGGATACTCATGGATTACCTGTTGAAAATCATGTTGAAAAAAAACTAGGTATATCTTCCAAAAAAGAAATTGAAGAATTAGGGATTGATAAATTCAATGAAGAGTGTCGTAAAAGTGTTAGAGAAAATGAAGCTGCTTTTACGGATTTAACTAGTAAAATGGGACAATTTATTGATGTTGAAAATCCTTATTTAACTTATAAAAATGAATATATCGAAACTGAATGGTGGATACTTAAAAAATATTTCGAAGAAAATTTATTTTATGAAGGAACTAGAGTAGTTCCATATTGTCCTCATTGCGGAACGGGTCTTGCAACTCATGAAGTAGCTCAAGAATATGTGGCTGATCAAGCTTTAACGCTTTATGTACCATTCAAGAAAAAGGATGAGGATGTTTATTTCTTAGCTTGGACTACAACCCCATGGACTTTACTTGCTAATGTTGCTTTATGTGTTAATCCTAATGAAAATTATTGTTTAGCTTTATCTAAGGGTAATAAATTTATTGTGGCTGAAGCTTTGGTTAAAACCGTTTTAGGTGAAGATGTAGAAGTTTTAGATACGTTTAAGGGAAAGACTCTCGAATATCAAGAATATGAACAATTAATACCAGAAATAAGTGTAGATAAAAAAGCTTTCTTTGTTACTTGCGATGAATATGTAACAATGGAAGATGGAACAGGTATTGTCCATATAGCACCTGCTTTTGGTGAAGATGATGCAAATGTTTGTAAAAATTATGATATTCCTCTTATTAATCCTGTTGGTAAAGATGGCTGTTATACTGAAGGCCCTTGGAAGGGTAGATTTGTCCATGACGTTAATGAAGAAGTCGCTGAATATTTAAAATCACAAGGAAAAGTCTTTAGAAAACAAAAAATAGTTCATGATTATCCTCATTGTTGGAGATGTCATACACCACTTATTTATTACTCTATGCCTAGCTATTATATAAAGGTAAGCGAGTATCGTGATAAAATGGTCGAAGCCAATGCTAGTGTTAATTGGTATCCTGCTTATGTTGGTGAAAAAAGATTTGCTAATTGGATAAGTAATGCTAAAGATTGGAATGTTTCTCGTAGTCGTTATTGGGGTAGTCCAATACCTTTCTGGAAATGTGAATGTGGACATAATCATATGGTAGGTTCTATTGCTGAATTAAAAGAAATGGCTATAGAAGAAATAAATGATGACTTTGATTTACATAAACCTTATATTGATAATATTCATTTAAAATGTCCTAAATGTAATGGTAGCATGACTCGTATTCCAGATGTTTTAGATTGTTGGTTTGATAGTGGAGCTATGCCTTTTGCACAATATCATTATCCATTTGAAAATAAAGAATTATGGGAGACCCAATTTCCAGCAGACTTTATTTGTGAAGGAATCGATCAAACTAGAGGTTGGTTCTACACTTTAATGGTTATTTCAACTTTTGTTAAAGGTTGTAGTCCATTTAAAAATGTTTTAGTAAATGATTTATTATTAGATGCCGAAGGCAAAAAAATGTCTAAAAGTAGAGGAAATATTGTTGAACCATTTACTACCATAAAAGAATATGGTGCTGACACTGTAAGATTTTATCTTCCTTATGTTTCTCCAGTATGGACACCACTAAAATTTGATATTGAAGGTTTAAAAGAAGTCTATTCTAAATTCTTTAATCCACTTCGTAATACTTATAATTTCTTCGTTATGTATGCTAATGTAGATAATATTGATACTGATTTATGTAATGTTACATATGAAAATAGAGAAGAAATAGATAAATGGTTATTATCTAAGTATAATCGTTTAATTAAAAATGTAACTGAGGCCTTTGATGAATATGATTTAAATAAAGTAGTAAGACTTTTAACTGCCTTTGTTTCAGAGGATTTATCTAATTGGTATATTAGACGTAATCGTAATCGCTTCTGGGGAAGTGTTCTTGATAACTCTAAAAAAAGTGTTTATATTACAACTTATGAAGTACTTGTTGGTCTATCTAAATTAATCGCTCCAATAACACCATTTATTAGTGAAGAAATGTATCGTAATCTAACTGGTGAAAAATCTGTTCATTTATCAGACTATCCAAAATGTAATGAATCGCTTATAAATGAAACAATTGAAAATAAAATGGATTTAGTAAGAAATTTAATAAGTATAGGACGTTTCGTTAGAGAAGAAAATAAAATAAAGGTAAGACAACCATTAAGTGAAGCTTTAATCGATGGTAAAAACGAATCCTTAATAGGTGATTTAACTCCATTAATTAAAGAAGAATTAAATGTTAAAGAAATAAAATTTGTTAAAGATTTAAATGAATACATGAATTTTACTCTAAAACCAAACTTTAAAGTAGTAGGTAAAACAATGGGACCTAAAGTTAAAGAATTTGCCAGGTTACTTGAGAAATTAAACCCTAGTGAGATTAATAAGCTAAATAATGATGAAACAATAAAATTAACTATCCAAGATGAAGAGTTTACTATAACTAAAGAAATGGTTGACATTAGGATATCTGAAAAAGAAGGCTTTAATGTAGGTATGGAAAATAATGATTTTATTATTCTAAATACAACTTTAACTGAAGAATTAATCTTAGAAGGTATCGCTCGTGAATTTGTTTCTAAAGTTCAAAATATTCGTAAAAATGAAGATTATAATGTAAGTGATAGAATAATTATTACTTATAATGGTGATGAGTTAGTTAAAAATACTGTTAAAGAATTTAATGAATATGTTGCTAGTGAAACTTTAGCTACAGAATTTATTTATGATGAAAATATAAATAATGAAGTCGATTTAAATGGACATACAGCTAATATAATAACAAAGAAAGCCTAGGATAAGCTTTCTTTTTAAAATTAATATACTAGGAGGAATAACATGGGAATTATAAAACAACAATATGAAAAATATTTGGGTTTTAACCCTTATAAGGGATTTGTGCCTTTTATAAGAAAAAATAAAGTGGAGTGTTCAATGGAATTTTTCTATTTTCCTTTATATGATATTTTAATAAGTGATAATTGTTATAATTGGAATAAATTAGAAGATAAATTAAATATAATATATAAAAGAGGTCACCATTCTATTTTTAGAATATATTTAGATTATCCGACTTTGGAAACCGGAGTTCCTCAATTTTTACAAAATAAAATAAAAATGGTTAAATATTCTGAATTTGGAGGTGGAATATCACCTGATTATCATTCTAAAGTTTTGATAAATGTACTTTTAAATTTTATTAAAGAGTTTGGGAAAAAGTATGATGGTGATAAAAGAATAGCTTTTATTGAAATGGGATTAATTGGACATTGGGGTGAGTGGCATTGCTTTCCTAATGATGATTTAATGCCAGACGAGAAAACTCAAATTTCTATAATTGAAGCTTATAATAAATTCTTTATAAAGACCAAGATATTGCATCGTTATCCTAATAGTGTTTTATATCAAAAATATAATATTGGTTTTCATGATGACTCTTTTTGCTATTTAACATTACCATCTAAAGAACACCATTTTGTATTTTTAATGAATAATTATAAGTTGGATAAAAAATGGATTAAATTTCCGATAGGTGGTGAAATTAGACCTGAAGAACAGAAGGCCTTAATAAGTGGTAATAAAACAACTGAAGATTATATGGAGTGTCTTAAAGCAACTCATGCTTCATGGCTAATAAATGATTTAGCTTTTAATAATAAAGGGGATAAAGAATTAATATCTAAATTATCTTCTTTGTTAGGTTATGACTTTTATATAGATAATATTAAGTTAATTAATAATAATATAACTTTTAAAATTTATAATAAAGGAATTGCACCTATATATTATAGTTTTAATTGTTATTTAATTATTGGGAAAAAGAAAGTATTATTAGATTATGATATTAGAAATTTATTGCCTAATAAAAGCTTTAAATTTAATTATAAATTAAGTAATGATGATTTAAATAATAATATATATTTTATTTTAGAAAATGATGAAAATGTTATTCATTTGTCTAATGCATATTTAGAAAAAGAACTAGTTTTAATTTATCAAAAGTAAGATTTATTTAAGATAAGTAATAGTATATATTTTTATTTTCTTGTTAAAATTTGTAATGTGTCAATAGTTGGGGGTTATGATAATTAATATCAATTGGTATTCAGGCAACTTTTGAACTCTTAAGCCAATTTGCCTAATTTCTTTTAGAATTAGGTATTTTTATTTGTACAATCTTAGTTAAATATAATGGTGAGCAAATTTAAAATAAAAATATAACCACAAGATTATTACTTTAATCGTTTAAAATATAAGTAAAAATAATAAAAAATATAATCACAAAATAATTGAAATAATATCAACTATATTGTATAATAAAAATATAGGTCAGAAAAATATAATATATTTTGCTATGTTTTGTCGAATATAATGAAAGATATTATAAACTTGGGTATAATAAGAAAGGTAAAGGAAGATAGTATGAGGCTAGATAAGTTAAAAAATAATAAAAAGGTAATTTATGGTGTAATAATTGGATTGTTGTTAATACTTAGTGTGACGATGTTAGTTAGTAGAGCAAAATATAGAGTGACAGCAACATATGAATTAGCATCTGGAACAGTAAAAAATAATAGTAATTATGATAGAGTAGCAATCTACACTAGTAATGGGGATGGCGTTAATTACACTGAATTAGATAAAACTTCATCAATGCCAAGCGAAGGTTATACTATAAATGAAGAAAAAAGTTATTGTTATATAAGAACAAAAGATAAAATAGACAAAGAAGCAAAACTATATACCAATGAATATGGTGAACATGTTATATCAAACTTACAAAAAGAAAGTAAATGTATATTATATTTTGATAAAGGAATATGTGGAAGTGCTTGTAAATCAATACTAGCTAATATAGATAATAAAAATATAAGAAATAAGGAATATTTACCGTTTAATAAAACAGTAACAGGAGAAAATGCTCTCACAGAAAAGATAATATATTACGCCGAAGATGATGATGGAAAAACTTATTATTACGCAGGAAATCCAACAGACAATTGGGTATTATTTGGAGACTATTATTGGCGAATAATAAGAATAAATGGAAACGGCTCCATTAGAATGATATATCAAGGAACAGAGCCTAAAGCAACAGGAGAGGGAACGCAAATAGGAATTAGTAATTTTAGTGATATAAGTGATGATAATACATATACGGGATATATGTATGGAACTCCAGGAAGTTCAACTTATAAAGAAACACATGAGAATAAAAACGATAGTAATGTAAAAAAAGAATTAGATAAATGGTTTATAAATTCTAATATTAAGCAAGGAAGCATTTACTTTGATAAAATAGACTCAAATACTGGATTTTGTGGCGATAGAACACCAAGTTTAAAAAGCTCAGAAATTGATAAAAATGGCGGTACTGGAACAATAACAACATATTATGGCGCGTATATTAGAGGGGTGACTAAAAAACTTGATCCGACATTTAAATGTGCTAATGATAATGATCTATATACAGTCGATAGTGCAAACAAAGGAAATGGAGCCTTAACGTATCCAGTCGGTTTAATAACTGTAGACGAAGTAAACTATGCTGGGTTGGCATATGGTATATCGGCAAAAAACAACTATTTATATACTAGTTTAGATTATTGGACAATGTCTCCTTCTAATTTTACTGAGAATGGAAAGACTAGTATGTTTCGTGTAACTGGTGACTATTTTGGAAATGTTTGGGGCCTTTACAAGTATGGCATCCGTCCTGTCATTAATATTCGCTCTGATATAAAATTAACTGGCTTAGGTACTATAGATAATCCTTACAAAGTTTTTTAACAATCCATCATTAAAAATTACCTTCTTAATTAAGAAAGTAATTTTTTATTTCTTTAATATAATTCAATTAGTTTTTCTTTTACTCTTGTTCTATTAAGCTCTGAATTATTTTCTAAAATACGAATAGCTTTTTCATTTTGATACTGTTTTATTAAGGCGATAATATCACTAATTATAGCTTGATGAGTTTTGGTAAGTTTATGATTATTTAAAAGAAAAGCTATAATATTAGCTGTTTCAATAACATATTTGTTTTTAAACTCTGGTGTTGCGTCATCCATATCTGACAAATTATCTAATCTATCACAAAGTTTAATATCTAAAGCCCAGTTACTCATGCTTTTTAATTTAAGTTCTAAATATAAAGTTTTACCTAAAAGATTCTTAAAATCTTCATTAGTAGTGAGCTCTTGTACTAAACTAGCAATTAAAATTCCGAACTCACTACATAATTCATAATAAGTAGTAGCTGTATCTTCTAATGTATCATGAAGGTAAGCAGCTGATATTAAAGCATCTATTTCATGAGAGTTTTTATATTTTTTCACTAATTTAGCTACTCTTATTGGGTGGTTGATATAATCAGTACCATTAAATCTCGTCTCTCCTTTATGCTTTAAAGTAGCAAACTCTAAAGCTTTAGCAGTAATGCTTATCTTTTTAGGCTCCTCAATATGAAATGCTCTAACTTCTGCTAGTTGCTCTTCTAAATCTAGGCTGTAATTATAAACTTCTACTATTTTTGTCATATCTCGGCTATTAAGTTCACATATAATACTATTTACATTTTCATCATTTTTAACATACCAAAATCCATATTCATAATCAAAAGTATCTAAATAGATTATAAAATGCGAATAATTTTTATCCTTTCCATAATATAGTCCTTCCTTAATCTGATTTTTAGTCATATAACTCATAATAACACCTCTTTCTAATACCATTATTACACAAAATATGATATAATTAAAATATAAAAAAATTATCTAAGCAATAACCGGAGGTTATAATGATTAATTTAGAATTATATAGGATATTTTATATAGTTGCAGTTACCAAAAATATAACAAGAGCTAGCGAAGAATTGCATATATCCCAGCCAGCAGTTACAAAACAATTAAAGAACTTAGAGAATATGCTTGGTAATCCACTGTTTATTAGAACCAAAAAAGGTGTTGTTTTAAATGAATTTGGTGAAAAGATTTTTTTAAAAGTAAAACAATCATTAAGTCTTCTAGACGATTGTGAAAAAGAACTTAGTATTTATAAAGATAATAATATTGGCACGATAAAAATAGGTATCAGCACAACATTAACTAGAAAATATCTTTTAAGTAGACTTGCTAAATTTCATAAATTATATCCAAGTATTTGTATTGATATTTATACTGATCCAACTGAGCATTTATTAAAAGAGTTAAAAAATGGTCAAATTGATTTTATTATAAGTAAGCTTCCAAGCAACTTAGATAATGATTTTAATTATATTAAACTTGGAGAAACTAAATATATATTTGTTGCGAGTAAAGATTATAAAAGCTTAATAAATAAAGAAATAACTATAACAGAACTTGTTAAATATCCGATTATTCTTCCTAAAATGCCAGCGAATGGTAGAATAAATGCTGATAAATACTTTAAAGAAAATAATTTAAAAGTAATACCTAAAATGAATATAGCCAGTTCTAATTTATTAATCGATTTTGTTAAGATTGGTTATGGAGTAGGGTATGTAACTAAACTCTATGTCGAAGAAGAATTAAAAAATAAAATATTATTTGAAATTAATGTTAAAAATAATACACCTAATATTAGTTATGGTATAATTATGTTAAAGAATAATATTTTAGCTAATCATATAAATAAATTTATCGAATTTTTAAAAGAAAATTAAAATAGTTAGAAGTTAAATTAAAATAATAAATGTTGTATTTTGTAGCTATTTGCCGTATAATTAAATTAGGTAGGTGGATTTATGGATATGTGGATATTATGGCTAGTTATTGTTATCCTTTTGGCTTTTTTAGAAGCAATAACAATAAATTTAGTGAGTGTTTGGTTTATAGCAAGTGGCCTAGTAAGTTTATTCTTATCGTTCGTTATAGATGAATTTTATATACAGTTCGCAGTTTTTGTAGTTCTTGGTCTAATTTTAATGCTTATTACGCGTCCTGTATTAGTTAAAAAGTTTGGCAAAAAAGATGTTAAAACTAATTTAGATAGAGTAATTGGCATGGAAGGCGTTGTAACCGAGGAAATTACTAAATTAAAAATTGGTGAAGTAAAAGTTGACGGTAAAAAGTGGAGTGCTACAAGTGATAAAAAAATTGAGGTTGGAACTACTGTAATAGTAGAATCCATAGATGGCGTTAAGCTAGTGGTTAGGAAGGGTGAATAATATGGAGATATTTATTGCTATTTTAGTATTAGTTGCAATTATTGTTATACCTAATATTAAAATAGTTCCACAAGCAAAAGCATATGTTATAGAAAGGTTAGGTAGTTATTTTGCTACATGGTCAAATGGCTTACATTTTAAAATTCCATTTGTTGATCGTGTTTCTAAAGTAGTTACATTAAAAGAAATTGTTAAAGATTTTGATCCACAACCAGTTATTACTAAAGATAATGTAACAATGCAAATAGATACAGTTGTTTATTTTCAAATAACTGATCCTAAATTATATACTTATGGTGTAGATAATCCTATAAGTGCAATTGAAAATTTAACAGCTACAACATTAAGAAATATTATTGGTGAGTTAGAATTAGATCAAACTTTAACTAGTAGAGATATTATTAATAGTAAAATGCGTGCTATACTAGATGAAGCAACAGATCCTTGGGGAATTAAAGTAAATAGAGTTGAAGTAAAAAATATTTTACCACCAAGAGATATTCAAGAAGCAATGGAAAAACAAATGCGTGCTGAACGTGAAAGACGCGAAAAAATCTTACAAGCCGAAGGTGAAAAGAAAAGTAGTATTTTAATCGCTGAAGGAGAAAAAGAAAGTGCTATTCTAAGAGCCGAAGCGCAAAAAGAAAGTCAAATTAAGATTGCTGAAGGTGAAGCTGAAGCGATGCTTAAAATAAAGGAAGCCGAAGCTAAAGGTATTGAATTATTAAAGGGTGCTAAAGCAGATACAGCAGTACTTACTCTTAAGAGTTATGAAGCTTTAGCCAAAGTAGCTGACGGTCAATCAACTAAAATGATTGTACCTGCTAATTTACAAGACATAGCAACTTTTGGTTCAACATTAGCTGAAGTTATGAAAGATAAGAAATAACTTATCTTTTTATAATTATGGAAAAACATACAATTGAGCCTTTTTATGAGGCGAATTCTAAAATATTGATATTAGGATCTTTTCCAAGTGTAAAATCACGAGAAATAGGCTTTTATTATGCTCATCCTAAAAATCGTTTTTGGCAAGTTTTAAGTAAGATTTATAATACTAATATAGACTATGATACTTTATCTAAAAAAGCTTTTCTATCTAAGCATAACATTGCCTTATATGATGTTTGTGCATCTTGTGAAATTAATAAATCTAGTGATAGTTCAATAAAAAAAGTAATACCTAATGATATTTCTAAAATAATTAGTAACAGTAATATTAAAAAAATTTATTTAAATGGCAAGACCGCATATAATTTATACAATAAATACTTAAAAAATACTTTAAATATTGAAGGAATACTCTTACCTAGTACAAGTCCTGCTAATGCTAAATTTTCTTTAGAGGATTTAGTAGGAGCTTATGAAATTATAAAACTTGACTTTTAATGGCATTTGAGTATATAATATACATGAATTTTAAGGAGGAGAAAAGATGAACGAAAGTAATTTAGAAGTTAAAATTAAAAATTTAACGTATATTGTTTTATTAGGCTTTTTAGTAATAGGTATTTTAATTATAGGATTATATTTTAAAGGTAATAATTCATATAGCAGTGGAAATAATTCTAGTAGTGGTGGTTCTAGCAATAGTGATGCTGTTAGCTATGATGTAAGTAAAATGAATGCTGTTAATGCAGATGAAGCTCTAGCTTTATTTAATGACAAAGGAACTCATATTTTATATATTGGACGTAGTAATTGTTCAGTATGTGTTTCTTTAGTACCTTTATTAAATAAATTACAAGAAGAATTAAAATATACAACTGATTATTATAATCTAACTCAAACTCAAAACTGGAAAACTGATATGGCTGAATTAATTGAAAAATTTACGATTGAAACAACAGTTAATAGTGAAACAGGAACAATAGCCAAGTTATTCTCTGATCATGGCTATACACCAACTGTTATAATAATTAAAGATGGTAAAGCCGTTGATGGTTTTATCGGTTATCGTGATTATGACACATTAAAAGAATTAGTAAGTAAATATATTTAAAAAATAATCTAAACCCTTATAAAAGGGTTTTTTATTTGTTTGAAAGTATACATTTTTGGGAATTGCTCCTTTTTTTCGACATTTTTTGCGCATTTAATATGCTATGATATAAAACAATTCTTTAGTTGGGGGGTTTTTATAATGACTGAAGAAATAAAAAAATTAAAAGAAGAATTTATAAGAATAAAAAGTATGGGATATGTTAAGAGTAGGAGAGGTGGATATACAGGTCTTGGATATACTTTTGAGAGCTTATTAGGATTAGAAGAAAACCACTCTGAACTTCCTGATTATAATGGTATAGAGATTAAAACTAAAAGATCTTATAGTACCGCATATACGACTTTATTTAATGCTAATTTTGATAACACTAAAAGAGATACTTTAAAAAAACTTAGAGATACATATGGCTTTCCTAAAGTTAATAAAAGTAAGCTAAAAGTTTTATATGCTTCTGTTTTAGCTAGTTGTTCTACTTTTATTTCTGCTAGATTCCTTTTTAAATTAAAAGTTAATCGTGAGGAAGAAAGAATTTATTTAGAAATATGTGACCGAAATTATAACTATTTAGAAAAGGGGTTATATTGGGATTTTAAGACTTTAGAAAATAAATTGAACAAAAAATTAAAATATCTGGCATTAATCAAAGCTTGGCCGTGGAAAAAGGATGGTATAGATTATTATAAATATTATGATATAGATTTTTATCATTTAAAATCTTTTGATCAATTTCTAAAGTTAATTGAAGAAGGTGTTATTAGAGTTACTTTAAAATTAGATAATTATACAACAGGAAATCGCAAAGGCGAAGTTTATAATCATGGAATTGGTTTTGAAATACAGGAGATGGATTTAGTAAAATTATTTGATAAAATAGATGTGAAATAAATAATTTTATTTAAAAATTTTGCTTTTTATAATCTTATTCTAAATGTTTAAAGGGGTTTAAACCAAGAGAGTTGCATAAAAAAAGACATTATTAAATGTCTTTTTATTTCAAATCATGGTCGAGGAGACAGGATTTGAACCTGCAACCTCTTGGTCCCAAACCAAGCGCACTGCCAAATTGTGCTACTCCTCGAAGTGGTGCACCCTAAGGGAGTCGAACCCCTAACCTTTAGATCCGTAGTCTAGCGCTCTATCCAATTGAGCTAAGGGTGCAACTTACTTAGTTGCATCTTCAAATTTGCATAATTATTATATTATATTAATGCATAAAAAGCAAGCATTTTTAAATATTTTTATCTTCTTCTTTATCTTTACCTAGTATTTTATCTATAGAATAGTGATATTTTTGTGCAAGTTCAATTAAAACAACAGTTAATATAAGAGTGCGACTATTTTCATATCTATTCCAAGTTGGTTGATTGATACTAAGTTCATTAGCTATTGCTGTTTGGGTTAAGTTCTTTTTATTTCTAATCTTTTTTAGATTATCACCCGTAATTTTTAGTTTAATATCAGGTGTCGCATTTGCATATTTTCTCTTATCATTTAATCCAACAACATAATCGATAGAAACATCGAAATAATTGCAAAACTCATTTAATCTTCGAAGAGGAATTGTATCACTACCACATTCCCACATACTATAAGAACCTTTAGTTACTTTCATTGCTTGGGCTAAATCCTTTTGTTTTAATCCCGCTTCTTCACGTAATTCTTTCATTCTTGGAAATTGCATTTTAATCACCTTTAATAATTTTCTCAAAAAAATAATAAATATGAAATTTTTGGAGTTTATATGCATAATATTTTACAATTTGCGAATTATATGATAAAATTGTGATAGGTGGGTAAATATGATTGATAGAACTTTTTTAATTGAATTATTCGATAATATTAAAGATGATATAGATTGCGATAGTGATATTGAGGCAATATATAAAATTCTTATATCAATTTTTAAAGAAAATAAAGAAAATGCTATATCAAGCTGGCAATATATACTATCTAATTATGATATTACGAGACTAAAACAAGACATTGATTTTACCCCTATATTAAAAGATTTTCCATCTGAAATATTATATACCCTAACTTTACAAGAATTTTATAAGATATTAGACAACACTAAATATAAAAATCTTATTTATGAAAATTTATTTAATGTATTTGATAAAGAAAGTGCTATATATATTTTAATATATAATTTAATAGCTAATAAAAAGATGAAAAAAGAAAGAGAAACAATCCAAATAGTTATTGAAAATATAGACAAGTATTCTAGCCTTACCTTTGATTTAAGTACTTTTCTAAAAAACATAATTTTATTTCACTTAAAACAGTCTGAAAAAAATATTGATTTATTATGGGAATATACTAATATTCCGTCTAGCAATAAAGAAAAGTCCATCTTAAAGACATTATTAATTGATTATTTATAAGAATATTGTTATAATAACTTTGAGTTGATTTTATGAAGTACACTTTATGTTTTGATGACTATCATCATTTTAATGGCAAAAAACGTTTTACAGAAATAAAAGGATTTTTACCAGAAGGAGATCCTTATAACCTAAAAGATATTTGTAATTTTACTTTTCAGTTTGAAAATCCTTTACAATTTAAAAACTATTTAGTAAGTAAAGGCATAATTAATAAAAGGGATTTATATGAAACATTGGTTATAATGTATTATTATCGAAGAATAAAAGTTCTCAGAGTCCCATTTGCCGAAGATAAACCTTATTTTTCTAAAAGAGTTATAATTGATTATATAAGTAGAGAAGTAAGAGAAAATATGAGTATTATGGATTGTTATAAAACTAGACAAAACTTGCCTGACTCATTTTATGAATTAAGATACGATCCTTATTCGTGTGATGTTTTAGGGGAGGCGGGGGATTTCGTCGATAGAATGTGTACTAAGAGTTATAAAGCCTTATTTGATTTTGCGATGATTACTTCTCAACTTGATAAACCACGAAGAGATGCTGAAAAGGCTTATAGTGAAGAAAGATTAACGGAAGTAGAGCAAGATGAAGTTTTAATTAGAAGAAGAGTCTTAAAAGATGATCAAATTGAGGGACAGATGAGTTTATTTTAATTGTTAATAAAGTGTAAATAATTAATAGTTTTACTTCATAAATATGTAAATATTTAGTATTATATTATTGTAAAGGAAGTGGAGCTTATGTTATATCCGTCAATTGATAAACTTTTAAATATTGTCAATTCTAAGTATGTTTTAGTTCATGTATCTTCAAGAAGAAGTAAGCAAATGTTAGAGAATAAACATTTTCAAATGAAAGAAAAAGATTATGTTAACAAGAAAGAACTAGGTCGTGCTTTAGAAGAAGTTGAAAAAGGTTTAGTAAAAATACAATAAATTAATAAAAAAGCTTGATTTTAACTATCTCATATGATAAGATAGTTATGTTCTTGGGGGATTAGCTCAGTTGGCTAGAGCATCTGCCCTGCACGCAGAGGGTCGCGGGTTCGAGTCCCACATCCTCCACCAAGATGAATATTAACTCCGTAAATACGGAGTTTTTTGTTTTTGCATAATAATAGTTTATCCGCGACTCTCTAGCGCTTATAATAATATCTAGTCAACAATAGAATAAATTTATTGCATTTTTAAGTTATTAATAATAAATTTCTTAAATATCTTATTAAAAGGCTACTTTTATGATATAATAAAGAAAATTAGGAGGATTTATGGAATTTTATGTCGATTTAGGTTCTTCAACTATTAAAGTTTATAAATATGAAGAACAATTAGAGTTATTAGAGGAACATTCTATTTATTTTAAAAATGATTTTTCTAAAACCGAAGGAATAAGTTTAGAAAATAAAAAGGAACTTATAGAGTATTTTAAAACGTTAAAAGATAAATATAACATGAAATATGAAAATACAAATATTTATGTTACTGGTATTTTTAGAGAATTAATACCTGAAAAGAAACAAGAAATGGTTAAATTATTTAATGACGAATTAGATTTACATTTTAATATTATTAGTCATGGCATAGAAAATTATTATTTAGGAAAAGCTATGGAACACGATTACAATAACAAAAAAGTTATGATAATTAATATGGGTGGCAAAACTACAGAGCTAGTTATTTTTGATAAGGGTTCTATTGTAGATAGAAAAAATTTAACTGTTGGAGTTGCTGATTTAATGAATGCTTTTCCCGAAGTTAATGAAAGTATTAGTGCTGCAACCATAGAAGATATGAATGATTTTGTAAAAGAAAGATTAGCAGATATTTCCTTTGATAACGATTACGATTGTGCTATATTTACTGGTGGAGAAGAAAG
The DNA here is from genome assembly GCA_023663235.1 of Ruminococcus sp. Lineage (GTDB taxonomy): Bacteria > Bacillota_I > Bacilli_A > RF39 > UBA660 > Caccenecus. The sequence goes on along the minus strand of JAMPHW010000003.1, from coordinate 113,742 downwards.
ATTCGAAAAACTAACTAATTTTAATTTGGTACCTAATACTTTATTTGATGATGGCATTCATAAATATATGCTTAGTTTAGAGGATTATATTGTTGGAACTAAAAAGGTTTTTGATAGCATTACTTTACAAGAGCTATATGACCTTATGCCTGGAAACCCTAAATGGATGGATGGCGCAAGACCAGGAGCAATCATTCCTTTAGCTATCTTTGAACTTGCTAATATTAAAACAATTATTCCTTCAGATTTAAATTTAATAAATGGCGTAATTAACGATAAATAAAAAGCTATAAGAAAATTTATGAAAGATAATGCTAATCTTCATAAATTAGTTAGAAAAAAATATTTTTAAACCATAATAAACTATGGCTTTTTTTATATACTTTTGTTATAATAAATAATAGGGTAGAGTGATATTTCATGGAAAGAATATTAAAGGTGGAAGAATTAGAAAAAATTGATGCTTATTTTAGAGCTACAAATTATTTAGCAGCAGGGGAACTTTATTTAAAAGACAATCCTCTATTAAGAGAACCTTTAAAATTGGAACATATAAAGAAAAAATTAGTTGGTCATTGGGGAACAACACCAGGCCAAAACTTTTGTTATGTTCATTTAAATCGTATTATTAAGAAGTATGATTTAAATATGATGTTTGTTGCAGGTCCAGGTCATGGCGGTGGAGCGGCCTATTCTAATGTTTACTTAGAAGGAACTTATAGTGAATTTTATCCTGATATTACTTATGATGAAGAAGGATTAAAAAATTTATTTAAAAGATTTAGTTTTCCTGGCGGCACTTCTAGTCATGTAGCACCAGAAATTCCTGGAAGTATAAATGAGGGCGGAGAGCTTGGATATAGTCTTGCTCATGCTTATGGAGCCGTTTTAGATAACCCAAGCCTTTGGGTAGCTTGTATAATTGGCGATGGTGAAGCCGAAACAGGACCGCTAGCTGCTAGTTGGCAAATAAATAAATTTATAAATCCTCTAACTGACGGTGTTGTTTTACCAATATTGCATTTAAATGGTTATAAAATAGCTAATCCATCCATACTTGCACGAATTTCTGAAGAAGAGTTGATTATGTATTTTAAAGGTTTAGGATATGATCCAATAATTGTTGAATATAAAACCACAACTTCAATTCATGAAGATATGGCCGAAGCTTTAGAAATTGTTGTAAGAAAAATTAAAGATATCAAAACTAATGCCAAGAAAAATAAAGATACATCAAGACCTATATGGCCAATGATTATTTTAAAAACACCTAAAGGATGGACTGGCCCTAAAATCGTTGAAGAAAAAATTGTTGAAGGAACATTTAGAGCTCATCAAGTTCCAATCCAAGTAGATAAAGAACATATAGATAATTTAGAAATTCTTGAAAACTGGCTTAAAAGTTATCGCCCTAAAGAATTATTTGATGTAAATGGTACTTTAAAAAGAGGATTACAAGAATTAATACCTAAAAGACTAAGAAGAATGGGTAATAATGTCCATGCTAATGGTGGCACTATTATGCGAGATTTAAAAGTCCCTGATTTTACAAAATATATGCTAGATATTAATGTTCCTGGTTTATATAAAGCTAGTGACATGATGAGTTTGTCATATTTTATAAGAGATATAGTCGTTCAAAATAAAGGTTATTATAAAATATTTGGACCTGATGAAGCTTTATCAAACCGCTTAAACCATGTTTTTGAAGTAACAAACCGTAAATGGAATGCCGAAACTATTAAAGGTGACGAATATTTAAATACTAATGGAGCCATCGTTGATTCTGTTTTATCTGAACATGTCTGTGAAGGTTTATTAGAAGGTTATTTATTAACAGGTAGACATGGATTAATTCATACGTATGAGTCTTTTAGTAGAATAATTGACTCTATGGTAAGCCAACACGCTAAATGGTTAAAGATAAGTAAAGAAATTCCTTGGAGAGCTCCAATTGCTAGTCTAAATATTTTACTTACATCCCATGTTTGGCAACAAGATCATAATGGTTATACTCACCAAGATCCTGGCTTTTTAAATCATATTGTTACAAAAAAAGCCGATATTGTAAGAATTTATTTACCTATAGATGCAAATACCTTAATATCATGTTATGACCACATCGTTAAAACTAAAAATTATATAAATGTTATTGTAGCTAGTAAACATCCATCATTACAATGGCTAGATAAAGAAGCAGCAATTAAACATTGTACTAATGGTATAGGTCGTCTAGATTTTGCTTGCAGTGATGAAAATGGTGTTGATATTGTCTTAGCAAGTGCTGGTGATACTCCTAATTTAGAGATTATTGCTGCATCAGAAATTCTAAAGAAGTATTTACCTGATTTAAAAATAAGAGTAGTAAATGTTATAGATTTAATGAAATTAGTCAGTAATGAAGACCACCCTCATGGCCTAACAGATAAAGAATATGATGAATTATTTACAACTGATAAACCAATTATTTTTGCTTTTCATGGTTATGCTAACTTAATTCATGAACTTACTTATAAAAGACATAATAATAATCTTCATGTAAGAGGCTATAATGAAGAGGGCGCAATAACAACCTCATTTGATATGCGTGTATTAAATAAAATAGATAGATTCAACTTGGTTTTATTAGCTTTAAAACATTTAAATATTCATAACGAAAATACAATAAAACTAGAAATTTATTGTAAAGAAGTTTTAAAAAAGCATTATTCATACATAAGAGAAAACGGTGTTGATATGAAACTTATTACTGATTATGTATTTAAGAAGAAAGGAGTAAATTAGATGATTTATGATTATATCGTAATTGGCGCTGGTATTGGAGGCTTAAGCGCTGGCTTAAATCTTGCGGTTAACAATAGAAAAGTGTTATTATTAGAAAAAAATAGTTTACCTGGAGGACTTGTTACAACCTTTAAAAGGGGACGATTTGAATTTGATGTTTCTTTATACGATTTATATAATTACGGTGATGAAAATCATGTTGGCGTTATCCAAAGACTATTTAAGAAATTTGGTTTAAATATCGAACCTCAAGTTATTCCTTTTAATACAAGAATAAAAGCCTTAGATGAAAAAGAGGACTTCGATATTAAAGGTGACTTTGAAGAAATGGCCGCTTTGTTAGAAGAACTTCACAATGGCTCTTTAGAATCAATTAAAGAATTTATTAGAATTACTAAAGAAGTTCATGATGCTTTAGGAGAAATAGAAAAAGGCAATACTGATTTAGAAAACGATTATCCTAACTTTTATAAATTTGTTGATAAAAATGCTAGTGATGCTCTTACAGCTCTTAAAATGCCTAAAGAAACAATTAATAGATTAAGTTATTTATGGATTGAACTTGGTAGTCCTTTAAATAAATTAAGTTTTATTGATTTTGCAGAATTCATGTATAAGATAATCTTTAAAAAAGTAACTTATCTTCCATCCGGAAGTCTAGATTTAACTATTAAAATGGTTAAAAAGTTTCAAAACAAAGGCGGCAAGATTTACTATAATTCTTATGTTATAGAAATAAAGGAAGAAAAAGATTATATAAGCGTTTTAACTAAAGATGGTAAAGAATATAAAGCAAAACATATAATTTGCAATCCATCTTCAAGATATGCTTTAAAGAATTTAATAAAAAATCCTGATAAAGAAGCTTTAAGAAGAGAAAATGCCCGAACTTTATCTACTAATGGTGTTGTCGTTTATTTAGGTTTAAATGCTTCACATGAAGAACTTAATTTAAATTATTATAAGTATTATCAGTTTAACACCCTAGATAGTAAAGAAAATGTTAAAAAAATGGTAAACTTTAACCATAATACTTGGGAAGCTATTGTACCCAATGTTGTAAATGAAGAAATAAGTCCAAGAAATACAACTATTTTAATTTTAAAAACCAGTTATTTTGGTGATCCGTTCGCTAAAGTTTCGAAAGATAATTATTATCGAACTAAAATGGATATCGCCGATGGTTTAATAAAACAATTTGAAGAAGCTTTTGATTTAGATATTAAAGAATATATTGAAGAGATAGAAGTTGCTACTCCATATACAATTAGTAGATTCACTAATAATGAAAATGGAAATATGTTAGGATATAGAAGACTTGGCTATGATAATAGTATTAATAGATTACTTAACTATGAAGAAGAATGCCTTCCTAATATAAGCTTTGTTGGTGGTAGTTCTATTTTCGGTGGTGGCGTTGATAATGCCTTCTATAGTGGTTATTATATAACTAATAAATTATTAGAAAGAAGTGAAATAGATGGAGAATAAAGTAAATAAAATAGATAGTATTAAAAAGGAAAGAAAAGGAATAATAAATGAATATCCCGCAAAACCTTTATCAAGTACAATAGTTGATAATGTCACTTCTACTTATACTAATGAACAAAAAGTTATTGTAAAAGAAATTATCGAAGAAACACCAGATACCAAAAGTTTTCTTTTAGCTCCAAATACATCTAAAGGAACAAATGAACTTAAAACCTTTACCCCAGGAATGTATTTAAGTGTTAAAGTTAAAATAGGTAGCGAATATACAACTCGTGCTTATACCATTTCATCATCTCCAGCTCTTGTAAATAAAAACATTTATAAAATAACTGTTAAAAGATTAGAAAATGGTAAAGTAAGTAATTACTTATTAGATAATTTACATATCGGTTCTGAACTTATCGTATCTTATCCTACAGGAAACTTTGGCTTTAATAAAGTACGAGATGAAAAGAATGTCATTGCTATCGCTGGAGGAAGCGGGATTACACCGTTTATGTCTTTAGCGGAAGCTATAATTGATGGTTATGAAGATTGTAATTTAACTGTCTTTTATAGTGTTAGAACCTATGAAGATATAATATTTAGAAAAAGAATTGAAGAAATAAATAAAAGAAGTAAAAAAGTTAAATTTGTTGTTACATTAACTAGAGATGAAAAGAAAGACTACTTAAACGGACATATTTCTAAAGAAATGTTAGAGCCATATATAAAGGAATTTAATACCATTTTAATGTGTGGACCTAAAGCTTTATATAAAAGTATGAATGAGATTCTAAGTGAATTCAATATACCTAAGAAATCTGTTCATTTCGAAAATTTCTTTATGGAATATAATCCTCAAGAAGTAGTAACATATGATCTTAAAGTTATTTTAAAAAATGATTTTATTCTTGCTAAATGTTCTAGCGATGAAACCCTTTTAGTAGCGATGGAAAAAGCTGGTATTAATGCTCCGTCTTTATGTAGGGTAGGTGTATGTGGCTATTGTAGAAGTATCCTTCTTGAAGGCAAAATAAAAATGATTGGCAATAATCTAAAGAAAGCTGAAGCTGAAAACGATTATATTCATCCTTGCATAACTTATCCTGAAAGTGATATTGTTTTAAGATTAGATATATAAATTAAATAGGGTTAATCTAGCGAATTGAGTGGTTTTTCGTTCTGGTATAATAACGGCGCTGCCGTGTTCCGTGTGGATTCGTCTGGCTACCTCAACAACACCAACGTGAACAACACTACGATTGGTGTGCGTCCAATATCCTTTTAAAACTAAAATATTTGATTAAGGTTAAATATAAAAAGAATTAGGATACAAGATTAATCCTTAAGTAAAACTTTAAATAAATAACACTGATGTTTAATATCTAGAATATGAAACTATTACAGTGTTTTTATTTTGAAAAAAATTTTAAAATTACAGATTTTATAAAATTTGTACATTAATTATGTAAAAGATGCGTCAAAAATGACAAAAAGTACTTATTTTAGCTCAAAATTTAACACAAAATTTACACTCTAAAATGCAGATTTATCAAAATCTGCATTTTGACATAATTTAATTTATATGATACATTGAAATTGAGCATTAGGACTTGATGTCTGCTTTAATTTTCATAACTATTTTATTTTCGATTCTCTTTTTGGGGTTTGGTTGTAGAATAGTGAGGTGATTAGAGTGTGGTCAGAAGTAATTCTAGACTTCATAAAAAGTTTGCTTTCTAAAGAAAGCAGACATAATAAAAAGACATCAACGACTATTATTATTTATGCAGATAAGATAGACGTTAATGTCGAAACAAACAAGTAGACATTATGTTCCTAATGCTCTACTAAATTGATTCTAACACATTTTATATATTTAAACAATATTATTTTAGATATTTAGGATTATCAATTTTACCTAAAAGATAATCAGCAGAAATATGATATTTTTTGCAGATATCATAAAGAAAAGGGGTAGCAATAACATAAATACCTTTTTCATATCTTGATATTACTTGATGTGCAGTATTTAGAATTTCAGCTAATTTTTTTTGAGTCATTTTATTTTCTTGTCTAAGTTCTTTTATTCTTTTGCCAGACAAAGCTTTGTCTATATCTTTTAAGTTGTTTTTGTAATTTAAAACATTAGTAAAAGAAAAAATATAATCTATTGAAACATTAAAAAAATTAGTCAATTCATTCAATCTTTCTAATGGGATAATTTTTTCTTGTATTTCGTAATGAGAATAAGTAACTTGCGATATATTTAAATATTCTGCTACAACACTTTGGGTAAGATTTCTTTCTGTTCTAATTTTTTTTAAAATTTCTCCATAGTCCATTTATTTCACCACTTTTATTTTCTCATTAATTTAACTATGAATGAATTTTTTAGTCCTAATAAGAGAATTTTTCTTGACTTTTATTATAGTGAATATTATAATTAGTTTATAAGCTAGAAATTTCTAAAATAACCATGGTTTGCTTATTTTGTAGGAGAAATAAACAAATGAAAATAGAAAAATTAAGAAATAAGAGCTTCAAAAAGTATTTTTTGTGTGGCTTAATAATGGTAGTATTACTTACGGTTACAATAACATTTATAACATCAAAAGCAAATTATAGAATGACAGCATCTATTCCTTTAACAGAAGGCAAAGTTATTGCTAGTCCTTATGATATAAATATTGTAGCTTTATATCTTGATAATGTTGAACAAGATAGCAATACTTTAATACCTAGTGGTTATAAAATAAATGAAAGTCAAAGCTATTGTTATAAAGGAACAAATAAGAATAATAAGGATAGTAATGCTAAATTGTATACAAATATTTTAGGTGAACACGTATTTACTAGTGTAAGCAAGTCATCTAAATGTATATTATATTTAGACAAAAATACTGAAAACTCTAGAACAATGACTGAACTATTAAATACACACTATAAATATAAATCAAAAAGAACAATAGAAAATAAAGATTTTAATGTCCCATATGGCGAAACAACATATGGCATGATATTTGAAGCTGAAGATGATGATGGAATAAGTTATTATTTTGCAGGAAACCCTTTAGATAACTGGGTAGAATTCGGTGGCTATTATTGGAGAATAATTAGAATTAATGGTGATGGAAGCATAAGAATAATTTATCAAGGAAGAACACAAGATGAAAATGGAAATAGGTTAGAACCACAAATAACAGGTGAAGAAACTCAAATAAAAATAAATGATTTTAATGAAAAAGCTGATGATAACGCTTATGTTGGCTTTATGTATGGAACGCCTAATTCTAGTACATATAAAGCGACGCACGACAATATTAATGATAGTACTGTAAAAAAAGCATTAGATAATTGGTTTATAAATTCTAATCTTAAGGTTGGTACGCCAAATATTAAAAAAATAGATTTAAATGCCGGCTTCTGTGGAGATAGAACTCCAACTACAACATCCAACCCAATAGTGGTTAATGGTATAAATACAGGTAATGGTTCTGGTGGGGCAGGAACGACTCATACTGGGTATGGCGCTTATGTAAGATTAAGACCAAATGGAATTAGTCCAACACCAACATCAACGGCAGTGACACCAACACTTAAATGTGGAAACAATAATGATTTATATACATACAGTACTTCAAATAAAGGAAATAAAAAATTATCAACGCCAGTAGGAATGATAACTGCCGATGAAGCTAGTTATGCTGGATTGGCGTATATAGAAAGTTCAACAAGCAATTATTTAAGTACAAATCAAAATTATTGGACGATATCTCCCTTTAACTTTGAAAGTATTGAAAATAAAGCACGTATGTTTCGTATTGATGCTTCTGGTTGTCTTGGTGATGGGGCTGTAAATTGGAATTTACAAACTGTTCGTCATATCCGTCCTGTAATTAATCTTCGCGCAGATGTAGAGTTTACAGGTGATGGAACCCAGTCTAATCCACTAAAAGTCGTAGTTTAATAATAAATACTTAAAGTTCATATAATTAAATGGTGATTATATGGACTTTTTACTTATTATAAAAGGTTTTGTTGTTGGTTTAGGAAAAATAATTCCAGGTATATCAGGCTCTATGCTTGCTATAACTTTAGGAATATATGAAAATATTATTGATGCTATAACTAACTTTTTTAGTAATGTTAAAAAAAATAGTAAACTTTTAATAAATTTTGGTATTGGGGTCTTTTTAGCAATTATATTTTTTAGTAAATTAATATTATTTTTACTTTCTAATTATTATTATGAAACTATGTATTTATTTCTAGGTTTAATTATGGGAACTTTATTACCATTTGTAAAAAAAGTAAAAATAACTAAAAAGAACGTTTTCTTATTTTTTATAACGATAATTATTATGTTTTTATTACTTACTAAGAATAATTCTAATACCTTTTATTTTAATGACTCTTTTATTCACTATTTATATATATCCTTACTAGGTGTTATAGATGCTTTTACCTCTATTATTCCTGGTATAAGTGGAACAGCTATATTTATGATATTAGGTAGTTATGAATTAGTCTTAAATGTTCTTGCTAATCCTTTTAATTTAATGTTTATTATCTATTTTCTAGGTCTTATTATTGGTGTTATTGTTATAAGTTTTATAATGAATTATTTATTTAAAAATAAAAAAGAAGAAACCTATAGTGTTATTTTAGCTTTAATGTTATCTTCTTTAATTATATTATTTTTAAAACTATTAGAAGGCTTTAATATTACATCTTTAATTATATTTATAATTGGCGGATTCCTTGGATTTCTATTTGACAAATAACAAATAATAAAATATAATATAAAAGCTTAAAGAAAAGGGGTTTTTACTATGCTTAAGCTTACTTGCGATTTACCTTATGATAAACATTTACTAATTGATATGATTGTTTATCAAAATAATGTTTATAGAATTTGTTTAGAAAAATCTTTTTTTAAATGCCAAAATTTAGATCAATATTTTATTAAAATATATGATAAAGATATGCATTGTGTTGGTTATATTTATTTTTATTTAGACTTTAATACTAAAGATTGTCGTTATATAGGTATGTATGTAAAAGATGCATATCGTGGACTGGGGTTTGCATCTCTTTTAATGTCTTATTGGTTAAATATTTGTATAGATAATGATTTCTATTCTTGTAATACTAATAAAAAACAACGGAAACCATTTCTGCTTTATTTATTAAAAACTTATGGTTTTGAAATACCTGATACTTCACTCTATATAACATCGCCTCATTTAATATCTATTTATAAAGATTTAGATTCCACTGAAAAATGTTTATTATTTAAAAATGAAAGACAAGCTGAGACTTTTAGACAAGGAACGATTATGGATGGTGATAATTATCAAATAATTTCTAGTCCAAGTCTTTCTCACATTCACTTAGATGATGTTTTATTAACTCATAAATATGCTTTACAAGATTTAGATGGTGCTTATAATAAAAGCAATTTAGTTTTAAGTAGATGTGAAAGAAAATTAATTAAATAGGTTGCTTTTTTCTGATTTTTGTGGTAGATTATAAATGAACACGAAAGTGCTTTTTTTAATACATAAAAAGGAGAAGTTAAAATGGCAAAAAAAGAGGCTAAAGAAGCTAAAAAAGTTAAAGAGACAAAAGCAGCAAAAAAATCCAAAAAGGAAGAAAAAAAAGTTAAACAAGAAAACTATTTTGTAGGGGTTAAAAACGAATTATCTAAAGTAAAATGGCCTAGCAAAAAAGAAGTTTTTAAATATACTTTCTCAACTATTATTTTTATAATTGTTTTAGTTTTATTCTTTTTATTAATGAGTTTAATTATTTCTTATATCAAGGGGGCTTTTAATTAATGGAAAAAGAATGGTATGTTGTTAATACTTATAGTGGACATGAAGCTAAAGTTAAAGAAAAACTAGAAGCTAAAGTTGAATCTATGGGATTACAAGATTATATCTATCGTATTATTATTCCAGAAACTACTGAAGTTGAAGTAAAAGATGGTGTAAAAAAAGAAAAAAAGAAAAAAATGTTTCCAGGATATGTTATAGTCGAAATGGTTATGAGCGATGAAGCTTGGTACATTGTTCGTAATACTCCAGGTGTTACAGGTTTTATTGGTTCTTCTGGTAAAGGAGCTAAACCTACACCATTATTACCTCAAGAAATTGATAAAATATTATCTAACATGGGTATGAGTCGTGTTAATATTGAAGCTGAACTTGCTGTTGGCGATAAAGTAAATATCGTTGATGGTCCATTTAAAGGTATGTTTGGTAAAGTTGATAATATTGATTTAGAAAATAGTCGTTTAAATGTCTTAATTGACTTGTTTGGTCAAGAAACTCCAGTAGAAGTTGAAGTTTATCAAGTTAGTAAAGCTTAAAATCATCTCAAGTAGATGATTTTTTCTTGACTTCTAATACCATTTATAGTGTATAATAGAAATATAAGAAAGGATAAGATTATGGAAAAAGCAAAAGTTTATTTTACAAGTAATATTACTAGTGAAAATCTAGTTAATATTTATGAAAAGTTAGGAAAAGAATTAACAGGAAAAGTAGCTGTTAAACTTCATTCAGGTGAAAAAGGAAATCAAAATTATTTACGTCCAGAATTTGTAAAACCATTAGTTGATAAAGTAAATGGTACTGTTGTTGAATGTAACACCGCCTATGAAGGAGCTAGAAATACTACCGAAAAACATGAAGAGTTAATTAAAGAACATGAATGGGATAAGTATTTTCCTTTTGATTTATTAGATGCTGAAGGACCTGATTTAGTACTTGATATTCCAAATGGTAAGGTTATAAAAGAAAATTATGTTGGTAAAAATATGGCAAGTTATGATAGTATGCTTGTTTTATCACATTTTAAAGGCCACGCTATGGGAGGATATGGTGGCGCCTTAAAACAACTTTCTATTGGTTGTGCATCATCTGCAGGTAAATCTTACATTCATACTGCTGGAGCAACTAAGGATCAACATGAATTATGGAATAATATCCCAGAACAAGATAAATTTTTAGAAGCTATGGCTGATAGTGCGGCAAGCATAATAGATTATTTTAAAGGTAATATTGTTTATATTAATGTAATGAAAAATATTTCTAAAGACTGTGATTGTGATGGTAATGCTAGTGCTCCATGTATGAAAGATATTGGCATACTTGCAAGTTTAGATCCTATTGCTATCGATCAAGCTTGCTTAGATTTAGTTTATAACAGTGAAGATCCAGGCAAGGACACTTTAATTGAAAGAATCGAGTCTTTGCATGGTGTTCATACTATTGAAGCTGCGAGTAATTTAGGTTTTGGTACTAGAGAATATGAACTTATAAATATTGATTAAATAGATAAATGATAGGCTAAAAAGCCTATTATTTTTCTTTTAAAAATTTTTCTTGACACTAGAACTTTAGTTTGGTATATTGATATTAGAGATTGGAATAAACTTTAAAAATATCAAACGAAAGGAAAAGAAAATGAACGAAAATAAGTTAGAAACAATATCCAATTTATTTCAAGGAAATGAAATAAGAAGTGTATGGGATAGTGAAAAAGGGGACTATTATTTTAGTGTGATAGATGTTATTAAGGTATTAACTGATAGTGAAAGACCGAGAAAGTATTGGAATGATTTAAAAATTAAGTTAAATAAGGAAGGAAGTCAGTTGTCCGAAAATATCGGACAACTAAAATTAAAAGCTTCCGATAACAAGTTTTACAGTACTGATGTTTTGGATACAAAGGGCATTTTAAGGCTTATAGAATCTGTTCCAAGCCATAATGCTGAGCCGTTTAAACTTTGGCTAGCATCTTTAGGAAGTGAACGTATTGATGAAGTATTTGACCCTGAAATTGCTATTAAAAGAGCTATAAATTACTACTATAATAAAGGTTATGATGATAAATGGATTGAAGCCAGAATTAAAGCTATTATTAATCGTAACAAATTAACAGATATTTGGAAGAAAAATGGAGTCGAAAAAGATTATGAATTTGGAATTCTTACCAATGAAATATATAAAGAATGGTCTGGTATGAAAGCAAGTGAATATAAAAATTTTAAAGGAATTAGAAAAGAGTCGTTAAGAGATAATATGACAGATTTAGAAATCTTACTTACTGATATTGGAGAAACTGCCACTAGAGAATTAGCTAAAGAATATCATCCTTATGGTTTAAAAGAAAATAAAGATATTGCTAAACGTGGAGGTAATATTGCTAAAAATACGCGTGATAATTTAGAAAAAGAACTTGGAAGAAATATAATTACTAGCTCTAATAATTTAAATGGAAAATATATAGAAAATAGAAAGGAAATAAAAGAATGATATATCCAGATTTTATTAAAGAACATGATACAATTGGCGTTACTGCTCCATCAGACGGTATAACTGATAAGGCAAAATTAAAAAGATTAGATTTTGCTATAGTTAATTTTCAAAAATTAGGTTTTAAAATAAAAGAAACTACAAATGTAAGAACAAGTATTAAAGGTAAAAGTAGTCCCAGTAATATTCAAGCAAAAGAATTAATATCCCTTTATTTAGATTGTGAAGTAAAAATGATTTGGTGTGCTGCCGGTGGTGATTTTCTTTTACAAATGTTAAGTTATATAGATTGGAATATTCTTAAAAATAATCCAAAATGGTTACAAGGTTATTCTGATCCCACTGGTTTATTATTTACTATAACTACTAATTTTGATATTGCTACTATTTATGGTGACAATTTTGCTCAATTTGGTATGAATCCGTGGCATAAATCATTAGAAAATAATTTAGAAATATTAAAAGGAAATATTATAGCTCAAGAAAGCTTTTCTAAATGTGAAAGTGGTTATACCAAATATATAAAAGGCGATGAACCCTTTAATTTAGATGCAACAGTTAAATGGGAAACTTTAAATAATGCAAAAGAAGTATTAATAAAAGGTCGCATAATTGGTGGTTGTATTGATATTTTATCAGAACTTTTTGGAACAAAATATGATAAAACTTTAGATTTTACTGATAGATATAAAAATGATGGTATAGTTTGGTATTTCGATAACTGTGAACTCACCAGTGAAGCTTTAATTAGAACATTATGGCGTTTTAAAGAAAAAGGCTGGTTTAAATATTCAACAGGTATAATATTCGGAAGAAGTGCTACTAATAGTAGTTATTATGATATTAGTTTTAAAGAGGCAATTTCTGAAGTCTTAAATGACCTTAATATACCTATAATTATAAATGCTGATATAGGGCATGTGTCACCTAGAATGACTATAATTAATGGTGCTTTAACAACTATTAAATTTAATCAAGCAAAAAGTTCTATAACCTTTGAACTTAAATAAAAATATAAAACTTAAATAATATTAGCTTTATTTCTTTAACTTTCTTATAGACTATTTCCCCAACTTTTGATAAAATGATAATATAGAGGTGATAGGATGAATATTCTAGTAATTCCTTGTTGGTATCCTAATGGAACTGATAAGTTAATAGGTGTTTATCATAAAGAATTTTGTGAAGCTTTAGGAGCTAGAGAAAATATTAATGTTAATATGCTTTATATTGATAGACATGGTTTAAAAAATATTCCTAAATATTTATTTATGAAAAAGAAAGAGGTTATTAAAGAACATAATTATAATGTTTATATGACTAGAATGTTAGACATTCATAAAATTAGCTTTGATATGCAAATGAAAAGGTATAGTAAAACCCTTGAACGAGCTTTTAAAGAATATTTGAAAGATAATCCTAAACCAGACGTTATTCATGCCCAAGTAACAATTCCCTCAGGCTATGCTGCTTGTTTAATTGGTAAAAAATATAATATTCCAGTTGTTGTTACTGAACATGCTACATACTATAAAAGATTTTTTGAAGAGCCAAGTAAGAAATATGGCGATTTTGTCTTAGAAAATGCTTATTTTACAACTGTAAGTGGCTTTATGGCAAAGGAAATCGCTAAACATAAAGTAAAATGTAGCGTCCTTCCTAATTTAGTTGATACTGAAATATTTAAAAAAGAACATAAAACCCCAGAAGGTTTGCGTATTGTTACCGCATCAGCTTTAAGGCAAGGTAAAAGAATTGATGATGTTATTGCAGCCTTAAAGAAAATTAAAGAGTTAGAACCAGATTTAGATGCAAGATTAACTGTTATAGGTGATGGCTTTTTAGAGGATTATTATAAAAATAAATGTCATGAATTAGATATGGATAAATATGTTGATTTCGTTGGAAGAAAAACTAAAGCTGAAATCGCTGATATTTTTCAAAATCATACACTACTTGTTTTAGCAAGTGATAATGAAACTTTTGCAATTCCTGGAGTAGAAGCTTTAGCTAGTGGCATGCCTGTTGTTTCAACAAAATGTTTTGGCCCTGAAGAATATATTAATGATAATTGTGGTAAACTAGTAGATATAGGGGCTACCGAAGACCTTGCGGGAGCTATACTAGAGGTTTATCATAACATAGATAAATATGATATAAAAACATTAAGAGAAGTCGCCGATAATTATGGAGCTAAAAGTGTTACGGATAAAGCTATAAAAATATATCAAGATTTAACTAAATCTTAAGGAGTATATAAAATGAGAGAATTTATAAAAGAACATCGAAAAATAATTTTACTAATAGATGGTATTTTAATTATTTTAATGTTTGCTCTATTAATATTAGTTGTTTCTTTAAATAGTGGGGGAAGTAATAAAAGGGAACTAGAAAAAGAGCTAGAAAAACTAGGTAAAGATTTTTATGAAAATGAATATTATCCTTTGTTAAGTGATAATACTGACGAAAGAATTAATTTTCTAAAATCAACTGAAAAATCAGGTATTAAAATAAGTTTAGAAAATATTAAAAGTTATAATAAAGATAAAGGGAAAGAGATTACAAACTTTGTTAATTCAGATACTAAAGAAGCTTGCGATGCCAAAAGAACTAGAGTTATAATTACGCCTAAAGATAATTATAGTAAAACGTCATATGATATAAAAGTCGAATTACATTGTGGTTTTTAATAATATAATAAACACTTTCTAATATAATTTACTAGGAAGTGTTTTTATGTTTATAAATTTACTTAATATTATTAAAGATATGCTTTTTTTTACTGGCAGCTATTCTAATCAAGTTTTTCCTGAGCCCTTATCTAAGGAAGAAGAAGAGAAAACAATTGAAGATATGCTTAATGGTAAAAAAGATGCTCGTAATAAATTAATTGAACATAATTTAAGATTAGTCGCTCATCTAGTAAAAAAATTCGATAATAATAACTATGATACTGATGATTTAATAAGCATCGGAACAATCGGACTAATTAAAGGTATTGATTCTTATAAAAGCAGCAAATCTACTAAAATAACAACCTATGCAGCTCGCTGTATAGAAAACGAAATTTTAATGTATTTTAGAAGTAATAAAAAAAATAATAATACAATAAGCTTAAATGATGCGATTGGCTATGATAAAGATGGAAATGAAGTTAGTTTATTAGAAGTTATTAAAGATGATAGTATGGATATCGCTGAAGCTCTTCATTTAAAAGAAAATATTAATCTTTTAAAAAATTATTTTAATGTTTTAAATGAACGAGAAAAAGAAATATTAATTAAAAGATATGGCTTGTTTGGTGAATTAGAAGAGACTCAAAAAGAAATAGCCAAAAAACTTCATATATCACGTAGTTATGTTTCTAGAATTGAAAAAAGAGCTTTAACCAAAATATTTAGAGAATTTGTTAAAAATAATAAATTGCTGTAAAAAGTTGTAAATATCTATAAAATGGGACTTGAAACTTTAAAAGCTAAAATATATACTTTAGTTATGAAAAAGGTTATATATTTATTAATTTGTGTTTGTTTTATGACAATTTTAAAAGATTACTTTGATTTAGGTACTTCTATATTTGCCTTAAGCTTTTTAACAATAAGTTTAGTATTATTAATGGATAAGTTAGATAAATATAGTTCTAAATTTAACTTAAAAACGTTTTTAAATGCTTTATTATTTAGTATCTTTATCATAATTGGCATTAGTTATCAAAAAGGGGATTCTATAACTTATTTTTTTAAGTTATCTAGAATATCCTCATTATTAGTAATTTTAAGTGTATTTACTTTCGTTTTTTACTATTTGCTAAATTATTTATACTATCTAATAAATAATAAAATAACTTTAAAGAAAACCAAAACTATTTTAGATAAGCATCCTTTTTTAATAACCTTTATAATGACATTAAGCGTAAGTATTATTTATTTAATCTTTTATTATCCTGGAACTATGGCTTATGACGGTTTGTGGCAATTAGACTTTTATTATCGAACTATAACATTTAGTAATCATCATCCAGCCTTTTTAACTTTAATAATGGGCGGTTTAATGGATATAG
>JAMPHW010000003.1:82473-96998 GCA_023663235.1 Ruminococcus sp. | reverse complement strand
AAGCATCATATCGATTTTTGTGCTTATTGTTTATATTTTCCTTGTGATAAAGTTAATGAAAGTATTTATAAAAAAAAGATAATAGATAAATGGTTAAAAGGAAATCAAGAAATAAAAGAATATGGTATTAAACATTATTATGAAGAAAATAGAAATAAACCACATTATATTAATTATAAGAATAATAAGCAAGAGATGTTAAATGAAAGCTTAAAAGAATATGATTAAAGCAAACAGTATTAGTGTTTGTTTTATTTTATGGTATAATAAAAAGTATAAAAAATTTTGAAAGAAGTAGTATTAATGATAAATGAAATAAAAAGGCAACTTACATTAAAAAGATTAGTAAACATTATAGTTTTTATCTTAATTGCAGTTCTAACTTTTTATATAGTATTTAGCAATAATGATTTAGATGAAATTATAATTAATATTAAAAGAACTGATAAAAAATATATTTTTATAGCTATTATGTGTATGTTTATTTATCTTTTTACAGAAGGTTTAAATAAATATCGATTATTAAAAGCTTTCAAAGAAAAAGTTTCTTTAATACAGACATTTAAATATAGTATAATAAGTTTTTTCTTTAGTTCTATAACGCCATCATCAACTGGAGGGCAACCAATGCAGTTATATTTTATGAGTAAAGATAAACTACAAATGTCACACTGTACATTAGCTCTTCTTATAGAATTGTTAAGTTTTCAATTTATAACTTTAATTTTAGCTTTATTAGGACTTATTTTTCATTATAATGATTTATTAAATAGTATAGGTAATATCAAATATTTACTTATTTTTGGATTTTCAGTTAATATTATAGTTCAAGCCTTTTTAATAGTGATGATTTTTTCTAAGAGAGTAGGACAACGCTTAATTACTTTTTTTTATAAAACATTAAAGAGACTTCATTATAAAAAAGCAGATTATATATATGATAAAGCTTTTATTCAACTAAAAGAATATCATGATTGTGCTAGATATTTGAGTAAAAATAAGATGCTTTTATTAAAAACTATTTTGACAACTACAGTTCAAATGAGTGTGTATCATAGTATTCCGTTTTTTATCTATCGTTCATTTGGGTTATCACAATATAATGTAATTACATTTATAATTATAGAAGCGGTTTTATATATTTCTGTAGCGTCACTTCCACTTCCGGGAGCAATGGGAGCAAGTGAAGGGGTTTTTATGGTAATGTTTAAGATTTTTTTTCCAATAAGTATTTTAAGTAGTGCCATGATAATTTCACGAGGTATAAGTTTCTATCTTTTTGTGGTTATCAGTTTGGTTTTAATCATGATATTTATTATTGTGGATAAATATAAAAGAGGTAGGTTAATATGAATTCAGAAGAAATGGAAACAAAGATAAAAGTTTATGAACGTGAAAATTTTAGAATTTTAAAGAAAATAGAAAACAAAAACAGAAAACAGCCGATTTCTGAAGATATATTGTATACTAGTGATTTTCTTTTTGAAGAGTTTGTCAATTCTGGTGATAGTGGAAGTTTACTTTTAGCTACAAATAAAACCAATAGTGATGATCAATATATTATAAAACATGAATATTATGATTGTGCTTGTAATGAGTATATGTATAGCAAAGTAGGAAATAGTATGGGAATAAAAATAGCCCCAGTGAAATTATTTGTTGTTGATGATAATGAGGAATTGTTTAAGAGTGATTTTGTTTGCGGCATAAAATATCTAAGTGAATGTGAGCATATAAATTTTGATTATGTAAAAAAACATCAAACTTATATAAAAAATTTGCAAGATTATTTTAAAATGCATTGTTTAGAAAGTTTATTTGATGAGTCAGATGGTATTGAAATAGTAAAGTATAAGGATGAACTGTATAGATTAGATACAACTGCTGCTTTTGGATTATCTATTTACTATATTTATCCTTTAGCATATGACTATAATAAAAACGGTATTGATATTCAAGAATTTGCGCGTAAAAACCTTTTAAAATTAGCTACTAAAAAAGACAGTTACAGATTTAATAGTTGGAAGCATAATTTAGATTTAAATATTAAAAAATTTGGTAAAGATTATTTAAAATATTATAAGGAAACATTTAATTTATTAAAAAATGTATCAGAGGAAGATATTAGTAGATGGACTAACATTTTAAGTTGGTTTTATCCAAATATAATTGGCGAATATTATAAGTTATATTTTAAAAATTTAAAATTAGATGTTGATGAATTTCTTAAAAGAATTGATAATAAAGAACTAATAGCAATATAAAAAGCTTCTAACAATTAAGAAGCTTTTTTTCTAATAAAGTAATAATTTTATATAAGATAAATGAAATAATAATTAAGATAATGATACCACTCATAACTATATTTAGATTAAACACTTGAGTTCCATAAATAATTAAATAACCTATTCCTGCTTTACTAACTAAAAATTCTCCCATAATAACGCCAATTAATGTCATTGAAATATTAAGCTTTAAACTAGATATAATGGTTTTGTAAGAAGCTGGTATTATTAATCTAAATAATGTATTCAATCTGCTAGCTTTAAATGTTTTAAATAATTTAATTAAATCTGGTTCGATATTATTAAAACCATTATAGATAGTTATTATGCCTACAATTAAATTAATAAGTAAAGCCATGACAATAATTGCTTTAGTATTTGCTCCAACAATAATTATTATAAGTGGTCCTAAAGCTACTTTAGGTAAACTATTAAGCATTGTAAGATAAGGATCAACTATTTTATTTAATATTTTAAATTCATAAAGAATAATAGATATAACAAAGCTTAAAGATATTCCTAAAATAAAAGCGATTAATATTTCATAAATAGTAGTTAAAATATGATTAATTAAGTTATACGATATAAATAAATCTTTAATAGTAGTAATTATTTTAGATGGTGATGAGAAGATAAAGGGATTAATTATTTTATATTTAGATAGTAATTCCCAACTTATTATGAAAGCTATTAAAATGAATATTTGAAAGAAAAGAACAATAAATTTTTCGGTTCTGAGCTTTTTTAAATATTTTTGATGTTCTTTACTCATCGGCAATATCCCTCCAAATTAAGTCATAATAATAAGCAAAATTTTTATCTTTTCTATTTTCTATAGGTGATAAATCTTTTTCTCTTTTAATATCATATATATTTTTAATTATACTAGGTCTATTACTTAGGACTATTACACGGTCACTTATACTTATAGCTTGCGCTAAATCATGGGTAACCATTATCGCTGTTTTTCCTTCACTTTTAATAATTTTGTAAACATCATCGCTAACCTTTAAAGCAGATTGATAATCAAGTCTACTAAATGGTTCATCAAGAATTAATATATCTGGTTTAAGAGCTAGAGTTCTAATTAAAGCAACTCTTTGTCTCATACCTCCTGATAATTCTCTTGGATATCTATTTTTAAAACTTTTAAGTCCATACGTATTTAATAAATTATTAACGTATTCTATATTTTCTTTAGTTTTATTTTTAGTTATTGTAAGTCCAAGTAGGGCATTATCTAAAACATTTTTCCAGGGAAGCAGTGAATCACTTTGAAGCATATAGCCTAATTTAATATTGTTTTCTTTTATAATGGTTCCTTTTGTTAAAGTATCCATATCGGTTAAAATATTTAAAAGGGTAGACTTTCCACAACCAGAAGGACCCACGATAGATAAAAATTCTCCTTTAGTTACATAAAAAGAAATATCATTTATCGCTTCTGTTTCTTCTTTATCTTTATAATAAACTTTTTGTAAGTTTTTAATTTCTAATATTTTATTTTTCATAGAAATTATTTATAAGCTTATTATAAGGAACTTTATCTTCAATTAAATTATTACTTAATAAAATATCTTGTAAATTATTAAAACTAGATTCATTTATAAAAGAATTTTCTAACCATGAATCATACTTTTTATAATTATCGATAATTGTTTCGATATTATTTAGACTACTATCAGGAAATTGAGGTAAGATAATATTAGCTATTTTTTTACTATCATTATTTTTCACGAATTCTAAACCTTTATTTATAGCTTTAGTAAATCTTTTAATTAAATCATTATTATCACTTATAAAATTTTTACGAGCATAAAAAGCTGTATATGGAACTTCACCAGAAAGTTTACCAATACTTTCTACGATACAAGAATTACCAAGACTAACAACACTTGTAGCAGTAGGTTCAAATAAATTAACATAGTCTCCTAAACCACCAATAAAAGTACCTGATAAGCTAGCAAAATCGACAGCGTAATTAATATTTATCTTATTTATATCAATATTACTATTTTTCATAGCATTTAAGAAATTTAAAGCGGGCATTCCTGATTCACGACCAACTAAAATTTCCTTTCCATATAGATCTTCTAAATTAAAATCATTATCACAATCTCTACCAATAATAAACTGTCCATCTCTTTTAGTAAGTCCAGCGAATGTTACTAAATAATTTTCTTCACCACCTGTATAAACATAAATAGCACTTTCAGTTCCAGCAAAACCGATATCAACAGTATTTGATAAGACAGCACTAGCAACTTTATCAGCTCCTGGAGTTAAAATAACTTCTAAATCAATACCTTCATCTTCGAAATAACCTTCTTCAATTGCTACATATAAGGGAGCGTAAAAGACACTATGAGTAACTTCGGCTAATCTTACTTTGGTTAAATCATCGTTAATATCTTTCTTATTTAGATTTAAGTAAACAACTATGAAGGCTACTAGTAAAATCACTAAACCTCCAAGTAACATAATTTTCTTTTTCAAAATATTTCCTCCTTAAATATTACAATGTATTATATTCTAAAAGTTAGAAATTGACATTTAAACTCTAAATTTATATAATATCAGTTTGAAAGAAGAATTATTATGGATATAGATATATTTGTTAATCTAGCTTATAATGCACTAAAAGCTGACTTTTTAGAAGATTTTTATGATATGCTTATAGAAATATTAGAAAGTGGAGAAGAAGGCAAAGATTTAGAACTTGCAATAAATGTAAAATTAAAAAGTCTAATAGATAGTAGTGTTTTAGAAGATGACATAAAAGAACTTTTAAATTCTTTAGTAGTGTTGGTGCTAGAAGATATTGATGATGGTTTAGTTAAATTAAAGGGTTGGGTAGATGAATTAAAAACAGAGAGTATAAATAGTACAGAAAAAATTTTTGAAGTAATTATGCAGTCTCATGATTATTTTAGTGAAAATGTTAAAAAGGCTTTTCCTAAAAGAGAATTTGCACCTTTTGAATTTATGCGAGATTTTTATATATGCTTAGTAAAGGAAATAGAGTTAAAAGAAAAGGGTTTAATTGTTGAAGATATAGATGGTAATTTAATATTAAGAGCACTTAAAAGTTTTCAAGAAAAACAAGATTTAGAAGATAATGATTTTCCAAAAAGATAAAAGCTTATTTTAAGATAGGCTTTTTCATTTCTAAAAAAATAATATTTGTATTTACAATTAAGATTTCGTTTGTTATAATAATTATTAGAATAAGGAGTGGAGGATTTATGAAAACATCGTCCTTAGAAGTTACTAAGCTTCTTGATAAATTATATAATCTACGTGGTAATGACAGTGTGATTTTACAAGAAATGGATAGTGCTCGTAATTTAGCAGAAGAAACAAGAGATAGAACAACTAAACAAAAAAGTGCTTTGCAAGATAAAATTGCTGGTTTAAAGAAAGATAATAAAGAACTTAATGAACAAGGAAAAAAACTTGCTGATGTTTTAAGTGGTATTGATAAAAAGGCTTTTGAGAAAGTTATTGATAGATTAGAAATAGATTTTGATCCTGTAGCGTTAAAACAAAAACTAGATTCTAAATTACCAGAAACGATTGAAAGTGTTAGCAATGAAATAACTAATAGTGAAGCAGAATTAGTTAAAGTTGAAGAAGAAATGAATGGTGCTATAACTAAGATTGAAGAGTTAGGTATAAGAAAAGATACAGCGATGGCTAATCAAGCTAAGTTAAATGAATATTTTGATTTAGCTTTAAATGGTAATATTAATATTACAAGAGAATCTATTACGGCTTTACTTGAACAATTTGAGTTTAGCGCTGAAGAGACAAGAGAAGCGGCTAAATTATTAATGTTCCCAGAAGATGCTTTATTTGAGTATGATGCAAGACTTAAAGAAACTGAGAAAAAATCAATTGGAGATGTGATGAAAGAGGCTAAAAGCCAAGATGAAATAGAAGTATCGCCTAAGAAAGAAGAAGTAGTAGAAGAACCTAAAGAAAACTTAGAAGAACCAGTAAAAGAAGAAGTTCCTAAAGAAGAATTTAAACCATTAAGCAGAGAAGAAAAACGTCAAGAACGTCGTGAAGAAAAATCTTTTGATAAAGAAGATTTAATGGATTTGTTTAGTGAACTTGGTCTTGATTATTTAGATTATACTACTAATGATTTAGAGGAAATTCTAAGGAATTATAGTGAAAAAGTAATACGTCGTAATGTCGCTATATTTAAGAATAATGATTTAAGTTTAGATGTTTTTGTAGATAATATAAGCTTATTATATGATAAAGAATTAGAAGCTAAGGTTGATAGATTACTAAGAATTGGTAAAAGTGCACTAGATATTTATTTAAATCCTACCGTTTTAACAAAATATGATTATAAAGGATTAGATAAAGCGATTATCTTGTTACAAAATAGTGGATTAGATCCAAAAAAAGTACCATTAATGGCATATTAGGAGGGTTATTATGAGTTTAATATTAGGAAAAACAGAAAAGGTTGGAATTAAAACAGCAGAAGGAGTTGTATCAGAAAGATTTTATCCAATAAAAGCTATAGCTGATATTCCAGGTGCGGTTAAAGATGCTTTTTTAGAGCATAAATATTCTTTAAATGATTTATCAGGTTCATTTATTAAAATATTTACTTTTAATGAAAGAGAACTTGGCGAATTAATGAATATATTAGATGAAATAGATAATTTAGATTTAAAAGAAGTATTCAATGCTAATTTAGAAGTAAGATATTTTAAAAGAAAATTTTTAGAAAGAGTAAAATATTGTGTTAAAAATGATATTCCTTTCTTGAATCAAGATAATACTTTTGCAAGCTTTTTAGAGAATGAAGAACTATTTGCCGAATATACTTCTAAAGGAAATAATGCCGTAAGAGAAGTAAATACGGTTTCTAGTAGAGTAGAAAATAATAATTATAGAGAAGATATTAAAGCGTCTAATATTTCATCTAATTCTAGTAATGTAAATTCTTTTTCAACTAATGAAACAAATAATTATCCTGCTTTAGATGGTGAAGATGCTAAAGTTTATGATGAAATAAGAAATACTTTAGAACAAATAAAAGAAGTTAAACAAGATGGTTCAATTAAGTTTATTATTGATAGTGCTTTAAGTAATTTAGGTGATATAATCATAAGAGATAACAAACAATATAGAGATGCGGGTATTGGTTCTTTAGTTAGAAAAGCGACTCGTGGAGTAGCTTTAACTCCTGAGATGGAAACTATAATTAATGAAGAAATACTAGTTGCTTTTCCTGATAATAGTGTAGGAAGGGGCATGAACGCGTGAAGTTTTTAGAAAAGTTTGGGTTTGGTAAGAAAGAAATTGAAGCTTTAAAAGACAATTCAACGAGTGCTTTAATTAAAGAATTGGAGGCTCATAAAAAACTAGTTTCTAAGAATTTAGAATATTTAAATAATATTGGAGTTACTAATTTATCAGAGATATTTATTAATTATCATGATATGTTTTTAATGGATAATAGTAACTTTGTAGAGATATTTAATAAATATGAACCTAAGTCTTTAATTGAGAAATTAGCTAAAGATGTAAGAATTATGGAGTATCTGTAATTGATATAATAGAAATAATTTGCTAAAATAAATAGAGGAGGAAATAATATGGGTCTATTAAAAAACATTTTTGGGGATCATGAAGATGATGAAATACTAACTGGAACAGAAAATGAGTTTTATAATATAAGTGAAAGCGAAGCTTTAGCAGAGGCTGATAAAACCGGTAATAAAATGATTTTATTAGAACCTAGAGCATACTCTGAATCACAACAAATTGCTGATCATTTAAAAAGTCGTAATAGTGTTGTGGTAAATTTAAAACGTGTTACATCTGACCAAGCTAAGAGAATAATTGATTTTCTAAGTGGCTGTATATATGCGATTGGTGGAACAATGCAAAAAATAGGAGTAGGTATTTATTTGTGTACTCCAAAGAATGTTAATGTACAAGGAAAGATTTCTGATGAGGTCGAGAAAAATAAAGCCGAAACAGAAGAAGATTGGTAAAAAAGATAAATTCAAGTTTGAGGTGAGGGTCTTTGAGGAAGTTCAACTCTAGTCTAAATGGCTATAATAAGATAGAAGTAAATAATTTTGTAAATGAAGTAACAGAAGAATATGAAAGTATGTTAACTAAATTAAAAAAGCAAGATAGTGATATACAAGAATTAAGAGAAAAACTTACAAAATATGAAAATATGGAAAATACTTTAAATAGAGCATTAATGGTTGCTGATGATGCTTCTAAGCAGATAAAGCAGGTTGCGAGGGATGAAGCAAGAGGCGTATTAGAAGATGCTAAAAGAAATGCTTCACGTATTGTAAATGATGCTTTAGTTAAAGCAGATAAAATTGAACAAGATGCAGAGTTATTAAAGAGAAGAGTAGGAATATTCAAAAGAAGACTTAGAAGTGTAGTAGATGAACAAATTGAATTTATTGAAAGTATTAATGAAGATTATTAAGATAAGGAATTATCTTTTTTTTATAAAATAAAAAGAATCATAAAGTGATTCTTATTTCTTTTTTACTAAGTAAAGCATAGGAATTGTAACAATTAAGATAACTATTGGCGCTAGTGTTGGTAAAAGATAATATAATCTAATATCATTTACATAATTAAAAGCAAAAACTTGATTAATAAAATAAATGGTTATAATAAGGATTAAAACAGTAACTAATTTATTTTTATATTCAGGTATAACTTCTTTAATAGAATATATAGACATAGTAATTGTTATAAATAAATCAAAAATAAACATGACTGATAAAATATTTTCTATTTTTTCGATGAAATCTAATAGTCTTATTTGTTTTAAAACCATATATTCTGGGAATCTAAAAGCTTTAACTAATGCTTCACCATAAATACCGTTAATAAATATTAAAGTTATAATTAAGAAAAGACAAGCTAAAACATACATTTTCATATAACCTTTTGTATTACCTTTAAAATGTAGTGTTAAAATATTAGGCATAGCACTAATGCTCGCAAAAGTTAAGGCAGTTTTTAAAATAGACATCGGTTTGGCAGTTAAGAAAGGTAGAAAATTATCTATTTCAAGAGAATTTGTGAGACTTAGCATACTAACTAAAGCAAATATAACAGCAATAGGTAAAAGGGAACTTGCAACTCTACTAATTACTTTTAAATCTTTAAAAGCTAAATAAAGGGCTAAAATGATAAAGGGAATAGTTATATATATTTCAGGAGATTTTACAAGAAGAAAACTTACAACAAATAATTTATAAATGATAATGGCATAAAAGAATACTAATAAGCTAGCAATAAAATAAAGAATTCTTGTTATAAATCCAATAATTTTATTTTTTTTAAATATATCTTTTAATTCTTGTTTTTCTTTACATTTAATTATATAAGTATATAAATATGTTATAAAAAAACCTATTATTAAACCAATTATAGCCCCTATATAGGAATCTTTACTACTTTGTAAAAAAAGAAGAGAGATACCATATCCTAAAAATAAACTTCTGGTTAAAAAATAAACAATACTAGAATTTTCTTTCATTAGTTCACCTCGAATGTTAAACCTTTACGATTTACTTTTAAGTTAATTTTATATTCAAAATTCTCTGTGGTCCATTTAAAATAAGCTTTATTTCTAGTTTTATCATAATAGGTCTTTCCTATACTTAAAGCATTAGACTTAGCTTTTTTTAATTCATTTATGACACTATCTAGTTCCTTTTCTAATACTTTAGTAAATTCTTTTTCAAGTTCGATATAAGTTTTTTCATCTCTAAAATCAAAGCCACAAGTATCTTCATTAACTTTAGCACTAATTTTTGCTTCTACTAAAACTTTATCATCACTAGGATCAATACCAATTTTTCCTTCATATAAACTGACGACAGTTGAACCTTTATCACATTTATGTTTTAGAACAATGGAGTTGTAATCAAAATTATTTAGTAAATTCATGATAGATGCATCTTTAGTGTTGAATGTATGAACTAATTTAAAATCTTTAAAGACACCCATACCATTAAGTTCTATATCTTCTTCGTTTAAAGTTACTATAGGTAAAATTGCATCTTTGCCATCAGTTATCATTTTACTTACACTTCTAGTAAATAAGTCATAGTAACCAGCACTAGATGTATCTTTACTGTTTTCTAAAAGACCTACTATAACTTGAGCTGATGATGGTTTTTCCTTAGATGTTTTAGATATTATTTCTTTAGATGTATAATTTTTTCCAATTGCCATATAGAATTCATTTCTAACTTCAGTTGATCTGATTAAGTATTCACTAACTTCATCTAAATGATTATAAGCAATATCTTCACTTATAACAATAATGTCAATATGTTCAAAATAAGGAACTTTATCTAAGTTATTACCACTATTAGAAAAAGCTTCAGCAATAGTTTTTCCTTTAGTAGTTATATTATAAGTACCTGAGGATCCAGATTTTTCACCTTCTTTTTTTGTGCTTAGAATTTCAAAGGTGAGAATAAAATTATCATCTTCATAATCGATACCAACACCTGAGATTATAGCTAAATCATTTAATTCATTATAATCATAACAACCACTTAAAATAAGAGGTATAATTAATAATATTAATATTCTTTTCATAAATTATCTCCTAGTTTTTTATAATTTTTATCAGTCAAAATAGGACTTCTTTCTCGATCTTTTTTGAATGGTTTTTTAAGTAGAGTTTTAAATAAATAAGTTTTATCAAATGGAACTAAAGGATAGAAATAAGGTTTACCAAAAGAATACACATCATTTATTCTAATTAAGAAGTATAATAAGCCAAAAACAATTCCTAAAATACCATAAAAGGAAGCGAGAAAAATAAAAACAAATCTTAAATGTCTTAGAGTGTTTGCAACTTCAATTTCGGTGAATATTAAACTTGACATAAAGGTTAAGGATATTGTAATAATCATTATAGGACTTACAATACCAGCACTAACAGCGGCATCTCCTAAAACTAAAGCGCCTAGAATAGAAATGGCACTTCCATAACTATTGGGGAATCTTATATCACTTTCACGAAGCATTTCACAAATAAGAAGCATAATAAAAGCTTCGACTATAGCAGGAAAAGGGACTCCATCATGCTGGGTACTAAAGTTAACTAAAAGATTGGTAGGTATTGTTTCTTGATTGTAATTTACAACAGCAATATATATAGCGGGAATCATCATGGATAAGAAAAAGCAACAAAATCTTAAAATCTTTAAAAAATTTACATTTTTACTTTTATTGTAGACATCAACACCTGGGTTAATAAAATCAGCAAAAAATGCGGGAATAATTATAGCAAAAGGAGAGGTATCCATAGAAATAACTATTTTACCTTCAAGTAGAGCTCTAGCAACATTATCAGGTCTTTCAGTTAAAACATAAGTTGGAAAATGTACTTTATTTTCATCGCTTATAAGTTGGCCAATATTGCTACTATCAATAACACCATCAATATCTATTTTTTCTAACTTTTCTTTAATACTTGTCACTAAGGTATCATCAGCAATACTGTCGATATATAAAACACCAATTTTAGTTTTAGTAAGTCTTCCAATAACAAATTCATCTGTTTTTAAAGTATTGGTTTTAATTCTTCTTTTGATTAAGCCTAAATTTATTTGATAATTTTCCGTAAAGGCATCTTTAGGGCCATTAACAGCAGGTTCAGAATCAGGAGTACTAACGCTTCTATTAATATCGGCTTTAGTTTCGATGGCTAGTATTTCTTTTCCTGAAATAACAACAGTAAAACCATTAGTAATATAAAATTCTATTTCATCGGGATTATTTACTATAACAGTATTTGGTCCTGGAATGACACTATTAATACTAATGATTTTTTTATTTTTAGAACTACTTAAAGTACTTAAATGTTTTAAAATATAATCATTTATTTTATCGCTTGAACTAACAGTTTCTAAGTAAACAATATATATTGTGTCAAGTAAAGATAATTTTACTTTTTTAATAACTAAATCCGGATTTTTAGAAAACTCTTTTTGTATTCTTTTTATAATCTTGTTATCCATAAGACTTCACCTGTTTTTATTATTGGTAAATATTAGATTTATATACCCATTTTAAGATGATAGTAAACGCTTTGTAAAAATAAATGTCAATTTTACAATTATTATTTACATATTACTTGCAAATGTGTAAATAATAGTATATACTAGGATTGTAAAGTAAAGAGAGATACTTGAAAAGTAAAAAGGAGTCATTGATATGAAGAATTTAAAAATATTTGCTTTAATGTTAGTAGTAATGGTAGGAATGTTATTCTTGCCAATGAAAGTAGATGCTGAGGCGTGGTATCCAAATAGTATTACAGCTTCACAAACAACAACAGATGCCGAAGGAAGAAAAACTTATACTTATAATTTAGTAGTAAATATAAATGGCTCAACAGAGATAAATCATTTAGAAGGAAGATTAGTACTTACTAATTTAGAAGTAGAAGATTTTACAGCTAGTGATCAATTTGATTCAGTAACTTTTAATAATAATACTTATAATTTAACTGCTAATCGTTATTTTACAGCTAGAGATAGTCAACTTATGTTTGCAACAGTTAAAGTAAAACAAATAAATAAAGATCAAGCATGTGCATTTAATTATGAACCAACTAAAACAACTAAAGAAAATGTTAATGAGTTTACAATAGATAAAAAAGCTTATAAAGATGGTAAAGAAGTTAGCGAAGTAAAACCTGGAGAAAGTTTTCAATATAAGATTACAGTAACAAGTAATAATAATGTTTTAGAAACAGACGAAGTTACAGTAACTGATGTAGTTCCAAATGGAATAGAAGTTTTAAGCATTGAAGATGGTGGTACTTATGGTAATATTGGGAGTACTGTGAATTGGAATTTAGGAAGTTTTAAAGCTGGTACTTCAACTAAGACTTTAACTTTAAATGTTAAAGCTGGAGAAGATTTATCTGGTGTTTATAAAAATATTGCTACTTTAAAAGTAGGAGATAAAACAAAAGAAGCAGAAAATACTATAAGAGTTAGTGATTCTGATATAAGTGTAACTAAAAAGGTAAGTCAAGCAACTATTAATGCTGGAACTAAGTTTCATTATACAATTGAAGTTAGAAATAATGGAACAAGTAAGTCTGGTAATATAACAGTAGAAGATGCTCTAGATAGTAACTTAACTTTCTTAGAAAGTAGTGTAAATCATCAAATATCTGGTAATACATTAACTTTTGATATTGGAACTTTAGAAGCAGGTTCTGCTAAAACAATATTAGTATTTGTTCAAGCTAAAGATCCATTAAATGTTACTAATATATCTAATACAGTAAAAGTGACAGAAGAAGGTAAAGGTACTAAAGAAGCAACAGTTGATGTAAAAGTTGAAGAAAAAATTGATGATAATATTAGTATTACTAAAAGTGCTAGTAAAGATAAAATAGGTAAAAAAGAAGAATTTAAATATACAATTACAATTACTAATAATAAAAGTACTAAATTAAGTAATATTGAAGTTAAAGATGTAATCGATAGTAATTTAGCCATAGTTAATATTAGTGATAATGGTAGTATGGGCGGTAATAATACAATAACTTGGAAGTTTGATTTAGAAGGTAAAGCTACAAAAGAATTAGTTGTAACTGTAAAACCAATAAATAATATTAAGGCAACTACAGTTAAGAATGGCGCTACATTAACTTATGATGGTAAAACAATTGATAGTAATGTGGTTGAAGTAACAATATCAACTAGTGATGCAGTATTACCTGACAATCCAAAAGATGATCCAACGCTTCCATCAAATCCTCAAACTGGTACAACTATTAGTGCAATTATAATTGCGGTTGTTGGTTTAGTAAGTGCTTACATTTTTAAGAATGTAAAACATAAAAATAAAATTTATAGAATAAAATAAGTTAATTAATATAAACACAAAAGGAGACTTTTGTGTTTTTCTATTGACTTAGCTTAACATTTATTGTAAAATTAAGGAGTACTTGAAGTTATGGAGCAGTACTCAAGAGGCTGAAGAGGGGTCCCTGCTAAGGATCTAGGTCGGCGAATGCTGGCGCGGAGGTTCAAATCCTCTCTGCTCCGCCATTTAAGTTAATGAAACTCCTTTATAGGAGTTTTTAATATGAAAAAAATTAATTTCTTAATAAAAATTGTCGAACGAAAGGATGAATTCACCAAATTGTATACCTTAGTCTTAAAAATATAGTAATATCTAAAA
>JAMPHW010000003.1:40634-82373 GCA_023663235.1 Ruminococcus sp. | reverse complement strand
CTAGATGAGCTATATCTAAATAACAAGATAATGGAGGTAGTAAGGAATAAAATGGTAGATTTAACAAAAGATTTTATGGATGGATTATATTATGACTATGAAGCTTTTAAAGATAGGGAAGCATATGAGCTTGGAACCAATGCCGGAAAAGAAGATACTAGAAAAGAAATAGCTATGTCTATGTTAAAAGATAAAGTAGATATTGAAATAATAAAGAAATATACTAATTTATCTTTAGAAGAAATAGAGGATATATCTAAAAGTTTAAAATCAGATTAGTTTCTGATTTTAATTTGCAATAAAAAAGAAGAAATTAATCTTCTTTACAGCAACCGCAATTTTCACTTTCGCTACAATAGCAATCTTCACATTCAGAGCTACTTTCTACTTCATCTTCTGGTTCTTCGTTTTGAACTTCTTTAATGCTTATCGCACTAGTAGGGCAAGAGTCAATTGCACTCATTAAAACTTCGCTTTCTAAATTTTCGTTGCTAATGCAGTGAGATAATCCTTCATCATTAAATGCAAAATGTTCAGGATCAATAGCTACACAAGCACCACAGCCGATGCAAGCATCTTCATTTACAATAATTTTTTTCATTTTAAATCTCCTAACATCTAAATTATATCAAAAGTTTTTTATAAAAGAAAGATTAAAGACTTTAATAATTATATAAAATGTGATATCATTAATATGAAGGATTGTGATTTACTTGAAAACACGTATGGAAAAATATTATGATGAACAAACTAACGATACACCTCTAAGACAACATAAAAATGAAAATCTATATGAAAACATTAGTAATTATGAACTTGAAGAAGATTATCGACCTGATAATAATGCAACTATAATTGATGACAATGCCAAAAATATTAATGTAGAACAAATAAAAAGAATCCTTGATACCAAATATAATAAAGAGCCTAAAAGAAGAAGTATTATGTTAGAAGAAGATGATACTGAAGAAGTTAATGTTACTTTAGATAATACTAGAGAATATGACATAAATGCTATTTTAGAGCAGGCTCGAACTGAAAAAGAAGATAACTATGAACAAGAAAGGGTTAAAAAAATAAGAGATACTCAATTTGACATTTTAAATAGTTTAGAGTTAAAGCCTGATGAAGATATTGTAAATAATCCAAATGAATTTAATCTTGATAAGGAAATTGAAAAAGAAAATAAACAAGATAATGAAGAACTACTTAATTTGATTAATACTATTACAATGCACGAAATTGATGTTAAAAAAACTGATAATGAGGACAGTGAAGAAATAAATCCTTTAGACATCTTAACAGACTTAAAAGGTAGCGATGATACAGTTATTATAAATGGTATCCATGAAGAAGAAAGTATTAATGAAACTTCTCCAATTATGTCTTTAGATGAAGCTGAGAAGAAGGCAAATAAAGCCAAAGAAGAGCAGGAGAGACTTAATAGTTTAACTAATACTTTAACTTTTACTCAAAGTGATTTTGATGACTTTAATGATTTAAAGAAAGAAGTCAAATCAAGCAAAGCCCTAATCTATGTTGCAATAATATTAGTAAGTTTAGTTTTAATTGTAGGCTTAGTAATATTTTTGAATAAATTTTTAAATCTTTCTCTCTTTTAATGCATATATTCTAATATGAGATATGTGTTTAAAAGTAAAGGAAAAACTTATAATAAGATTTTTAGTAAAATAATAACATTTACGATTATTTTAATTATAAGTTTGACCTTTTTTTTATTATATAATTTTAATAAAGAAATAAATAATAATCTTTTAATGATAAGCGATGCTTCGATAAGAAAAATAACTTACAATTTAATAACGGATAGAATAAATCATGACATCTTAAATGAAAAAACTTTACAAGATATTTTAATAATTAACAAGAATAATAAAGATGAAATTTTATATGTTAGTTTTAATTTAGATAAAGCCTATAAGTTATTAGATAATGTTTCTGATATTTTAACTAGTTCATTTAAATCATTAGAAAATGGTAGCATTGACATGGCTTATTTAGATGAATATTTAACTCATAAAACAAATGGAATCGTTTTAAATATTCCAATGGGCTCAACCTTAAAAAGTAATTACTTTTATAATTTAGGCCCTAAAGTACCAGTAAAAATAAATTTTATTGGTGCCGTTTTAACAAATTTAGAAACAAAAGTAACTAATTATGGTCTAAATAATGCTCTAGTAGAAATATTTATTTATATTAAAATTAATAATGAAATAATAACTCCATTTAAAACTGATGAAATAAATCTAGAATATGATACAGTTATAGCATCGCTTATGATTAATGGTACTGTTCCAAGTTTTTATAATGGTGTAATAGATAGTAGTTCACCTAGTGTTAGTAGGAAATTAGATTAATCTTGTTTATCCTGCTTATCATATTTATTTTTAAAATAGTTAATTAAAGGTTTTGCTGTAATATCTTTATTACAAATTTTCTTTATCACTTCTAAAGAAGTATAAGCTCCTCCATTTATATATACATTATTTATTAAATAATTGGTGATTTCTTTAATTTTGCCATTTTTTAATAATTCATCAATATTCCCCAAATTTTTTTCAATGGCTTCAATGAGCATTCCATCGTATATTGAGCCAATTAAATATGAAGGAAAATATCCAAAATCACCATTAGACCAGTGGATATCTTGTAATAATCCATCGCTATCATTTTTAATTGTTATATTTAGATATTCTTTAGCCTTTTTATTCCATATTTTTGGAATTTCAGACACATTAATTTTATCTCTAAATATATCTCTTTCAATTTCATATCTTAATATTATATGCATGCAGTAAGTTAATTCATCTGCCATTATTCTTATTGGACTACATTTTGGGGTATTAAGTAATGATACAAATTCATCTAGAGAATATTTTAAGTTAAGAATTTTTTTTATATCATCATAAATTGGAATCCAAAAATTTTTATTTCTTCCTAATATATTTTCGAAAAATCTTGATTGACTTTCATGTAATGCGTATATATTATCTGTTATTTTGTTTTCGTATTTAGCTAAATTATGAGAGATGTTTTGTTCAAATATTCCATGACCGCCTTCATGAATAATTGTCGTCACAAAATCAATTGGATTAGTTGTTCTTCTAAATGCAATTCTTATATCATTTTTATTCATTTTGTCTGTATAGCCATGTGCATATATATCGACAATACCTTTATTTAAATCAAATCCAATATAGTTTAATAAATAATTTGCACATTCTATTAATTGTTGTTCAGTAAATTTAAAATTTGCTATTTCGTTATCATTTGTCTCTCTTGGCATTAAATTTATGATGCCTTCTTTAAGCTCTGAAAATAATCTATCTATTATCTCACTGTTAATACCTGATTCGAACTCGTTTAACATAATATCATATATATTATCTGTGTCTGGAGCTAAATATCTATAATACTTTTTAGTTAATTCAATTATTTTTTCTAATTGTGGTTCGAATAATTTATAATTATTTTGTTCTTTTGCATCTTTCCATATAGTGTTTGCTATTTTCTTTTCTTTGGAATACACTTCATAGAAATCAATTGGAATCTTTTTATGGTTTTTATAATGTCTTAATAGATTATTTATATATCTTTTCTCAGGGTCTTCTAATGATTGATATTGAGAAGAACTCATTAATTCCTTTAATAGTTTTCCATAATAATCACTGGTTTGTAATTCAAATAATTTTCTTTCATGAAATGAAATTAAGTCAATTAAGTCTTTTTGTGAGTCTTTAGGAGCAATAATCCTTAATTCCCATAACAATAAATTAATTGTATATTGTATATTTGCTATTTCCTTTTGATATTCAAAAAATTCTTGCATAAAATTACCTCCTAAGATAGATATTATAAAACTCATAAATATATTTTGTATATCTTTACTTTCGATATTATAACATATAATATTACTTTACAAAATACTGTTAATAGCATATATTTCAAAAAAACGCACATTATGTGCGTTATATAATACTCATTGTTGAGTTACTTTTAAATTGGTAGCGACGGAGGGGATCGAACCCCCGACCTACCGGGTATGAACCGGTCGCTCTAGCCAGCTGAGCTACATCGCCATGTGTATTAATAATATATCAAAGGAATTAGTTAAAGTCAAGTTTTTTCAATTGATAATTGACAAATATAAAATAATATTATTATAATGTATTAGATATTTTAAAGTAAAAAAATAAAGAAACAGATAATATAAGGAGTTAAAATGGATTCAAAAAAAGTAGGAGAATTTATAAGTAGGGAACGAAAAATTCGCAATATGACTCAAGCTGAACTAGCTAAAAAATTAAATGTTACTAGTCAAGCTATATCTAAATGGGAAAATGGTCGTGGACTGCCTGATATTGAACTTTTAAAAAGTTTAAGCGAAATTTTTGAAGTAAATATCGAAGATTTATTAAATGGTAATAAAAACTCTAAAAAATCTAATCTCAAATTAAAATATTTAACTATATGCTTATTTATAATTATTGTTGCTCTAGGTATATATTTAATAAAAGTGGAAAATAATTTAAATTTTACTTTTAGTAAAATAGCCTCTGATAATAATTCTTTTAATATTAAAGGTGTAATGGCTTATAATAAAAGTAAAAAGTCCATTTATATATCCGAAATTGATTATTCGGATAATGATGAACCACTATATAAAGATATTGAATGCATTTTATATGAATCTTTAGGTAACATTGAAAAGAAAATAAGTAGCCTAACTTCTTCTCCTAAAAATAATTTGTCATCTTTAAGTGAACTATTAAAAAACTTAGAGTTTAATATTGATGATTATGATTGTTCTTGTAATGAAGCTTTATGTGATAATCTTTATTTAATTATAAAAGCGACAAATGATAATAATGATATTATAACTTATAATATTCCACTAGAAATAAGTCCTACTTGTAACTAGAGTAAACGGAAAGTTTAGTTTAATTAACAATGCGTTTGTTTAGTATTTTACCTCTTTTTGTTATAATTATATCCAAGGAGTGAAGAAAATGAAAAAGAAAATAATAATTATTATAAGCTTAGTGTGCATTATACTTTTAGGGGGAATATCTTATTATTTATTTAATAGAAGTGATAACGCTACCGATGCTTTAAAATTTAAAGAGGAGTATGAAAGTTTAAATGATACAACGAGAGAAAGTGATGGAGCTAAATATAACAATATTAATATAGATAAAAAGAATCCTATTAAATATGTTAGCATTAAAGAAGCAATAAAATTATTAAAAGAAGATACAGGAGTTATCTATGTTGGAGCAAACTGGTGTCCTTGGTGCCGAAATGCTATACCAGTTTTATTTGAATCTGCTAAAAGTAATAAAGTAAAAACCATTTATTATTTAAATATTGATGATGAAAAAGATACTTTTGAAATTAAAGATGATAAACTTGTTAAAACTAAAGAGGGATCTAAAGAATATTATGAATTATTAGATGTATTAAATGATGAACTAGATGAGTATACTTTAACTAGTAAAAATAAAACTTATGAAACTGGCGAAAAAAGAATTTATATGCCATTTGTTGTGTTCTTTAAAGATGGTAAAATAGTCGGAAGTAAAACAGGTACTGTATCATTAAATGAAGGTCAAACTAAATATGATGCAATGACTAATAATCAACATAAAGAGTTACTTGATACTTATAATAATTTGTTTAAAAAAATAACTAAATAATTATTCTAAATAAAAAATAATGGATTATAACTTATATAATATATTAAACCATAAAAAAACCTCATATTTTATTTTGAGGTTTTTAAATTCTTAACAAACACAATCAACAAAAGTATCTGATAAGCATCTTATACTACATAAACAACTACAATCCATGGTAAAGAAAGAATTAGTAGCAATATAAGGATTTAAGCTAGTAGTATCTGGATTATCTGCTAGAACTCTAAAAGTACAGCAATTGCCTTCAATTTTTTCAACTCTGAAGATATTAGAACATTCGGTAGAAGCGCCACTACAAGTTACAGTAGAATCTTTAGTAGTAGGCATACTCCAAGGAGTTCCGTTTCCACAACAAGTATAAAGCATAACAGGTCTTGTGTTACAAATTAAACAGTTAGGACCTCCACCTAATACTGGTCTATCACAAGCATCTAAGCAAGATTCAGGACAAGCGTTTTGTTGTAAAACTAAGATAACACTTAATATTTCATTAATACAATTTCCAGTTGGATTATTATTTTCACAAGTATTCATTATTATTTCACCCTTTCATGTATTCTCATTATTAATTTATGTTAAAAGTCTTAAAACGTGCTAAAATATAACTTCTTTTATTTTACTTTTATTTATGTTATAATTTAAATACAATCTAATTTAAGATTTAATAAGTTGGTGGTTTATTATGAAAAGATATATTAAGTTATTAATAGGTGGAAAAACATATCGTTTTTTAATAGATGAAGAACTTGAAGAAAAACTTCGTAGTTCCTTAAAAAATAAATACCAATTTGACGATGATAATAATTTAATCTTAAATGATGAAGACTTAAATGCTTCCTACCAAGTAAAACAAAGAATTTTTGCCACTTTATTAAATCAAATTAAAACTTATAATTTAGATGCTGATTTACAAGATAAAATAAAACGTTTAGAAAGTTTTATTAATTCTAGTAAGACTAATGTTTATGAAAGTGATTTAACTGAACTTAATAGTTTACTTGGAGAAGTAGGTAATATTTATAGCAACGTTAAAGAGAAAGCTTTAAAAACTGGTACACCTAAAGATAATGTTCAAGAAGCCTCCGTAAGTCCTTTAGCATCAACCGAAGAAAGTGCCGAAAAGCTAAAAGAATTGAAAGAAATTATCGAAGAAATATCTTTAGATGATGAGTTAAGAGAAGAAGTACCTCTAACTGATATTAATTCTGCCATGTCTAGAATTGTTATTACCTCATCAGAAGAAGAATTCAAAAAATTTACTGGAACAGATACTAATTCTTATAAAATAGAAGATTCTATAAAAGATAAACATTCTAAAATAGTAGTACCACCAGATACTAAATTAGAAGATGTAGTAGTAAAAGTTCTTGATACTTATTGTGACAAAAAAGAGACTTTAGAAAAAGTTATAACTTACGTTGAAAAAAAAGGTGCCTTTCAAGGAGCCGTTAATAGCGCTTTTGATAAAATGCGTAAGGATATTGGTATTAAAGGATTAACCATAAGTAATGCTAATTATTTCGGTGATCAATTTTTAGATGAATTTATAAATATTTGTAATAGTACAGGTATTAGCTTTGAGACAATGTTCGCTGATTATTTTAATGGTTATTCAGCTAATCGAAAATATAATTCTCCACTTGACCGTTTTATGAGATTATTCATTAAATTTAATGGTGGCGATGATAAAACAAGAGGTATG
This sequence comes from Ruminococcus sp., assembly GCA_023663235.1. Lineage (GTDB taxonomy): Bacteria > Bacillota_I > Bacilli_A > RF39 > UBA660 > Caccenecus. The sequence goes on along the minus strand of JAMPHW010000003.1, from coordinate 74,951 downwards.
TTAGAAGCTTTACTTGTAAAAAAAGCTATATCTAGACATTTAATATCCGCTAAATATAATAATTATTTACAACCAGAATATCGTAATTTAGATGTTACTGGTTCAGGTTATGTTAGATTTAACGAAGAACATTTTAATAATATTGCTCGAAGAGTAAATTCGGAATCTGGTTTAACTAACAGAGGTGGTGCAGGAGCATCTCTAAAAAGCAACACATCATTAAGTGAAAGTAGCACTTTTAATGCTGAATTAGAAGCGGGCATAACTGAATCTTCAACATCTAATTTAGGCTTAGGCTTTAATAGTGAAACTGTACCTGGCGTTCCGAATTTTGAGCCAACAAGTGGTACTGCTCCTAAAGGTTCTCAAGGTAAAATACCAACTGCTGGACAAATCCCTAGTGCACCTGCAGTAGGGGGAACTTCGCCTCTAGCTCCAAATGCTCAATCAATTAAAGGCCAAAGACCTAAAAAAGGCCTTAATTCAAGTAAAGCTCAAGCTGTAGGTGCTGAGGCAACCCTTAATACAAGAAAAGAAATTAGTAGTGACATTCAAGGCGGGTTTCGGAAAAACGCCTTATTCGGACAAGCTTTAGCAGGCGATGAAGAAGGCTACGATGACTCTTTAGCAGAAGGAATAGAAGGCGCTACTGGTACTGAAGAAGGAATAGTTCCCAATTCTAATAGTATGGGTGCTGTTGGTGATCCTAATATTAATAACGATCTAACTGATGAAGGAGAAATTCAAGGTGAGCCTCTTGCAGATGATTTAAAAAATGCTGCTTTAGATGGTGCAAAGAAAAAACTCAAAGATACCGCCAAAAAAAGTATTATCGCTTTTATAAAAAAACATCCTTTAGCATTTGCTATAGGTGGCGGAATTGCTTTATTTCTCATATTCTTACTTTTTATAATTCTTGCTTTTAGTGATGATGCTAGTCTTAATAACATGGGCTATTATGACCAAGCTTGTAACTTTAATGAAACTAATGTAACAGTTACAAGCTGTCTTAGTAATGAAACTTTACAAAATACTGAAATTAGAGATTATGTTATTAAAATGGCTTATATTTATTCTAAAAATAATAATTATTCTGATGAGACACTAAAAGCCTTAATGATTATTTTAAAAACAAATGCTTTAAGTTATGGCGGATACAGTAGTAGTACTAAAAGAGTTACAGTTAGAGCTTGCGATGTCTATAGTGATGCTACAGATACAATGTTTTCGGAAATACCAGAGGATTTAGGAAATTTAGGGAATTTATATAATCAAGTAAGTGAATATTTATTTATTTCTACATCTTATACATCAAGTATTTCTTCTTTAAGTTCTGCTAACGCTATTACCTTGAATAACGATATTTTAAATACTATGGAAGAAAAAGCTAGTAGTGGATATTCTTATGATGAGATTTTAGCTACCGTTTTTAAAAGTGATAATGAAGAAGATATTGTTGTTGAAGATTATAAGGAAAATCTATTCTTAGGTGATTCAAGAACTCAAGGAATGCTTTTAACCTCAGTTATTAATAATAGTAATACTGTATATGGTTCAGGGTATGGCTATAATTGGCTTGTCGGAAGTGGCAGTTTTGATTCAGGAAAAACTAATGCTGTAGATGGAGGAATAAATGGCATAAATGCTAAAATAATAAGTGGCAAAAAATATAACATTGTTATTTGGCTTGGTGTTAATGATTTAGGAAATGCTTCTAATTATGTCGAAAAGTATAAAGAACTTGCGAATGGTGAGTGGCAAGATCATAATATTTATGTTGTTTCTGTTGGTCCAGTCCAAGATAGTAGTTCCCAGTATGCTAAAAACGCATCTATTGATACCTTTAATGATACAGTTAAAGAGGGTATAACGAGCGCTAATTTAAGTAATCTAAAGTATATAGATTTAGGATTAAATGAAAATTCTATTACAAGCTATGATAATGCTGGAGTACATTATAGTAGTACAGATTATCAAAATATTTATAATAAAATGATTAGTAATATAGGTAGTGTTTCTAGTACTATTAGTACGAAGTTGGCTTTATATAAACTAAGCGATTTTTGTACTTATTATAACTTAACTGAAAATGATGCTTATTGGTGGCCAGTTGGAAGTAATGAAGCGACATCAGGTAACATTTATGGTGGTGCCCCTGTATCTACTAATATAACTTCTTATTTTGGGCCAAGAATTCACCCAACAACAGGGGAATATCAAAAAGCCCATGGTGCTTTAGATATTGGTGTTGTTAGAGAAACCCCAGTTATTGCTACTAAGGATGGCACAGTAAATTACGTTAATACAGGCTGTACCGAAGGAGATCACGAATGCGGTGGAAGTTATGGTAACTATGTAATGATTGATCATGGGGGTGGAATAGAATCTTTATATGCTCATTTAACGAGACCTGTTGTTAATAATGGCGATAAAGTAATCCAAGGACAAATAATTGCCTATTCTGGTAATACAGGAAGGGCAACAGGCCCTCACTTACACTTTGAAATTAGGTTAAATGGAAATCGCGTTGACCCCTTAAATTATGTTAATCCTGATAATCCAAGGCCTATTAATTTTGCAACAACTAATATTGTCGGTGATATAAAAGTTGTTGGAGATACTGGTGATTATTCAGACCGTAAAAAGAATAAGAAGGTTGTTTGTGAATCTTTACTTGCTAGTGGTTTTTCAACTAATGCCACTATTGGTATAATGGCTAATATGGAAACAGAAAGTGCCCACACTTATGACCCTCAAGTTGTAGAGTATGGTAGTGGTTATAATTTCAGTAATGTTTATAACGCTCCATCAAGTAAAGCTGTTGGGTTTGGTCTTATCCAGTGGAGCTTTGGAAGAAGAATAGAGCTTATTGATTATGCTAAAAATAAAGGATGGGACCCAGCAACGATGGGAGCTCAATTAAATTTCTTGTTTTATGAACTATCTACTAAATCTTCTTATGATGTAACTTATAAATACGTAACAGGAAATTATAGTTCTCGGGATATTGCGGTTGCATTCTGTAAAAACTATGAACGTCCAAGCGGTTCTAATCAAAACCTGAAATCTTCGGATTCTTGTACTAGTAGAGCGGATACCAACGAACCTCTTTTATCTAATTATGTCAAAAATAACTGTAGCGAATAGGAGTATAAATATGGAAAAGAATAAGAAGAAAGTTTTAATTATTGTTGGTTTTATCTTAATTTTTATTGCTGGTCTGGCTATTTTCTTAAGTAAAAACTTAAAAAGTCCTGATAAAGAATCAAATAAGCCTAATATTAATGAGAATCCTATAAAAACTGATATTACAAGACTAGATGATGTAAGTAAATATTTTGGACTTCAAAAACTTATTAATGATTATTATTTAATGCTTAGTAATAATGAAACAATTAAATTATTAAGCGTTTTAGATAATGAATATATTAACGATAAAGCCATAACTTCAAATAATATTTATAGTATTATAAAATCCGATTATGAAATGACAACTTTTACTGCTAAAAATATTTATTATAATCCTAATAGTACAACTACTTACTATTTTATTAATGGCTATTTAATAGATGATGAAATGATGGGCGAAAATAGTAATTATTATGAGAATATTAATTATTTAATTACTGTTGATGAAACAAATAGAAACTATACTATAATGCCTTTAGAAAATAACATAAATATTGAAGACTATGCTAAAAAGTATAATATTACTCAAAAGGAAATAAGTAATAGCTTTAATTTCTCTTATATTAATGTTAGTGAGGAAACAAAACTTACAAGTTATCTTAATGAGTTTCTTAATCTTTTAATTTATGATAATAATAAAGCTTATAATTTACTCCAAGATGCAACAAAGAAAGAATATCAAAATGCAAATGATTTTAAAAATAAAATGTTAGATATTTATTCTAGATTTTCATCAAAGATATTCTCTTATTCTAAAAAAGAAAATGGTAATACTATTATTTATAATATAAAAGATGATAACCAAAATAGTATAACAATAATAGAATCTGGAATTATGGATTATAAAATAGCTTACTAAAAATTAATTAAATCTTGAATTAAAAAATATTTTATGATATATTATAAAAGTAAAGCAAAAAAGAAGATAAGTATAATATTTATTTAAAATAGAGAATTCTTGGATGGTGTAAAAGAATATAAAAAATATTAGAAATCTACTTCTTTAGTGGAATTAATACTTCCCGTTTAGTAAACGTTAAAAAACTACCTAGTAATATAAAGGATGGTACCGCAGAATTGCTCCTTAGGCATTTTTGCGGTTTTTAATTTTTAAAGGAGGAATTTATGAATGATTTAGAAAAAATGGCGATAATATTAATATATCCTGATGGTGAAATAGAGAAGATTCCTATAACTAGTCATGTTTACCATATTGAATATTTGGCGGAACATAGAGAAAAGTCCCAAAGGTTTGCTAGAGTTACAATTAAGTGTGATTTTACTGATACACTTCATGAAGATATTGATACAGCCTTAGTGACTAATGGAGTAATAGTAATTTTCAATTTAAATATTTACGATATTGTTAGAAATCCCAATTATTTAACTGAAGAGAAACCTGACTTTACGGTTTTCTTTCCAAGCGAGTTAGGAAGTATAGGACAGATTTCAAACTATGAAAGTATAATGGGTTCTTACCCTTTAGATAATATATCTCCAGGATTATTTGATAAAAATACAAATTACATAGATGATATAGAACATCATCAAGTAGAAGAATTTTTAGCAAATGCAAAGAGCCTTCTTAATGGCCCTAAATTATAGAAAGAGGAATATAAATGATAGATATTAAATTAATAAGAGAAAATAAAGAATTAGTTAAAGAAAATATTAAAAAGAAATTTCAAGATGAAAAATTACCAATTGTCGATGAAGTTTATAATTTAGATATAGAATATCGAGAAACAAAGGCTAATGCTGATAATTTACGTAGTGAAAAGAATAAAAAGAGTGATAGTATTGGACTTTTAATGCGTGATAAAAAAATAGATGAAGCAAATGTTTTAAAAGAAGAAATTGCTAAAATGAATGAGGAAATAGCAAGTTTAGAAGAAAAAGAAGCCGAATTAAGTGCTAAAATCAAAGAAAAAATGATGATAATACCTCAAATAATTGATGATAGTGTTCCAATAGGTAAAGATGCCAATGAAAATGTCGAAATTGAAAAATTTGGTGAACCAGTAGTACCTGACTATGAAATTCCTTATCATGCTGATATTTGTGAAGTTTTAAATGGTTTAGATAAAGAGTCTGCTGGAAGAACTAGTGGTAATGGCTTTTATTATTTAACAGGCGATATAGCAAGACTTCATTCTGCGATGATTAGTTATGCTAGAGATTTTATGATTGATAAAGGTTTTACTTATTGTGTACCACCATTTATGATTAGAAGTGATGTTGTAACAGGTGTTATGTCTTTTGCTGAAATGGATGCTATGATGTATAAAATAGAAGGGGAAGACTTATTCTTAATTGGAACTTCAGAGCATTCAATGATTGGTAAATTTAAAGATCAAATCGTTAAAGAAGATGAGCTTCCTATTACTATGACTAGTTATTCTCCATGTTTTAGAAAAGAAGTTGGATCTCACGGTTTAGAAGAAAGAGGCTTATATCGTGTTCATCAATTTGAAAAACAAGAAATGGTTGTTTTATGTAAACCAGAAGAAGCAATGGAATGGTATAACAAGATGTGGAGTTACACTGTAGAATTCTTTAGAAGCTTAGATGTTCCTGTAAGAACTCTTGAATGTTGCAGTGGCGATCTTGCCGATTTAAAAGTTAAGTCTTGTGATGTTGAGGCTTGGAGTCCTAGACAACAAAAATATTTTGAAGTAGGATCTTGTTCTACTTTAGGTGATGCTCAAGCAAGAAGATTAAGCATTAGAACCAAAGGAGACAAAGGAACTTATTATGTTGCAACTCTTAATAATACTGTTGTTGCATCTCCAAGAGGCTTAATTGCTATGATAGAAAATAATTATCAACAAGATGGTACTATAAATATACCTAAAACTTTACAACCATACATGGGTGGTAAAACTGTAATTAACTTAAATAAATAATATAAAATTAGAGTTTATAAAAACTCTTTTTTAGAAAGGTAATATATGCAGTATAAAACAAATTATAAATCTCCTCTAGGTAAAATTATGATAGCAGCTGATGAAAAAGGTTTAACTGGCTTATGGTTTATTAATCAAAAGTATTTTGCCTATAATTTAGATAAAGATAATATTGATAAGGATATACCTGTATTAAAAGATGCTAAAAAATGGTTAGATATTTATTTTAGTGGTAAAGAACCCAATTTTAAATTACCTCTTCATTTCACGGGAACTGATTTTCAAAATGAAGTATGGGAAATATTATCCTCTATACCTTATGGTAAAACTTTAACTTATGGAGAAATAGCTAAAATTTTAGCTCATAAAAAAGGTATAGCTCATATGTCAGCCCAAGCGGTTGGAGGTGCTGTAGGACATAATCAAATATCAATTATTGTTCCATGTCATCGCGTAATCGGAACTAGTGGTAGCCTAACAGGATATGCTGGTGGAATAAAAAGGAAAGAGTATTTATTAAAGCATGAAAATGTAGATATGCAGAATTTATTTATTCCTAAGAAGGGAACTTCTTTATAATGGCTCTTAATGACGATTTAATTTATTTAGTTCTTTCAATTGTTGATGAAATTCCTGAAGGAAATGTTGCAACTTATGGCCAAATTGCTGAACTAGCAGATAAACCTAAAAACTCTCGCTTAATTGGAAAAATACTTAGTATGTCCGAATTTTATGGTAAATATCCATGTCACCGTGTTGTAAGTTATAATGGCAGAATAGCTCCACATTTTATAGAACAAAAACAACTATTATTAAATGAAGGTGTAACTTTTAAAAATGAATCTTGTATTGACTTAAAAAAACATAAATGGAGAATATAAAGCAATAATAGATTTATATTAAAAAATAACATCTGTTTGATAACAAACTATATTAAAGGAATAAATAATATGTAAAATGACTCTTTAAAGAAAGGATAATTTTTATAATGAAACAAGAAAAAAGAAGATGTAAATGGGTAAATTTAGAAAATCCACTATATATTGATTATCATGATAATGAATGGGGAATACCCCACTATGATGATAGCTATATGTTTGAACTTTTATTATTAGAATCTTTTCAAGCGGGTTTATCATGGGAATGCGTTTTAAATAAAAGAATGGCTTTTAAAAAAGCTTTTGACAATTTTGCTTATAATAAAATAAGTAAATATAATGAAAAGAAGATAGAAGAGCTTTTAAATAATCAAGATATCATAAGAAATAAACTAAAAATAAAAGCAGCTATTACCAATGCCCAAATATTTATTAAAATCCAAGAAGAGTTTGGAAGTTTTTCTAACTATATATGGGCATTTTCAAAAGGTGAAATTATAAAGAATATAGATGATAATTTTAAAACCACATCTTTATTATCTGATGAAGTTTCCAAAGATTTAAAAAAAAGAGGAATGAAGTTTGTAGGTTCAACTATAATATATTCTTATTTGCAAGCCATAGGTATAATAAATGATCATGAACTAAATTGTGATTTTTATAATAAATGACTTAATGAATAAAAAATAAAACTCAAGTTTTATTTCGTGTTCAAAAGAGCTTTTACATTATAAAATTAATGTGAAAGGAGAGAAAAATTATGAATCAAGAGAATATTGGAAAATTTATTGCTGAGTGTCGAAGAAATAAAAAGATAACCCAGTCAGAATTGGCAGAACAATTAGGTGTAACTGACCGCTCAGTCAGTAATTGGGAAAATGGGAAGAATATGCCTGACTTATCTTTATTTAAGCCACTATGTCAAATACTTGATATTACAATCAACGAATTATTAAGTGGTGAAAAGTTAAGTAAACAGGAATATCAAGAAAAATTTGAAGAAAATATTGTTAATACAATTGATTATTCTACCCATAAATTAAATAAGTATAAAGAGTTCATTTCTTTAATTCTAATTATATTTGGACTCTTTATATCATTGTCAGCCATTATGATTTTTCCAAGTGAAAGTAGTTGGGGTTCTGTTTATTCGGTATTTGGAATAATAATATTCATGATTGGTATTTCAAAACTATTAAGACAAATTAAATGGTACAAGCGCTTATCACTATTAATACTAATTTTTGTTGGAGCAATGGCAATTTTACTTTTTACTGATTATATAAATGTAAAATATAATAGTGAAGCACCAATGTTTAGAATCACAACAACTACAACAGGTAATGTTATTTATTATGATACCCCATTTTATGATGTATATAGGTGTAACTTTGATAAAAAAGATGAATATTGGGTTATTAGTAAAAATAGCAATCCTACTATCAACGAATTAATAGATTATTGTAAATAGAACAAATATAATTTAACAAGCAGATCATATTTATGGTTTGTTTTTTTCTCCCCACTCACATAGCTCATCCAAAATAGGCATCAGAGATTTTCCTTTATCTGAAAGATAATATTCAACTTTAGGGGGAATTTCTTGATATTCTTTTCTTATAATTAATCTACATTCTTCTAGCTCTTTTAAATTAGAAGTTAAAGTTTTAAAAGAAATAGGATTAAGAAATCTTTTAAGTTCGTTATATCTAAATGTTCTATAAGATGCTAAAGAATAAAGAATTGGTAATTTATATTTGCCTGATATTAATGACATACTATAAGCAAATCCTGTTTCTTCAAAATTTATATTCGATTTTATACACTTTTTCATTTCACACTCTCCTTTAAGTAAGTACTATAAAAAATTATTATGCTACGATATAATATATATGTAAATTATTTTAAAGAAAGGATAATTTTATATGAGAAAAAATATTAAAGTTACTGAGGCAATATTTCCAATGCCAGTATTAATGATTGCAACTTATAACGAAGATGGAAGCGTTAATGTAATGAATGCAGCTTGGGGAACGATGCTAGAAAGAAATCAAGTAATTCTTAATTTAACAGAAACTCATAAAACTGTTAAAAATATTAAAGAGAGGAAAGCCTTTACCGTTAGTATAGCTGATAGTAATCATGTTGTAGAAGCTGATTATTTTGGCGTTGTATCAGGAAATAATACACCCAATAAATTTGCAAATAGTGGCCTAACTGCTACAAAAGGAGAATTTGTTGATGCTCCAATTATTAACGAATTTCCTATATGTTTGGAATGTGAATTTATTGAATATGGCGAATGTGGAGTTATAGGGAAAGTTGTTAATACGTCAGTTGATGAAAATGTTATGAATGGCGATAATGTCGATATTTCTAAGGTCTCCGCAATAGCATTTGATCCATATACGCATGGATATTATAAAGTAACGGAAAGAGTAGGAAATGCTTTTAAAGATGGTTTGCAACTTAAAAAGTAATAATTAAATTATAGACAGATAGTTAATATTATCTGTTTTTTATGTTATAATTGTTTACATAATAGCAAACTAAAAAATTATGGATAAAAATAAGTAATGGAGAGATTATGAAAGAAATAGTAGATTTTATTATTTTAATAATTATATATATTTTAATATTTTATAAGAAATGGAAAGCAAAAGGAAAAGATGTATTATTTATAAATACTACAATGTATATATACTTATCTTTTGTCTTATATTTTACTTTAATGCCTATATTTACATCTTTACCTTTTATGTTTAATCATCCATATACACCAATGAATTTAGAGCCTTTCGTTGATGTAACTTTAGGTAGAGGGGACTTTCTAAGACAAATAGGTTTAAATATTATAATGACCATTCCTTTTGGCTTTTTACTACCTCTAATAAAAAAAGAAAATAAAAGACTACTTAAAGTCATATTTTGTACTTTTATATTAAGTTTAAGTATCGAATTATTACAACCTTTAATAAATGGATTTAGATCGTCAGATATAACTGATTTAATAACTAATGTTCTAGGAGGAATTATTGGATATATAATATATTTAATCTTTAAACCATTAACAGCTAAAATATTAAATTATATAAAAAATATATAATAATTAGTTTATAAATAATAACTAATAAAATACAAAGTAAACTTTAAGTATGTTTATATTCTAAACATAAAATGCTAATATAATTCTGAAAAGAGGAATATTATGAACCAAGAAAAAATAGGAAAGTTTATTTCTAAAAATCGTAAAAAAGGAAATCTAACTCAAGAACAACTAGCCGAAAAATTAAATGTTAGTAAGAATGCTGTAAGTAAATGGGAAAGAGGTCTAAATCTTCCTGATGCTTCTTTAATGCCTAAATTATGTGAGATATTAAATATTACTTTAAATGAACTTTTTAGTGGCGAAGAAATACCTGATAATAAATATAAGGAAATAGCGGATAATAATCTTTTAAATGCTTTAGAAAATAATGTTTTTACTTTAAAAGAAAGAATAGATTATTTTAAAAAGAAGTGGGAAAATGAACATTTTTTAGAATTAACTATTGTAATGCTAATAATTGTCTTTTTTATTATTTTAGGCTTTGTTAAAGATAATGACTTACAATATTTATTCATGATTTTAGGTTTTATCTATGGCATAATAGAAAATAATCGTCTTATGGCTTACATCGAAAATAATGCCTATAAAAGTAAACTATCTTTATCATCTACGGATTTTAAAAATGCTCTTAAGAGTTTTAAAGAAACTAAGAAAATATTAAAAGAATTCAAAAATAAAGAAGAAGCTATTAATTATCTTATGAGGGAAACTAAACTTTCTAAAAAAGAGTGTACTAATGCTTACGAGATTTTAATAAAACTTGATTTAAATCACAATATTTTAAAAGATAACTAGTAATGCTATCTTTTTTCATGGTATAATTTATTTAAAAGAAGGGAGTTAACATGCGTAATTTAAGTAAAAGTTTAGAAAATAAAATATTGGATTATGATAAACTTATATCCTATGGCTTTACTAAAAATAATAATAGCTATCTTTATGAAACCTTCATCAAAGATAATAATTTCAAAGTTATTGTTGAAATATCTCCTGAAAAACAAACTTCCAAAGTAATTGATTTAAATACAAATGATGAGTATTTATCAGTTGACGTTAAAGATATAACTGGTGATTTTGTTGGTAAAATAAAAGAAGAGTATGAAACCGTTTTAAATGATATCATAGATAAATGCACAACTCCTCATATTTTTAAAAGTAAACAAGCAGGAGACTTAATTAAACATATAAAAGAAAAATATCATGATGATTTAGAATATTTATGGGAGAAGTTTCCTAATAATGCTATATGGCGTAATAAAAAAAATAATAAGTGGTACGGAATATTAATGGTTTTAAATGAGTCTAAATTAGGTCTTAATTCCAATCAACTAATAGATATCTTAGTTCTAAGATACCCTAAAGAAAAGATAGATAACATAATAGATAATAAGAAAATTTTTAAAGGCTATCACATGAATAAAAATCACTGGATAACCCTTAAACTTGATGGTAGTATAGATATAAATGATATTTATTGTTTTATAGCTAATAGTTATGAAATATCTTTAGCAAAATAAAAAGAAAGAGGCATTAAAATGAAAATTATAACTGTATGTGGCAGTTTAAAATTTAAAAATGAAATAATAAAATCTGCTTTAAAATTAGAATTACAAGGAAATGTTGTTATAACTCCTATATTTCCGGTTGATGATAACAAAGATAACTTTACAGAAGATGAATTAACTATTTTAGGTAATATACATAAAGAAAAAATAAAATTATCCGATAGTGTTTTTATTGTTGATGTAGATGGTTATATTGGTAGTAGTACTAAAAAAGAAATCGCCTATGCTAAGTCATTAAATAAATAGGTTATCTATTATAGTAATAGAGATAAAATTTAGGTGATACTGATGAAAAAATCAATTTTATTATTTATTATATTAATTGTTTTATTAGGCATAGGAGGAATATTAATGTTTAAAAACCTAAATGATAATAATCATCAATAAATAAATAAAGAATTTTTAAATAATAAAGTCCCAACAGTTAAACTAAATAATGGTTATGAAATGCCCATACTTGGAATAGGAACATATAGCCTTCATGGTGAAATTTGTGTTAATTCTCTTTATACTGCTATTTTAAATGGTTATCGTAAAATCGATACAGCTTATATGTATGATAACGAAAAAGAAGTTGGTGAAGCTGTTAGAAAAGCAATCAAAGATGGTTTAATAAAAAGAGAAGATATTTTTATTACTACTAAAATATATCCTAATCAATACGCTAGTCCTGATAAGGCTATTAAAGATGCTTTAGAAAAACTAGATATAGATTATATTGATTTGATGTTACTTCATCATCCAGGAACTAATGATATTGAAGCCTATAAAACTATGGAAAATTATGTTTCAAGTGGAAAAATTAAATCTTTAGGACTTTCTAATTATTACATAAAAGAACTAGATGATTTTTTACCTAAAGTTAACATTAAGCCTGTATTAGTTCAAAACGAAATACACCCATATTATAATGAAAGAGAAGTTGTCGAATATATTAATTCGAAAGATATTGTCGTAGAGGGTTGGTATCCTCTAGGTGGAAGAGGGCATCAAAAAGAATTACTAAATGATGAAACATTAGTTAAAATAGCTAAAAATCATCAAAAGTCTGTTGCGCAAATAATTCTTAGATGGGATATTCAAAATAATGTAGTAGTTATTCCTGGATCAAGCAATCCTGAACATATTAAAGAAAATATTTCTATCTTTGATTTTGAACTTACTAAGGAAGAAATAGAAGAGATAGATAGTTTAAATCGTAATGAAAAACATGATTGGTATTAAGAATAGATTTTTATTTATTCTTTTTTTGAAACTTTTTTTAAAGAAAATACGACTATAATAGTGAGGTGAACATAATGATTAATCAAGAAACCTTAAAAACATTTGATAAACTTTATTATGAAACTTATAATGCTGTTTTAAAATATGTTGTCTGTAATTGTGCTAATATCGAAAATGTTCAAGATATAGTTCAAAATACCTATTTAGAAGTTTTAACAAAATTAAAAGATAAAAATACAGATCTAAGTAAAGCTTATATTCTTGGTATAGCAAGACATAAACTAAATGATTATTATCGTTTTAATTATAAAGCTAAAATAGTATCTCTTTTTTCTAAAAAAGATTCTAAAGAAGAATTAAATCTAATTGATAATATCCCGTCTAATATTAATATTGAAAAAGAAGTAATTTCTAAAGAAGATATAAATCATATTTGGAATTATTTAAAAAAGAAAAAAGTAATTATATCTAAAATATTTTATCTGTATTATTATTTAGACTATAATATAAAAGAAATAGCTAAAGAGTTAAATATAAGCGAGTCAAATGTTAAAAATTATTTATATAGAACTTTAAAAGAATTAAATATTTTGCTAAGTAGAGGTGAATTTAATGAAAAATAAAGAAATAATTAAAAAAGTGTTTGATGAAGAGTTAAATGCTCAAAAAATGAGAAGAGAAATTATTCTTAAAAGTGAAAGAAAGGAAAATATGCAAACCAAAATTTTTAGATATGCTATACCTGTATGTTTAATTACTATATTTAGCTGTCTTATTTATTTAAATAGCAATAATATATTAAAAAATAAAGAAATAAATAAAAGAAATGATAAAATTATAGAACTTACAGATGTAAAATATTATCTTAATGTAAACAATTTAAACGATGGCGTAAGTATGTTTAAAATAGATGCTGATATCGAAATGGTTAAAGGCGAAATTGATTTAGCTAACTATAATTTATTAGATTTAAATATTCCTGAAGATATGAAAACAAATGATATTTATGCTTTATATCCTACAAATAATAATCAAGAAAGCAAAAATCTCTATAATTACAAATTAATATATAATAACAGTAGTCTAAACCGTCATATTGATATAAGTTTTTCTAAAACTAATAAACCAGTTCGTGATTATCATTTTGATGATAATGGAAATGAAATATCTAAAATAGGTAATATTGAGTTAAAAGTATATAAATATGAAGACACATATATGACAGAATTTACTTATAAAGATACATTCTATGACATTGAAACGGCTAATATAACTGAACAAGAATTATTATTACTATTAACATCTATTATTAAATAATTTAGCATAAAAACTCTATAAAAAAATATTATAAAATGTTATAATTAATTTATTAATGGAGGATTAATTTATGAAAAAGAAATTATTAACGCTTTTTTTAGGAACATCTTTGATTTTAGGACTCGCTACAGGCTGTACTAATGAGAAAAAAGATGAACCACCAAAAGAAGACAAAGTAGAAGAACAAGTACAAGGTAACTGTACCGTAGAAGAGTGTATCAATTTAATTAAACCTGAAATGAAATTAGAAGAAGTAAATGAAATAATAGGTTTTGATGGTGAGAAAAAAGATGATAAGGAAACTTATATTTGGAAGCTTACTGATAAAACTAAAATTGAAGTAGAATATAAAGATGATTTAGGAACAATTTCTGCAACTTATGATAAAGATAAAATAAGTGATAGTAATTTTAAATTATCTATTGCCTATGAAATTCAAGGTTTATTAAGAAAGGGAACAAGTTTTACTTATGAAGAAATGGTTGAAAAGCTAGAAGGAATTGAAGGGCATTTAGCTACCAATGCTCCCACTTTTAAAAGATATATTTGGGTTAAAGATAAACAAACCTTTAGTGCTTCATTCTCAGATAGTAAAGATGGCAAATGTTCTATCACATCAATTAGTTAATAATTTAAGCAACATAAAAATGTGTTGCTTTTTATAACTTGTAATTATAACTATTAAAGATGTAATTTAATAACTCTCTAAAAATTTCTTAATTAATAAATTACATCTTTTCTTTTATATTAAAGTTTTGTATAATTAAATTATAATATAAGAGGTGTCTTGGGTGAAAAAGGATAATAAAAGTGTTAAAAAAGTATCATTTAAAGATTTTGGACTTATTTTTTGTTTTATTAGTATTTTGCTAATAATGCTAGGTCTTGAAGCAAATTATAAAAGTTATAGTATTATTGCTAGTAACGAAGTTAAAGAATTTGTTTACTTGTCAGATATTCCCTATATTAAAGAACAATCTAATGTCGGTTGGGGAAGCATTACTTTAGATCAAAATTTAGAAACTAATTATAATAATGGTATAATAGCCTTAATTGTAAATGGTAAATCTAAAAACTTTTTAAAAGGGGTTTCTGCTCATGCTACTAGTACTTTAATATATAATATTTCTGAGCTTGATTATGACTATTTTTCGACATATTATGGCGTAGATGCGAGTCGTGGTACTAATGGTAATGGCGTTAAATTTTCCATATATACCTCAGTTGATGGAATAAATTGGGATTTACATACTCTAGCATCACCTCCTGTAAAAAAAGGTAATAGTGAAGCAGAATTTATAAATATTGATATAAGAGGTAAAAACTATATTAAATTATATGCGCATAATAATGGTAATGCTGATTCAGATCATGCTGTTTATGCTAACGCTAAACTTTATAAAGAGGGTTATTCCGAAATAGAAGATGATACTCCTTATAGCTTTATTAAAACATTAGACGAATACGATGCTATTTTAAGTAAATCGTCTTATCAAGATTTGATAACAACCAAAGAAATGACTTTACTTCAAAGAAAATTTGTAAATAATTTTGGCTATGATTTATTACAAGGTATAGCTCATTTAGATAATGATAGAAAAGAAACTCTAGAATGGATAATGAATGATTATGATGCTTTAAAGTATTATATAACAGGTGGAAAACCAATTGGTTCATATATGAGTTCTTTAAATGTTCTAATAAAATTATATACAACTTATAAAAACGATTTAAAAAATAACACTAGAACAAGCAATGGTATAGTTCTAGGTGATTTATATAAAAGAATGATGATATCTCTTTCTTTAACTCATTCAGCAAATGTCTGCTTATGGATAGGCGGGAATCAGTGTTCGGATGCTGTAACAAGATATGACGTTTACAAGAAAATGCAAGCTAATAATTTATTAGTAAATAAAATTTTCGAAACGCTTAATATCGAAGAAATGCGTTGGGTTATGAATAATCTTATTGATGATGAAGAAATAGAGTGGCTAAATCATCATATTAGAAGATACAATACTAATATTGACCCATATCGCTATATTACTTATAGATTTGGATATAACTATAGTTTGGCCAAATATTATAGTGCTGAAAATTATGATACATGGAATAATAAATATCATTTATCCGATTATAATATTACTTATCAAACTGGTAAACCTAAATTATGGATTGTTTTTGAAGAGGGTTCCGTTTGTGGCGGATTATCAAAGACTGGTTCTAATATAAACGCTTGTCTTGGAAAACCATCGGGTGTTATTGGTCAACCTGGACATGCTGCATACTTAGAATATTCAGAAACTACTGATGGCAAAGGCATGTGGACTATAAAAAATGATGTTGGTGGTTGGACTGTCGCTGAAAAAGGAGAGAGATTACTTTGTGGCTGGGGTTCTAATAGTTGGGATTCTTATTACAATGTTACATATGTTCCTTATGCTCAAGAAGCTTTAAATGATCTTGAAAATTACAATAAAGCCTTAGAAACAATGCTTTTGGCCGATTTATATCAAAACGATGTTAATAAATTAGAAGAAATCTATTTAAAAGCTTTAGAATATCAACCAATAAATATGGATGCTTGGTACGGCTTAATTAGAACATATCAAAAAAACACTAGTAAAACAGGCGAAGATTATATAGCTTTAGCTAAGAAATTAACAGAAAGTATGTATTATTTCCCAGTTCCAATGCATGACTTAATGAATCTTATTAGTGGTAACTTAAATAATACTAAATATGCTCTTACTTATACTAATTATTTAAGAGAAGCTTTAGAAAAAGGTACTCAGTTAAATTCTAATAATTCTCCACTTTTACAACCTAGTATTTCTAAAACAATGGCTAATCATTTATTAGGTAAAAACGACTATACAATAGCAACATTTTCGTTTAATGGCGATAATGCTAATAAGATAATGTTAGGCTCTAAGTATGAAGGAAATGGTGTTAGATGGGAGTATAGCTTAGATGGTGGTAATAACTGGACTGCGACTAGTGATAGTTATGTTTTATTAAGTGCTGCTGAGATTAATAGTATTACTGCTCAAAATGACATTAAAATTCATATTGTGGGAGTAGATTATAGTGCTGCTAATATTTATACCATAGATATTTTAGATAATATTATTTCTGAAAGTAGTTACTATCGAAATGATTTAGAAAATAGAATTATGGGAGTAAATCTAGTTCATGAATGGCGTAATAGTGAAAATGATCCGTGGACTTCTTATGCTGATGCATCTCCTAATAATACGGGTAATAAAACCTTACAAATAAGACAAATTGCTAATGGCACTAAATTGTCAAGTAATATTCTTACCTTTACTTTTACCGAAGATAATCAACCTGATACTAGAAAATATATTCCTGTCTCTCATTTAAGTGTTCATGGAGTATCTAGTCAAGCAACAGGTAGTGGCCAAAACGGTCAGGCTGCTAATGCTATCGATGGTAACTATAATACAAGGTGGCACTCCGCTTGGAATGGCTCAGATAACCAAAAATATATAATTATAAAATTTGATAAACCAATATATTTATCAGCAATAGAGTATGTACCTGCTGATGGTGGCAACGGTAAAATAATGAATGCTAAATTTGAAGGAAGTATGGATGGCGAAAATTATGATGTTGACCTAGGATTTACTTCAACTTGGGGTACTGATAGCACTTGGGGTGGAGCAACTGGAACTAGAGTAATAAATTTCTCAGATGCTTATAAAGAAAGTCAAATCCAGTATTTAAAAATAACTGGAACAAGAACCTCAACTGCTGGTGGTGGAAGTTTTATCGCTGCAAGAATGTTTAACTTTTATCAAGATGTAACCAAAAATTCCAATCCAACAGGAGGAGTAGGCTATAGTACAACTGAACCAACAAGAGATAATGTCGTAGCAAGACTTGTAAACTTAAGTAGTGACAATATAACAATATTAAATCCTACAGATGGAAGCGATACGTATACCTTTACTGACAATGGAGACTTTACCTTTGAATTTAGGGATAATGACACCAATAAAGTAGGAACAGCTATTGCTAAAGTAAATTGGATTGATAGAGAACCTCCAATTGGAACCATTGAATATAGTAGAATTAGTCCAACAAATAAAGAAGTAATCGCAACATTAAAAGTAAATGAAGAAGTAACTGTTTTAAGAGAAATTGTTTACTCCGTTAACGAAGAAGGAGAAGTACTTGATAGCGAGGGAAACGTTTTAAGTGGTTATTCTGTTGATGATGAATTCTATGTTAGAGATGACAGCGGTCGTGTCGTTGCTAATATAAATCCTTATAGACATGAATTTGTTGATAATGGTGAATACACTTTTGAATTTATTGATAAAGCAGGTAATAAAGGCATGGCAACTGCTAAAGTAGATTGGATAGATAGAGATGCTCCAATTGCAACCTTTACCTATGATATAGCTGAATTAACAAATAGCGATGTTACTGTAACAATCGACTTTAACGAAGAAACAACAATCACGAATAACAATAATAGTAATAGTTATACTTTTACAGATAATGGCGACTTTACCTTTGAATTTAAAGATAAAGCAGGCAATACAGGAGAATTTACAGCCAAAGTTATATGGATAGATAAAATAGCTCCTACAGCTGGTTTAACCTACAATAGAAGTAGTAAAGATAAAGCAACTGTAACTGTTGTAAATCCAAGCGAAGATATTATATTTATTGATGGCGATGGTACTTACGAGTATACTAAAAATGGCACATATGAAATTTCTTTTAAAGATAAAGCTGGAAATATTGGTACTGTTACTGCTGTTATAGACTGGTTAGAAATTGAGTCTGATAATCCAAATGATAACAAGCCAGTTAATCCCGATGATAATAAACCTGACAATCCAAACGATAACAAACCTGTAAATCCTGATGAAAATAAGCCTGATAATCCAAATGATAATAATCCTGTAAACCCTGATGAAAATAAGCCCGATAATCCAAATGATAATAATCCTGTAAATCCTGATGAAAACAAACCTGATAATTCCAACAATAGCAATCAGACAAATCCAGGTAATAATAAGCCTAATACTTCAGATAATAACAATCAAAATACTAATCAAAACAAACCTAATAGTGGTAATAATAACTCAAATAATAATAATCAAGTAACGCCTGGTGGAACAGATAACCCTAGTAATAATGATAATCCAAGTGATAATAATACTGGTGTTTCTAACGATTATAAAATCTATACGAGTGAAAATGTAACTGTAGAATTACCAATACAAGCTAATAAAGATAATTTAAATTTAAAATATAATCCACTTTTATTAGTAAATTCTGAATTAATTGAAAAATTTGGCACTGATTCTACTTATTTTGAAATTTATTTCACTAATAACTATAATAAAAAAGAAGAAATTATAACTGACGACTATATAAATATCACAATTAAAATTGATTCCTTTGAAGATTTTGCTAGTATATATAGTGTCGACAATAATAAATTAGAAGCTCTTGGTTATGAAGTTGTTGGTGATAATAAAATAAAAATTAGAGTCAAAAACTTAAGTCAATATCTTATCACCAAGAAAAAGAAGCCTAATTATTATGAAACTAAACCCGTTAAAGATACTGTTTCTGTAGGAGAAAAGAAAAATCATAATTACATTTGGTTTGTTGCTAGCGCTGTTAATTTAATTATTGGAATAGTAATCATTATTAAGTATGGCGAAAAATAAAAACTTCCCAAGATGTTAAAACTCTTTGACAAAATTCCAAACCTTTTTGGTAGATTTATTATCCATTAATTATTTATAATTATTAATGAAAGGAGAAGGAATATAATGTTAGGAGAAAACATCTTAAACTTAAGAAAAAAAGCAGGGCTTTCACAAGAACAATTAGGTGAGAAAATAAATGTTACTAGGAAAACTATTTCTAATTGGGAACTAAATGAGACTTCACCTAATCCTGAACAATTAAAACTGTTATCTAAAGTTTTAAAAGTAAGTATTGATGAGTTATTAGATAATGAAATAGAAGAAGTTTTAATGAATAAAGTTAGTAATACCGAAAAATTAGCGGGTATTATTATAAAAATATTAAAGGTTCTTGGTGTATTATTCGCATCTTATCTAATACTTATGGTAGTAGCCATTATCTCTTTTGGAGCTTACACTATTGGTAAACCAGAAGTTGAGAGTAGTGCAACAACAATTTGTACGATGGATAATAAGAAATATCAAATACAATTTGGAACTAATAAGTACTTTAAATGTGATGAATGCTCTCAAGAAATGTTAAGTGAAATCAAAAAAATAGTGGACTTTAATAATCTTGATAAAAGTATGAATAACATCGAAGAGTATTTTAAAAACAATAATGGCACTTGTGAATAAATAAGATTTAGTAAACTAGAAATAGTTTACTTCTTTTATTTAGATATAGTACTATTGAAAAAAATAATATTAATGATATAATAAATTAGGAGGTACTAATCTATGGAATATCTAATTACCTTTATAGAAGGTTTAGCATCTTTTATTTCACCTTGTGTTTTACCTGTTATTCCAATATATATTTCCTATTTTGCTACTGAAAGTAAAAGTTCTAAAAAGTCTTTAATAAATTCGCTAGGTTTTATAACAGGGTTTAGTATCATCTTTATTCTTTTAGGTGTTTTCGCTGGAACTTTTGGTAAAATAATTCATACTTATGCCGACTATGTTAATATCGTATTAGGAATATTCTTAATTATTATTGGTTTAAATTATATGGGCGTTATTTTAATAAAATTTTTAAATAAAACTAAAGAAATTAAAAAAAGTTCTAAAGATTTAACTTTTATTACATCGCTTCTTTTTGGTATATTTTTCTCATTATCTTGGACCCCATGTGTAGGTGCTTTTCTCTCATCAGCTTTGATACTTGCTAGTACAACCGGAAGTGTTTTAAAAGGAGCTTTGTTACTCTTAATATATTCTCTAGGTCTTGGTATACCTTTTATAATAACTACATTATTTATTGAAAAAGTAAAAATAACCTTTAATTTTATCAAGAAACATTATAATATTATTAATAAAATCGCAGGTAGTATCTTAGTTCTAAGCGGTATTTGGAACGTAATAAACGGTATTATAGGAATACTAAATTAAGTAAGGAGTAAATAAAATGGATAAAAATAAAATAAAATTAATTATTGAAATAGTTCTTTTCATAGGCGTTTTTAGTTTAATAACTTTCGCTTATTATTTTAGTGGTAATGATATTCCCGAAGAAGAAATAGAATCTGAAGTTGGTATAGTTAAAATAAATGATGATAATTTTGAAGAAGAAGTTCTAAAATCTGATAAGCCAGTAGTCTTAGAGTTCTTTTCTAATAGTTGTCCACCATGTTTAACCATGATACCTACTATGATTAATATTGCTAAAAATAATGAAGATATTAAAGTGGCAACCATTAATAATAGTGAGTCTAATACTTCTAAAGTATCTGAGACTTATGGTATTGAAGCATTCCCAACAATAATCATTTTTAAAAATGGTGAAGTAGCTAAAGTTTTTGTAGGAGCAACTAGTGAAGAAACAATTATGAGTATATTAAAATAATAGGGTGATATAATGAAAAAAAGACATATAATAATGATTATAATTTTAGTATTAGCTTTCTCTATTACCATGAGTTTAAAAGAAGAAAAAGATACTAAAAAACTTGAATGTACAACTAAAAGTACGATGTATGATATGGACAGTTTAACTACACTGAATGCCAAAATTAAAAATAGTGAGATTGTTGGCATGGATATTTTTATTGATATAACTATTCCTAAAGAATATGAAAGTCAAAAACAAAACATGATAAATTCTATTAGTGCCGAAGGTAAAATGGAAGTAACAAGTACTAAAGATGGTATTAGACTAAAAACAGGTATCCATAGTGAATATTTTAAATCTTTAGGCTTAAATACTAAAACTTCATATAATGAACTTAAAGAAGTACTAGAATTTCAAGGATATACATGTAAATAAATTTAAGTATGTAAAAAGTATGCATGCTTTTTTTATTTAAAAGAGATACTTCTTGTTAAAAAATAATTTAACATAAGCAGATTAATTCAAAGAAAAATAAAGTACAAATACTACCTAACTATAAATAAAAATGCTGCAGATAAATGTTTTCCCAAAAAATTACTTTTCGCTAAATTATCACATATTTTTCACAGATAAATATTATACTAACATTACAAAAACAACAATATATGCTTTTGGTTGCAAAGCGAGAAAGGTGATTAAAATGAAAAGAAGAACTAAAAATTTTGTTATGCTTTTTTTATTGATATTATTAGCATTAAGTGTTTGCTTGACTTTTAATTATTCAAAAAATAATATAAATACTAATAATAATTTTATAAAAAATATTAAAGAGGATACACCTCTAAATATACCTAGTGAAGAAGGAATTTTTAACGATTCAAAAGAGCCTCAAAACTTTGATAAACCTGATAATACTAAAATGCCAAATGATAGAAACAATATGGGCGATTTTAAACATAATAGTTATTACTTATCATGGCAAAGTTATTTACTATTTGGTCTAGAAAGCTTATTAATATCTTTAATAATATTATATTTAATAATGTCTAAATTTAATCAAAGAACTTTTAAAGAGACCTTTATAAATGCTGATAAAATAATTATTTATATTCTTGGTAATATAATTGTAACTAGCATTTTATTAATCAGCGAAGTAATAGTTACTAATAACCATTTATCATTTAATAATAAACCATTTGATCAGAATAGCGAAAAAGATAAAGTTGACTTAAATGAAAATAATATTATCTCTACCAATAATATAGATTTAAATAATTATAAAACAGATGTTACTATAACCAAAGGTGGAACTTATACTTTTAGTGGTAATTTTAAAAACTCCATTATTGTAAACGCTGAAAATGAAGATGTAGAAATAGTCTTAAATAATGTTAAAATTGAAACTCAAAATACAGGAGCTATTATTGGTTTATCTGCTAATTCAATCACTATAACGTCAGCTGATGAAACCGAAAATACTTTAAGCGATGGTGGTAATTCCGAATATGACGGTTGTGTATGGAGTAATGCTAAATTAATATTTGAAGGTAGTGGCAAATTAATTGTTAATGGCAATCAAAATGAAGGAGAAGGTATAGCAACTGAAGCCAAAGATATAACTTTTAATTCTGGAACATATATTATAACTTCTAATGATGATGGTATAAATGCCGGCGGAGATGGTGCCACAATTACAATAAATGGTGGGATTATATATGTAGACGCCTCAGGTGATGGTATAGATTCTAATAAAGACGCTATAATTAATGGCGGTAAACTATTTGTTATGGGAAGTGATATTGGCGGCGATGCAGGTATTGATACTGATGCAGGTTATACCATAAATGGTGGTGAAGTCATCGCTTTAGGTTCTGATATGATTGAAACACCTAAAAATACTAGTACTCAAAAAAGCCTTTGCTTTACTCTAAATAACAAAATAAATAAAGATACTTTAGTAACATTAATGAAAGATGATGAAGTAATAGTGAGCTTTAAAGCTTCTAAAAGTTTTAAAACCATTATTATAAGTAGTGATAATTTAGAAGATGCAAATTATTCTTTATACCAAAATGGAACTAATACAGGTACTTTAGAATATGGCATATATCAAAATGGTAAATATACTAAAGGGGATTTAATAACTATAAATAATTTAAATGTTTTTAATGCTTCTAAAATGATTAATATATTTGGTTCTAATAGATAACAAGCCTAAAAAACTTGTTTTTTCTTTAATTTTTCTTTAAATTAAGATATAATGTAACTGGTGGCAATATGGAAGTAATATTAGATAATACAGTTATAAATGTTATTATAAATCGAAAAAAAAATAAAAATATTTATTTTAGATTTGATAATGATTTAAATCTTATCGTAAATGTTAGTCCTTACATTAGTGAAAAAGAAATTAAAAAACTCATTTTAAAAAATGAAAAAGCTTTAATTAATTTAAAAAACAAGAGTGTTAAAAAAGCTATCTTTGATGAAGAATTTTGGTATCTTGGAAATAAATACAATATTGTATACCAAGATTTATCTGATATTATTTTTGAAGAAGGTACAATTTATGTTAAAGATGAAAAAACTTTAATGAAATTTATCGAAAATAAAACTAAAGAAATATTTACTAGAGAAACTGCATCTTTAAGAGAAATAATTAAAACTCCTGATTTCACCTTAAAATTTCGTAAAATGAAAACAAGATGGGGGGTCTGTAATTATAAATTAAAAACTATAACCCTTAATACTGAATTAATAAAGTACCGCTTAGATTTATTAAGATATGTTATTATTCATGAAATGTGTCATTTTTATCATCATAATCATAGTAAAGAATTTTGGAATATGGTAAGCATTTATTATCCTGAATATAAAAAAGCAAGAAAGGAGCTTAGAAATTAATGGAAATAACTTCAATCGATAATAAAAGAGTTAAATATTGGTTAAAACTTAAAGATAAAAAATATCGTGATATCGAAAATAAGTTTTTAGTTGAAGGTGATCATTTAGTTCATTATGCCTTAAATGCTGGTTTAGTAGAAGAAATAATTGCAATAGATAATACTTGCGAAAAAGAGGGTATTCCTTTTTATTTAGTAAATGATAGTATTATGAAAAAGCTTACTTCTCAAGTTACAATAAGTAAAGTAGTCGCTGTATGTAATAAAATTCCTAATAATAAAATAACCGATAAAGTATTAATTCTTGATAATATTCAAGACCCAGGAAATTTAGGAACTATTATTAGAAGTGCTCTGGCCTTTAATTTTAAAACTATTATTTTGAGTCATGATACTGTAGATTTATATAATGAAAAAGTAATTAGAGCTAGTGAAGGAATGCTATTTAATCTTAACTTCTTAAAAGGAAATCTAGAAGAAATATTAGACGATTTAAAGGCTCAAGATTATAAAATTTTTGGAACAGACGTCAAAAATGGTACTATTTTAAAAGACGTCAATATTCCTAATAAACTAGGGGTTATCATTGGTAATGAGGGTAAAGGTATGCATCCTAATTTAAAAGAATATTGTGATACTCTAATAAATATTCCTTTAAATAAAACTTGCGAATCCCTAAATGCTGGTGTTGCAGCTAGTGTCATTATGTATGAAATTAATAGATAGAGGTATCTTATGAAATATATTTATTTAGGTAAAATAGTTAATACACATGGTATAAAAGGAGAAATAAGATTAATAAGCGATTTTGACAAAAAAAATCTTGTTTTTAAGCAAGGTTTTAAAGTATATATTGGTTCTTTAAAAGAAGAAAAAGTAATTAATAGCTATCGTATTCATAAAAATTATGATATGATAACTCTAGAAGGTTTAAATGACATCAATGAAGTCTTAAAATATAAAGGTGGGAGCGTTTATATAAATAAAGATGATTTGAACTTAAAAGATAATGAATTCTTACTTAGTGACTTAATTGGCTTAAATATTGTAAGTAAAGGCAACACTTATGGTAAAGTATTAGAAATAAGAACTAATAAAGTAAATACTTTATTATATGTTTCTTATAATAAAAACTATTATATTCCATATCATAAAGAATTTATTAAAAATGTCGATTTAACGAGTAAAGAAATAGAAGTGGAAAGAATAGAGGAATTGCTATGAGATTTGACATTTTAACCCTTTTTCCTGATATTATTAAAGCTTATATCAATGAAAGTATTATAAAAAGAGCCATTAATAATAAAATTATTGAAGTTAATATTGTGAATATAAGAGACTATACACTCTTAAAAAATGGTCAAGTTGATGATACCCCTTATGGCGGTGGAAGTGGCATGGTTATGTGCGTTGAACCTGTTGTAAGAGCCATTGAAAGTGTTAAAGATGAAGATTCTAAAGTTTATTTGTTATCTCCGCAAGGGAAGACGTTTAATAATAAAATGGCAGCCTCCCTTATTAATGAAACTAAGCATTTAATCCTTGTCTGTGGTCATTATGAAGGCTTTGATGAACGAATATTAAACTTTGTCGATGGGGAAATAAGTATTGGGGACTATGTTCTAACTGGTGGGGAATTACCTTCCTTAGTTATATTAGATACTATATCTAGGTTTATTCCTGGCGTTATCGATAGTGATTCATGTAAATTTGATTCATTTGAAGATAATTTGCTTGATTATCCAACTTATACTAAACCAAGAGAATTTAGAGGCTTAACAGTCCCAGAAGTATTATTAAATGGTAATCATGCTAAAATAGATGAATACCGCAAGAGTGAGAGACTACGTGTTACTAAAGAAAAAAGACCCGATTTATTAAAGTAGGTGAAGTGTGTGAAAAGTTTTACTATAAAAAAATTAGATCAAGATTTAGAAATAGAGAATTTTAAACTTACTATTGATGGTTTTATTTATAAGTCTAAAAATAAAAATTATAAAGTAAAAGAACTAGTAATAGTTAATCCTGAAATTATTAGCGCCTTAGTAAGTTTTAGTTTTTATAAGAACTATAAAAGGATTTTAGAAAAGTATTTACTAGCTTTAAAAGAAGATGATGATAGTACCGAAGGTAATCTTTTAATTGCTTTAGATGAAATAGCTCGTCTTAAATCTATTATTTTAGAGAAATATCGTAACTACCTCAAGAAAAAAGAAATTACTAAGTTTTTTAAGCAATTAGAAATTCTAGAAGAAGAAATAAAAAATAAAATTGTTGATATTAAACTAATAAAAGTAGAGATGTTGGCTAATACTAATATTGTGGAAGAAAATCGAGGAAAAGGGCGTTAAGTGCAATTTTATACTTGCCAAAATCATAAAAATAAGCTATAATCATTTATAGCTAGTAGTTATGACTTCGTAGCTCAGCTGGATAGAGCAATCGCCTTCTAAGCGATCGGTCGCGTGTTCGAATCACGCCGGAGTCACCACTTAGTGATTATTACTCGAATTTCGAGTGGAATAGTAAAGCGACTTGTAAAAAAGTCGTTTTTGTGTTATTATGAATATGTCAAGGAAACTTGCATAAAATAAAAAAGGGAACATTCAGTTCGTAATATTGAATGTCTACCTAATTAATTTGAGTTAGACATTTAATTCAATAAAGAATTAAGTGTCATTTTTTTATAACTACTATCATAATGATAAGGAGAAATAAAATGATAGCAATGAGTCTAAGTACCTTTATAATAAAAGTCTTAGTTTTCATTTTATCAAACCTCCTCTCTATATAGATTAGAGGTAGGCACCCAATAACTGATATTCCCTATAAAAATTATACTAAATAATTAAGAACGTTACAATAAATTTTTTACTTAGAGTAGAACAAAACATTAATATATTAGAATTAGTAATCTAACTAAAAGCTTTCCAGGTAGTTATAATTTCATCATCAACTTTAAAAATAACTTCTTTAGCATCATAAGCATCTTTTAAAGATAAAGAAATAGAATACTTAACTTCTTCTTTAATATTCTTTTCGTTTAAATCTTCAAATATTGCTTGATTAAAACTTAAAGATATTTGGTTTTCTAAAGCTTCATAGTTAAGTAATTCCGTAGAAGATGCTAAATAACTTATTAAGTTAGTCTGATATATCGGACTACTTTTTAATTCTTCAATAATTATTTCAACTTTATTGGAGCTGTTATTTTCTACTTTTGTAACTGGAACATAATATAATAAATCATCTTCTTTGTTTATATAATAAATTGTTGTTTTACTAGAATCTTTTAAATTGTCTAAATCATAAACCTTATTTATGCCAATATTTCTATTAATTGTGTTAGGAAGTTTTATTTTAGATTGAGGTAACATTTCTAATCTTTTACCTTCAATAAAAACCATAATTTCCTTAATATCACTAATTTCTGTTAAAGTATATACTAAAGCTTCAATTAGTTTTTCTTCCTCATCTTTAGTTACATTTAAAAATTCTTTAGAGAAATTCACTTTCAATAAATTATTTTCTAAACTAATTTCTATTACTTTAGTATTTTTGGGAATAATAGGTTTAAAATTTTTAACAATATATTCACTTTTAGTTGAATCTATAGTTAAAGCTTCAATTAGTTCTTTAGCCTTATCTAATGATGATTCACTGTTAACTACAATATCTGTTCTAATAACATAATTATCTTTATTAATAAGATAAATAGGGGATTTTAAAACATCTACATAATTAGTTGTAAAAGGAATACTAGCTATTTCATTAGAAGTTGGAAAAAAATATAAAATACTAACGATTATTAAAGCAATAGTTGACACCATAATTCTTCTTAAAGCACTTTTTTTTAGCATATAATCACCTAATAAATTATACGTTAAAAAGCTTATTTTAGAAGAAAAATCTCCATAAAGGAGATTTATTTATAAAGTAATTTCGCCTAACTTAAGAAGTTCTACAACTGCACTAGATCGTCCTTTAACTTCTAATTTTTGCATAACGTTTGAAATATGATTTCTAACTGTTTTTTCACTAATATGTAATCTATCGGCGATTTCTTTAGTCGTTTTACTTTGGACTAAAAGTGTAAATATTTCATATTCTCTTCTAGTTAAAATACTTCTTTTCACGTGTACCTTCCTTTCATTACTATATCTATATAGTGTATTTTATGAACTACACGTGAAATTGGTTAAATAAAGGGCCTAGTTTCCAAATTTTACTGTAATATACATTTCTTTATCATATAATTCTTGAATACTTCTAATTATTTTATTCGCAAGCTCTGTATCATGATTAACACTAGCAATAGTAACCTTTATATTATTTCCCTCGATATTTACATAAGAATCTAATTTGTAAGTGTCTTTAAGAAGCTTTTCAATTATTTCCTTATTACTTTCGTTTTTGTTTATATTTTGTAAATCTTCATAAGCTTGGTTTTTCTCTTCTAAAGTAGCTGTTGTACTTAAAAGGGTGTTTTGTAATTCTTCAAGTTTTGCTACCATAGCTTCCTCACTAGCAACTTTAAGCGCTACTAAAGTATCATTTTCGCTTACAACAACTTCTGTCTTATCATTATTTTTACTTTCAACATTGATTGTTGATAAAGCATCATCTCCCATAGTTAAGTAATAAATACTTAAAACCATAATTAGAGAAAAAAGGGTTATAAACCATAAATTTTGTTTATTAATCATTATAAAATCCTTTCTATTTATAGTAGACTATATGTAATATCTTTCTTAAATATGTAAAAAAAGTAGTTTAAATTTAAAATAAATGGTATAATGAACTAGTGATAATTATGATAAATTTATTAAAAATAAGCATGATAAATATGAATGTTTTAGTTTACGGTTTCTTAATTTTCTTTATATGTTCTTTTTTAGGCTATTTTTTAGAAGTTTTTTGGATATTTCTAGGAACCAAAAAGTTAGTTAATAGAGGATTTTTATGTGGACCAGTTATTCCTATTTATGGCCTTGGAGCTGTTTTAATTTTATTTTGCTTATTTAGATATTATGATGATCCAGTCGTCGTTTTTGTTTTTGGTGTTATCATAACTAGTGCTTTAGAGTATTTTACTTCCTTTTTATTAGAAAAAATATTTCATAATAAATGGTGGGATTATAGTAAAGATAAATACAATTTAAATGGTCGAATATGTCTTAGAAATTCCTTTGCTTTTGGCGTTTTATCTTTAGTTATTATCTATTTAGTAATGCCACTTTTAGCTATGTTCTTTAGTTTATTATCATTTAAGACGTGGAGTATCATTGCTTTAATTATTTTTATAATCTTTGTAATAGATGTTACTTATTCTGTTGTTATCGCTTATAATTTGCGTAATCGTATTATAATTGTTGAAGAACTTAAAAATGAAAAGATTGCTTTAATACCTATTATTTTTGAAAAAAGACTTAAAGAATCTATCGCTCACTTTAAAGCTTATCCTAATCGTTTATTAAAAGCTTTCCCAGACCTTGAAAAGCAAAATCATAAATCATTTGACATTATGCGTAATTATAGGGAACAATTAAAAGCTAAAAGAAAAGAATTAAAACAAAGTAAAGCCAAAAAATCTTAGTATAGCATTTATCTTTAATTTAAGGTATAATAATAAAAGGTGTTTTATATGGAAGCAAAAAATATACGTAACTTTTCAATAATCGCTCATATTGATCATGGCAAAAGTACTTTAGCTGATCGTATTTTAGAATGTACTCATGCTTTAGAAAAACGAGAAATGAAAGATCAAATGCTTGATAATATGGATTTAGAACGTGAAAGAGGTATAACTATTAAGTTAAATGCTGTCGAACTTCATACAACTTATGAAGGAGAAGAATATATTCTAAACTTAATAGATACTCCAGGTCATGTCGATTTTTCTTATGAAGTTTCAAGAAGTCTTGCTGCTTGTGAAGGAGCTGTTTTAGTTGTTGATGCTGCTCAAGGAATAGAAGCTCAAACTATTGCTAATCTTTATTTAGCCCTAAATAATGATTTAAAAATTATACCTGTAATTAATAAAATAGATTTACCTAATGCCAATATTCCTAAAGTAACTGAAGAATTAATAAAAGTTTTTGGTTTTAAAAAAGAAGAGATTATCCTATGTAGTGGAAAAACAGGTGAGGGTATTCCTAAACTCATTGAAGAAATAATTAAAAGAGTACCTGCTCCAACTATCCCTAATACTGATAAAACTAGAGCTTTGATTTTTGATAGCCGATTTGATGCTTATAGAGGCGTTATTGCTCTAGTAAAACTTGAAAGTGGTAAATTAAAAGTTAAAGATAAAATTAAAATGATG
This sequence comes from Ruminococcus sp., assembly GCA_023663235.1. Lineage (GTDB taxonomy): Bacteria > Bacillota_I > Bacilli_A > RF39 > UBA660 > Caccenecus. Next base: position 43,960 of record JAMPHW010000003.1, on the reverse strand, counting down.
GCTACCAATTCTGACTTTGAAATAGTTGAACTAGGTGTTAGTACTCCAAAAGAAATCAAAAAAGAAGAATTAAAAGCTGGAGAAGTAGGTTTTATTTGTGCTAGTATTAAAGATATTTCTAAAGTAAATGTCGGGGATACTATAACTTTAAGTGATAATCCTGCAAATGAACCTATAAAAGGCTATCAACCTATGAAACCTATGGTTTATTCAGGACTTTTTCCTATTGAACCTAATCAATTTGAAAATTTAAAAGAAGCCTTAAATAAACTAAAACTTAATGATGCTGCTCTAACTTTTGAAGCTGAAACTTCTGATGCTTTAGGATTTGGTTTTAGAACAGGTTTTCTAGGTTTACTTCATATGGATATTATAATGACACGTATTGAAAGAGAATTTAATATTAATATAATTGCAACAAGTCCTAGTGTAATATATAAAGTTGAACTTACTAGTGGTGAAACATTAGAAATTGATAGCCCTAATAAATTACCTGATAGAAGTATTATTTCTCATATTGAAGAACCTTATATTTATACTAATATCATTGTTCCAAGTGAATATATAGGTCCTATAATGGAATTATGTCAAGATAAAAGAGGCATATATAAATCAATGGAATATATTGATGAGACTAGAGTTAACATTCATTATGAAATTCCTTTATCAGAAATAGTTTATGATTTCTTTGATAAATTAAAAAGCTATACTAAAGGTTATGCTTCATTTGATTATGAAATAACGGGTTATAAAGAGTCTAAATTAGTTAAAATGGATATTTTATTAAATGGTAAACCAGTAGATGCTCTATCAATTATTGTTCATAAAGATTTTGCTTACAATAGAGGAAGAAATATTGTTAAAAAGTTAAAAGAGATTATTCCTCGTCAAATGTTTGAATGTCCAATCCAAGCAAGTGTTGGTTCTAAAGTTATAGCAAGAGAAACTATAAGTGCTATGAAAAAGAATGTTTTAGCTAAATGCTATGGTGGCGATGTTTCCAGAAAAAGAAAGTTATTAGAAAAGCAAAAAGAAGGTAAAAAAAGAATGAAAATGGTGGGAAGTATTGAAGTTCCTCAAGAAGCCTTTTTAGCTGTATTAAGTGGGGAGGAATAAAAATGTATGCTAAAGAAAAAGTTGATGAAGTAGTAGCTTATATATTAGCAGGTAATAATGTTACAAATGCATCAAATCATTTTGGAAAAGCCAGAAAAACTATAAATTCAATGCTAGATACTGTTAGAAGAGAAGATGGAGACTATTACAATAAAGTAATTTCTGAAAAAATCACTCTCACTTTGCAAAAGCTTTTATTAGAATCTCGGGCAGCAGCAGGAGCTAAAAGTAAAAGAGAAATTGTTATTAGTGATGAGCAGGCATTAGAAATAAGCGATGCTATTCTTAAAGGAGCAACTCTTAGAGCCTTAGCAAATGATTATAAATGCAGTCATACAACCATTGCTAATGCCTTTAGAAGAACTGTTAATAAAGAGATGTTACAACAGATTATTGAAAGTACTACATCTATTGACGAAAAAGAACATTTAAAGAAAATGTTAGGGCTTCTAGAAGATAAAGAGGTCATTAGCCAAATGCCCAATCAGGAAGTATATGAAGAAATTAAAAATATTTATAGAGGCAAATAATGGAAAAAATAAAATCTGTATATATTCATATACCTTTTTGTAATAGTATTTGTTCTTATTGCGATTTTTGTAAAGTTGTTTATAATCATGATTGGATAGATGCTTATTTAAAAAGACTAAGTGAGGAAATAAATAACTCTTATATGGGAGAGGTCATAAATACTCTTTATATTGGTGGTGGCACGCCATCTTGCCTTAGTATTGATGAACTAAAAAGTCTATTTAAAGTACTAAAAGTCCTAAAGAAAACAGTTATTACTGAGTTTACTTTTGAATGTAATATTAAAGACCTAGAAGAAGAAAAATTACAGTTTTTATATGATAATGGCGTAAATAGATTAAGTATTGGTATCGAATCTTTTAATGATGAAAAACTAAAATTTATGAATAGAGAAGCAGACTTTAAAGATGCCAAAAAGAAAATAGATCTAGCTAGAAAAATTGGATTTAAAAATATTAATTTGGATTTAATGTATGCTATCCCAAATGAAACTTTAAAAGCTTTAAATAAAGATCTTGATTTAATTTTAAAGTTAAAACCTGAACATATTAGTACATATAGTTTAATTATTGAAAAAAATACTCTTGTTGGTCTTAATAAAATAAAACCTATTGAAGAAGAACGTGATTTTAAAATGTATGATACTATTTGTAAAAAACTTAAAAAAGCAGGATTTATTCATTATGAAGTTTCCAATTTTGCTAAAAAAGGTTTTGAATCGAAACATAATTTAACTTATTGGAATAATGAAGAATATTATGGCTTTGGTGTCGGAGCAAGTGGTTATGTGGCCGCTATAAGATATGAAAATACTAAAAGTTTAACTGAATATTTAAAAGGTAATTTTATTAGTTCTAAAGCTTTAATGAGCAAAGTAGATAATATGGAAAATGAACTAATATTAGGCTTTAGAAAATTAGAAGGTATTAATTTACAACATTTCTTTGATAAATTTGAAGAGAATATGCAAAATATTTTTCCTATTAAGCCTTTAATTAAAAGTGGCGATTTAATTTACAAAAATGGTAGTATTTATGTTAATCCTAAAAAATTGTATGTGATGAATGAAATATTAATTAAATTAATCTAAAAGGTATAACTACCTTTTTTTAGTTTACACTATTTATAGGTGGTACTATGTTAAAAAACTTAGAAATCTTAAATGGGGACATGCCTTTAAAATTTAATTCTTTAAATACTATTTATACTATTAATTTATATACCGATGATGATATCTTAAAGTTTAATTATGAAATAGATTCTAATGATAAAATATCTGTTGCAGGAAATAATTTAACTGATGACATAAATGAAGTCGTTTTAACTGTCTATAATGATTTAGAAAGTGAAAGTTATTATTTGTATGTTTATAAAAATGAAGATACTTTAATCAGTAAAGATAGTTCTTCATTAACAAGCCTTGAAATTGCAAGTAAAGAAGAAGTTTCTACATATGCTGCTCCTACAATCGGTGCTATTTGTTTCCTAATTATTTTACTTACCTTTACACTTTTATTCAAAAAAAAGAAAAAATGCAGATTTTAGTCTAAAAACATACAGATTTAGTAAAATCTGCTTAGCAGATTTTGGTATTTCTGCATAAAATTATTACAGATTTTAATAAATCTGCATTTGCTATTTTAAAAATATTTTGCTAAAATCCAAAACGAAAGGAGGAT
>JAMPHW010000003.1:15299-40534 GCA_023663235.1 Ruminococcus sp. | reverse complement strand
AGCCATACAAAAAATACTTTTTGCTATTATTCTTTCTTAATTTTTCTATTTTCATATTTGCTCCTTAAAAATAAGCAAATCCGGATTATTTTAGAAATTTCTAGCTTATATACTAATTATAATCTTCACTATAATAAAAGTCAAGAAAAATGTTCTATTTTGAACTGATTAATTTATTACCATTTAAATAAATGAGAAAATAAAAATGGTGAAAGAATATGCAATATGGAGAAAAATTAAAGGAAATTAGAATAAAAAATAATCTAACAGGAACTAAAATGGCAGAAATTTTAAATATATCTCAAGTTACCTATTCTCACTATGAAATTCAAGAACGAATTATACCTATAGAAAGATTAAATGATATTAGCAACTATTTTGACATTTCTATTGACTATATTTTTTCTCTTACAAATATTAATAGTTATAAAAACAGTCTAAAGGAAATAGATAAAAAATTAGCTGGTCAAAGATTAAAAGGATTTAGAAAAGAAAACAAATTAACACAAGAAAAATTAGCAAAAAGCTTAAATACTGTTCATTCAGTTATCACTAAAATTGAAAATGGAACTTATATTATTTCTACAGCATTTTTATATACAATTTGTATTAAATATAAAATATCTGCTGACTATCTTTTAGGTAAAATTGATAATCCTAAATATTTAAAATAATTGCAATTTTAATTGACATAATTGTTGGAATAAGATATATTATAAATACAAAGTGGTCCCACCGTTAATCGGAGGGGCTGCTTTTTTTATATTTCTTTTCTTATTCAACATTTATTTTAATTTTTCATAAATAATTAAAATTATCTTTATTAAATACATTTTTTGCTATTATTGTATAAATTATTTGACATTACTTATCTTATACAATATAATTGTAATTACATTTAAGAGGTCATGACCCGTAAAGTTGTGGCCTTTTATTTTCCTTTATAAACTTAGAATTCACCATCAAAAAAACACTGTTTTAGTCTTATATACAGGATATAAAACATCAGTGTTATATTTTTAAAGCTTTAACTTAAGGACTAATCTTGTATCCATATGCTTTTATATTAAGCCTTAACCTAACATTTTAGTTTATATGGATATTGGACGCACACCATTCGTGTTGGTCACGTTCGGGTTGCTGAGGTGGCCATTCGAATTCACAAGGAACACGCTAGCGTTACCATACGCATACGGAGACTAAATCAACTCTCCACCTTGTAGATTAACCCTAAATTATTATACATAATTTATTAATTATAGTAAATAAAAACACAAAAAACTGTCTTTACATTTATTTAAAAATATTATATTATTAGCTTAGCGAGATACTTAAAAGTTCTTGCCGATTGGTATATAGCACTTTATAGTGCTTTTTTAATACCAAAACCCCCTGATGTAAATACGTGATGTTACCTAAAAAGGATTAATAAAATTACAATTACAACAAGTATAAAGATGTAAACATCTTTACTCATGTGAAACACTTTCTTAGGGTGGCAAGAACTATATAAATACTCGCAATTTCAATGTATCATAAAAGTTAAAATTTATCAAAATGCAGATTTTAATTTGTTAAACTAAAATAAGAAGTTGTTTTATCAAAAGTTGTATTTTTTAATTCAGCCATTTCTTCAATAGTTACAAAAGCATACCCTTCTTTAGTTAACCTTTCCATAGCAAGTAATGCTCCATCGACACTTGTTTCATATAAATCATGAAGAAGAATAATGGCGCCATCATGAGCATGACCAATAATATTATTAGCAACTTTCTCAGCATTTTTATATTTCCAATCTTCTGTATCAACATCCCATAAGATAGTAGACATATTAGTTAGTTCTTTAATTTCTTTATTAATATTACCATAAGGTGGTCTTAAAAAACTAGTTTCATGCCCTGTTATTTCTTTTAATAGATCATTAGTATTTTTAACTTCTTTAATAATATCATAATCACTTAGTTTATAGAGATTTAAATGACTAAAGGTATGACTTCCAATTGTATTTCCCATCTCATAACTTCTAATTAAAGTATCTTTATATTGATTTAAGCGACTTCCTAGAATAAAGAAAGTAACGCGAGCATTATATTTATCTAAATTATCTAGTAATTTATTAGTCATATTTGATGGACCATCGTCAAAAGTAAGTGCTATTAACTTTTTATCTTTAAATGGGTTTAAATCTCTTTTATTTGCGATTATTTCTTTAGGAGTATCACTTTCTTTTAGATACTCTTTTTTTAGGATATCTTCTAAATCGCTATAAGGAATAGTTATTTTTATTTCCCCTTCGCTCCAAGGTGCTATTTGGTATGGCACAAATAAGATTTCTAAGCCATTATCTTTAAAAATAAAATGGGAATAGTTTTCTAAATTAGATTTAGTTCCTGCCTTTATTAATTCTTCGTTTTTTTCAATATTATTATTATCGAAATAATTATTGACATAATAGTATGATAATAGAGATAATTCTTCTAAAGAACTAGCATCTTTTAGAAAATAAGTTAAATCAAGGAATTCCCCTGTATTAACATTATAATAATAAGATTTATCTTCTCTAATATAGTGATTGCCACCTATAAAAGAGTAAATAATAATATGGACACTTTCGGTTTTACCACTACTAGATAAAGAATAAGTAGCCTGAAATTCATATTTAAATTCTTCATTTTCTAAAGTTTTAACAGTATTTACAAATTCATCTTTTTTAGTATCAATATATTCTTTCATGATTTTAGCAACAGTTTTATTTTTGACATCGGGATAATCTATTTTTAAATTATAATTAGAGGCTTCAACTATTTCATGATTAACAATATTATTGTCATTATTTTTAAATACTCGACAAAATAAGACAACAATTACGACAACCCAACATATAAATTCTTTTCCCTTAATACTTAATCTCATAATATACTCCTAAAATTATTATACACGATTTTTATAAAGATAAAATAATAATTAAACTTTACTGTTTTCTTTTAGATTATCTTTTGCTACACTAAGCATTAATTTAATACGATTAATTTGATTACTTTTACTAGCTCCTGGATCATAGTCGATAGCTACGATATTAGCCTCAGGATATAATTCTTTAATTCTTCTTGTTACAGCTTTACCAACTATATGATTAGGAAGACAACCAAAAGGTTGAACACAAATGATATTTGGAACACCTTCTTTTATTAGTTCAATCATTTCACCAGTTAGATACCAACCTTCACCAGTTTGATTACCTGTTGAAATAACATTTTTAACATTTTCTTTTAAATGTTTAATATTAGTAGTTGGCATAAACCTAGTAGACTTTAACTCTGTACGAACTGTTTTTTCATAATAATCAATTATTTTTAATAATTCATTTGCTACTACAGCATAAGTTTTGCTAGTTCTTAAAAGTTCATGCTTTATCACATGGTCAATAGCGCAATATTTAATAAATCCCATTAATTCAGGAGCTACAACTTCGGCACCTTCATTTTCTAGGTTATCAACTAAATAATTATTACCAAAATAATGATATTTAACAAGAATTTCACCAACAATTCCAACTTTAGGTTTAATCTCGTCCGTAATAGGTATTTTATTAAATTCCTTAATTATTTCTTTTATATTACGTTTAAATTCTTTAAAACTACCCTTACCGACAGATTCTTCACATATTTGATAATATTTTTTATAAACTTTTAAAGCTGCACCTTTTTCTTGCTCGTAAGGTCTAGTAGCAAATAACAATTTCATAAGCAAATCACCATAGATAACAGCCATAAGAAGTTTATGGATAATTGGTAATGTAAGTTTAAAATCTTGTTCTTTTTCAAGACCACTCATATTAAAAGAAATGATAGGAACTTGAGAGAGATTGGCATCTTTTAAAGCTTTTCTAATCAAACCTATATAATTAGTAGCGCGACAGCCTCCTCCTGTTTGACTAATAAGAACAGTGGTTTTATTTAAATCATATTTTCCACTTTTTAAAGCACTAATTAACTGACCAATAACAATTAAAGAAGGATAGCAAGCATCATTATTAACATATTTTAAGCCATTTTCTAGCATTTCATCATTCATATCACTTAAAAATTCGACTTTATAGCCATGACTTTTAAAGACACTGATTAAAAGTGGCATATGATGAGGTGACATATCAGGAACTAAAATAGTATGATCTTTTTTCATTTCTTTTTTAAAAACATTTTTCTCATATACAAATGGTTCATAGTTTGTATTTTTATTTCTTTTTTTCATAGATGCTAAAAGTGAACGAAGTCTTATTTTAATGGCACCAAGATTTGATGTTTCATCAATTTTTATTACGGTATACAAACGATTATTTTTACGCATGATTTCTTCTGCTTGATCGGTTACGATTGCATCTAGACCACAGCCAAAAGAATTTAGACTAACTAATTCTAACCGTGGATTTTTAACAACTACATCACAAGCGCGATAAACCCTTGAATGATAACTCCATTGGTCAACAATACGTAGTTTCATATCGCTTGCATCATAACAAATACTATCTTCAGTAAATATTGCTAAGCCTAAACTATTAATTAACGTATCAATGCCATGATTAATTTCTTTATCTAAGTGATATGGTCTTCCAGCTAGAACAATACCTTCAATATCATGTTCTTCAATATAAGCTAAAAATTCTTTACCTTTATTTATGATATCTTCTCTAAATTTAAGCATTTCTCTACTTGCTAATTTTATAGCTTTTTTAAGTTCACTCTTTTTAAAGTTATATTCTTGCATTTCAGGTAAATTATATAAAACTTCACATAATTTATCATCTTCTAATGGTAAAAAAGGTTTTAAATATTTAATATTTTCTTTTTTTAATTCTTCTACATTTAAGCATATAGCTTCAGAATAACTAGTAACCATAGGACAGTTATAATTATTATCAGCATTTTTAAATTCTTTTTTCTCATACATAATACAAGGATAAAAGATTGTTTTAACACCTTTACTTATAAGATTCATTATATGACCATGAACAATTTTGGCTGGGTAACAAGCTGATTCAGATGGAATAGATTCGATTCCTTTTAAAAACAAATTACGATTAGAATGATCAGATAAGATAACTCTAAAGCCTAGATTAGTTAAAAGTGTATGCCAAAAAGGATAATTTTCATACATATTAAGAACTCTTGGGATTCCTATTTCACCACGATATGCGTCTTCTTTAGATAAACTTTCATAATTAAACAATCTATCATATTTATATTTATACATATTAGGAAGTAAGTTATAAGAACCATTATTACCACTTCCCCTTTCACATCTATTACCACTGATAAACTTCTTTTTACCAAAAGTGTTAATAGTAAGAGCACAATTATTATTACATAAACCACATCTTGTATGCATAGTTTTAGGTTCTAAGATATTAATACTACAAACATCTAAAATTGATGAAACTGTTTCCTCTTCACTTTTTTGATAAGTTTCTCGACCAATTAAAGCCATACCAAAAGCGCCCATTAAACCAGCGATATTAGGTCTTTTAACATTTTTACCAGTGATTAGTTCGAAAGCACTTAAAACAGCATCATTTAAGAATGTTCCTCCTTGAACGACAATATTATCACCAAGAGTGGCGAAGTCTCTTACTTTCATAACTTTTTGTAAAGCATTTTTAACTACAGAATAACTAAGACCGGCAAAAATATCACCTAAAGGGCGACCTTCTTTTTGAGTTTGCTTGATTTTAGAGTTCATGAATACGGTACAGCGACTGCCTAAATCAACAGGAGCTTTACTTTCCATTGCTAATTTAACAAATTCTTCAATAGGTATATTTAGAGACTTAGCTAGAGTTTCAATGAAAGAGCCACAACCTGAGGAACAAGCTTCATTAAGTAATATAGTATCAACAACCCCATCTTTTAATTTAATATATTTCATGTCTTGACCACCAATATCAATAATTGATGTAACTTTAGGATTAAAATATTCAGCAGCAGTTGTATGAGCCATAGTTTCAATTTCACTAATATCTAAATTAAAAGCAGTTTTGATTAAGCCTTCACCATAGCCAGTTGAGCCACTTACTCTTATAATAACATCATCTGGTTTTTCTTGATACATTTTTAAAAGCATATCTTTAATAGTATCAATAGGACTTCCTAAATTAGAGCGATAATCTTCATATAAAATACTTGCATTATCATCAATTAAAACTAATTTAGCGGTTGTTGAACCAGCATCTATTCCTAAATATGCATTACCTTTATAATCTTTAATATCTATTTTTTTAACACTATCTTTATTATGTCGTTCTTTAAATTCTTTTAATTCATTAGTGTTTTTAAATAAAGGTCTTAAAGATAAACTGGCTTGTTCTTTGAAATTAGACATCTTTTTAAGTTTTGCTACTAAAGCTTGATAAGTAATAGGTATCATTTCAAAATTTGAATAAATAGCTCCTTTAGCAACAAATAAATGGCCGTTTTGGGGTATGTGAGTTTCTTCATCTTTTAAATTTAAAGTTTTAATAAAACAATTTCTTAAAGCATCTAAATAATTAAGTGGTCCACCTAAAAACATAACATTGCCTCTAATAGGTTTGCCACAAGCAAGACCACTTATAGTTTGATTCACTACTGCTTGCATAATAGATAAAGCAATATCTTCTTTTTTGGCTCCTTCATTAATTAATGGTTGAATATCACTTTTAGCAAAAACACCACAACGAGAAGCAATAGGATAAATCTTTTCGCCTTTTAAAGCTAGTTCATTTAAACCTTTGGTATCTGTATTTAAAAGAACAGCCATTTGATCTAAGAAAGCTCCTGTTCCTCCTGCACAACTACCATTCATTCTTTGCTCTATACCATTAGAAAAATAAATTATTTTGGCATCTTCACCACCAAGTTCCACTACAACATCAATACTACTGGCATAGTTTAAAGTAGCATTTTTACAAGCTATAACTTCTTGAACAAACGGTATTTCTAAATATTCAGATAAAGCTAGAGCGCCACTTCCAGTAAAAGAAATTCTAAAAGTATCATCTTCTTTAAATTCTTTTACTAATTTATCTAGTAAGTCTTTAATGGTTTTTAAAGTATTAGAAAAATGTCGTTCATATACTTCATATAAAATATTAGCTTTTTCCATAGCAACAACTTTAACTGTTGTACTCCCAACATCTATTCCTATATCTATAATTCTTTTCATATTTTACCTCATAATAGTATTATACCATAATTTGCTAATACTTTTAAGATAATATGGCTATTAAAAAAAGATAAGATTTTACTCTTACCTTCTAAATAAACTTAATTTAGTTCTTTAGCTAAAGATTCTAATTCTTCGAGTGGTAAATTAGTATATTTCATAACATTTTTTATATCTACTTTATCTTTTAGCATTGATTTAGCTATAGATATAGTTTTGTTTCTTTCGGTTTCTTTAAGTTCTGTTTCATGTTGACTTTCTATAAGTCTATCTTTTGAGGTATAGTCTTGTACCCACTCTTCACTTGAAAATTCTTTCATATCTTTAACCACTTCTCCTATTAAACTATCTTTTTTAGCTAGTCTTTCTAGTTCTTCTTCATCATCAGTACTTAGAAGTTCTAACCATAATTTTAGTCTTTCACTAATGCTAGTATATCTAAATTTATCTTTATCGTCAATATCTATGATGTAAATTTTAAATAGGTCTGGTGATATTCTATCATTCATGTTTTCTTCATTTATGATAGTATATTTTCTAATAGGACTTAGTTTATTATTATGTACTCTATCATCTTTTACAAAATTTATTTGATGAGCTTTTCTTGCTAAGTCATACTTTTCACTAGCCTTTAAAGATTTACTTCCTAGTACTTTTGATATATATAAGAGGCTTTTCTTTTCAGCATTAATATCATATTTATTATACATTTCTAAATTTATTAAATCGCCATTTTCTAGTTCTACTAAAACGTCAAGTTCAAACTTTTTATTCTTAATAGTATTTTGATTTAACTTAACACTATTAAGAATTTTTAAGCTTTTTAGACTTCCTGGTTTTAAATTATAAATACTTTCTAATAAATCAGATACATACTTAATATGATTATCAGTCCCAAAAATAAATTTAAAGACTAAATCATTAGATAAAAAACATAGTTTAGCATCTTCTTTTGTTTGCATAGATTCTCCTTTCTAATTTTCTATATAAGAAAATGTCTATACTATACCATAAAGAAAGTGCGAAATTTGTCGAACGAAAGGAGGAAATGCTATTTTTTTAAAAAAATTACTCTTTTCTTGAGTAATTTAGGTGCTTACACATTCATTTTAATATTTAAGTTATAATTAGTTGATTTTAAATCAAATTATTATCAACGTTTAAGAACATAAAAAAACTCTATTAAAGTTTCATCCCTATTAGAGTTTTTTAAATATTTTCCAAATTGACGCTTACTATTTTACTAACGCCACTTTCTTGCATTGTCATACCGTAGAGTATATCAGCATATTCCATAGTTCTTTTTTTATGAGTGATTAAAATAAATTGACTATTATTTTTTTTCTCTTCTAAGTACTTACCAAAAGTATCAACATTAGCTTCATCTAAAGCGGCTTCTACTTCATCTAAGATGCAAAAAGGACTAGGTTTAACATTTAGTATAGCAAATAAAACAGCGATAGCAGTTAATGTTTTTTCCCCACCTGATAATAAACCTATAGAATTTAATTTTTTTCCTGGTGGTTCAGCTTCTATTTCGATGCCTGTATTTAAAATATCATCAGGATTAGTTAATTTTAAAGTTCCTCTTCCACCTTTAAATAATTTTCTAAAGACTAAATTAAATTCTGTACTAATCTTTTTAAAGGTCTCTTCAAATTTAGAAATCATAATCTTATCCATTTCTGATATAATACTATTTAATTCTTTACTTGAATCTTCTAAATCTTTACTTTGATTAACTAAAAACTCATATCTTTCAGATACTCTTTTATATTCTTCAATAGAGCCAGTATTTACTTCACCAAGTGTTACTATTTCTTTTTTTAGCATTTCAACTTTAGTCCTGGCAAGATCTATTGGAATATCAAGTTCAAAATTACGGCAGGCATATTCATAAGTTAAACTATAATTTTCTGATAAATCTAATAATAAATTATCTAGTTTAACATCATACTTACCTAAGGCTATTTCTTTTTCTTTTAATTCATTTTGTTTTTTATTATAGTCTAGGTTTACTTTATGATATTTAGCTTCTACTTCACTTATTTCTAAAGTTACATCTTGTTTTTCTTTCTTTAATTTTTCAAGTTCAGCATTTATAACGTCTTTTTCTGCTTGAACAGAGCTTGCCTCTTCTAAAATACTAACTAACTTTATATCTAATTTATTATCATTTATTTCCGTATTACCTTTTATTTCTAGTTCTTTTTTATTTAAATTATCTTCTATAGTTCGTATTTTATTAGTTCTAGTATTTAGAATTTCATTTAAATTAATTAAATCTTTAGCGTAGCTTGTGCATTTATTATCAACTTCATTAAACTTAACATTAAATTCTTGATATTCTTTATTTAAACTTTCTAAATCAAGTTTTTTTAGTTCTAGTTCTTCTTCCATTTCATTAAGTTTCAACTTATCACTTAAGGCACTATTAGAGGCTTTTATGGAACCGCCTGTTATAGAACCACCCGAATAAGATATTTCACCTTCTAAAGAGACAATACGATATTTATAGTTTAGTATTTTACCAATTGTATTTAAAGTATCTATATTATCAACAACAATAACATTACCTAATTGATTTTTAATGATATTAATATATTCAGGATGATGATTAACTAAATTACTAGCGATATTAATAAAACCTTTAATATTTTTTATTCTATTATAATCATCATTATCAATATTTCTTTCTTTAATAACGTTTAAGGGAAAGAATGTTGCTCTACCTAGATTATTGGTTTTTAAATAGTTAATACAGTCTTTAGTAGCTTCTTCATTATCAACAACTAAAAAGTTAGATGAACCTCCTAAAGCGGTTTCAATAGCAATACTATAACTAGGTTCCGTTTCTATTAAATTACCAATAGTATTATGAACACCTTCAAGACGCATATTATTTAGGACACTTCTAACAGCACTAGGCATCTTAGAGTTATTATCAATATTATCTTTTAATATTTCTCTTTTATTTTCTAAAAACATGATATCTTTAGTAAGATTATTTAGTTTGGATTCCATATTAGATTTTTTTACTTTATAAGTAATAAGCTCATTATCAATGTTATCTTTTTCTATAGACTTTTCTTTAATATCATTTATAATATCATCTAATTTAGTTTTTTCAACAGTTAACTCTTTTTTTAGTTCTAGCTCTTCTTCTTTTAATTTAATTAAAACTTCTTCTAGATTGTCCCTTCCAGCATCATATTTTTTACGCTCCAAAGTAACTAACTTTTCGGCTTCTAGACTAGCTAAATTCTCAGTTAAACTTATTAAATCATTATTTTTGGATGTTATTTTTTCATCTAGTTTTAAATTATCTAGTTTTAACTTTTCTAATTTGGAAGTATCCTCAGTATTATTTGTTGTCATTAAAGACAATTCTTTTTCTAAGTTTTCAACTTCTATTTTAATTTTTTTATAATCGATATTAATAGTAGCAATGTCACTCGCTATAAGAGCTATCTCAATATTTTTAAGTTCTTCTTTTAAGTTTAGATAACGAGTAGCAATTTCACTTTGCTTTTTTAGAGGAATAACATTTTTTTCTAATTCTTCAATTACTAGTTTAATCTTATCTAAATTCTCTTTAGTTTTTTCTAGTTTTTTGATACTAACTTCTTTACGCTTTTTATATTTTAAAACACCAGCGGCATCTTCAAAAATTATTCTTCTAGTTTCTGGTTTACTACTTATTATATCAGAAACACTACCTTGAGATATAATATTAAATGAGTCAGTTCCTGCGCCTGTATCTAAAAATAAATCAGTAATATCTTTAAGTCTTACTTTACTATTATTTAAGTAATATTCATTTTCACCTGTACTATAAATTACTCTTTTTACTTCTACTTCGGTAAATTCACTATTAAGATAATGGTCACTATTATCGAAAGTTAAAGAGACATAAGCTCTATTTTGAGGAGATCTAGTTTTGGAACCACTAAAAATAACATCACTCATAGCTTCAGCACCTCTTAACGATTTAAGAGATTGCTCTCCTAAGGTCCAACGAACAGCATCAACAATATTACTTTTTCCTGAACCATTAGGACCTACTACAACAGTTATTCCCTTTTTGATTTCTAAATCTATTTTATCAGCAAAAGATTTAAAGCCATAAGCTCTAATACTTTTTAAATACATGTTATCACCCTATTCTGCACATTTTTGTAAGGCCGCTTTAGCTGCTTGTTGTTCGGCTTCTTTTTTGCTCTTACCAGTTCCTTTGCCATAGATAATATCATCAATTACGACTTCAAAAACAAAAGTCTTATCATGACTAGGTCCAGTTTCAGATACTAAACGATATTCTAAACTTTTTTTATCAGTTTGAACCATTTCTTGAAGTTTAGATTTATAATCACCAAAAAAGATATGATGTTCTTTGGTATAAGGTATTAATATTTTTAAGACATAATCTTTAGCAACTAGAAAGCCTTTATCTAAATATATAGCACCTAAAACACTTTCAAAACAATCGGCGATAATAGTATCATTTATATCTTTAGATTGACCATTTCCAACTCTAATTAACTTATCAATACCAAGATCTTTAGAATATTGAGCTAGGGCTTCTTCACAAACAAAACTAGCTCTAATCTTGGATAATTCACCCTCTCCTTTATCTAAAGTACTATAAAAGTATTCACTAGTAATAAGTTGTAAGACAGCATCTCCTAAAAACTCTAAACGTTCATAATTAGAGCCACCATGTTCATTAGAATAACTACTATGAGTTAAGGCTATTTGTAATAGTTCTTCATTGTCTATTTTAATATTAAATTTTTCTAAAAAGTTCATTTTATCACTCGTCTCTAATAAATATAATTATATCAAAAAAAGTTATTAAAAAAAAGGATTTTAGTCCTTTTATATCCATTTTGAAACATAGATTTTGCGAGTTGTTTCTTCTTCATAACGTTTAAAGATATGAATTAGATTTTCGACAATAGAATTAATTATATCTTCAGCAGTTCTTCTAAGTTTTACTTTAGCAAGCTCTTCTTGAAGCGTTTTTCTAAAAAAGTAATCATCAACATATTTCCCCATTGTCTTATCAATATCTTGAACACGATTAATATCTTCAAGATCATCAAGATTTATTTTAAAAATAAAATCCTTATAAATTTTAACTAATTGTAGGGATAAACTATCTCCTTCTAAGAAGTCAGTATTAACTATTTTATTAAAATTAGGACAATAACTTAATATAATTTTATTCTTTTCCATAAATCCACCTTTACTATTAACTTTACATATTAATATTAACTCATATAATTTAATTTGTCAAATAAAAATTTTATGGTTATAATATATATAAGGTGATAATATGAAGAAAACTAAATTAAAACTTAAAAAGCAAGTATATATTATTTTAATCGTTATATTATTTTTAGCAATTGGTGGGTATGCATTTAAAAATATTCATGAAGATTTAGAATATCGTAAGACAGATGAATTTAAACTTTTAGAGCTTGGGTATACTAATGAAGAAATTGAGCTTATTAAAGAAAAAGTTGATGAAACTACTATTAATAGTTTAATTGCAACAGAAAAAAATGAGTTTTTAATTGAACTTTTAAACGAGCCTTATTATCTTAACAAAAATTTAGTTACCTATATCGAATATCATTTAGAAAATACTTATAAAAGTGCCAAAGAAGTTATAAGTATTATTAATACATATAATAATTACAATGCTTATGAAAATGATATAGATACTAATATAGAAGATGATTATTTAATGATCGTTAATAAATTTTATCATTTAAGTGAAGATTATGCTCCAGATGATTTAGTAAATGTTAATAATAAATACTATTATGGCGACAATCACAAGGTAAGAAAAATATTATATGATGCTTTTATAGATATGTGGAATGCGGCTTATCAAGAAGATATTTATTTAATTATTAATTCTAGCTATAGAACTTATGAAGAACAAAAAGGTGTTTATGATGATTATAAAAACACAAGAGGTACAACATATGCGGATAGCGTTGCAGCTCGACCTGGATATTCTGAACATCAAACTGGTTTATCAGTAGACATTTTTAGTAAAGAAAATACAACCATTAATTCTTTTAAAGACTCTTCTGCTCATAATTGGCTTAAAAATAATGCTTATAAATACGGCTTTATTGAAAGATATCAAGAAAGTAAAGAAGATATAACAGGATTTAGTGCCGAGGCATGGCACTGGCGATATGTTGGAGTTGAAGCGGCTACTTATATATATGAACATGATATTACATTTGATGAGTACTATGCTTATTTTATAGCAAGTTAAAAAGCCTATAGGCTTTTTTTATTTAAGACTTTTTTCTTATCAGAGTGTATAAATCTTTAAATTCAGGAATTAATTCTTCTCTTAAGGCATCTATTTCATAGAAAGTATAGAAACTTCCTTTTATTATAGCGTAAAATATACTCACAAAGGTAATATCTTGACCATTTAAATTATTTAATAGTTTTATTTTAGAAATATATATACCATTTATAAGAAGAATATTATTACTTATGGCATACTTTTTCAAGAATTTTGGTAAATCGACATTGACTTGATTTTCTGGTTCTTTGCTTGTAAAAAAATCAGAGTAAGCTATGTAATATTCATTAAAATTAATATCATTTATACTATTTATTGGTAAATCTAATAGTTTGGCTATTTTTATTTTATATAATTCTTCTAAACTCCTATTTAAAATGTCTAAACTATTTAAACTAATATAGCCCATTTCGATAATTAATTCAATTTTGCTGTCTAGATTATCATCTTTTAAGAAAAGAATTTTTGTTGTTTCTCTAGTGATATTTAAGCCATAACTAGCTAATAATTGTAAATTCGCTAAAACGTTATCACTTAATAAAATGTCTAAACTATTGTGATAATTAATTACATTAATATTGAAACTATTTAAAATTTTTATGTTATCATTTATTTTATTTAGGGTTAATTCATCATATAAAATATTAGAGTTACTTCTAATAAAGGATATTTCTAAAAGACCTTTATTAAGCATTTCTTCGATTAAATGAATTTTCGTTATATTTATGAAAGATAATTCTTTTATACCTAAATATATATTATTCTTTTTAAGCCATAATAATATTTCATTGATATTATCATATGAGACATTTATAAAACGGTTTTGTATATTTTTTTCTAAAGAAGAAAAATCATAGCCAAAGGCTTTGAAAAGACGAGTTAATATATCTATATCATTATCTAGACTAATTTGTTTATTTAATAGCTCTTCATAGATTTCGTTATTATGCATTAAAACATAAGATGCTACTTTTTCTCTGGCTTCATTATTTGGGCATAATTTTAAGATATAATCAATATTGGTTATTTCTCCTTCTTTTCGCAATTTATCAATTAACTCATCTATTTTTCTATTATCTTTTCTAACTTTCGACAAACTTTTAGCCTGTTCTTTAATAACCTGATTATAATTTGTATCTATAAGTGATAATAATCTTTCTAAACTTAGAAAGTCTGATTTTTTATTTCTAGGTTTTTGGTAATTCGCGATATCTTCTTTGTAATATTTAAGTAACCAACATGCTTTATGAAAATGCATTAAATCTTGGAAATCTATCCTACTTAAAAAAGATAAATCTTGTCTAATATTAGGATTTTTACGAAATATAGTTACAACATAAACCATAATAAAGGTGCTAATATTGTATTTTTTCTTTATTTTAGGGCATGATAAATGCAATTTCTCTAAAAGGTCAAATGATGGCATATAATCAAGCTTATCAATCCAATTTTTAAAGTCTAAATCAGTAAAATAATAGACGAAAGCCATTAGAACAGAAATCCTATACTGTTTTTTAAAATACTTGCTATATTTATTTAAGTTAGATAAAGCACTGTTAAAATCACTATTACAGTAAGATAAAATAAAACTCCGTAATAATTCGTTGTATGATATATATTGTAATTTTGATATGTCAGTTAAAGGATAAGTGTTTAAGAAAACATCAAAGTAGGCTAAAAAAGATTTAGTGTTATCATCATAGACTGTTTTTTCTTCTTTTTTTAAAGTATTTAAGTAGGTAATTAATTCTTCTAACATCTAATTCTCCTCTCACCTATTCCTCTACTTTCTAGTAAAGTTATTATATCTTGATAGTATCGGTTATGTTCAGAAATGAAATCTTTATTTTGATGATTTAATAAAAAATAATCTTTTAATTGTAAATATTGCTTGGTCCTATTTTTAAGCCTTTCCTTATATTTTTTAGTAGAATTTCTTTTTATAAATATATCAATTATAATATAATTACCATCACTTAATTTATCAAAAAGAATTCTTATCATATCCAACCTAACTTCAAAATATGGCTTAGATACAACTCTTTTAACACGCCTAAAATTACCATTTTTTAAGGACTCAAGTAATTCATAAATTCGAAAATAATATTCAAAAGGTATATTAAATAAACTATTATAAAAAATTACATCCCCATTACCAGAAGTTAAGAAAAAAAGATTATTATCTGATTTAGCACCTGATATTAATTCTTCAACTTCTTTTAGTTCTAATAAGCAACTTATTTTTAATTTAATTTCATCCATAATAGCTTTAACTTCTAAAGCCTCTTCTTCATTTTCACAATCTAAATAAAGCTTTGTGTAGGAAAGCAGTTCTTTATATAATCTTAGTTTAATTTTATTAATTAAATAATTATATCGGATATTACTTGGATTTATAATTTCTTTTATTTTCTCTAAAAAGGCATCTAAAGAAATATTTGTAAAACTTAACTTACAGATTGCTAAGTAAGCCTCTTCAAGTTCTTGGTCTTTTTCTTCTCTTTTTTCTTGAGTCAAAAAATCATTATCAGATAAATCAGGTAAAAGTAATAAACTAAAATTATCTAAACTATCACTTCTATTTGCTTCTTTGACTAGATTAGTGGCATTTCTCATATTTAATTTAATTTTAGTTGTTTTATCTATCCAAGTGTCTGTTGGATTTTCTTTTTCAAAAGCAGTAATTTGGGTCATAAAAAAACTCCTACCTAGAGGTTTATTATATCAAAAGCTTATGGTAATAGCAATTAAATTTAAAGTTTTTTATGCATAATAAATTTAGTTGCTACGAATTTTAGTTTGACGTACGTATTTTTGCGTGATATAATTATATTAAAGATATGGGAGGTTTTGATAATGAAAAATGAAATTATATTATTTGAAAATCAGAATGTTAAATTAGAAGTCAATATGAGAGATGAAACCGTATGGTTAAATATTAAACAAATGGCTTTATTATTTGACAGAGAAGAATCTAATATTAGAAGGCATATAATTAAAATTTTTAAAGAAAAAGAACTAACAAAAAATAACAGCGTGCAAAATTTACACGTTGATGGAGTTAAGCAATTAGTACCATTTTATAATTTAGATGTAATTATAAGTGTTGGATATAGAGTTAAATCTCAAAGAGGTATAATATTTAGACAATGGGCAAACAAAATATTAAAAGATTATATGATTAAAGGCTATGCTGCTAACAATAAAAGATTAGAATATTTAGAAAAGACTGTTAAGTTATTAGATATTGCTAACAGAGGTTATAATAGCACTAATGGTAATGATAGTAAAGAAATACTCAGAGTTATATCAGAATACACTCATGCCTTTGATTTACTTGACGATTATGACCATAAATCCTTTAAAACGCCTAATGGAACGACAAGTAGTAAAATAATCACTTATGAAAGTTGTATAAATATTATTCAAATGTTAAGATTTAATGCTGAAAGTAATATTTTTGCTTTAGAAAGAGACAATGGTTTAAAATCAATTTTAGGAGATATTTACCAATCTTTTGATAATAAAGATGTTTACCCTACTCTTGAAGAAAAAGGAGCAAATTTCCTATATATGATAGTAAAAAATCATGTATTCATAGATGGAAATAAAAGAATAGCTGCTACATTATTTATTTTCTTTTTACAATTTTATAATATACTATATAGAGATAATAGACAAGTTATAGATAATAATACTTTAGTTGCCCTTACCCTTTTAATTGCAGAAAGTAATCCTAAAGAAAAGCAAATATTGATTGATTTAATAATGAATTTCCTAAAATAAAAAAGCCATAATGGCTTTTAAATAGCATTTTGGTGACCAGTACGGGATTCGAACCCGTGAATGCTGCCGTGAAAGGGCAGTGTGTTAAGCCGCTTCACCAACTGGCCAAAAATGGTGGGACTGGGGGGACTTGAACCTCCGACCTCACGCTTATCAGGCGTGCGCTCTAACCAGCTGAGCTACAATCCCAAACCTTTATACGTGTTCCTGCCAATATGAGTTTCAATAATTAATATGAGAGCTACAATCCCAAATAATAAATTAATGGTGTCCCCTTAGGGATTCGAACCCTAGACCCACTGATTAAGAGTCAGTTGCTCTACCAGCTGAGCTAAGGAGACAACTCATAAATGCTATTTAATTATAGCATAAAATATTTAAAAGGCAATACTTTTTTAACTTTTTTTACTATTTAGAAGATATTATTTTTAATTTTGGGAATTTATGTTGCATATATTCATCATTATAAACACTATCAATTACTTTAAATACAGGATTATTTGATGGTCCATTATTGCTTCTTCCTGAGTATCTAATAGTTGCTAAAATAGTTAAACTAATATTAATTATCATAAAGATAGATATAATTATAGTTAATATCTGCCCCACTCTTCTTGGTATTTTGGATGTTATTTTTCTAAAAAAAGGTACAATGTAATCAATGGCTATTATAGCTACTATCCCCCAAATTAAACAATATGGCAAATATAATCGACCACTTAAATTGAGATTAAAGTTTGCATAACTCCAGGTCGATGTGTGAAAAACGTATTCTTGAAATAAACTCCCAAAGTACTCAAAAGCGCTACCAATAAAAACGCCTAAAACATACTTAAAAATAATATTTTTATTACGATATTTATCCATAAAAAGAACAATTAGAACTAATCCTAAACCATAAATAGGTTTAAATGGACCATAAAGCAACCCCTGCTTATTAATCCATAATCCATTTTTAATGTAGTACCAAATGGTTTCTAAAATAAAACCAAATAAACAACCTATAACAAATAGCCAGATTAACTCTGTTAGGATTGTTCTTTTTTCTTTTTTCATATTATCTCCTATTTATAATTATATTAAATTATTTCCACTTGCTTTACTATAAAAGTATAACATATATAAAAAATAATGTAAATTTAATTTATTATGTGATAAAATATATTTGAGGAGATACTATGAAGAAATATTATCAAACATTAAGCGATGAAGAAAAAAGAAAAGTTAAAAATATATATGAAAGAGATTATGGCAATTCAGATTTAGCAGCTAGATTAATAAGATTAAAATTTTATGCTTTAATATCTTATGTATGTGCATCAATTATTTTAGCTTACTCCCTTGTTTTTGAAGCTAATAAGGTTGGAAGTATTATAATCGCTGTTACTTTGATGGTTTTAGGAACAGTATATTTTGTTGGAAGTATCGTTATTAAATTAGATGTTTTAAATAAAATTGCTTTAGAAAATAAATAAAGCTTTTTTTATGGGATAATTTTCATGTTTTTAAGAACACTAATAATGGTGAACAATATGATTGAAAATTACGAGATAAAAGTTATTAACAATGAACCTGTTTTATATCTTTATTTAGATGTCAAAACAGAATTTGCTAAAATTAATAACAAAGCTAAAAAAACAACTTTAAATAAAGAAATAAAAAATTACTGTAAAAATAATAATATAGATTTCAAAGGAACTAAAATCGTTTTAATGGTAGGAACCCTTCTTTTAGGAACTATCCTTTTAAAAGAACCAATTAAAACTTATGAAGATTATAATTATACTCCTAATAAAATTGTTTTAAATACAGAAATTAACAATAAAGAGAACACGGAAGATACATCACTTGAAGAAGTAAAAGAAATAGTTATTGAGGAACCAAAAAAGGATGAAAATATAGCTAACAAAGAAAATGAAAACAAAAATAATCAAACAACAACTAATAATAAGCCAAAGGAGCCGATTAAAACTACAACTTCAACTAAACCTATACAAAACACATCAAACACAGAAACCTCAAATAATCAAGTGGAAATTAAAGAAGAAAAGCCAACTAGTAACGCTTTAATGGTGAGTGTTAAAAGAAGTAATGGAGAGATTATAAATCTTGAATTAGAAGAATATTTAATAGGTGTTGTTGCTGCTGAAATGCCAGCTTCTTTTCATAGTGAAGCGTTAAAAGCTCAAGCTATTGCAGCTAGAACTTATGCATTAAAAGCTATAGAAAATGGTACAACACTTACAGATACAGTTTCAACCCAAGTGTATAATGATCAAAACCAGTTAAAAGCAAAATGGGGAGCAAGCTTTAATACATATTACAATAAAGTTAAAAATGCTGTTAATAGCACTAAGGGCTTAGTTATGAAGTATAATAATTCTTTAATTAATGCTTACTATCATTCAACTAGTAATGGCTATACAGAAGATTCGTCTTATGTGTTCAAAGAATACCCTTACTTAAAATCTGTAGAAAGTCCTGTTGATACTAATGTTTCTAGCTATCTTAGAAATGTTTCTTTTACTTATGAAGAAATAAGCAATAAACTAGGTATTCCTGTTACATCTTTATCAGAAATAAGTATTAATAAAAATGCTTCAAATAGAGTAAGCAACATTACGATTGACAATAATATTTATGATGGAGTTAAGTTTAGAATGACTTTAGGTCTTAGAAGTACAGATTTTGAATTACAATTAAACGAAGATAATGTAACAATTACAACTAGAGGTTATGGTCATGGAGTTGGAATGAGTCAATATGGAGCGAATGAATATGCTAAATCAGGATGGAATTACAATAGCATTCTAACTCACTATTATACAGGAATTACTATTAGTCATTATTAATATTATTTAAAGTTCTATTAATAGCTAAACCTAATATTTTACTTAAATTATTAACTTTTATATCAATGTCTTTAGTGCATACCAAAAAATCATAACCAGAAGTATATTCTACTTCTTTTTCTTTAGGAGCAATAATATCTCTTATAATACTACTTGCTTCTATAGCAAGCGGTATACCAATTGTAATAACAGGTACTCCCAAAGTTTTCTCATTAAGTTCATTTTGGTAATTAGCTATACCACTACCTGGAGTAATTCCCCTATCTGTTATTTGAACTAATTTATTTAAATATTTAATATTATCACTAACTAAAGAATCAATAATAATTATAAAGTCTGGTTTTAATTCTTTTTTTAAAGCTTTGATACCTTTAAAAGCCATAAAGCCAGTTTCTTTTAAGACATTTGGTTTATAGGTATATACTTTACGATAATTATTAGATATATTAAATATATCGATATAAGCAGTCGCAGTAATGTATGTTAAACTTTTAGATCCAAGACTATCACTTATAATATTTTCATTGCCTAAACCTACAACTAAACAAGTTTTATCTTTATTTAAATTATATTTTTTTAAATATTTCTTTAATTCTTTGACTATAATATTTATTAGTTCTTCTTTTTTATTTTTAGTTTCGATATTATTAAAAATAATGTTACTATAATTATGTTTATCTTCTTTAAAATATAATACCTTAATTGTATCATATTTAGTAGTTTTAATAAGCTTTAGGTTATCTTTTGCTAAAGCTAAATCATTTCTAATAATATATTTATATTTTTTCATATAATCGCCTATAATTAGTATAAACAGAATATGAAATTATAATCTTTTTATAAAACAACTTTTAGATGTGTTAATGGCTTTTTTAATTTATCTAATTCTTCTAAAACATTATTCTCAAAATAAAAAGAGCTCTATTATAGCTCTATAAATTTTTTATTTATTTCGTCTACTATATAACCATATTTAGTTATAGCTTCTTCCCCACTCCATAGAAGAAAATCATTAAGCGTAAAATCTTTTGTTATGTGTTCATGGTTTTTATTAATAAAAGTTCCTTTAATACTAGATGCTTCTTTATTAAATAATTTTAGGGTTTCGCTAGCATTTAGTTTGACAACGCCAATAACCTCGCCATCTGTAAAATTAAATATTTTAGGTTCCTCTTTAATATTTAAAATATGAATATTAGAAAAAGCACGATCATGAGTCATTTTACCATTTTTTTCTTTATCCATTTTCCAATGGTTAATACGGATTAGCTCAGCTTCTTCATAATTAACATCTATTCCTATTTCTTCTTTTGTTTCTCTACCAAAAGCTTCTTTGATTGTTTCTCCAGACCTAACATGTCCTGATGCTGTAGTATATAACTTTCCATCATCACTTCTTACTTGAAAGTAAACATTATTATCATTATCGTAAATCCAACAGTGAATGGTATTATGCCACATCCCTTTTTCATGCACTTCTTCTCGAGAATATTTTCCTAGAAAATTTCCATTTTCATCGTAAGCATCTAAATATTCCATTTTTACTCCATTTTCTTTAGTATTTCTTCTATTTCTTCTTTATTTCTAAAGCCAATTACTTTCTCTTTTAGATTGCCGTCTTTAAAGAAACAAACAGTTGGAATACTCATAACTCCATAAGTAGTTGCTAAGTCTTCATGAGTATCAACATTTATTTTTAAAATATTATTATCTAATTCTTCTAAAACATTACCTAACATTTTACAAGGTCCACACCAATCAGCATAGAAATCTACTAACCAAAGTCCCTCTTTTATAACATCATTTAAATTTTCATTTTCTAAATATTTAATCATTTTTAATTCTCCTTATGACTATCTAATATTATTTGAGCTCCTTTAAAGTTTAACTTTTTGCTATTAATTAGCTTCTCAGTTACTTCAGGAGTTACGACTTCATAATCAAGCATAATATTTAAAATTTCGCAGTTATAGGCATCTTTATTAGTATCATCTTTATATTTATCATTTAAAGCACTAATATCATTTATAGCCTTATAAGTATCTCTTACCATTGTTCCAATTACGGGTGTTTTATCAATGATAGAGCTTGCAATACTGCTTTCTTTTATCATTATATGCGTTGTATTAAATTGTAATAATACAAATAAGATTATAAAACTAAAAACAACGGCTTCGACAAATCCTAAAATAGCACCAATAATTTTAGATGGTATACCTAGAATAATCGTTGCATTAAGTATCTTTTCAATAATTCCAGATACTTTAATTAAAATGGACAAAATACTATACAAAACAACAAATACTAGTAAATATGCTAAAGCTTCATATAAAAGAATATTTAAAGTAACTAAGCCTTGCCAACTACCACTAAAATTTAAGAATGGAACAAAATCAAACATAATATTAGCTACAGGATTTTTCAAATAGTAAGCTACAACCACTAAAACGATAGTTCCTACTAAAGCTACTAAACTTTTAATAGCCCCCTTTTTAAAACCTAATACAGCTCCGCATAAAATAAACAAAATAACAACTGCGTCAATAATTGTCATATAATCACTCTCCTAGTTTATTATATCCTAAATTTTTTGAAAAATAAAGTAATATGTGTTATTATTTATATAGAGGTGTCAAAATGACAATAGTTTTTAAAGTTAGTGATAATATTAAACCCTTAATGATAGAGTTTTATAAAGATAGAGTGGAGCCTAAAACCCCTCCTTATGCTTTATTTCAAGTAAAAGATTATGACTGTGTTACTACTCTTTATGAATCTGGAAAAGTTATGTTTCAAGGTATTGGGGCGGATATTGAGGCTAGTTATTGGATTGAAGAAGAACGGATAAAAAATAATCGAATTATTGATATTAATGGTAAGGAAAAAGAAAAGAAAGATGAGAAAAAAGTATTCATAAATACTAGTTCAATCGGTTCTGATGAAGTTGGTACTGGCGATTTTTTTGGCCCTATTGTAGTAACAGCAACTTTTGTATCTAAAGAAGACATGGACTTTTTAATAGATTTAGGAGTTAGAGACTCTAAAAAATTAACAGATATAAAAATTAAGAAAATAGCACCAGCTATAATTAAAAAAATACCCTATTCTAGCTATATTTTAACTAATTATACCTATAACAAAAACTGGAGTGAAGATTTAAATATGAATAAGATTAAAGCTATACTCCATAATAAAGTTTTATTCAATTTAAAAGAAAAAAATTATAATTATGATAAAATAGTTGTTGATCAATTTGTATATCCCGCTAAATATTATGAACATATAAGAGATGCTAAAAATAAAGTAACTAATATTACATTTATGACTAAAGCTGAGGATAAATGTTTATCTGTTGCAGCAGCTTCTATTATTTCAAGATATATATTTTTAGGTGAAATGAAGAAATTAAGTGAAGAACTAAATTTAGAACTTCCTAAAGGTGCGGGACCTAACGTTGATGAAATAGGCATTGAAATTGCTAAAAAATATGGTTTTGAAAAATTAAATGAAATTGCTAAAATGAATTTTAAAAATAAAGATAAAATAAAAAATGGCTTAAAATAATAAGTCATTTTTTATTTACTTTATAAGGGTTAGATATTGTTCCATCACCAGTAAAAGTAACATCTGAACGAAGGTTAATTACAGGTCTTATACCGCGATAATTATTTACAACACCCGGACTCATTTGCCCATTTTCATCAACAAAAACAACCTGCGCAACAAAGCCAAAATCAAGATATCCCGTTTGTGATGGACTAATTGTTCTATATGATAGATTAGTTTTTAAATAATTATTAGCAGCACTGATACCAAATCTTAAACCAGCATAACCAGCTTCGTCAGCATTAATCATTCCTACTGGGTTATCTAATGCCTTGTTGCCTTTGGTTGAATCTTTATAAGTATATAAATCATTATTATTAATGCATTTGAAAGTAGGATTTACTTCTAAAGATATATCAACGCTAGGAAATAGTCTTACGCGAGATGCATAAAGGGTTGTAATATCGTCAATACCACCACTATTGTTAATTGTAAGCCCATTTGTACTTGGAGTTCTATCACCACAAAATCCTGCATTTAAATCTATTTTATTAAAATAGCTAGTTCCTTGCTTTATGGTTGAACTTGCAAACCAGTTATCTAAAATTTGCTTTATGGTACTATTATTTCCGTTTTCATGCGTTGCTTCATATGTACTAGAATTTGGGGTTCCATACATGAAACCTACATAGGCATTACTATCATATTTATCATTAAAGGCTCCAGTACTTATTTGGGTTTCCTCCCCTGTTGCCTGAGGCTCTAATTTCTTTCCGTTAGCATCTTGAGTTCTTCCTTGATATATCATTCTAATAGAACCATCACCATTTATTCTTATTATTCTCCAATAATACCCTCCAAATTCTACCCAATTGTCTAATGGATTACCAACAAAATAGTATGTTGTTCCATCGTCATCTTCGCTTTCATATATTGTTCCATAGGTGCTTTCTCCTATTACTTGATTAAATGTTCCACTTTTTCTTGTAGATTTAGCTATAAAATGACTTGATAATAATTCATTCATTGTTTTAGCGGTTTCTGTGTTTTTATCAAAATATAAAATACATCTATCACCTTTACTTATACCTTTTATAACATGATTGTTAATGTCATCAGTATATAATTTAACATTACTGTTTTTTTTATCTTTGTTTTCTTTATAGCAATAGCTTTTACTACTATTTAAAGTATAGTCTCCTGATGGAATTAAAGTGGTTTTCTCTTGCTCTATATAGTTACCATCACCATTATTAATATACATACTTATAACTCTAAAATCATATGGACTTGATACAACCTTACCTTCAGTTAATGGGATAAATGCTGTCATTCGATAATTCGCTTTACTTCCTATAAATGTTACGGTAATAATAAGTACTACTACACTTATTAAGCCACACAAAAAATATTTTTTATAGCTCTTATTTCTTTCAAATTTCATTTTTTATTTGCTCCTTATAATAAGCAAATCCGGACTATTTTAGAAATTTCTAGCTTATACATCAATTATAATA
>JAMPHW010000003.1:0-15199 GCA_023663235.1 Ruminococcus sp. | reverse complement strand
TAACAAGTAAAGCAAACTATAGAATGACAGCATCTATTCCACTAACAGAAGGTAAGGTTACAGCAAGTCCATATGATTTTAAATTAATAAGTATGTATTTAAATAATGGTGATGGTAATTATATCGAGAATAAAACTAATACTATACCTAGCGGTAATTATACTGTAAATAGTGAAAAAAGTTATTGTTATAAGACTAATAAGGATACAAAAGATAATGATGCTAAAGTTTATACTGATGAATTAGGTAATCATGTTTTAAAAGGTACTAGTAAAGGTAGTAAGTGTTTATTATATTTCGATAAAAAAATAGAAACAGCTAAAACAATAAGCGAATTATTAAATACACACTATAAATATAAATCAAAAAGAACAAGTGAAAACAAAGATTTTAATGTACCATATGGAGAAACAACATATGGCATGATATTTGAAGCGGAAGATGATTATGGAACGAGTTATTATTTTGCGGGTAATCCATTAGATAATTGGGTAGAATTTGGTGGTTATTATTGGCGAATAATAAGAATAAATGGTGATGGAAGTATAAGATTAATATATCAGGGAAGAACAGAAGATGAAAATGGAAATAAATTAGAACTGCAAGCAATAGGAAAAGAAACTCAAATAGGTAATTTTAGTCAATTTAATGCTTCGCGTAGTGACAATATGTATGTAGGATACTGGTATCAAAGTGGAGTAGTAAGTGGGTTAAAAGAGCCATCAATAATATATACATTATTAAATAATTGGTTTAATAGTTCATTGTTAAAAACAGATACTAATAATTTTAATAAAATAGACTTAAATGCCGGTTTTTGTGGTGATAGAATGCCAAGCACAACTAATACACCAGTAGTAAAAGAAGGCATTAATGTTGGAAATGGAAGTGGTGGAACAGGTAATACAGTGACATATTATGGAGCATATGTAAGATTATTGCCTGGATTGTCGTTCAGAGAAAGTGTAACAACTATTACGTCACCTGTTACGCCGTCATATTCCTGCTCTAACGTCAATGATTTGTATACATATAATAAAGCTAACCAAGGTAATAAAATATTAGAGAACCCAGTAGGTCTTATTACAGCTGACGAAGTAAGTTATGCAGGTATGCTTCATATTAATAGCAATCTTACAGATTTGCCTGCAATAGATAATTTTCTCTATTCAGGCACATTATATTGGACGATTACTCCTGGAGATTTTAGCAGTAGTTATGGTGCTCAACATTTTTGCGTTTATGGTAGTGCACTTCATTTAATTAATATTGATAATGGCCTTGGCATAAGACCGGTAATTAATTTACGCTCTGATGTCAAATTTACAGGAGATGGAACACAATCTAATCCTTATAAAGTAATTTAAAAAAATCTTTAAGTTTTTTCTTAAAGATTTTTATATTTCGCGATACTTTTCCATATTTTTAAAAGGATTTTTAGGATCTATTTTATCGACAAATAATACGCCATCTAAATGATCCATTTCGTGTTGAAAAGCAATACTTATATCTTCTCTTACCCTTAGGTGATAAGTGTTTCCATCAATATCTTGAGCTTCAACAGTAATCCTAGCATATCTTGGGACGATACCTTCTACCTCACGATTAACGCTTAAACAGCCTTCACCTTCACCAACATAAACCATTTCTTCGCTATGACTAACTATTTTAGGATTAATAACAATGTATTCTTTAAATTCATCATCTTCTAGTTCTTCAACAATAACAAATATTCTTTTAGGTATACCAATTTGAACATAAGCTAGACCCATACCTGCTCTTAAATTATATTTTTTTTCATATTCTTCGATTTGACTCATTGTAAGATAAGTTATCATATCTTGGATGTTTTTTTTATCTTCTTTAGACAAAGGAAACTTTACTTCTTCACTTACTTTATGTAATAATTTATCTTTTTCATCTAATATTTTAATATTTGGTAATTTCATATTATTACCTCCCAAATTAGCTTTATTTTATCATAATTTATGGGCTTTTTCAAGTTTGATATGGTATAATGGGCTTTGAGGTGAGAATGTGCTAGTTTATAGAACTTGTCGTAGGGAAGAAGTAGAATATATTCTTAAAAACAGTAATTTTAATATTGTTAGTTCTTATAGTCATAATTATTATGGTAATACCCATAGATATCAAGATGGGGTTAGTTATATGCATTTTTTTAGTGATATAAGTAGTATATTTTATATGAAGACAAATAGAGGAAGATGTATTTGTATCTATGATATTCCAACAGATATTTTAGAAAAATATAAAGGTATAGGTATTTATACTGATTATATTTGTTTTAGACATGAAGAACATGTTAGGGAGTATGCGATAGATATTGGGGAGATGAGAGTAGAATATTTAAAAAGAGCTGATGTTTTACTTCAAGATATTGATTATGAAGATATGATAGATGGCTCTTTAGATAGTAGTTTAATAGAAAATATATATAATAGTTCTAAACCTTTTATTAGAGAAAGAAAAAAGGAAGAAATATCTTCCTAGTTATTGTTATTATTGCCCCAATTCCAGCCTGCACCAATAATTATGACAAGTAAAATAAATAAAACTATCCAGATAGCAGCGCCAATTCCATAACCACTTGTATATCCTGCATATCCAGTATTACAACAAGGTTGGTATCCGCCATAACTGCCACCATAGTAGCCATTATTTCCGTAATAATACATATTTATACCTCCTTTATGTATCTAATATAGTTTACTCATCTGGGCATCTTTTTGACATAAAAAATAGTTATTTTTTAAAATTTCTTTAAAAAGAATAGGGGTTATGATAAAATTACTATAGGGTGATTATCTTGAAGAAACTATTATCCAAAATGGACTTATGGCTTTTATTATTCATGATCATTTACAGTCTTTTTGGACTTATTATGATTTTTTCAGCTTCAAGTGTATCAACGGTATTAAGATATGATGTACCACAATACTATTTTTTTATAAGACAAGCAATATTTTTAGGAGCAGCTTTTATAGTAGGTTTTTTAATTGTTATTAGAATACCAACTAGTAAGTATAAATATTTTATACCAATTGCCGTTATGGGTATAATGGTAGCTTTATTTGGACTTTTAGTTTATGGTAAACTTACTAATAATGTTCGTAGTTGGTATGATGTTGGTCCAATTGCTTTGCAACCTAGTGAATTTGCTAAATCAATAATAATAATCTTTTTAGCTCAAGCATATAGTCGGCTAGAAAAAAGCAAAAGTGATAATATTTATGTGTTTTTATTTCCAGTGGCGATATGTTTTGTTATTATTGCTTTAATAGCTATGCAGCCAGATTTTGGAACGGCATTAATCATTTGTGGAATTGTATTCTTTATTTTTATGAGTATTCCCTTTGTTAAAAAAAACATTATTAAAGTATTAAAAATAGGAGTAGTAGGATTAGCTATAGGAATTCTTGCTTTACTTTATAGTGGAACAGAACTTTTAAATTCAAGACAATTACAAAGATTTGAATTTCGTAATCCTTGTAGTAGATATACAGAAGATACTGGTTATCAAGTGTGTAATGGTTTTATAGCTATTCATAATGGTGGACTTTTAGGAATGGGGTTAGGTAATAGTAGTCAAAAATATTTATATTTACCAGAAAGTCATACTGATTTTATTTTTCCAATAATAGTAGAAGAATTAGGAGTTATTGTAGGAGTTTTAGTTATTATTGGTTATGTTATCATGCTTTATCGAATTTTAAGAATAGCTAGACAGGCAGAAAACTTAAGACTTAGTATTTTAGCTTATGGAGTATTTCTTTATTTGTTATTTCATATTTTAGTTAATTTACTTGGTATACTTGCCTTGATACCACTTACAGGAGTACCACTTCCTTTGCTTAGTTATGGAGGCTCATTTACTTTAAATGTTGTTTTAATGCTTTTTGTAGTACAAAGAGTATCAATTGAAAATAAGACAATTAAAACTAAAAGAGAAATGGCTCAAATTACAAATTAGCATTTTTATAAAAGTAATGAAATAGTTACTTTTTTTAATTATTAATATTTAAATTTTAAATTAGCTTTTCTATAACTTGTTTTTTTGATATAATTTTTATAGTGGGGTGATATTATGTATATACCTTTAAAAATAACAAGTGAATATAGTTTACTTAAAAGTACAATAAGATTAGATGCTTTGATATCTTTTTTAAAGGCTAATAATATCACCACTTGTGCTTTAGTTGATGAAAATTTATATGGGGTTATGGATTTTTATAAAAAAATGACTAATAATGGGTTAAAACCTATTATTGGTTTAAGCATTAAAATAGATAATTATATCGTTTATTTATATGCGATGAATGCTAATGGTTATAAAAATTTACTTAAAATTCATACTTTAAAAGAATTTAATAATTTAGATTGGGAGAGTTTAAAAGGTTATTTAACGGATATTAAAGTTATTTTACCTATTAATAGTTATTCTTTATTAAATGAACTATCTGATGCTTATTTAGGATATAGTAATGATACCGAAAAAATTGAAGCATTACTTAGGACCGAAAAAGTTGTTTATATAAGAGATACAAGATGCTTAACTAAAGAAGAGACGGAATTTTTGGGATATTTAGAAGCTATAGATAAAGGTATTACTTTAAAAAGTATTTCAAGCAACTATGAAAATTATTATTTATCTTTAAATATAAAAGAGGAAGATAGATTAAGTACTTTAGAATTTAGTAATGATATAAATATTATATTAGAAAACAAAGAGAAATATATTCCTATTTATAATAAAGATATAGACTCTTATACTTTTTTAGAGGCGATTGCTAATAAAGGATTAAATAAGAGATTAAAAGGTAATGTATCACAATATTATCAGAAGAGACTTAATTATGAGCTTAATGTAATTAAGAATATGGGGTTTGTTGATTATTTTTTAATTGTTTATGATTATGTATTATATGCTAAAAAGAATAATATTTTAGTTGGTCCAGGGAGAGGAAGTGCAGCAGGTTCTTTAGTAAGTTTTAGTTTGGGAATTACAGAAATTGATCCATTAAAATATAATTTATTGTTTGAAAGATTTTTAAATCCTGATAGAATTACTATGCCTGATATTGATATTGATTTTGAATATACTAAGAGAAGTCTTGTTATTGATTATGTAAGAAAAAGATATGGGGAGTATAATGTAGCACCTATTATGACTTTTGGAACGCTCGGTTCTAAACAAGTAATTAGGGATGTTTCAAGAGTATTAGAAATAGATAATTCATTAGTAGATAAACTTGCTAGTTTAATAGATGCTAAGAGTACTTTGAAAGAAAATTTAACTAAAAAAAGTGTGCAAGATTTTTTAAATACCCATAGCGAACTTAAAAATATGTATATGATTGCAGATACTTTAGAAGGCTTAAAAAGGCATATTTCGACTCATGCAGCAGGTGTTGTAATATCAAGTGTAAGATTAGATGATGTAATACCAATTATTAATAATAATGGTATAGTAATGACAGGTTTTACTATGGA
The DNA here is from genome assembly GCA_023663235.1 of Ruminococcus sp. GTDB lineage: Bacteria > Bacillota_I > Bacilli_A > RF39 > UBA660 > Caccenecus. Next base: position 9,688 of record JAMPHW010000003.1, on the reverse strand, counting down.
ATATTTAGAAGAACTAGGACTTCTTAAAATGGATTTTCTAGCTTTAAGAAATTTAACAATTATTGCAAATGTTTTAGAGCTTATTAAGAAAAGTACTGGTAAAAGTATTGATTTAAGTAAAATAAATTTACAAGATAAAGAAATATTTAGATTATTTAGTGAAGCTGATACAGAAGGTGTTTTTCAATATGAAAGTAGTGGCATGAAGAATTTGATGAAAAAATTAAAACCATCAAGTTTTTCGGATTTAGTGGCCGCAGTTGCTTTATTTAGACCGGGACCGATGGATAATATTGATACATTTATAGCTCGTAAATATGGTAAAGAACAAATTTTATATTTACATCCTGATTTAGAGCCTATTTTAAAAGAAACTTATGGTGTTATAGTTTATCAAGAACAAGTAATGCAGATTTTAGTTAAAGTTGGGGGTTATTCTTTTGCGGAGGCTGACAACATAAGAAGAGCTATGTCTAAGAAAAAAGAAAGTGTTATGTTAGAAGATAAAGAGCATTTTATAAAGGAGGCAGTTAAAAAGGGTTATAACGAAGGTATAGCTAGCGATATTTATAATTTAATTTTAAAGTTTGCTAATTATGGTTTTAATAAGGCTCATTCTGTTGCTTATGCTCTTATTGGATATCAAATGGCTTATTTAAAAGTTAAAGCACCTATTTATTTTATTGCTAATTTACTTAATATGAGTATTGGGAGTGAAATAAAAACGAAAGAATATTTAGATGAAGCTCGCAAAAAGGATATAACTATTTTAAAACCTGATATTAATAGTAGTTCTAATGATTATTTAATTAAAGATAAAAGTTTAATGTTACCACTTAGCAGTATTAAAAACTTAGGAGTTAGTGTAACTTCGACGATATTAGAAGAAAGAACAAAGGGAAATTATTTAGATTATTTGGATTTTTTAGCACGTATTTATGGTAAAAATGTAAATAAAAAAGCGATTATATCTTTAATAGATGCAGGAGCATTGGAATCGTTTAAAATGTCTAAAAGAACTATGTTAGAGAATTTGGATATCGCTCTTAATTATGCAGAATTAGTTAGTAATTTAGATGAGAGTTTAGTAGCTAAACCTAATATTATTGAATATCCAGAATATGAAGAAGAAGTGTTAAGAGAAAAAGAACATAATGCTTATGGCTTTTATATAAGCAATCATCCTGTAAGCAAATATAAAGATAAAAATATAATAAAGTTAAATAATATTAAGGGATATTTTGATAAACATATTAAATGTGTTGTTTTAGTAGAAAGCATAAAGACAGTTAAAACTAAAAAAGGTGATGATATGGCTTTTATAACTGGTAGTGATGATACTAGTACAATTGATTTTGTAATTTTTCCCAAAGCGTATTATATGCTTACTAATTTAAAAAAAGGTGATATAATAAATATTCAAGGGAAGGTCACGAAAAGATTTGATAGTTATCAAATAAATGTTGATTTTTTAAATAAGATTTAGTTATATAAATTTAAAGAAAGGATTAGCAATGAAGTTAAAAAATAAATATAAGTGGAATAAGCTTGTTATTGTAGCGATGGTGATAATGTTTGTTTTATCAAATATGGGCTGGCTATATGTTTATAATAGGCAGAGAACTAGAATTAAAAATGCTCTTATTCCAACTTTAACTGATGATTATTATTTAAATCAAATAGCTTTAACTAAGTATTCTAATAAATTTGTATATGAATATCAATTTGGTGAAGAAAGTGATAATTCTTCTGAAATGATAATAGATGTGCCTTTAATTAATCAAAATCCTAGTTATCCTAATGGATGCGAAGCTGCATCAGCAACTATGCTTTTAAATTATTATGGTATAGATATTACTTTAGAAGAATTTATTAATTATTTACCTAAGGATAAAGTTTATAAAGAAGATGGTACTAGGTATGGGCCTAATCCAGCTTTATATTATGCAGGTAATCCCAGTGATAAAGATAATGGTTGGGGTTGTTTTGATATAGTTATAGCTAAAACAATAACAAGTATTTTAAATGATTATAAATCATCTTTAAAAGTAGTATATCAAAATAATAAAAGTAATTTAAGCACTTTAATTAGTGATGCTCCAGCACTTATTTGGGTTACAACTGATTATGAAGAGGTAAGTGAAGTATTTACGTGGCAAAGTTATGATAAAAAAGTGACTTATACTTATCCTTTAGGAGAACATGTTGTTGTTTTAACAGGTAGTGATGATAATTATTACTATATTAATGATCCTTTAAAAGATATTAAAAATATTAAAGTTCCTAAGGAACAATTGGAAAAGTGCTATGATTCTTTAGGAAGGCAATTCGTTTTATTAAAAAATTAAGAAGTAGGTGGTAAAATGCATGATATAAATTCTTTTTTAAAAAGTATCAATTTTATAGATGAAGATGGTATTTTAAAAGATGTGATAGTAGATAAAGTTAAATTAAATAGGGAAACCGAAACTTTTAGTGTTTATTTAAAGAGTTCTAAAGTTTTGCCTTTTTCTTTAATGAATGATTTAATTAATAATTCATATAAGATAAATAATGTTTATAAGTGTAATATTTTTATTAGTTATGATGAGGTAACTGATGCGGATTGTATGGAGTATGTTAAAGAAATTATTAAAGGTTTAGTAGATAGCAAACCATCTTTAATAAGTTTACTTGATAATGAGCCGAAAATAGATGATGATATTATAATTTTTGAAGTTATAAGTGATACAGAAGAGAAAGTTATAAAAAGAGAAGAAGGCAATATTAGAAATAAGCTAAGTAATTTAGGCTTAAGAGATTATTTTATTACGACGAAAGTAAATGAAGAATTAAGAACTGAAGTAAAAGAAGAATTAGAAAATGTTCAAGCTCCAATTGAATTTAAAGAGATAGTAGTAGAATTTAAACCGGGCGAGGCGATTATTGGTAAAGAAATAACTAAAGAACCAGTAAGTATTGCTAGTATTAATAATGTTGGTAGAAACATAACTATTGAAGGTTTTATTGATGGAATATCTTATCTTGAGAGAGATAATATTAATATTATAACATTAGATATAAATGATAATAGCAAAGGGATAATGGCTAAAGTATTTCAAAAAGATAAAGAAGAATATTTAAAAATAAAAGAAGCATTAAAAGAAGAAAATTGGTATCGATTAAATGGTAATGTTGATTTTGATAGCTATTCTAAATGTTTAGCTATGAGTGTTAGAAATTTAGAGAAAATTGATAATAGAGAAATAATTACAAAACAGAATGAAAATCCGGATATTATAATAGGAGAACATATTGAAGGAGATATTAAGGCTTTAGATAATATCTTAGGAGCAGAAGAAAATGTTATTGTAGAAGCTTATGTTTTTGGTGATGAATTATTAGAAAAAGATACAATTAATATTATGAGTTTAAAGATAAGTGATAATACTAATAGTATTTTAGCTAAAATAATTAAGAAGAATAAAAGAGAGTTTGCTGGTATTAAGAGTGGTCTAAAAGATGCTGCTAAAAAGAAGAAATGGTTTAGGTTTCATGGTAATGTTGAATTTGATAATTATTCGCATGAAATGGTTTTTCAAGTTTGGAATTTAGAAAAAATTGAGAGTAAAGTAACTAAAGTTATAGATGATGCCGAAGTAAAGAGAGTAGAATTACATGCTCATACAATGATGAGTATGATGGATGGTTTAATTCCTAATGATGAGAAAAATCCTAATAATTTAGCTAGTTTTGCAGCTAGTATTGGTCATAAAGCTATAGCAGTAACTGACCACAACTCCTTACAAGCTTATCCTAATATGTTTCATGTTATTCAAGGCTTAAACAAAGGTAAAACTGGTGATGAACGTTTTAAAATTATTTATGGAACAGAGCTTAATGTTGTAAATGATGATATAGATTTTATTTTTAATTTAAAAGAATATCCTTTATTAGATCAAGAATATGTAGTATTTGATACCGAGACAACAGGTTTTTATGTAGGAAATGATCAAATGATTGAAATTGGTGGTGTTAAAATAAAACATGGGAAAGTAATTGATCGTTTTGATGAATTAATAGATCCTAAAAGACCGCTTCCGCGAAAAATAACAGAACTTACTTGTATTACTGATGAAATGCTTGCTGGTAAAGATAGTGAAGAAAATGTCACAAGAAGATTTTTAGAGTGGACAGGCGATTTACCAATGGTTGCTCATAATGCAAAATTTGATATTGGTTTTATAAGTGCGGCTTGCATCAAATACAATTTAGGAGAATTCAATAATACTGTACTAGATACTATGAGTATGGCAAGAATGTTACATCCAGAATGGCCTAATCATAAACTTACAACTTTAGCAAGACGCTATAAAGTTGAATGGGATGAAGATGCTCATCACAGAGCTGATTATGATGCTGAGGGAACAGCTGTAGCTTTTACCAAAATGTGTGAAGAACTTGATGCAAGAAATATTGAAACTACAACTAATCTATTTAATTCAGTTGATATAAATGAGTTAATTAAATTCTCTTTTCCTTTTCATTTATGTTGTTTGGTTAAAAATAAAACAGGTTTAAAAAATTTATTTAAAATTATTTCTTATGCTAATACAACTTATTTATTCCGTAATAGTGAGCCTAAACTTCCAAGAGGAGAGTTAAAAAAACTTCGTGAAGGATTACTTATTGGTTCAGGTTGTGTTAATGGCGAAATATTTGAAGAAGCTAAGACTAAAGATGATGAAGAACTTGCTAACTTAATGCAATTTTATGATTATGTAGAGGTTCAACCCTTAAGTGCAATAAAACATTTATTACAATTAGAATCAAGTGGTTTTAAAACGATGGTAGATTTAGAAGAACATATAAAGAAAATAATAAGGGTTGCTAAAGATGCTGGAAAGATGGTAGTAGCTACTAGTGATGCTCATTATTTAAGACCAGAAGAAAAAATATATCGTGATATAATTATTGCTCAAAAATCTAATGGTAAACTTCATCCTCTTAATAAAAGAGGCGTAGATCAACCTGATATGCATATTAGAACAACAAAAGAAATGCTAGAAGAATTTAGCTTTTTAGGTGAAGAGTTAGCATATGAAATAGTTGTTACTAATTCTAATAAGATTGCGGATATGATAGAAGAAGTAGAAGTTATTATTCAAACTGGTGGAGTTCCATTTTCGCCTAGAATTGATAATTCTGTTGAAACAGTAACAGAACTTGTTTATACAAAAGCTGAAGATTGGTATGGCAATCCGCTTCCGCTTAATATTGAAGAGCGAATAAGTAAAGAATTATATGGAGATGCAGTACTTGATAGCATTAAATCTAAATTAACTAGAGAAGAACATTTAGAAGAGGAAGAATTTACAACAAAAGCTTTTAAAATGCTTCATGAAACAAACTTAAAAGGTTTAGATAGTGTAAAAGAAATTGTAAAGGGAGAACTAATACTTAAGTTACAACAAGAACACACTGAAAGTATTAAAGAATTAGAAAATAAAATAAAAGAGGCCTCAGAAGAAGAGCAAGAAACTTTAAAAAATGAATTAGATACTTTAAAGAATACTAATCCAATTGATGATATAGATAAAAAAGTACAAAAAAACTTAGGTGGTATCATCGGTGGTGGGTTCGATGTTATTTATTTGATTGCTCAAAAATTAGTAAAAAAGAGTAATGATGATGGTTTTCTTGTTGGTTCAAGAGGTTCAGTAGGTTCCAGTTTTGTTGCGACTATGATGGGAATAACAGAAGTTAACGCACTTCCTCCGCATTACCGTTGTAAAAATTGCAAACATAGTATTTTTGAAGATGAAAAAGGGGTGGCTTTAGGAGCAACTTATAAGAGTGGTTTTGATTTACCTGATTTAAAATGTCCTAAATGTGGAACTGATATGACTAAAGATGGTCAAGACATGCCATTTGCAACATTCTTAGGTTTCAATGCTGATAAAGTTCCTGATATTGACTTAAATTTCTCAGATTTAAACCAAGCGGCGGCTCATGATTATACAAAAGTGCTATTTGGTGTTGATAATGTTTATAGAGCAGGAACTATTGGTACAGTTGCTGAAAAAACAGCTTTTGGTTTTGTAAGAGGATACGCTGAACAAAAAGGGATTATTATGAACAATGTGGAGATTGAACGGTTAGCTATAGGATGTACAGGTGTTAAGAGAACAACAGGTCAGCATCCAGGAGGTATTGTTGTTATACCAGGGTATATGGATGTTTTTGATTTTACGCCATTTCAATATCCAGCCGAAGATGTTGATGCAGCTTGGCGAACAACTCATTTTGATTATCATGCTATTGATGAAGACGTTTTAAAATTAGATATTTTAGGACATACTGACCCAACCCAACTACGTATGATTCAAGATATGTCTGGGATAGATGTAACTACGGTTCCACTTGATGATAAAGAGACAATGAATATTTTCTTATCGCCAGAATCTCTAGGTGTTTCTAAAGATCAAATAATGAATGAAACTGGTACTTTAGGGGTTCCTGAATTTGGTACACCATTTACAATTGGAATGCTTGTTGATACTAAGCCAAAAACTTTTGCTGAGTTAATTAAAATATCAGGATTATCTCATGGTACTGATGTATGGCTTGGAAATGCTCAAGAATTAATTAGAAACAAAGTTGTACCTTTTGGAGATGTTATTGGTTGTCGTGATGATATCATGGTTTATCTAATGTATAAAGGAGTTGAACCGATAAAAGCTTTTAAAATAATGGAATTTGTTCGTAAAGGTAAAGCTTCAAAAGATCCTGAGACATGGGCTAAGCATAAAGAAGTTATGGAGAAAGCTGGTATTGAAAAGTGGTTTATTGATTCTTGCGGAAAAATAAAATACATGTTCCCTAAAGCACATGCGGCTGCATATGTTACAAGTGCTTTTCGTATTGCTTATTTTAAAGTTCATTATCCTGGTGTTTATTATGCAACATATTTCTCAACTCGTTTTGATGATTTTGATTTAGAAACAATGGTTAAAGGTTATGATGCAATAAAAATTAAAATGAATGAAATTATAAATAAAGGATTTCAAGCGACTAATAAAGAGGCTAGTGTTTTAGAAACATTAAAACTTTGTTTAGAAGCAACAGCTAGAGGATTTAAATTTGGTAATATTGATATTGAAAAAAGTGATAGTAAAAACTTTACTTTAGCAGATGATGGAGTTACGTTAATATGTCCATTTAGAACTTTGGATGGTCTAGGAGATTCGGTTGCAACTAAAATAATTGAAGAGAGAAATATAAAACCTTTTTATAGTATTGAGGATTTTCAGCTTAGAGGTCATGTAAGTGGAACGATAATAGATAAGTTAAAGAGTTTAGAGGTTTTTGGGAATTTACCAGAATCTAGTCAATTAAGTTTATTTGATTTTGTTTAAAAAATGAAACTATTTTAAAAATATGAAATTTATCCCTAGTAAAATTTTTAAACATCTGATATAATGTAATTGCTAAGTAAACTTCGTATACTTAGAATAACATACAGCTTTAAATAGCTATAAAGAACTTAGAGCAATCTAGGTTCTTTTTGTATCTATTTACACAATATTAAATAAGTGTTAAAATGTTGGTAGAGTGTTAAGAATTAAAATATGGTGGTAAACAACTAATTAATGATGAAGAGGGAAATGAGTACTGATTGGCCATAGTATTATAAATAGTATTAGAATATAAGAAATAGAAGAAAATTAAAAATGTAATTGCTTAAGCTATTATTCTTGTTCTAATAGTAATAATGATGTTTTAGACTATTTTCCCTATGTGGGAAAATGGTTAGAACTGGTGAGTCTATAAGATAGATTGAAGATTATAAGTTTTTTAGATATGCCTGTTATTTAATAGTTCAAAATGCAGACCCAAGAAAAGAAGGAGTGGCATCAGGTCAAGCTTATTTTGCAGTACAAACAAAAAACAGTTTATAGCAAATGGCAATACGGAGGTTAAAAATGAATGAGATTATAGAAAAGGAACAAATTATAGTAGAAAATATGATATATGAAATTAATGGTCAACAGGTTATGATGGACTCTGATTTGGCTGCGCTATATGGAGTTGAAACTAAAAGAATTAATGAAGCAGTAAAGAATAATCCTAATAAATTTCCTGAAAGATTTTGTTTCAAAATAAGTGAGAAAGAATATAATTTTTTGAAGTCGAAATTTTCGACTTCAAAAGGTGGTTCGAGAAAAGGACATACGGTTTTTACCGAACAAGGTGTTGCTATGCTTGCAACAATACTAAAATCAAGTGCAGCGACTAAAGTTAGTATAGCAATAATGGATGCTTTTGTATTAATGCGTCATTATGTTAGCTATAATTTACTAGAACAAAAATATATTAACAATCAAGTTATGAAAAATACTGAAGATATAAAACTACTTCAAGAGTCATTTTCTAAATTTGAAGAAAAGAAACAAGTTAGCGATATTTATTTTAATGGTCAAATATATGATGCATATTCTAAAATATATGATATATTCAGTAAAACAAAGAGTGATTTGATAATAATAGATAGTTATGCTGATAATACTATATTAGATATTATAAAGAGATTAAAAGTAAATGTAATTATAATAACTAAAGCAAATAACTTATTAACTAATCAAGATATACTTAAATATAATAAACAATATCATAATTTAAAAGTCATTTATGATAATACTTTTCATGATAGATATTTTATACTAGATAAAGAAAATATATATCACTGTGGAGCAAGTATAAATAAAATAGGATATAAGACATTTTCAATAACCTTAATTAACGATAACTTTGTATTAGAAACATTACTTGATAGAGTGTGTAGAATTATTAATAGATAACTCTTTAAAATTAATGAAATATCCAAATAAGTAATATAGTTAATTTGTCATTTGTAATAAATATGAAAACGGTATAATCTATTAGCGGAAAAAGAAAATAAAAAAGTTAGTTTATGAAATTAAATAATTTTAGAAAAAAAGAAATACTTGAAAAGTTTATTTCAAGTATTTAGGGCTATCGATTTTACCTAAAAGATAATCAGCGGATATATGATATTTTTTACAAATGTCATAAAGAAAAGGAGTGGCTATCAAATTATTTCCTCTTTCGTATTCTGAAAGAGTACTTTTTCCAATGGATATTATTTCTGCAAGTCTAACTAAAGTAAGATTATTTTCTTTTCTAAGCTCTTTAAGCCTTTTTCCAGATAAATTCTTATTTATATTTGCTTTTATATCTCTGTATTGCCTTAAATTATTAAAATTAAATATATAATCGAATGATACATTAAAATAATTACATAAAGTATTTAAATGTTTTATTGGCATTAGTTCTTTCTCGTTTTCATAAGAACTAAATTGAGTATCAGATAAATTCACAATATTTAATAAATCTTTTTGTTTTAAATTGTTTCTATCTCTTAATTCTTTAAGTCTTTCTTTGTATAGCATAGTTTTATCACCATTAAAATTGTCTCATGGTATTAATAATAAAAAAAACAAATTCCGGAAATAATGGAAAAATTATTGACTTTTATTATATGAGATATTATAATTGGTGTATAAGCTAGAAATTTCTAAAATAACTCGAGTTTGCTTATTATAAGGAGCAAATATGAAAATAGAAAAATTGAGAAAGAATAATAGCAAAAAGTATTTTTTGTATGGTTTAATATTGATAGTAGTAC
>JAMPHW010000039.1 GCA_023663235.1 Ruminococcus sp. | reverse complement strand
AAACATTATCTGTAAATAATCTTCTAACCAAATAATTTATTGCAGAAGAATGATGATTTTGATTATAAGATGACATTAACATATCGCGATTTCTTAATTCTAAGCAATGATTGTCAATAATTTCAGTTTGTTTAAGGCTAGCAAGTAATAATTGAAGAGAGGTAGTAGGAAAAGCCTTTAATGAACCAATATATTCTTCGTATATCTCAGAAGTATAATCAATTTGTCTTAACACGCTAGAATTTAAGTCAATTTGTTCAACGTTATCGAATAAATTAATACTAACTACTTTTTCTCTTAATGATTTAATATTTGTATCACCGCTTAAACTCGTTAGTTCCTCACGTGTATATGCCATAAAATCGCCCCTTTATTGGGGTATATTCTAGCATTTTTTAATTAATTTGTCAAATTATCTCATCAATTAACCCATATTTTAAAGCATCTTCTGCACTCATATAATTATCTCTTTCACAATCATTTGTTATTTTGCTAATACTTTTACCTGTGTTAAAAGCTAAAATTTTATTTAATTTCTTTTTAGTTTTTAATATATGTTCTGCAGCAATTTTTACATCTGTTGCTTGTCCCTGAGCACCACCTAATACCTGATGTATCATAACTTCCGCATTTTTAAGAGCACATCTTTTTCCTTTGGTACCGCTTGATAACAAAAAGGCTCCCATTGATGCTGCCATACCTATAACAATTGTTCTAACATCACTTTTAATGTAATTCATAGTATCATATATTGCAAGTCCACTTGTAACTGAGCCTCCAGGACTATTAATATATAAATTAATATCCTCATGACTTCTAGCATCTAAATATAAAAGCTCACTTACTATAATACTTGCTACATTATCATTTATTTCGCCACTTAAAAAGATTATTCTGTCTTTTAAAAGTCTTGAGTAAAGGTCATAAGCATATTCTCTATTACTACTTTTTTCAATAACAGTTGGAACTATATTCATTATTTTTCACCTATAAAATATATAGTACTATTTTTAAGATTTTATTCACAAATTCTAAAAAATATGGTAATATATAATAAGAATACGGGGTGATAGTTTGAATACAGCTACAATTATTTTTGATAAAGACAAAAGTATAACAGTTCCTATTGGCACTACATATAAAGAAATATGTGAACATTCTATATATAAAGATACTGCCTTAGCTTTAAAAAAGAATAATGAAATAGTTGCTTTAACTGATAAAGTAACTAAAGATGCTACTATTGATTTTTTCGACTGTAATTCTTTAATTGGAACTCAAATTTATAAAGCTAGTATCAAATTTATTTTCGAAGTTGCCCTAAAAACTCTCTATCCTGGAAGCGAAGTCTACTTTGAACATAGTGTTCCAGGCGGTATGCTAGGAAGTATTACTTATTCTAGAAATTTAACTAAAGAAGAAATAGCAAATATAAATAATGAAATGTTAAACATCATTTCTAGTGATACACCTATCTTAAAATATAATATCTTAACTAAAGATGCTATAAAATTTTATAGAGAAGCTAATATGCCTGAAAAAGCTTTTAATGTCCAAACTAATGATAATATTGTTACAATGTATAGCTTAAAAAATTATCTGAATTATTTTTATGTATCAATGCCTTCTAGTACCATTCACATAAAAGAGTTTGAATTAATATATTTAGATAATAATCAATTTATACTTTTGTATCCAAGTAATTTAACTAAAGGTAAAATGCCTAAATATACACCATCAAATAATATTATAAAAGCTTTTTATGATGCTAAATCATGGCTAAAAAAACTTAATACTCCATATATATCAGATTTGAATAATTTAGTAAGTTCTTCAAATATTAAAGGATTTATTGAATCATCTGAACTTCATTTTAATGATCAAATAAGAGAGTGCTGTTTAGAGATTGTAAAAAATCCTAATTATAAATTTGTTATGTTAGCAGGGCCATCTAGTAGTGGTAAAACAACAACAACAAGAGTATTATGCTCTTATTTAAGAAGTATAGGCTATAATCCTATAAGCATATCTACTGACGATTACTTTGTTGAAAGAGAAAATACCCCTAAAGATGAATTTGGCGATTATAATTATGAATGTTTAGAAGCTATTGATATAGAATTACTAAATAATGATTTAGTTAGATTGTTAAAAGGTGAAGAAGTAGATATACCATCATATAACTTTCTTACAGGACATAAGGAATATCATAATCATGTTATTAAATTACAAGAAAATAGCATCATATTAATGGAGGGATTACATTCTCTAAATGATAAACTAACACCTAATCTTCCTGTTGAAAATAAATTTAAGGTTTATTTAAGTCCTTTTATTCCTATAAATGTCGATAGACATAATTATATATCAACTATTGATTTGCGTTTAATAAGACGTATTATCAGGGATAATAGAACTAGAGGTATGGATATAACAGCCACGATGAAAAGTTGGCAAAGTGTTAGAAATGGTGAAGAACAATATATCTTTCCTTATGTAGAAAATGCTAATATGATAATAAACACAGCCTTACCTTATGAAATAGGCGTTTTAAAAGTATACATAGAACCTTTATTATTATCATTAAATAATAATTCACCATACTATGAAGATGCCAGACGTTTAATTAAGTTTTTAAAAAGTTTTTATCCGATTAGTAGTGAATATGTCGATAAAAGTAGTATTCTAAGAGAATTTATAGGAGGAAATAATAATGATTAGAGTAGCAATTAATGGTTTTGGTCGTATTGGAAGGTTAGCCTTTAGACAAATAATAACTACCACTGATTTTGATATCGTGGCAATTAATGATTTAGGAGATGCCGAAGAACTAGCATATCTAGCTAAATATGATACAGTTCATCATAGTTTTCATGAAGATTTAATAGAAGCAGGAGATAATGAAATAATTATTAAAGATGCTAAACATATTGAAGTCTTTAATGAAATAGATCCTGAGAATTTACCTTGGAAAAAATTAAGAGTAGATTTAGTTTTAGAATGTACTGGTAAATTTACAACTTATAAAGATGCTTATAAACATATTAAAGCTGGAGCTAAAAAGGTTTTAATATCAGCCCCATCTAAATCAGATAATGTTAAAACTATCGTTTATGGTGTTAATGATAAAATCTTAAATGGTAAAGAGAGTATTGTATCAGCTGCTAGTTGTACTACTAACTGTTTAGCACCTGTCGTAAACTTATTAGAGGAAAAAATAGGCATTGAAAGTGGTTTAATGACAACTATTCATGCTTATACTAATGATCAAGCTACACTTGATATATCACACAAAAAAGGCATATTATCAAGAAGGGGAAGAGCTTGTGCTGCCAACATTATTCCAACATCAACAGGAGCAGCTTCAGCTATTGGTAAAGTAATTCCAAGTTTAAATGAGAAATTAGATGGAATTGCTTATCGCGTACCTGTTTTTGATGGTTCTTTAGTCGAATTAACATTTGTACCTAAAAGAGAAACATCAATTGATGAAATAAATAAAATATTTGAAGATAATCAAAATGAAACTTTAAAAATAACATATGACCCTATAACATCAAGTGACGTAATTGGAAAAAAAGTTGGTGCTTTAGTTGATGGATTATCTACAACCGTTACAAATAATTTAGTAAAAGTAACAGCTTGGTATGATAATGAGTATGGATACACAGCTCAGATGCTAAGAACAGCAAGAATAATGTTTGATTAAGTAGAACTAGAATTATTCTAGTTTTTATTTATTTTCAAAAAAACTAAAATTACAAATTTTATAAAATCTGCAAGTTAACTATGTAAAAAACACGTCAAAAGCAGAGAAAAAATATCTATTTTAGCTTAAAATTTAACATAAAATTTACACTTTATAATACAGATTTAGTAAAATCTGTATTTTGACATATTTTAATTTATATGCTAAAGTGAATTTAGAGCGTCAGACCGATGTCTGCTTTAATTTCCATAACTATTTTATTTCAATTCTCTTTTTGGGGGATAGTTGTAGAATAGTGAGTTGATTAAAGTAATTCTAGACATTATAAAAAGTTTGCTTCCTAAAAAAAGCAGACACAATAAAAAGACATCAACGACTATTTATATTCATGTGGATAGAATAGACGATAATGTCAACTCCAAAGAGTAGGCATTAGAATCTAACGCTCTACTAAATTGCTTTCAACAAGGGGTGTATAATGAAATCTATTAATTTGTATATGGACGAATCTGGAAATTTAGGGAATGGTATGGGACGTTATTTTTTAATATGTGCTTTAGAAGTTAGAAATGATGAAGCAAAATCGTTAGGCAAACGGGCAGGCCGTGTTATTAATAGATTTAAAATACATTATAATATATCTAAGTCAACTGAAATAAAGGGGTGGAAATTAAGTGACGAGCAAAGGAAAGAATTGATTAGTAGTATTTTATTTAAAGGAATTAATGTGAGATATATTGTCTTAGATTTAAAACAAACAACTATGTTATTAAGAAAGGCTGATGATAAGAATGCATGTTTTAATTACTTAGTACAATTAATAGTAAAAAGGCTATTACAAGATTACCCTAGTTTAGAAAAAGTAACCCTATATTTAGATAATCGTTCAGTTAAAATTGGGAATAGATTATCATTAAAACCCTATTTATATAATAAACTAGTATTAGAAAAATTAGAGAAAACAACAAATGTAAAAAGAATTGAATTTGAAACTAATTATATGGAATCTGAAAGTTGCTATTTAATAGAGTGGGCGGACATATTAGCCAATGCACTATATAAGAAATATAATTCTAATATAAATAATTATTATCGTATGATTAAACCATATATTGTTTTTGAAAGCAAATTTCCATCTAAATCGTTTGGTAAAGAAAATAATGATAAAAAATTGACACAAAAACAATAAAATGTTATAATACGAATATATAAGAAAAGGCATATAAGCCTTAGCTGACTTATTCTATATATAGAATATAAGAGTTATGGTTTTAACTCAGTCAGTTAAGCACTGCCTTTTCTTTTTTATAATATTTTTAAAATATTTATTCAAAATACTTCGGATTATCTATTTTACCTAAAAGATAATCAGCTGAAACTTTATATTTGCTACAAATAGTATATAAAAATGGTGTAGCAATTAAGTATCGACCGCTTTCATATCCTGCAATTGTTCCATAGCTTGTATTTAGAATTTCTCCGAGTTTTTTAAGGGTGAGATTGTTTTCTTTTCTAAATTCTTTTAATCTTTGACCAGACAAAGTTTTATTTATAACTTTATGATTACTATAATTTAAAATATTCGTAAAGTTAAAAATATAGTCAAACGATACATTAAAATAATTGCATATAATATCTAAATATTTTAAAGGTATTATATCAGTTTCATTTTCATAAAAACAGTATCTAGCTTTTGATATATTAATAATACTAGCAATATCTTTTTGCATTAAACTATTTTTTTCTCTTAAAAATTTAATTTGTTCTTTATAAAACATAGGTCTATCACCAATAAAATTTTCTCATAATCTAAATGTTTTATAAATTAAGTTACGGAATACCAAAAAATTTCTTGACTTTTATTATATGAACAATTATAATAAATGTATAAGCTAGAAATTTCTAAAATAATCCGGATTTGCTTATTA
>JAMPHW010000038.1 GCA_023663235.1 Ruminococcus sp. | reverse complement strand
ATTTGTTCCTTCTTTCTTTAATAATCTTTAAAGATAATGATGCTTATTATAGCAATCTTTTTTGAAAAAACAATCTTTCTCCTTTCCCTCGACAAAACTTCCTAAAATACCTGCTGATTCGACATTTTTGGCAATAAAAAAGAGCCTAAATTTTAGGAACTTAAATACTTACTCCCATTTATTTAAGGCCATTAATAATTTTATTTATATTATTTTTTACTTCTTGTTAAACTTAAATTATCTTCAGGAACATAATTAATTTCCGTCATACCTCTATAAAAGAGACCATCAAGCTTTTCTAAAGAACCTGTACAAGCAGCAAAAGTCTTAATTGCTGGATTAATAACTAAATTAGCTCTATCATTTAACTCAACTACTCCTCTAATGTCTTTAGGAAAAAGCTTCTTTCCAGGAGTAATTAAACCTCTATTTCTAGCCCTAACTAAATTAAAGACAAATTCAACTGGTATATATTTAAACTGCATTACGCCGCTATGATTGGGTCCAGAAACTGCTAAATCCACATTATTTAATAAGCCTAAATTTTGAAGGTCGAAGATAACATTTGGATAATGACAAACTAAAGTATTTACATCACTGCTATTAAAATCTTTTATAAAACTATATCTATCCATTTCTTTTGAAAGAACATCAAAATCTCCATCAGGATATCTCATCGCATATTCTAAACTCGGATTTAAAACGCCTATTTTATATCCATCGCCTAAATCTTGTACTTCACTTTCTTGAACACTTATATTATGGTAACTTGCCACTTGATTTAAGAATTTTTTATTAAAGGTCTCTATATCTGGTAACCATGGATAAATATTCTTATCTTTAGTATAGTAATAATATCCTAAATCATGTGAAGCATAAGCAATATAGGTTGGTGCAATATTTCCTAAGAAACTAATAAATTCTAATAATTTTCCTGTAACATAATCATTCATATCTAAAACATTAGTCGAATCTATTATATCACCAGCAATAATTATCGCATCATACTTTAAACCTTTTAAATTTTCCATTAAATCTTCAATAATTCTAACATCTTTATCACTAAAAATATGTAAATCTGATATTACTAAAAACTTCTTACCTGTCTCTTTAGCTACCGTTGTTTCATATTCAAAAATCTTAAATTTACCATCCTTAAATGATTCATAACTATAATTACTCATAAATACCTCTTTCTCTTACCATCCTATTATTTTCTATTACTCCTAAATTAACATCATATGTATAGAGCATCTTATAAAATAAACTCAAAATTGCTTGTCTATCATTATCATAATTTTTACTAATATTGCTAGTTATAATACTATTAATATTTTGATAATCACTAGCACTATAATGAAGTCCCATTCCATCATAACCTTTAATAGAAGATTCATTAAAATTTAAATCAATATAACTTAAATTTGGTATATCAGAACTTTCTACTAAAGACTTTAATTCTTGATTGAAATTATTAATACCATCATTTGATACAGTAGTAGCTCTACTATCACTTACTGGTCCAACTGATACAATATGTATATTATTATCACTAAATTTTCCTTCTGCTAGTTCTTTAAACACTTTAAAATAAGTTGAAGCTGTACAATATCTATAATCATTAACACCTAACCAAATAACAATATCATAAGAATTATTAGGAGCCATTTTATTTTGAATACCAATAATACCACCATTTAAAGCATTAGTCTTATTACTGTTAAACTCCCCATTTCCTACTAACCAATAATACCCATAGCCAACACCATAAACTGTATTATCCTCACTTACAGCACCACTTAGCATCATACCTTGTGTTCTAGAATCTCCGATATATAGTGTCTCTCTTAAAATAGTAGCATCACCCTTTAAAATATCTATAAGCTTATCTGTACTTAGATTTGGATATTTATTTAATAGACTTCTAAACTCATCATTAGAACTAATCATATTTATTAAATCATAATATGTTAAATTATGTTTTTCCAGTAAAAGGGCAATCTCAACAGGTAAATTATCAGGCATTACTACTTCATTACTGGCACCTTCAAATTGTTGTAAACTCGAATTTTTTTCATAATCATAAATATATGGTCTTTCCGTTCTCAAAAGTTCCTCTTTTGGTAATTCTAAAGATTCATATGAACTTTTTGGAACACTACTAATTTCTATCTTTTTATTACTGTTTCTATTTCCGAAATAATAAGTAAAGACTAATATTAAAGCCATAATTATATAAGATGCATTAGATAATGATTTTAAATGTTTAACTAAAAATGATTTAATTTTATGCTCTTTCTTTTTTAAGCGTCTTCCTTGATAAAACATACTCTAAAACCCCTTTTTACAGTGGTTTATTTTACCATAAATATCTTTATATGTCAAATTTATGTATAGAAAAAACTCCCTAAGGAGTTTTATATTTAATCTTCAAATAAATTGTTTACCAAATTAGTTATATGTTCTTCTCGCTTCTTGGTTTTATTACTATTTATTTTTATTTCTATAACATCGCCTTCATGTGCCCCAGGAATTAATACTTTAGGAATATTAACGAAGAGCCCAATATCTAATTCTACTACTGCATATTCTCCTTCAAATCTATCAATAATAACTTCCATTATATCTCTCCTTTTTCTAATTTTATGTCATAATCATTTCCATCACTACTAATAATTATATTACCATTTATATCCGTTCGATATATATTAGATGTGTATTTTTTTAATTTATCTAAAGTAATAGACGCTGGATGATTATATTTATTATTTTCTCCTACGCTTATTATGGCATATTTAGGTTTAACTTTATCTAAAAATTCTTCACTACTACTTGTATCAGACCCATGATGTCCAACTTTTAATATGTCTGATGCTAAATCACTAGTTATCTCTTTTTCACTTATTGCCTCAGCATCCCCCATAAAAAGATAAGAAGTTCTTCCATAAACTATTTTAACTACAATCGAATAATTATTATAACCTGAATATTTATCTTTATTAGGAGCTAAAAAACTAATATTTAAACCATCTTCATCTATAACATTAACCCCACTTTTACCACTCTTTATTTTTAAATTTTTACTAGCTATCGTATTTAATAAATTCTCATAAGTTTTAGAAGTCGCTACAACTTTAGGCATATAAATATTTCCAATATCAAAATGATTAATTACATCACTTAATCCCCCAATATGATCAGCATGAGGATGAGTACCTACTACATAATCTATTTTTTTATAATTTAAATCATCTATATAATTAATTATCTTTTCACTATTACTTTTTTCTCCCGCATCAATAAGCATACATTCTTTATTTGGAAGTTCAATAAAAATACTATCAGCTTGTCCTACATCTAAAAAATGTACTATCAAATTACCATCATAATTTACTTCTTTATCTAAATTATCTGTTACAATACTATCATTAGTTTTATTGGGATAACCAAAACTAGACTTTAAATCTAACTTATCACAAGCACACATACTAAATAAAACAACAACCAATATTAAAAACTTCTTCATATTCTACCTCTATTATAATTATAACAATAAAAAGAAAAAGAACAATGCTAATCCATTATTCTTGACATTTATTAATCATTATTTTCTTCATAATTATATATACCATGAAGTTTTTCTAAAGTCTCTTCATCAGGTTGTTCTAACTCCCATTTACCGTCTTTTTTTACTGTTTTAAATACTATTGTATAAGATATTGTATCTTTAACCTCTTTCATTTCTTTTAACTTGTATTCTAAATATTTAATACTATCATAAACTCCATCTGTAAGAAATTCATCTTGATGACTATTTAAATAAACATTTGCATTCTTTCCAACTTTGTATAAATCATAAACTGTTACCTTAACTGTTACTAAAGCTGTATCACCATCATAATTTTCATTCTCAATTGTATAATTTAAATCACGATATTGTCTTTTTAATATTTCTTTATAAGTTTCTCCGTGTTTATCCGATAAATTTTCTTTTTTAACTAAATCATCAATATCCCCTAAAACATTATCTGATAAATTCTTATAACTATCTAAATATTTTTCAACAGCATCACTAGCTAAATCTTTAGAACAACTACACCCTACAGCACAGAATATACAAGCTAAAAATATTATTACTTTTTTCATTTTCACTCTTCCTTTTAATTTTATTATAGACAATTAAAGGTAAATTATACAAAAAACGTTTTTTTTAAAATTTATTTATAGTATAATTATATTGGTGATAAAATGGAAACATGGATACAATATTCAATTATAGCAGTAGTTCTATTTCTAGTATGTCTAATTGTTTTAAAATTAACTAAAAGAGACTTTAGAGTAGAAGCTAATAAATTAATAGGATATCTTGGTGGCAAAGATAATATCGTAAGTGCTGAATGCAATATGAGTAGATTTAAAGTTATTTTAAAAGATATTTCTTTAGTTAATAAGGAAGCTATAGAAAAACTTGGAGCTAAAGGTATCGTTGAAATAGATAATCAACTTAAAATAATATTTGGCAAAGATGCTCACCAATTAAAAAGATATATTGATGATATCATATAAAAACCTCTAATAAAGAGGTTTTTATATTAGGTTAAACTACCTTAAAAGGATTAAATTGAGTTCCTGAACCAGTAAATGTGACAAAAGACTTGAGGTTTATAACAGGCCTTACAGCTCTTGAAGCTTTGAAATATCCATGCCCACCATCAACAGAACCTTTACTCCAAACTCTATTCATTCCAGGACCACTATTGTCAAACCAAGACGGAGATAATGTAGTATATGTATATCCTGTTAATAAATAATTATTATTAACAGCTACATTATAATTTAAACCAGCAAAAATAGTTTCATCTGCAGTGATTAGCCCTACAGGATTTTCCAATACTTTATTTCCCTTGCTAGAATTTTCAAACGTAAATAAGTCACTACTAGTTATACAGTTAAAAATAGGAGCAGTGGAAATAGAATCATCCCAAGCATGGCGAATTCTTATATCAGCACCATAATATGTCACAGTAGTACCAGTGCCACCCTTATTATTTATAACTTTATTGCTTGTGCTTGGAGTTCTATCATTGCAAAATCCTGCATTTATATCTATTTTTTCAAAATAACTTGTTCCTTGTTTAATATTAGAGTTCTTAAACCAATTATTTAAATAACTATACATTAATGATGGCTCTTTTAACCCATGTACTTGTCCTAATTCATAAAAATACCCCATATATGAATTATCATTATCCAAATTATGAAAAGGACTATTTCCTACATATGTTTCCTCGCCCATTGCTTGTGGTTCTAATTTGTTTCCATTTTCATCTTCTGTTCTACCTTGATATGTTATTCTAATTGAGCCATCTCCATTTATTCTTATGATGCGCCAGTAATATCCTCCAAATTCTACCCAATTGTCTAAAGGATTTCCTGCAAAGTAATATGTTATTCCATCATCATCTTCTCCTTCATATATCACTCCCATTGTTGTATTTTCTATTGTCTTATTAAATGTTCCTTGTTCTCTTGTTTTTCTTCCTGTATAATGGTCTTGTAATAATTCACTCATTGTTTTAGCTGTACTTGTATCTTTATCTAAATATATAAAACACTTATCTCCTTTACTTATTCCTCTAAAGGTATGTACTCCTCCTATTGTTTCTATTATAGCATTTGTATCTTTGTTTTCCTTTTTACAATTACTTCCTTTACAACAATATGTTTCTCCTTTATTTATTATATATCCAGTAGGTAATGTTGTCTCTTTAGGTAATTCTTGATAATTACCGTCACCATCATTAATATACATAGCCATAATATTTACGTCATAAGGACTAGATACTACTTTACCTTCTGTTAAAAAGATAGATGCAGTCATTCTATAATTTGATTTGCTTCCTACAAATGTTATTGTAACAGTAAGTACTACTATCAATATTAAACCATACAAAAAATACTTTTTGCTATTATTCTTTCT
>JAMPHW010000037.1 GCA_023663235.1 Ruminococcus sp. | reverse complement strand
GTATATAAAACTATCACAGTGTTTTTATTTTTGAAAAAAATTAATTTTAAAAATTTTTAAAAATTAAGTTTAGTAAAAAATATTTTCTTGAAATATATACAAATAAATCTGTTTAAGTAAATATCTTTTCTTGAAAAAATTAAAATTATACATCTTTTTAACACTTCTAAAAATGTCAATTTAAATTATTTTAACTTATAAGTGTTTAAGGACTTTTATTTGTTTTTATATTAAGCGAAGCCTTTATTTATGGGACTTTTTAATAATGCTAAGCGAACAGTAAAGTAAAAAGTAATTGTAATGTAAATAAAATGACATCCAAAATAAATATAGAATTTATTAAAAATTTTAAAGTCAAAATATTCTAACCCTTATAAACCCTAGAACCAAAATGTTAAAAAAACAAAAAAATATTTTTTTATAAAAATCAAAATTCAAAAAAATAAAATTTTTGATTTTAAAAATATTGACTATATTTGTCTTTTATTGTTATACTTGTAGTAGCTTAAAAATAGAAAGCGAGGTCATGTATGAAAGAAAATAATAACTTAATGAGTGATTTAGTTGTTATTAAAAGAAGTGGTCAAAGAGTTCCTTTTAATGATACTAAAATAGCTTTGGCCATCAAAAAATCATTTGATAAAGTTTATTTAGATAAAAATTCTGAAAAACAAATTAATAAAGTTTATGAAGATGTTTTATCTTTTATCAAAGAGAGTTATACAGACCGTAAAACAATTAATGTTGAAGATATTCAAGATATTATTGAAGAGAAGCTTCAAAGTAATAAATATCATGAAGTCTATAAAGCATTTAATGATTATCGTGTAAGAAGGGCAGCCTCTAGAAAAGCTTTTAGTTTAAAACAGCAGCATAAATTTGTTAAAGCTATTGAACGAATCACTGATGAAAACAATTTAGCCAAAAAAGAGAATGCTAGTCCAAGTGATATATTACTTGATTATGGTAAAACAATCGCTTGTGAATATACTAAAACCTATATCCTAGATAACAAGTTAGTCCAAGCTCACGAAGAAGGTAGCATTTATATTCATAATTTAGATTATTTCTATTTAGGAAAAATATCTGATACGCATATTATTTTAAATAATCGCGTTAAAGAAGATTTTTCACGGAACTTTATCTTTGAAGTATTAAAAGCTAAAGAAGAAATAGATGGTGAAATTGCTATTGATGCTCTTGATAAAGAATTGTCATCAAGCTTAACTTTAAATTTTAGGAAACACTTTAAAGAAATATTAACTAATTATTTAAAAGTAACCGATTATTTAGATTATATCAATATAAAAAGAATTGAAAAAATAATCGAAAAAGATTTAAATGTCGAATTTGATATTGATTTATTTAGTCCATTTATTTTAAATGATAAAGTAAAAAAGATTTTTATAAATGCTTATAACGATGCTTTAAATGAATCTAAACTTGAACTAACAAGTTTACTTGAAGACTTAATAGTAAATTTAAATAATAATAATGAAGAAAATGCTCGCTATTCAATTAGTTTAGGAACAAACATTTCTAAAGAAGGTAGTATCATTAATGAATGTTATTTAAATTTAATAGAGACCTTAGAATATACCAACAATGTTGTAACTATTTTTAAGATAAACGAACAAGTTTCTTTAGAACTTCTTAATAAAGCTAGTAAATTAGTCGTTGATGGAAAAAATATTTCTTTTGCTTTCCCAAGTGCTAGTTATAATACTGATAAATTTATGGATGTTGAGTATTTTGGAAGTGGTAAAAGATTATTTGAAAATACTGTTTATGAAGAAAAAGGCTCAACCGGTAGAATGATCGTATCATCTGTATCTATTAATATGGGTAGGCTAGGATTTAAGTACGAAGATAAAAATTTGACTGAATTTTACCAAGAACTAGATGAGTTATTAGAAATGGCCAAAAACTGTCTTGTAAATATCTTTGAAACAATTGGTGATAAAAATAAAGATAATTATCGTGTAATATTTAATGGTAATATCCTAGATGATGATAAACTAGAGTATGGTCAAAAAATTCGCAAAATCTTAAAAAGAGGTGTTCTAAACTTAGAATTAGTAGGAATATCAGAATGCGTTCTAAACTTAGAAAAGAATCCTGATAAAAGAAATAAATTATTCTTAGAAATACTTAAATATATAAGAGCTAAATGTGAACAATACAGTATGGATACTAAACTTAATTTTATGGTCAGCGAAACGAATAAAATAAGACCTTTAAGAAAACTTATGGCTTTAGATAAAGCAATATATGGCATTAAAAAAGATATTACTGATAAAGAATATTATGGTAGAATTGATAGCTTATTTAAGTTTAAAGAAAATATTCATGAAGATTTAAAAAATATTGGCAAATGTCAAGAAATACTTAATGGTGGTAATTATGTTGAGATTATTTTAAATAAAAATACAACCATTAAAGAAATATTAAACATTATTAAAATAGCAGGTAGTTCTAATGTCGGTTTTATCCGTTTAGAAATTAGAAAGTAGGTATAAAATGGTTATAAGTGGAATGCAGAAATTAACATTACTTGATTATCCCGGCGAAACAGCATGCTTAATATTTACTCAAGGTTGTAATTTTAGATGTCCTTTTTGTCATAATAAAGATTTATTAGGTTGTCAAAATAATTGCTCTTTAATATCTGAAGAAAGTATCTTTGAATATTTAGAGAAAAGAAAAGGTTTACTTGACGGTGTTTGTATAACTGGTGGGGAACCATTACTTCAAAAAGATATCAAAAGATTTATTAAAAAAATAAAAGATATGGGTTATAAAGTAAAATTAGATACTAATGGTAGTAACCCAATTAAATTAGAAGAATTAATGCGTGAACATCTAGTTGATTATGTTGCTATGGATATTAAAAATGATTTTCTCCATTATGATAAAACAGCAGGTATCACATCAAACATTGAAAGTATTAAAAAAAGTATAGATATAATTGAAAATTCTGATATTGATCATGAATTTAGAACAACAATAGTTAAAGATTTACATACGCTTAAAGAGTTAGAACGTATATGTAAATATATAAAACCTAATACCAAGTATTATCTTCAAAATTATCGTGATTGTAATACAGTATTAACTAGAGGTTTAAAAGGATTTAATAAAGAAGAATTAACAGATATGTTAAAAAGTTTACAAAGTACATACCCTAATGTAATGGTTAGAGGAATATAGAAAGAGGAGATTAAAATGTATAAAGTAAGAAAAAGAGAAGGAAAAATAGTTCAATTTGATATTAATAAAATAGGAGAGGCAATCAAAAAAGCATTTGAAGCTGAAGATAAAAAGATTGACGATAATGTAATTGACTTTTTATCATTAAAAGTAACCGCTGATTTTGAACCCAAAATTAAAGATAATATTGTTAATGTTGAAGATATTCAAGATAGCGTCGAAACAGTACTTATAAAAGCCGATTATGCTGAGGTAGCTAAAGCTTATATTCTATATAGAAGATTACATGAAAAAATGCGTAATATGAAGTCAACAGCTTTAGATTATAAAGATGTTGTTAATAGTTATTTAAAAGTTTTAGATTGGCGCGTTAAAGAAAATTCAACAGTAACTTATTCTGTTGGTGGCCTAATATTAAGTAATTCAGGTGCTATAACTGCTAATTATTGGTTATCAGAAGTTTATGATGATGAAATAGCTAAAGCTCATCGTGATTGTGATATTCATTTACACGATTTATCAATGCTTACAGGTTATTGTGCAGGTTGGAGTTTAAAACAATTAATCCAAGAAGGTTTAGGAGGTATTACAGGCAAAATAACTTCAGCACCAGCTAGGCATTTATCAACATTATGTAATCAAATGGTTAACTTCTTAGGCATTTTACAAAATGAATGGGCAGGAGCTCAAGCTTTCTCATCATTTGATACTTATTTAGCACCTTTTGTTAAAATAGATAATTTAGATTATAAAGAAACTAAACAATGTATTCAATCTTTTGTTTATGGTGTAAATACTCCAAGTCGTTGGGGAACTCAAGCACCTTTTACTAATGTTACTTTAGATTGGAATGTTCCTAATGATTTAGCCGAATTAAATTGTATAATTGGTGGTAAAGAAGTAGATTTTAAATATAAAGATTGTCAAAAAGAAATGGATATGATTAATAAAGCTTTCATTGAAATAATGATTGAAGGAGATGCTAATGGTAGAGGTTTCCAATATCCTATTCCAACATATTCTATTACTAAGAACTTCGATTGGTCTGAAACTGAGAATAATAAATTATTATTTGAAATGACTGCTAAATATGGTACTCCATACTTCTCAAATTATATAAATAGTGATATGGAGCCAAGTGATGTTAGAAGCATGTGTTGTCGTCTAAGATTAGATTTAAGAGAACTTCGTAAAAAATCTGGTGGTTTCTTTGGTAGTGGAGAATCAACTGGTTCTGTTGGTGTTGTAACAATTAATATGCCAAGAATCGCTTATCTTTCTAAAAATGAAAAAGAATTTTATGAACGTTTAGAAAAATTAATGAACTTAGCCGCTAGAAGCTTAAAGATTAAAAGAAATGTTATCAGTAAACTATTAGATGAAGGCTTATATCCATATACTAAAAGATATTTAGGAACATTTAATAATCATTTCTCTACAATTGGTTTAGTAGGTATGAACGAAGCCTGCCTAAATGCTAGTTGGTTAAAAAAAGATTTAACGAATGAAGATGCTCAAAAGTTTACTAAAGATGTATTAAATTTCATGAGAGAAAAACTATCTGATTATCAAGAAGAGTATGGTGATTTATATAACTTAGAAGCAACTCCAGCTGAATCAACTACTTATCGTTTTGCTAAAAAAGATAAAGAATTATATCCTGATATTATAACTGCTGCTGAATGTGATAAAACTCCTTATTATACTAATAGTTCCCACTTACCAGTAGGATTTACTGAGGATATATTCGCTGCTTTAGATATTCAAGATGAACTTCAAACTTTATATACATCTGGAACTGTATTCCATGCCTTCTTAGGTGAAAGATTAAATGATTGGAAATCAGCTGCTAACTTAGTTAAGAAAATCGCCGAAAACTATCGTCTTCCATATTATACTTTATCTCCAACTTATTCTGTATGTAAAGAACATGGATATATTGCTGGAGAGGTTAATACTTGTCCTAAATGTGGGGCTGAAACTGAAATCTATAGTCGTATTACAGGATATTACCGCCCAGTTAAGAATTGGAATGATGGCAAGAGTCAAGAATTTAAAGATCGTAAAACTTATGACCTAAATAATTCTCATTTAAAAGAAAAAAATTGCGATAATGGCATCTTACTATTTGGAACTAAGACTTGCCCTAATTGTAAAATGGCCGAGAAGTTCCTAAAAAATGCTAAAGTAAATTATAAATTAATTGATGCTGAAGAAAATCCTGAAAAAACTCGCGAATATGATGTTAAACAAGCTCCAACATTAGTTATAATTGATGGTGAAAAAGTTGAAAAAGTAGTTAATATATCTAATATAAAAAAATATATCGAAGACTTTAAAATATAGGACTTAAAATGTATGATATTATAATTATTGGCTGTGGTCCAGCAGGTATGACATCAGCAATATATGGAGCAAGAGCTAATAAAAAAGTTTTGATTTTAGAAAAAGAAGCAATCGGGGGACAAATGGGTTCGACTCCTCTAATCGAGAATTATCCTGGCGTCCCTAGTGTTTCTGGTGCTGAACTTGCAAATAATATGTTTGAACAAGTTTTAGCTTTAGATATTCCTGTCGAATTTGAAGAAGTAATAGCAATAAAAAATGAAGCAATAAAAAAGGTAATAACTGATAGAAATACTTATGAAACTAAAAGTATTATAATTGCAACAGGTGCTAAATATCGCTTATTAGGAATCCCTAATGAAACTGATTTAATTGGCCATGGAGTACATTTTTGTGTATCTTGTGATGGTGCTTTTTATAAAAATAAAGACGTTGCTGTAATAGGTGGAGGTAATAGTGCTGTAATAAATGCTATCGCTTTAAGTGACTTAGCCAAAAAAGTCTATTTAATTCATCATTCA
>JAMPHW010000036.1 GCA_023663235.1 Ruminococcus sp. | reverse complement strand
ATAATAGCAAAAAGTATTTTTTGTATGGCTTAATAAGTGTAGTAGTACTTACTATTACATTAACTTTTATAACATCAAAAGCTAATTATCGAATGACCGCATCTATTCCATTAACAGAAGGTAAAGTAGTATCAAGTCCATATGACATAAATGTTATGGCTATGTATATTAATGATGGTGATGGAAATTATCAAGAACTAAGTAAAGAAACAACTATACCTACTGGATATATAATTAATAAAGAAAATACCTATTGTTGTAAAGGAAGCAATTGTAAAAAAGAGAATAAAGATACAAATGCAATATTAGAAACAATAGGCGGAATTCATATATTTAGAGGAATATCAAAAGGAGATAAATGTTTCATTTATTTGGATAAAGATATAAGTAATACTAAAACAATGAGTGAGTTATTAGAAACACATTATATAGGGAGAAAAACAAGAGAAGAAGGAACATTTAATAAAATAATAGAAAATACAACAATGGGCGTCATATACGAGGGGGAAGATGATAATGGAATAACTTATTATTTTGCAGGAAATCCGTTAGATAACTGGGTAGAATTTGGAGAATATTATTGGCGAATCATAAGAGTTAATGGTGATGGAAGCATTAGATTAATATATCAAGGAAGAACAATAGATGAAAATGGAAATAAGTTAGAACCTAAGGCAACAGGAGAAGAAACTCAGATTGGAACAAGTATCTTTAATGATAAAAATGATGATAATGCTTATGTTGGATATTTATATAATTTGGGTGAAGTTCGAGGACTTGCAAAAAAATCAGATTTATATAATTTGATAAATAATTGGTTTAATACTTCAAATCTAAACCAATCATCATTTTTAGATAAAATAGATAAAAATGCAAGTTTTTGTGTAGATAGACAACCTAGTACACAGCAAAATATGACTAACGGAAAAGGTGGTATAGGCACTCAAAATACATTTTATGGTGCAAGAATAAGGTTATATATTGCTGATGAAAACAAATCAGAGCTAGCACCTAATCCTACCTATAGTTGTTCTAATGATGATACTTTTAGATATAAGTATTCAACTATAGGTGATGAAAATTTAAAAGTCTTGGAAAACCCAGTAGGCACAATTAGCGCTGATGAATTAGCATTTGCAGGTGGAGTTCATGGAATTGGAAATATAAATAAAAACATTTATTTATATACCGGAAAATCGTTCTGGACTTTCACTCCATATTGGTTTTATCAGTCATTAGCAAGAGTCTTTATATTAAATGATTTAGGTGAAATTCGATCTGAGTTAGCAACTATAGAAGTAGGAGTTAGACCCGTAATAAATCTCCGTTCAGATACAGAGTTCACTGGAGATGGAACTATTACCAATCCATACAAAGTAGTTATGTCTTAAAAGTCGCTTTTTATAGCGATTTTTTATATAAATAAAAAAATAACACTTCCGTGTTACTTTTCCATAGTTCTAGCTTCTCTAGCAGAAATTCTAACTTTATTTCCATTAATAGTCTTTTTTTGAATATTAGGTTTTTGTTTTGTTTTAGTTGCATTTAAAGCATGACTTCTTTTGTTACCTGATAAAGGTTTTTTTGTTGTTACTTTTTTAGCCATATTTGCCACCTCCAAATTTGTTTTACTTATAAAACTTTAACATATTATATGGTAAAAGTCAATTTTAATCTCTAAATTTAAACATAAATCAGTAAATAAACGCATAAAGTATTCTAGGAGATGATAAGATTGAATTGTAAAATACCATTTACAAAGGATATTGACTTTGAAAAAAAATTGCACGAAATCACCAGCATTAGCCTAGAGCATGAACTTTCAACTACCGAAGACACTTTAAAAGGTAATTTTATTATATCAGGAGACTATAAAAGCCATGAAGTAAGTGTTAATAAAGAACCTTTTTCCTACGTTTTACCTTTTGAAATAGCTTTAACTCCCGAAGTAGATAAAGATACTATTGAATTTATGATTGAAGATTTTACTTATGAAATAATTGAAGAAAGTAAACTTAGAGTAAAAATAGACTTTAATGTCATCGCAAGTACTAAAGAAATAGAGGAAGAAGTAGAACCAGAAATATTTAGAGAAGCACCTGAAGCTATCATAAAAGAAGAAGTCCCTGATATTTTAGAAATTGAAGAGACTAAAGAAGAGAAAAAAGAAATAGTTGAAGAATCTAAAAAAGTAGAAGATAGAGACGATAAAATAAGTGAAGATACAATTATTGATAATGTAAATGCTCTAGATAATAATTATGCAACATACCATATTCATGTTGTTAGTGATGGAGAAAGTATCGAAACTATTTGTACTATGTATAATTCTAGTATGAATATTTTATCCGATTATAATGATTTAAGTAATTTAACAAGTGGCGATAAATTAATTATACCTGAATCTAATGAATGATGCTCTAACGGATTTAAAAGAACATTTTAAACCATATCGTTATACTAAGAAAAAGAAAGTAACTATAATTGATTCTACAAGTGGTTCTTATGTTGTTAAAGAAAAAACTGATAATAAAGTAAGTGATGCTTATAATTATTTATTAGGTCGTAATTTTGATTATTTTCCGAGACTTACAAATGAACTCCGTGATGATGTTAACATTTTTGAATATATACCTGAAATAAAAATGCCTAAAGAACAAAAAGCTTTAGATATGATTGATTTAGTATCTCTTCTTCATAATAAAACCACTTATTATAAAGAAATAACCGAAGATAAATATAAAGAAATCTATGAAAATTTACAAAATAATATTAATTATACTAGAAACTATTATGATAATACTTATAATATCTTAATAGAAGAGACAATGCCTAGTCCTTCCCATTATTTATTAATGCGTAATATCTATAAAATTTTTTCTGCTCTAGATTTTGCTTCTGATAAACTAGATGATTGGTATCAAAATACTAAAGAAGATTTAAAAGAACGCGTCGCTTTTATCCATAATAATTTAGAAACAGATCACTTTATCAAAAATAATAAGGATTATTTAATAAGCTGGGAAAAATCTAAAATAGATGCTCCCATATTAGATTTAATTACCTTTTATCAAAAAGAATATATGAATTTCGATTTTGAACCTTTATTAAAAAAATATTTAAAAAATTATCCTTTAAAAGATAATGAATTAAATCTATTTTTTATTGTCATAAGTATACCTCCCATAATTACTTTAGAAGGTGAAGAAATGCGACTTACTAAAGATATTAGAGCTAAACTTGATTATTTGTTTAAAACTGAAAACTTAATTAAAAAACTTAGCGACGAGGATAAACAATCCTAAATAATAAATAAAAAAGTAATGAAATTTCAATTAATAAAATAAATAAATTAAATCTTAAAGGCAGAATTAACGTTAAAATAACCTGATAAAATATTAAAATAGATAGGGCAAATATTGCTAAAATAGTAAAGAATCCACCACCAAAACCTCGATTTGGACACATATTAATCACCTAATTTATTTTATGATTTTAAGTAGTTTCTGTCTAAAAAATACGCCTAATTTTTAATTTGCAAAATTTGTCGAACGATTTTTGTTGACTATTACTCTCAGTAAATATACAATTAAAGAGGACAGGAAATTTTTCTGTTCCAAAAGCACTTGACCAAATTCCAAACTCTCTTTAGGCTTTAAGCCCTCGCGGTCAGGTGCTTTATTAATTTTGTTAATAATATTTATTTATAAAAAATAATTTTAATAGATTTAAAAGCAATAATAAAAAAATTAAAAAAATAATTTTTTCCTACTTCTAGATAATTCCTAACTAAAATGACTATTTAAGTTAAGAAAGTGTAAAGGCTTTACAAAATTTGATAATTGTTTATCTAGTTTTATTATGCTATAATAGACTAGGTGAATAATAATGAAGGAAGGATACTTTGTTAATTTAGCTTTCGATGAAGCTATAAAGACATATTTAGCTAATCAACAAAAACAAGATGGCGTTATTTATAATTCCTTCTTAGTTGTTACTATTAGAATATTAGTTCTTATTTATGGAGAATTAAATATTTTAAATCCTTATTACTTAAATAATGAAGTTGCACTTTTTAGTAATTTAAGTAAATATGGTCTAAGTAAAAGTGATATCGCTGTATTTAAAGAAGAATTTTTAAGCTATTATAAATTTGAAGAAGAATATAAAAAAAATAAAGTTAAACTTAAAAATCCTTATTTTAAAACAGTTCTTAAATCTTTAGTTAATATGTTTGTTGCTAAAAAAAGAAATGGTAATGTAACATTTAAAGAAGAAGAGGAATTTTTAGATTTAGCTTATACTAATCATACTACAAATCCTTATCGTGTTTCTTATAGTTATTTAATGGGTAATGATCCAACTTATATTGAAGATTATTATTATAATAAATTAGGAGAAGAAGATTTAACTCGCGATTTAGGTAAGCCAATCGATATTAATTTAAATTTAGATGCTCTAAAATATGTTGGCGTTAATTTAAGTAATATAACAAATATGAATAATGAAGAAATAATAGAAGCTAAAAATAATGCTTATAACTATTTTGATGTAGATATATCTAGTCCTAGTAAAGATTATGATTTAGAAGATTCCGTTAATTTCTTTAAACTGCATGGTAAAAAAGTAACCTCAGGAAATGGATATGTCGATATTTTGCTTCTTATGAGTGTTATTATAACATCTTTTAGTGTTATAGCAATTATTATATTTAGCTTAATGTAGGAGGGTTTATGGAAGTAATTACAATTAATAATAAAAAATATCAAGTAATGAATAATTATAAAGATGCCTTGAACATTGAAGAATTAGAAAGTAAACTTACTGATTATTTTGATAATTTTGATTATATTGTAGGAGATATAGCTTACAATAAATTAAGACTTAAAGGTTTTAATAGTAAGACTAATAAAAATTTTAAAGATATAAATGATGTTGATAAAGTAGAAGATTATATTAAGAATAATTGCGCTTATGGTTGCAAATGGTTCATGATAAGTGAAATAAAAGATTGAATATAAAATGTTATTCTGATATAATAATTTAAAAGGATAGAGGGATATTATGACAAAGGTGAAAATAACAAAAGCAATGGGAGAAGTAGAAAACTTAAATGTTTTAAGTGCTTTTAAGGTAGAAAATAACTCTTATGTGATTTTAGATGCCGAAAAATTAGGGTCAATGGGTTTGCCTATAATCTATGTAACTAAATTAGTAAATGATAAGTTTGAGAAAATAAATGATACAAACGAATGGCAAAGTACTAAAAATTATTTAAAAGGAATTATAAATGGTACTAATTTTGAATATATTGGTTTACCTAATGAATTAAAAGCTGATGAAGTTTATTATACGCCTTTAACTTTACCTTCTGAACCTTCATTAGAATTAATTAAAAGTCGTTATGTACCTACAACTACTGCTGATACCTCAACAGAAGAAGGAGCTAGTTCTATTCCAAGCACCCCAATAGAAACAGAGCCTGTTAGTAATATTCCTGAAATACCTGTTGTTTCTGCTGAACCAGCTCCAACTGTTTCAAATATTCCACCAATCCCAGAAGTCCCTGTAACTCCTGTAAGTGATATCCCAGTTGTTGAACAACCAAGCCTAGTACAACCTGTTGAAAATATAAATCCTATTCCAACGCCTGAAATACCAAGTGTCCCTAATATTCCAGTTACTAATGAGATTCCTCCTGTAGCACCTGCATCTCCAGTAATGCCTGATAATAATGTTGCTAGTAATATAGCAGCATCTACAATTCCGAATGTTCCACCAGTTCCTAGTGTTACTCCAAATGCGGATGCTTATGTTGCAACTCCGGTTAATAGTATTCCACCAGTAAATCCAATACCAAATCCTGTTTCTCCAGAACCAATAAATATGCCTATAAATACTCCAGTTGTAAACCCTATACCTAGTGAGCCTCCAATGCCTACACCTCAAGTTGAACAACCAATACCTGCTCCAGTTCCACCATTAACAGAAGCTCCAATTAATGAGCCTATAAATAATCCTGTTCCAGAACCAACATTTAATTTCGATAATGATCGTGAAACATTCTTAAAAGCTTGTGAAAACATGTTTGACGCTTTAATATCCAAATATCAAAAACAACTTAGTGATTTAAATGAAAGAGAAAAACTTATTAAACAAAAAGAAACAGAAATAGACCAAAAATTATATAATGCTAATGAACATTTAGCAAATGCTGAGGCTAAAGAACAAGTCGCTAATATTGTTCATGATAATGCTCAAAAGGTTATGGATTTAAATAATTTTATGCCTGTAAATAATACAGCTAATCCTACTAATCCAACTGGTGTAATTTAAAAAATATAAAATAGAAACTAAGAAATTTAAAAATCTTAGTTTTTTTATCCAAAAAATTGTCGA
>JAMPHW010000035.1 GCA_023663235.1 Ruminococcus sp. | reverse complement strand
TATCCCAAATTCATCCATTATATCCATAAGTTTAACATATAAATCTGTTATTTCTTGTTCAGATAATTCATCAGGTTTAACTGTTCCACTTGTATCAAATTCTTCGATTTCTTTTTTCTCTAAACTAAATTCCCCTTTTAATGATAAATAAGAGGTATCTAAAGCGGTTTTAATATTAACTTCATAAGAGGCTGCAACTTTATCTTTTGTATTAATTAAATTGTTTAAAATTACATTACCATTTAAGGTTAATTCATCTATATTAATATCAAAATCCATGTTTAAATCTTCACTATTACTATTATTTATTTTTAGATTAATTAATTCTTTATCATTTTGTAGATATTTAATACTAATATAATCATCATTAGTTTCCAATAAGAAAGATTCATTATCAATATTAATTTTAATATCAAGTTTATTATCTTTTAAATCAATTTTTATTGTATCATTTCCATCATTTAAAGCAAAACCTAAAAAATTATTAAAATTATCTACATATATAGATGTCTCTAGTTGTTCACAGCTAGTAAAACTATCATTTCTTAACTCTTCTCCAATACTATCCTTTATTTCTGACGCGTCATATCCTGAAATACTTGCAAGAGCTTCTAACATTTTTTTATCTTTAGCTATATTATTTAATATAAATCTTATTGTATTATTTAAGTTATCATTATTCATTATATAAGTTATTTTTTTGCTACTATCATTTTCTTTAGTAATTTCAAAATTTTTCTTATCTAAAGAAGCAATATAAGAATTTTTAAGATTTTTAATAATATAATCTAAAGCGTCATAATCAAAGCTATTTTGGTTAGCTTCATCTAAATAATTATTTAATGTATCAAATAATTTATATTCCCCTAAATTTAAAACTTTATCTATTAACTTTGTGCTTTTTAAATAAAAATTATTATTTTTTAAAAGTGTTAAAACATCTAAAATATTTTCTTCATCTTTACTAATATTAGCATCAAGTGTTGCGAGCTTTCTTTCAAAATCTAATCCTAATTTAAGTTCATATTTCTTATTAGTAAATGTCTTTAAAACATCAATATTACTATCCAGTTTAGTATCAAAGCTTAATACCAAAGGCTCTTTACTAGTATCTATATCAAATTCATTTTTACGATGCTCTTTTAAATATTTATTAATATTAGTATAACACTCATTGATTACCTCTTTATAAATAGCACTTGGATTAGAATTAAGTTTCATATAACCAAAATATAATCCCACTCCAATAGCTATAATTAAAAATAAAGATATCCCTAAAAATTTCCATTTTCTTTTTTTATTAATCATTACTTCACTTTCCATAACTACACTCCTTTTTATCATAATTATATTCTAACAGAAAATTTTTTATTTGCCTACTATATGAACTATTTTTCTTCTAATATTTACAGACAAATATATTAATCCACTAATTCCTATAATAATTAATATAACATAAATAAAGTTATCCCTGTATTGAACTAACTCTAATCTCTTAAAAGAACTTAAAAGTTCACTTGCCTTTATTTCATTATCTTCTAAAGAATTATCACTATAACTTTTAAAATATTCTTTAGCATTACTTACTAAATTTTTAAATTTTTTATTATCATAATACCTATTAAAAATATCTAAAAGTTCACTAACTGAACTCGGAATCTCATATAAATTAGGAGCAAGCCTACTACTTACTGGTTCTAAATTATTAATATTTTCAAAAAAGCTAGCTATATTATAAAGCATTTCTTCACTATCTTTAGTACTGAAAAACTCCAGCCCATAAGCAAACTCGTCAATAAAACCCATTGGAACGGTAATAGATGGATAACCAATAACTGACCCTAAAAAACTTCCTGGAGCATTTAAACTATTATTACTATTTAAAGTGAGATTCTTAACTTTTATCGTTGGATAAACTAAAATATCAACACCATTTTCATTCATTACTTTTAAAACATGTTCTTCAAATTCATCTTTAAGATTATTATTTTTCTTTAAATCTCCAGCCCATTTTTTATTACACCCACCTAAATATTCCTCTAAATCATAAACATTATACCTAGAGCTTACTAAATCATCAAAGTTTTTTATTGAACTTTTTTTATTTGCAATATAGTCATTAAATCCATCACAAAAACTACCACCTGTAACCGTTTCATTAGCTATATTAAGATAATAATTATTAAGTAATTCATCGATATAAATAATGCTCGCTCCATTATCTTCTAATAACTTAATTTTATCATTAGCGAGACTCGCTATATCTGCATCTGTTTTACTATTTACTCCACTTTTAGCATTACTTCCATTTACATAACTTTCTATAACTCCAATATTTATATCATTAATATTAAATGCTTCTTCTAAGTACTTTTCATCTGTTATCGCTTCCAATACTAATGCATTGTCTTTTACGGTTCTACTTATTATTCCTACTGTATCTCTTTCTAAATCATAAGGAATAACTCCGTCGCTACTAATCAGCCCTAGAGTTGGTCTGAGACCGACTAATCCAGCCGCTGATGCTGGAACTCTAACTGATGAATTAGTATCTGTTCCAAGTGCTGCCGCACCAAAAGCAATTGTAACTGCAACTGCACTTCCCCCGCTAGACCCATAAGGTGTATAAGCTAAATTAAAAGCATTTCTAACATGACCATAAGAACTATAAGAATTTTTAGCCGAAAAAGCAAACTCACTCATATTAGTAGAACCTAAAATAATAGCTCCTTTATCCTTTAACTTCTGTATAACCTCAGCATCAGTAGGATAATTATCATTTAAACTTTTATTACCACCAGTAGTGGGAATACCTTCTACATCAATATTATTTTTTACTAATATTGGAATACCATGAAGTGGTCCTTTACTAATTCCTTCGCTTCTTAGTCTATCTAATTCTTTAGCTTC
The DNA here is from genome assembly GCA_023663235.1 of Ruminococcus sp. Lineage (GTDB taxonomy): Bacteria > Bacillota_I > Bacilli_A > RF39 > UBA660 > Caccenecus. The sequence goes on along the minus strand of JAMPHW010000035.1, from coordinate 3,673 downwards.
ATCTATTGCTTTATCATTAACCATATTTATCGCATTAAAATCTTTGTTATATTCTTCTATCCGCTCTAAATAAAGATTTACTAATATTTCGCTAGTTAAATATCCTCTATCTAATGCTTTGTTTAAATCCTCAATATTCATAACTGTTATATCTACTGGTGAGGCAGTATAACCATTTACTTTTAAAGGTATTAATAAAAATATAAATAATAAAAACTTAATCTTCTTCATTATCTTCTACATCTAGAACTTCAACTGGTAAATGATAATTTTTTAAATCTAATTTAATATCATTTTTTAAAGCATTTAAAAAATTCTTTTTATAAGTATTTATCATTAAAGCTGTTCCCATCATTAAAATAAATATTAGAAAAAAAGAGTATACCATAAACATCGAAGCAAAGCCTTTTTTCTTCATAATCATCACTACTTAAATTATAACAAATATTTAATCTAATTAAAAGTTTTTTTAGGTTTTATTATTACTAGTATCCCAAGAATTACAATTATACTTATTATTCCTATAAAAAAGTAATTATCACTATGATAACTATTATTAGCTTTTTTAAAGGCCTCAACTATTAAATCTTCATTTACCCCTTCTATTTTAAATGGTATAACATAATTATTATCTAAATAATTAATAATATTTAAATTATCTACTAGATTATAACCATTTTTATCAGGAGCTCCTACTGTAATAATTAAAACATCATGTTTTTTAAAACTGATTAAAGAAGCCAAACACAATCCTGCATCTCCTGTTCTTCCCGTTTTACTACCTAATATTCTACTTATATCTAAATTAAGATTTTTATTATAACTATAAAGAGTTGATCTAACCTTTAGCTCATTTTCTAAAACATATTCTCTTGTCATAAAAACTTTTTTAAAAGTAGGATTATCTAAAGCATACTTAAGTAAAGTTAGCACATCTTTTACAGTACTATATTGATTATTAGCATCTAGTCCTGTTGAATTAATAAAATTAGAATTAGTCATTCCTATTCTATCTGCCAAATTATTCATCATTAGAACAAAATTATCTATACTACCACCTGTATTTATAGCAAGTACTTGAGCCGCATCGGCACCTGATGGTAAAATTGTTGCATACATTAAATCTAAATAAGTAACTGTATCTCCTATCTTTAATCCTGCAACTGATGCATCCCAATAAATATTATTTAACATTTCACTTGTAATTGTAATATTTTCATTAATATCGCTTATATTATTTAAAGCTGTCATAACTGTTAGAATCTTCGTTAAACTAGCAATACTAGTTTCAACCTCACTATTTTTCTCATAAATAATTATATCATCTGTAATATCATATACTATCGCTTTGTCAGAATATAATTCGGCATTAACACTTAAGGGTATTAAACATATAATTAAAATTATTAACTTCTTCATATTATCACTTTATAAGTATAACATATTTTATTCTAAATTTTTAGTTTTTCTTCTTCAAGTATCCATTTTATATCTTCAATAGACTTATCAATATTAAAACGACCATTACCTATTGGGTAATATACAGAATAAAATATATATTCTTCACCATTTATTACTCTTTTAAATTTCTTCTTTCGTACCATAGAAACCGATATTTTTTCACCTAAAACTATGGAACTAACTTGATTTCCAAAAAGAATTATAACTTTAGGTTTAATTATTGTAAATTCTTGTTTTAATAAATCAAGATATTTTAAATAAACAACATCTGGAAGAGGCCTTGCATCAACTTGTGTGCATTTTCCTAAATTAGTAATAAATAATTTATGCTCTTTAACATCATCGTATACTTCAGTAGCAAACTCTGGAGTCCAATCCTTACCTTTCATACTCTTTATTTTATAATATAAATCTTCTTTAATTAAATTAACTGCATAAAATAAATCCCAAATATTTTTAGTTCCTATCCAAGGAGACCTTATACCCTCCCAAGTCTTATTAGCTGCGATATTACGACCTGTTGGATTCATAAATACAAAACATATATTAGGATTATTAGTACACCCTCCATTATAAATCGAATTTAATTCTCTAGCTCCATACTTTAATTGTAACTTGTCATATTCTTTATTTAACTCAGTTATCATGTTACACCTCATATTAAATATAAATACAGTATACCATAATTTAAATATTAATAAAATTATTAAAAAGAAAAAGTAATGAGATTTTTCATTACTTAAGACATAACTACTTTGTAGGGATTAGATTGGGTTCCATCACCTGTAAATTTAACATCAAAACGTAGGTTAATTACAGGACGAATGCCATAGTTATTTATCACGTTGTTGCTGCCGAGGTGGCCGTTTGAATACACAAGAAACGCGTCGGCGCTCGGATAGTCAGACGGAGACATAGCCCAGTAGTGGCTATCAGTATCTAGATAATTACCTATTGAACTAGTTGAATATACTAAACCTCCATATGCAGCTTCATCTGCTCTGATTAATCCTACTGGATTTGCTAACTTCTTATTTCCTTGACTAGCACCTGAATATGTATATAAATCATTACTATTTGAACATATTAATGTTGGCGTTACCGTTGTTGTATCTTTTGTTACAGCAATTCCTCCTGGCGCTAATCTCAAATATGCACCATAATATGTTTCAGTAGTTCCAGTTCCGCCTAAACTATCTCCAGTATTTAATCCATTACTTACTGCTGGGGCGTTTGTAGAACTTGGCGTTCTATCTCCACAAAAGCCTGCATTTGTATCTATTTTATTAAAGTATTGTTCTGATTTTAACCTTGTACTCTCAAACCAATTATTTAAATATGTATATATTGTTGATGGCTCTTTTAACCCATGTACTTGGTCTTGCTCGTAAAAATATCCTACATAGGCATTATTATCGTAAATGCTATTAAAAGAGCTTGTTCCTATTTGCGTTCCTTCTCCTACTATATTAGGCTCTGTTCCTTGATAGATTATTCTGATTGAACCATTTCCATTTACTCTGATGATTCGCCAATAATACCCTCCAAACTCTACCCAGTTATTTGTTGGATTTCCTGCAAAATAATAACTTGTTCCTTCATCATCTTCGGCTTCATATATATCACTATTTGTTTCTCCATATGGTACATTAAATGATTTTAATTCGGTATTTCTTTCTGCTAAATCTGTATTGGCTATTATTGTTTTACATGCACTTCCACACTTATCTGATATCTTCTCAAAGTATAAGATACATTTATCTCCCTTTGTTAAGTTTGATATGATATGTTCTCCATTTGCGTTGGTATATAATTTTGCGTTACTATCTATATTATCTTTTGTTCCTATATAGCAATAACTATTCTTTTTACTTATGACATAACCTTCATTTGGCATACGTCCATCTTTTAATTCGCTGTATTTTCTATTATTCTTAATCTGGCTTCCATTACTATCACTTATATACACGGCTATTGTATTAAAGTCATACGGACTTGATGTTACTTTACCTTCTGCTAATTCATATGTTGCTGTTACTCTAAAGTTTGCTTTACTTACTAATAAAGTAACTGTAATAGTAAGTACTACTACCATTATTAGACCATACAAAAAAATTTTCTTATTTTCGTTATTTACTTTTTTAAGTATCATTTTTCATTCTCCTTAAATAAGCAAATCCGGACTACTTTAGAAATTTCTAGCTTATACATT
>JAMPHW010000034.1 GCA_023663235.1 Ruminococcus sp. | reverse complement strand
TTTATTACTATTAACCTTACTGGTTTTAGCCATAAAAAAATGACACCTAAGTTTTTAAAGACTTAGATGTCTGCCCAATTAGGTAGACATTCAGTTTATAACTGAAGTTCCTTTTTTATTATATGAAATTTCTTTCATTAAATACATAATATCATATTTTGGGTTATTTTTAAAGTTATTTTAATACTCTTTTTAAAGCTTTCTCTGTTAATAAGTAGTCAACACTTTTATCATGTCCATTAATGGGTATACATTTATTAATTAACTCTTCATAACATACCCCAATAGAAATGCCTTGATAGTATGTTAAAAATCGATCATAATAACCTTTCCCATAGCCTAGACGATAGCCTTGATTATCAAAAGTAAGACCTGGAATTAAACAAACAGAATTATTAAAGTCTAAAACTTCTCTAGATGTAGCTGTATCAGGTTCTGGTATCTTAAAAGCATTTTCTCTTAAATTATTTAAAGAAGTAATATAATAAAAGGCCATATCACCATTAGTATTTATAATATGAGGTAATGCTACATACTTTTTATCTTTTAAGGCTTGATAAATAATTGGTAATATATTAATCTCACTATTAACTGGATAATAACCAATAATTAAATTACTTGAATAATAAAGATCCGAACTTAAAAACAAAAAACAAACATTTAAATCTTTAGTTTTTTTATCTTTAACACTTTCTCTTAATAATTTATATCTTATCCTTAAATCTTTTTTCATAATTTAAAAAGGCCTTAACTTAGCCTTTCTTTTACAATAGCACTTACTAAAGACATATCAGCGTTAGTAATCCTATTATTTAATTCTTTCATAATATTGCCCATGTCTTTCATACTACTAGGATTTAGTTCTGTAAATACTTCATCAATTATCTTTTTAACTTCTTCTTCAGATAATTCTTCTGGTAAATAAACATTTAATATTTCAATTTCTTTAGTAAGATTTTCTACTTCTTCCGCTTTATTATATTTTTCATATTCAGCGATACTATCTTTTCTTGATTTTACTTGTTTTTTTATTACAGCGATAACTTCACTATCATCTAATTCATGTTTTTTACTAATACTCTCTAATTGTAAAGCACTTTTTAACATACGAATGACAGATAATTTGAACTTATCACCATTTTTCATTGCTTCTTTTAAATCATTTGCTATACGTTCATTCATGATAAAATCCTCTTTTAATAATTTTTATGCTTCTTAGCGTTTCTTAATTGTTCTTTTTTTTCGTTTCTTCTTCTAACGCCTGGTTTTTCATAATGTTTTTTCTTTTTTAATTCTGAAGGGACACCGCTACGAGCAAACTTAGCTTTAAATTTCTTTAACGCTACATCAACGTTTCCATTTTGAACTACAACTTTAGTCATTTATAAATCCCTCCCTTCATTTATCAATGTATAGTATATCACCATTATTTTTTAATATCAAGTAATTTCCTAATATTTATTTTAATCTTTTAGTTTATCCAGAAATTTTTTACTTTTTAAATAAAGGCCTGTATATCTCTCATAATAAATATTTAAAAAAGTATTTATTTCATTTTTAACAGTATCACTTATTTTAAGTTTAGATATACTTTTTATTTCAACATAATAATACATTCTAATTAGGGATATAGTTTTAGCATCAACTATAGGTTCATTGTGATAACAATTGCTACAAATGAATCCCCCGCGATCGCCATCAAGAGTTATAATTTTAGTAGATGAGCCACAGCCAATACAAGCATCTAAATTAAGACCAACACCAATATAATCCAAGTATTTTACCTCTAAAATATTAGAAATAATTAAAGGATCTAAGCCTTCTTCTATTTTTAAAATAGCATTTATGAAATCTTCATATATAATAGCATCTGATTCTTTTGTTACTTGAGTGGTTAGTTCTGTTACATAATTGAGATAACTTAAAAGAACAATATCGCTTTTAATATTCTTTAAAGGATTTATAATATCAACATTAATAAGATTAGATAATTTATTTTCTTTATAACTTATTATGAATTTGCCATAAGTAAATTTTAGGGTTGTAGCTCTAAAAGGACTTTTTAGGCTTTTAGCACCTCTACACATAATACCAATAATACCATCATTAGTATAAACATGAATAATTTTAGATGTTTCACTATAAGGAATTTCTTTTACTATTAAGCCTTCGATTTCTTTATGCATAATAAATTACCTCATAACTATATTAGTATTTTTAAATTAGAAATTCAAGAAGATTTAAAAATTTATCAGAAAAAGCAAAAACTAAAGACATACTAGCAATTAGAAATGGTCCAAATGGAACTTCTCTACTATTACTTAACATAACTGATGTTAAAGCGTAAGGCAAAGCTAGAATTGATGATAAAATGATAGCAACCAAGCCTAGTCTTAAATTTAGAATAATTCCTATTATTAAAGCTAATTTGATATCTCCTCCACCTAGGGCTTCCTTTTTAAATATCTTTTTACCAACAAAGCCTATTAAAAGCATAAAACCAAATAAAACAATACCACTAAGTAAACTTAAGCCAGCATTTTTAAAACCAAAAAAGTAGGTTCTAATGATTAAAACTAGTAAGCCGCTTATAACAAGTGGACTATCTAATATTATCATATATTTAAAATCACTTATAAAAATACTTATAACTAGTCCTGTTACAATTAGGGATACTAAAAATTCATAGCTAAAATCAAATTCATGAAAGCTGACTAATAAAATTAAACCTGTAAGTATCGCAACAAAAAGATTAAGTAACCATGAATTATCTTCTTTGGGAGTTACTTCAGGTAATAATAAAGGAAGTTTTTCACCTATTAAAGTGAAAGTTAGGCCTAAAACAAAACCTATTAAAAATAATATTATAATCATCTAATCTCTCCTAGCTAATTTGACCATACAAACTAAACATTGGTATAACAACTGCTAAAATTATGATACCCACAATTAAAGCTAATACTACAATCATTATTGGTTCTAAGAAACTTTTTAAATTTGTTACTTTAGCTTTGTGTAAATCACTATAATAGTTAGCTACTTTCTCCATCATAAGTGATAACTCGCCTGTTGCTTCACCTGTCACTATCATATAATAAGCAACATCAGGAACACACCATTTGTTTTCAAATGATTTAGATATTTTTTCGCCTTTAGCTATATTAGTAATTGTTTCAACCATTATATCTTTATATACTTCATTATTTGTTATATTAGTTAATATTTGCATACTTTCAGTTATAAAAACGCTATTTTTAAGTAAGCTAGCAAAAGTTTTGGTAAATAAAGTTATTTCATGATATATTATAATTTTTCCAAAAAATGGGATTTTCATACCTATTAGTTGAATTAACTTTCTAAATTCCTTAATATTTTTATAAAGAAATAATAAGGTTAAAATAATAATAAAAGCAATAAGTAAAATTATATTAATATGGGAAGTAATATATTTACTTAAATTAATAATAGATAAGGTAAATCCACTTACAACAATACCCGCTTGGTCATATACTTTAATAAATTCAGGTATAACATAAACCATGATAAAAGTTAAAACAGCAATAGCAAAAACTAAAAGAATAGTTGGATAGATTATAGCGCTTATCATTTCTTTTCTTGTTTTATCTATTTCGGTATAATACTCGGCCATATCATCTAGAGTTCTAATTAAATCGCCTGTTGCTTCTCCAGACTTTATCATATTAACTAATAAGGTGGGAAAAACTTTTCCTTGACGTTCTAAGGCAACACTAAAACTTTCGCCAAGCATTAATTCATATAAAATAGAACGATATAACTTACCTTTAGTTAAATCTTTACTTGCTTGCTTGCTCATAATTTTAATAGTATCATTTAAAGTAATACCCGCTTTTAAATAAGTTGATACTTGAGTTAGCCAAAATATTAAATCTTTGATGCTCATTTCTTTTTCTTGATCTAAGCCTATTTTTTTTAGAAGATTAGCTCCAAAAGCTTTTTTTATTTTATAAACATTAATATTTTCATTAGCTAAAAAATTAGTTAGAGTAACTTTATTAGTAGCACTCATTGTACCTTTAACTTTTAAGCCGTTTTCATCAGTTCCATAATAAGTATAATATTCTTTAGTTACTTTAGGACTATCTATATCCTCCTTCTTTATTTCATTTATTAAAGTAAGATGCTCTTTTTCTACTCTTTTGTTTTCAGAGAAAGACACAACATTATCAGGCTTTTTTTCTTCTATAGGGATTTCTAACTTAACTGGCTCGTCTTCAATATCACTTTTACCTTTTTCTAACTTTTTAAACTTTCTTTTATTTAACAAATAATCAAAAATATTAAAAAAGGCATCAAAAAAAACAAATTTAACACCGATAAAAAAATGTTTAATAAAACTAAATACCAAAAGAAAAGGTGCTAATATAATATCAGTGAAAGTAATGCTCTTTTTTTCTTCCATAAGTCTTCTTCCCTACTATTGTTTTTAGTATATCATAGATTTAAAATTATTTAAATAATAAAAGACAAATTTTTATTATTTAGGCATATATTACATTAGGTGATTATGATGTTTGGAGCTCCTGTAAATAGTGGTCTTACTTTAGGAAAAGTAGTTAGTGGTTTATCAAAAACGCTTAGTATTGCTAATCAAGTTATACCTTTATATAGGGAAGCTAAACCAATGATTAATAATGCTAAAACAATATTAAGTGTTTTAAAAGGAATGAATAATACTAATAACACTAACGGTACTAATAATAATATAGTTGCTAAAACAAACAATAAAGCATTAACAAATACTAATAATACTACATCTAAACCTATTAGAACTAATTACAATAATCCAACATTTTTCTTATAAAAAAGAACATTAACTAAAATATTAATGTTCTTTTATTTATAATATTAAACTACTACTTTATACGGATTAGATATTGTTCCGTTACCAGTAAATAGGACATCGGAACGGAGATTAATTACAGGTTTTATAGCAGATGGTTTATTTACTGATAAAGCACCAAAATTGCCACTACCAAGCACTATAAAAATATATGAGGCAATATTATGATATCCAGAAGCGTTATCGCTAAAGTAATATGGTGTCATAGTCCAATAATCTTGTCCTGTAACTATATAACTGTTCTTAATAGAATTATTAATAACTAGTCCAGCATATGAAACCTCATCTGCTGATATTAAACCTACTGGGTTTTCTAATATTTTGTTTCCTTGACTTGCGCCAGAATAAGTATATAAATCTTCACCACTACTACATTTAAACGTTGGGGTTACAGTTGGACTATTTAATGTTACATAAGTTCCATTAGGCCTTAATCTCACATATCCTCCATAAAAAGTTGCAACACTTCCCATAGTGTTATCAATAATATTATAGTTTGAGCTTGGAGTTCTATCTCCACAAAAACCAGCATTTAAATCGATTTTATTAAAATATTCTTCCATAATTAATCCTGACTTATATTTAAACCAATTATTTAATGTTGTATAAACTGTTGAATAAAAATATCCAAGATATTTACTATCGTTTACGACTTCATTAAATACCATTTCACCTACATCTGTTTCACTACCAGTTGAATTTAATTCTGTTCCACTATATATCAATCTAATAGAGCCATCACCATTAATTCTTATTATTCTCCAATAGTATCCTCCAAATTCAACCCAGTTATCTAATGGATTTCCTGCAAAATAATATGTTGTTCCATCATCATCTTCAGCTTCAAATATCATGCCATAAGTTGTTTCTCCATATGGAACATTAAAATCTTTATTTTCTACTGTTCTTTTTGATTTATATTTATAGTGAGTATTTAATAATTCACTCATTGTTTTAGCTTCATAATTTATTTTATCTAAATACAATATACATTTAGAAGATTTACTTATTCCACTAAAAGAATGGTTACCTAGTTCATCAGTATACAGTTTAGCATTACTATCCTTATTATTCTTATTTGTACCTTTATAGCAATAACTTTGACTTTCGTTTATTCTATAACCATTAGGTATTATGGTATTACTATCTTGTTCTATATTATCAAGATATAATGCTACTATATTTATGTCATAGGGACTAGCAGTTACTTTTCCTTCGGTTAAAGGAATTGATGCAGTCATTCGATAATTTGCCTTTGATGTTATAAAAGTAACAGTTACAATAAGTACTACTACACTTATTAAGCCACACAAAAAACACTTTTTGCTACTCCTATTTCTTAATTTTTCTATTTTCATATTTGCTCCTTATAATAAGCAAACCCAGGTTATTTTAGAAATTTCTAGCTTATACATTTATTATAATCTTCACTATAATAAAAGTCAAGAAAAATGCAATAATTTTTCAACATTTGCTTTTTAAGTCCTTAAACATGAGAAAATAGTTATGGTGATATATATGTTTTACGGAAAAAAGCTTCAATTTTTAAGAGAAAAATATAATTTAACACAAGCTAAGGTAGCTGAAATTTTAAATTTAGATAAAGGTGCATATTGTAATTATGAAAATGAAGTTTTATTAATTCCTTTAAAATATTTAAATGCTATTTGCCATTATTTTAATGTGTCACTTGATTATATTTTTTCTTTTTCGGAAATTGAAAATTATAATAAATGCTCTAAAGATATTAATAGTGAATTGTCTAGCAAACGCTTAAAAGAATTTAGAAAAGAAAATAACTTAACTCAAGTCAAATTAGCAAATATTTTAAACACTGTTCATCAGAGCATTGCTAACTATGAAAATAATAAAGTCTTAATTCCTACTCCTTTTCTTTATACAATTTGTAAGAAATACTATATTTCAGCTGATTACCTTCTAGGCAAGACTGATAATCCTAAATACTTGAAATAATTAGTTTATTATGTTATTATGTATATAGATGAGAGAAATCTCATACAAT
>JAMPHW010000033.1 GCA_023663235.1 Ruminococcus sp. | reverse complement strand
AAATGAAAATAGAAAAATTAAGAAAGAATAATAGCAAAAAGTATTTTTTGTGTGGCTTAATAAGTGTAGTAGTACTTACTGTAGCTGTTACTTTTATAACATCAAAAGCAAGTTATAGAATGACAGCATCTATTCCCTTAACAGAAGGTAAAGTAGTATCTAGTCCTTATGATATAAATATTGTAGCTTTATATCTTGATAATATTGAACAAGATAATAATACTGTAATACCTAGCGGTTATAAAATAAACGAAACTAATAGTTATTGTTATAAAGGAACAAATAAAAATAATAAAGATAGTAATGCTGAATTGTATACAAATATTTTAGGTGAACACGTATTTACTGGTGTAAGTAAATCATCTAAATGTATATTGTATTTAGATAAAATAAATTATGAAGTTAAAACAATGAGTGAATTATTAAATACTCACTATAAGTATAAATCCAAAAGAACAAGTGAAAATAAAGATTTTAATGTACCATATGGAGAGACAACATATGGCATGATATTTGAAGCTGAAGACGACGATGGAATAAGTTATTATTTTGCTGGTAATCCATTAGATAACTGGGTGGAATTTGGAGGATATTATTGGAGGATAATAAGAGTTAATGGCGATGGTTCTATAAGAATGATATATCAAGGAAGAACAGAAGATGAAAATGGCAATAAGTTAGAACCGCAAATAACAGGTAAAGAAACTACAATAGGAACAAGTGCATTTAATGAAAAATATGATGATAATGCATATGTAGGATATATGTATGGAACACCAAATTCTAGTACATATGAGGCAACTCATGAAAATAAAAACGGTAGTACAATAAAACAGGTATTAGATAATTGGTATAATAATTCTGGATTAAAAGAATTACAAAATAAGTATATAGACATAAATGCAAGATTTTGCGAAGATAAAACGGCTTATACAACATATAATCCAGAAAATACTATAGAAGGAAATGGGGTTAAAATGACTACAACATATTATGGTGCTATGCTTAGATTAAGACCTAATAATGATGACGTTACAATTTCTACTGAAGCAATAAAGCCAACATATAAGTGTACAATTAAAATAAATGGAGTTATTGAAGAGACAAAATATAATAATAACGTATTAAAAAATGTAGTTGGATTAATAACTGCTGATGAAGCAAGTTATGCTGGTATGGTTGCAAATTGGAAGGATGTAGATGTAAGATTATTAACAAACTATTTAAACGTAAGACAGGCATATTGGTCTATGAGTCCTTCTTATTATTATGATACTAGTTATAAAGCAGTTGTATTATTTATAGGTGGAACTGGTATAATTGGGAATAATATTGTTAGTAATGAGTATGGTGTGAGACCTGTAATTAATTTACGTTCTGATGTTACTTTTACAGGTGATGGAACAAAGTCTAATCCCTATAAAGTAGTTTAGGCAGTATATACTGTCTTTTTTCTTTCTTGTTTTTAGTGGTTATGTGTGGTAGAATTTATTTATATTTTAGGTGATTATCATGTATTATAAAATAACTAATGGCGCAGTTGAGATAAAAGCTAATACGATTTTAGAAGAAATAAATATTGAAATTAAAGATAAAGATCATATTGGAATTATAGGTCGTAATGGGTCAGGTAAAACAACACTTTTAAAAGCTTTAATTGATAATGAATTTTTAAGTGAAGGAATTGGAGATACAGATTTTAATATTACTAGAAATGGTAATTTTAAAATAGGATATTTAAATCAAAATTTATTTAGTAATAATAATAAAACATTATTAGAAGAAATATTAAGTGTTTATGAACCAATAATAAAATTAGAAAATAGAATAAAAGTTTTAGAAGAAAAACTTGCTAGTGGGGCGAATACTAAAGAGATTATAGAATATGAGAAACTATTAGAAAAATATAAATTAAATGGAGGATATACTTATAAAAAAGAGTATCTTAATGCTTTAAAAAAATTTGGCTTTTTAGGTAGAGAAGAAGATACATTAAAGAATTTTTCAGGTGGAGAGAGAACTAAAATAGCTTTTTTAAAATTATTACTTAGTAAGCCTGATTTATTAATACTTGATGAACCAACTAATCATTTAGATATAGAAACAATTAGATGGTTAGAAGAGTATTTAAAGAATTATCCAGCATCATTTGTAATTGTTTCACATGATAGGATGTTTCTTGATAAAACAGTTAATAAAATATATGAGATAGAGTATGGAGCAACTAATCTTTATTATGGTAATTATACAAATTTTTTAGAAACAAAAGAGAAGAATTATGAAAAAGCTTTAAAAGAATATGAATTAGTTGAGAAAGAGAAAAAGAGATTACAGATGATTGCAGATAGATTTAGATATAAACCTTCTAAAGCTTCGATGGCTTTATCTAAATTAAAGCAAATAGAAAGATTGCCAAAATTATCTAAACCTAAAGAAAGTAACGTAAAGACTTTTGATATTAAAAATATAGATTTTATTCCTAGTGGAAGTATGGTTTTAACAGTTAATCATTTAAAGATAGGATATACAAGTGTGTTAAGTGAAGTTACATTTACTTTAGAAAAAGGAGAAAAATTGGGTATTATTGGTGAAAATGGGATAGGTAAATCAACTTTAATAGACACTTTAATGGGGAAGATACCATCTATTGGAGGAACATACCAGCTTGGTAACAATATTAAGATTGGCTATTTTAATCAACAATTAGATACGCTTAGTGAAATTAATACCGTTTATGAAGAAATAAAAAATAATTCCTCTTTAAATGACTTTGAAATAAGATCTCTTTTAGCTAGTTTTACTTTCTATGAAAATGATTTAAATAAAAAGGTAAGTGTCTTATCAGGCGGAGAGAAAGTGTTATTAGAATTAAGTAAGTTAATTTTAGATAAACCTAATTTACTTATTTTAGATGAACCAACTAATCACTTAGATATATTAGGAAAAGAAAAGTTAGGAGCTTTATTAAAAGAATATAAAGGTACTATTTTATTTGTAACACATGATCGCTATTTTTTAAATGATATTGCAACAAGCATTTTGGAGTTAAAAAAAGATGTGTCTAATTATTATAAGCTTACCTATAATGAATATTTAGAAAAAATAAAAGAAATAGTTAAAGATGACGATTTAAAGATTAAAAATGTAGTAGAAGTTAAGGATAATAAACCTAAAAGGAGTAATAGTTCAAATAAAATTATGCAAAAATTAGAGAAGGCTATTAGTAAAAAAGAAGAGGAATTAAAAATTTTAAAAGAAAAAATATATGAACCAGAAGTTTATAATGATTATGAGGCTTTAAAAGATGTTAATGAAAAACTTGAAAATCTGGAACTAGAGATTAGAGAATTAATGGATGCTTGGGAAAAAGAAATGGTAACTAAAGCTTGATTTATCTTTTAAAATAAATTAAAATAATAATACAAAGGTGATATGATGAAAAGAATAATAAGATTAAGTTTAGTGATACTTTTTGGTATTACTCTAACAGGGTGTTTAAGAGAAGATAAATTAACTAATGATAATGTTTATACGACTATTTATCCAATTGAATATTTAACTAATTATTTATATGGGGAAGAAAAGAGTGTAGCAAGTATTTATCCTAGTAATGTTGATGTAACAAGTTATGAGCTTACGAATAAGCAAAAAGAAACTTATTATAGAGGAGCTTTATTTGTTTATAATGGATTAACTGGTGAAAAAGAACTTGCTAAAGAGTTTTTAAATAACAATAAAGATTTATTATTGATTGATGTTTCTTATGGATTAAATTACGATAATACAATAGAAGAATTATGGTTATCACCTAATAATTATTTAATGCTTGCTAAAAATATAAAGAATAATTTAATTGACTATACGACTAGTAAAACAGTTATTGATAAAATAGAAAACAAATATAAAGAATTAGAAGAAACTTTATCTTATTTAGATGCTGATTTAAGGAGTATTGCTAGTTCAGCTAATTTTGATGGTAATCCAGTTTTAATTGCTTCATCAAATAAACTTAAATTCTTAGAGAAATATGGTTTTCAAGTTTTAGTTATTGATAATGATATAAGTGAAGCTAATTTAAAAAGTAATTTTAGAAATCAGAAATATAAAGATATATATTTATGTGGAAATGATGCTAAAACAGAACTTATAAATGAGTTAGAAGAAAGTTATAAAGCTAATATTATAAATGTAAATATGCTATATACATTATCAGATAATGAAGTAGCTACTAATGAAAATTATGTAACACTTATGGAAGAATTTATTGAAAATATAAGAAATACAACTTTAGGTTAGGTGATAATATGTTTGAATACATGGGAGATAGAATAAGTAATGCAATAAAGAATATTAGGGGCATGGGAACTATTACTGAAGAAAATATAAGTGATGCTATGAGAGAAATTAGGCTCGCTTTATTAGAGGCTGATGTTAATTATCAAGTAGTAAAAGAATTCGTGGCTAATGTTAAAGAAAAGGCTTTAGGTTTAGATGTTGGCAAAAGTCTTAAGCCAGATGAGTTATTTATAAAACTTGTAAAAGATGAACTTATAGCTCTTTTAGGAAGTGACTATGTACCTTTAAAAGTTAACAGTGGAAGAACTGTTGTAATGATGTGTGGTCTTCAAGGTAGTGGTAAAACAACAACATCAGGAAAACTAGCTAATTTAGTACGAAAAAAACATAATAAAAAGCCTTTACTTGTTGCTTGTGATATATATAGGCCAGCAGCAATTAATCAGTTAGAGGAAATTGGTAAAAGTTTAAATATACCAGTATTTACTAAGGGTAAGATAAGTCCTGTAACTATTGTTAAGGAAGCCTTAGAGTATGCTAAAAATGAAAATTTAGATTATATTATAATTGATACAGCAGGGCGTTTGCAAATTGATGAAGAGTTGATGCAAGAGTTAAAAGATATAGAAAGTTCAATAACAATTGATGAAACTATTTTAGTAATTGATGCGATGATAGGTCAAGATGCGATAAATGTTATAACAGGATTTAATGAGGCTTTAAATTTAACAGGAACCGTTTTAACTAAACTTGATGGTAATACAAAAGGTGGAGTGGCATTGTCAGTTCGCCATTTAACAAATATTCCGATAAAATTTGTTGGTGATTCAGAGAAAATGGATGGCTTAAGAGAGTTTTATCCAGAAGTTATGGCAAATAGAATTTTAGACATGGGAGATATTTTAGGTATCGCTGAAAAAGTTGAAGATATAATGACAGAAGATGATGCTAAAGATCAAATGGCTAAAATGAAAAAGGGCAGTTATAATTTAGAAGATTTTATGACCAATATCCGTCAAATAAGAAAATTAGGTCCTTTAGAAAATATTCTTAAAATGCTTCCTGGGGCTAGAAAAATGGGTCTTGGTGATATTAATATTGATCCAAAACAAATAGCTCATGTAGAAGCGATAGTTAGTTCAATGACACCATACGAAAGACGTCATCCTGAGGTGTTAAAAGCTTCAAGAAAGCAAAGAATTGCTAAAGGAAGTGGCCGTTCGGTTGAAGAAGTTAACCGTTTATTAAAACAATTTGAAGAAATGAAAAAAATGATGAGACAATTTTCAAGTGGAAATATGAAATTACCATTTTAATGAAGTTAAAGGGCTAAAACCTAAACAGTTGGCTCTTTTTTTCATATGATAAATTAGAAAGGAAAGTGTATTAAATTGAAAATAAATAATAATCGTGACTGTGATATGAACAAAGATAATTATTTTGCGGAAGCTATGCCTACAAATAATATGCCTTATATGGATATGTGTTGTAATCGTCCAATGGAAATGATGGGAGAGACTATGCCTGGAGTTGTTTGTCCACCAGTTTATGAATGTCCTCAAGAAACAGTATGTCATAGATATATTTGTCATGAAGTTCCTCATATCATGCCTTGTAATACGAGAATTATAAACCATCATATTTATAGACATACTTATACACCAACATATTCTTGTTGCGAAGAAAACGAAGTTCAAAATGTATATGAAAGAAAATGCTGTTAAATAAAGACGACTTTAAGAGTCGTTTTTAACTGTTTAAAAATTATAAAAAGTAATATAATAGTAGTATAAAAGTTGACAATGGTATAAACAATGTGTATACTATAAATAAGGAGTTGGATATATGGAAGCTAAACTTCAAAAGTGGGGAAATTCAAATGGAATTAGAATTCCAAATAGTTATTTAAAATCACTTAATTTGAAAGCTAATGATATGGTAGAACTTACACAAGAAAAAGATAAGATAATTATAGCAAAAAAGAAAAAACAGCATTTAACATTAGAAGAAAGAATTAAAATGTTTAAAGAAGTTTCTGATGAGGAAAAAGGAAATGTTGAATATTATGACTGGGGAGAAGATTTAGGAAAGGAAAAATTTTATTAATGTATATACCTAAACAAGGGGATATTTGCTATATTGATTTTGCTCCTACTAAAGGACATGAACAAAGAGGAGTGAGGCCAGCGATTGTTGTTAGTAAAAATAATTATAATAAGCTTACTAATTTAGTAGTTTTATGTCCTATTACGACTAATATTAAAAAATTCCCTACGCATTATGAACTTTTAAATGCAAAGAAAATTAAGGGCGCTGTTTTATGTGAGCATATTAGAAGCGTTGATTTTAAAGCAAGAAATTTAACTTTTGTTGAGAAAGCATCTAATGAAGATTTAGAAGAAATACTTGATATTATAAATGGTATTATTGAACTATAATAAAGAGTATTATTTTTACTTGTTTAAATATAATATTTATAATATAATTTAAGTGGTGTTAATATGGAAAATTTAAATAGTATAAGAGTTAAGGACATAGTAAATTTAGATCAAGACTTTGTTATAGATTTAAATAAATGTCACCATGAAGATATTATTGGTCTAGATAATTTACATGTTAAGGGGTTTATTAAATTTAATGTAGTAGATAATTTAGAAATAAATTTAGTGGTTACAGGAACGATGTTTATTAAAGATAGTATTACTTTAGATACTATAGAGAGTCCAATAAATGGAGAAATAATTGAAGAATATAGTTTAGAAGATCCTTTTTTGCAAGAATATTATGAAAAAGAACAAAATGTACTTGATATTATGGAGATTTTGTGGGAAAATATTGTACTGGAAGTTCCCATTAGTTTAACTAATGCCAAAGATGTAAATTTATCAGGTGAT
>JAMPHW010000032.1 GCA_023663235.1 Ruminococcus sp. | reverse complement strand
AATATCTCATATAATAAAAGTCAAGAAAAATGTAGCTATTTCTCTCTTGTGGTAACTTTAATATTAAGCTCATGAGAAAATATATATGGTGATTTTACAATGTTTTATGGCGAAAAGCTAAAAAAATTAAGAGAAGAAAAAAATCTAAAGCAAAGTGATTTGGCAAATCTATTAAATATTGATAGAACTGGCTATGGTCAATACGAAAGAGAAGATGCAATTATTCCTGTTAAACATATGAATACTATTTGTAATTACTTCAATATTTCTTTTGACTTTATACTAGGGCTTACTGATGTTTTGAATTATGAACGCTATTCTAAAGAAATATATAAAGAGGAATCCGGACACCGTTTAAAAGAATTTAGAAAAGAAAATAAACTTACTCAAGTTAAACTTGCACAAATATTAAATACCGTTCATCCTGTGATTGCTAATTACGAAAATGGTAAGCATTTAATTGCCACCCCTTTTCTGTACACAATATGTTCTAAATATCATATTTCTGCTGATTATCTTCTTGGTAAAATAGATAGTCCTAAGTATTTAAAATAGTGTTAATAATTAATGATTTATTAACATTATTTTTTTATTTTAAAATATTAATGTCGAATTTTGACGAACGATTTTTGTAGACAAAATATATCTTTTATTTTAGAATATTTAATCAGAGCAAAGGAAACCTGAGTGCCTGCTTTTCCTTTCTTTTCTATAACTATTCTTTAAACTCTATAAGGGGGTTTTGGTTTTTATAGGAAAGGAGGCATTGCCTATGCTAGGAGCTATTCTAGTATTGTTTTTATTCTTACGAATAAAAAAGACACTCTTCTTTATTAATATAAGTATTTATATTGATATAAGAAAAAGTGTCAACAAACATTAGCTTTGTAGGCATTTTGGTTATCTTTTGCTCTACAACTTGATTTTAACATATTTTTTAGATAAATACAATATAAGTTTATTTTTCAATTTCTTTTAAAACTTTAATTATAGCTTCGGCTTTATGACTCCAGTCATTTTCTTTAGCTTCTTTATCTAGTAGCTCTAGATATTTTTTGTCTTGGGATAATTTTTCTGTTTCTTCTAGTTTTTCTAAAAATTCTTCATGAGTTTTAGCGATTAAAACACTTTTATATTTACGACACTCTTTTAGGTTAGTAGTAACAATTGGTTTATTTAAAGCCATATATTCAAATATTTTAACAGGACTAGTAGATGCAGTTACATCATTTAATAAGAAGGGAATTGTTAATACATCAGCCTCTTTAGCATAATATTTTAAAACATGATAGGGACGAGAGCCTAGAAAATAAATGTTTTTTTCTTTTTTTATCGCTTCATCATAAGAAGTATCATATTTAATTCCAAATAGAACAATGCTATATTTATCAGTTTTAGCTATTTTTTTTAATAGATCATAATCCACCCAGCTAGCTAGAGAACCATAATACATAACAATTTTTTTCTTTTTATTTAATATATCTTGAAAATCTTTATCTAATGTATATTCATCAAAGTTTTTAAAGAAATTATAATCAACACCATTAGTAGAAAATACTAAATTTTTATTACCTCTTTTTTTAATAACATCTTCTTTTAAAAGGTCTGCTGTTACAACAACTATAGCATCTTTATTTTCCATCGCATAATTATATTTATCTATAATATATTGAGGCAACTCTTTAGTACCAGCGATTTCAGGAGATAGATGGTCAATATATTCATATATTAATTTAAAATTGTTTTGTTTGTAATATTCTAAGTCATTTAGGGACAGTTTCCAATCGGTGGAAAAGATGTCTAAATATTTAGGCTTAGAAATATTTTTTAATTCTTGCATTAAAATTTTATTTAGTATTTTATTATTAAAATTAAATAAATAAAGGTTAGTGGAGTATTCTTGCAGTGTTTTGATATTATCAGTAACTGATGTTACTTCATAGAAAACTAAACAATTTTGTTTAGAAAAGTTATTACAAATATGTTGAGGTCTTTGAAAGAGGGGAACATTATAGCCAAAACTAGAACGCCAAACTATAATTCTTTCATATTTATTATTTATTAAAATATCTTTTATTTGTTTACGATACTTATTCTTATTTATAAATACTTTAAAACTTATTTTATCTAAGTAATTAGCTTTAATATAGTTCTTTAATTTACGACAAAAGCCAAGAAAGCCATTTTTTTTATAAACATTTATTAGTTTGGATATTTTTTCTTTCATAATAAAAACCTCTACTTTTATGATAATTATATCAAGATATAGAGGTTTAAACAATTTATTTTTGATATTTATTAATTATAGCATCTACTATTCTAATACTCGCTTTACCATCACCATAAGGATTAGATGCTTTACTCATAGCTTCATAAGCATTTTTATCAGTTAGAAGTTTTTTAGTCTCATTATAGATTGTTTCTTCATCAGTTCCAACTAACTTTAGGGTACCTGCTTTAATTCCTTCGGGACGTTCTGTTGTATCACGTAAAACTAAAACTGGTTTACCAAGTGATGGAGCTTCTTCTTGAATACCACCACTATCAGTTAAAATTAGATAGGATTTATTTTGGAAATTGTGAAAATCAAATACTTCTAATGGTTCTATTAATTTAATACGGTCACAATCGGTGAATACTTCATTTGCGACTTCCCTAACTTTAGGGTTTAAATGAATAGGGTAGATAACTTTAACATCTGGAAATTCATCAATAACTCTTTTAATTCCTTTAAAGATATGACGCATAGGATCACCAAGATTTTCTCTTCTATGAGCAGTTAGAAGAAGCATACGTTCATTTTCTTTAATCCAATCAAGATTAGGATTACTATAGTCTTCTTTAACAGTAGTTGCCATAGCATCAATAGCAGTATTACCTGTTATAAATATTTTATCTTCACTTATATTTTGCTTTAAGAGATTATCTTTACTTATTTCAGTAGGAGCAAAATACATATCAGTCATACAATCAACCATTTGTCTATTCATTTCTTCAGGAAATGGTGAGTATTTATCATAAGTTCTAAGTCCTGCTTCAACATGTCCAATATCAACATTATTATAGAAAGCTGCTAGAGCACCTGCAAAAGTGGTTGTAGTGTCACCATGAACTAAAACAATATCAGGTTTAGTTTCTTTAATAACATTCTCTAAACCCACCAAAGCTTTAGTAGTAATACCTGCTAGAGTTTGACCTGGTTCCATAATATTTAAATCATAATCTGGTTTAATATTAAATGTTTCTAATACTTGGTCTAACATTTCTCGATGTTGAGCAGTAACACAAACAATACTTTCAATTTCTTTTCTACTTTCCAATTCTTTAACAAGAGGGGCCATTTTAATAGCCTCTGGTCTTGTTCCAAAAACACTCATTACTTTAATCATTTTTAATCATCCTTTCTTTTAAGAGTTTTTTTAGATATATAAATAATTCATAAATAAATAAAGGCAAAACTGCATAGAAGGTAAGCATCATTGAGTAGACATATCTTGTCATAGCAACTGGCATAGATATAGTTAAACTTAAAATATTAAATAAAGATGGTAAAATAACAATAAATAATAGTTTATTTTTAGTCCATATACTTAAAATAATAATCATAACAATAGATGCATACATGTAGAAAGCTGGACGCATAGCTAACCCATCAAAATGATTATATTGATATTCATTAGTCCAATTTTTTAATTTAGGTAATAAACTTGGTATTTTAGAGTTCTCTTCTAATTCTGGATAAACATCTTTATATAACCAAAGGTCCGTTTCATAAAACATGCCAACTGTATATTGTCCTTCAAAAGGATGAATAGCATAAAGGAATGAATCTAATTTTAAGTAATAATCGATGAAAGATTTAAAGTTACTTTTTATCTTTTTTAAAGCAAATTTTAAATAATCAACATTATG
The DNA here is from genome assembly GCA_023663235.1 of Ruminococcus sp. GTDB lineage: Bacteria > Bacillota_I > Bacilli_A > RF39 > UBA660 > Caccenecus. The sequence goes on along the minus strand of JAMPHW010000032.1, from coordinate 3,852 downwards.
TTCTTTTATATAATCAATATTTTGAGCATTAATACTATTATCCATATTATATTGATTAAATGTTTCTTTTAATTTTGGAACATCAACATAAAGAGATAATTCTTCTAATTCTTTTTCAGTAAAATTATTATCACTTTCATTTAAAAGCTTAGCTAAAAAGTGTGATACTGGTCCATAAGTGTTAGCAGCATTTCCGCCTTCAATATGAAGTATTTTAAAACCAACAGTTGTCATTAAAACATAAGTTATTAGAACACTGGCAGTTAAAATATATACAGACTTACGATGATAAAAAACAATTAAAGTAATAAGGGATAATAACACCACCAAAATACCATTATGTCTAAATAAAGCGATAGCTAAAAGAAATATTCCAATTTTAATTATATTCTTTTTAGTTAAATATTCTTTATTATTAACCAAAGATACAAATTCGGCAGCTAGTAAAATAATAAAACTAGAATAAATAGTATCTTTTAAAAGAATAACGGCGGAATTAAAATTAAGAGGAATGATAGCAAAAAGGACAGATACAATAACTAAAAATATTTTATTAACATGATAATATTCTTCAAGTTTAGAGAAAAATAAACCAATACTAGCACTTAAAATAAAACATTGAACTAATAAAACAAAAAAAGGATTATTCCAAATAAGAGTTAACAAAAATATATAAATAGTATTATAAGCTGGATGCCAATCACTAAAAACTCTAGTTTGAGTTTCGTTCCATTGGACCATACTATCACTTACTAAAATTCCAGGATAGTAAGCTAAAAGAACAACGGTAAAAATAATAAATATAGGTAAGGCATATTTAAACCATTTAGGTATTTTCTCACGATACTTATTTATTTTTTCGATCATTTTTGGCTCCTTTTTTTATTAAATCGATAATAGCATTGGCTTTTTGTTCCCAAGTATTATCTTTAGCTTCCTCTATTTCAGTTGCTAGATATTCTTGGTCATTAATAAGGTCTATAGTAGAGTCAATTTTATTTATAAAGTCTTCATGATTTTTTCCGATAATTACACTTTTATATTTACGGCATTCTTTCATGTCTGTAGTTAGGATAGGAATATTAGTAGCCATATATTCAAATAGTTTTACAGGAGAAGTAGACTCTGTGATTTCATTAATTAAGAATGGTATCATTAAAAGATCTGTATGTTCACTATATTTATGAAGTTCTAAATAATTTATCATACCTAAATAAATAACATTTTCTAAGTCTGTTACTTTACTCTTTTTAAAGGCATCATCATATTCCATACCAATTAAAACAATGGCATAGTTAGGATATTTTTTAGCAATTTTTTTAATTAAATCATAATCGAACCAAACTGCTAAAGAACCATAGTAACATAATACTCTGTCATACTTTTCTTTTATTTTAACTAATTCTTCTGGTATAGGGTCTTCTTCATTCTTTATAAAATCTTCAATGTTAACACCATTAGTTGATAGGGCATAATTGGTTTTACGTACCTTTTTAACATCGTTTAATAGTTTATCAGCAGTAGCGATAACAAAACATCTTTCATCTTTTAAAATAGCGTGATGTTTTTCAATATAATGTTTAGGAACAGAGTGAGTTATTTCTTCATGAATTTCATCAATATATTCATAAACAACTTTATCATTGCGTTCTAATGCTTCATTTACAACCGTAATATCTGATATAACATCAGATGAGTATAAATGAATAACTCGTTTATTAGTTTTTACATCACATAGGAAATTATAATCAGTCATTAAATAAAGATTATCATTAACTTTTTCATAAACACTATTAACATGATCGTTATGAACGTTAGTAGTACAAAAGAAATACAAGACATCATCTCTTTTAGTTAATTCTAAAGCTATTTGTTGAGGGCGCTGGAAAACTGGTAAATTCCATTCAACATATGGATAAAAAACAAAAACATATTTATATTTATCATCATTTATTAATTCTTCAATATAGTTATATTTGGCTTTATTAAGTTCTCTTTCTTTAGCTTGTCTTTTTTCAATTACTTTTATATCTAATTTATTAAAGAAACGAAAAATACGATATGATATTTTATTTAAAACTTTAATTATTACTCCAAAAAAGCCATAATTTCTAAAAGCATTTATTATTCTATTCATTTATTACACTCTCCTTATATTTTTGACATAATTTAGTAGTTCCTATTTCTTTTACTTTTCCTTGCTCAAGCCATACTACTCTATCACATAATTTTTCTATTTGCTCTAGAGAATGAGAGACAAACAAGACTGTCGTTCCGCCTTTAATCATTGATAACATTTTAGCTTCACTTTTAGCTTGAAAAGCAATATCACCAACAGATAATATTTCATCAACAATTAATATTTCAGGTTCAACAATAGTAGCAATAGAAAAGGCTAGACGCGCAATCATACCTGATGAAAAGTTTTGAACGGGAACATCTAAAAATTCTCTTAATTCTGCAAATTCAATTATTTCATCAAATTTACTTTCAATTAATTCTTTAGAATAGCCCATGACAGCACCATTTAAATAGATGTTTTCACGAGCGGTTAATTGTAAGTCGAAGCCTGCACCAAGCTCAATCATAGGGCAAATGTTACCATAAATTTTAACATTACCTATAGTAGGCTTCATAACACCTGCAACAATTTTTAAAAGTGTAGATTTCCCAGCACCATTATGACCAATAAAACCTACCACTTCACCCCGTTTTATTTTAAAGTCTACATCTTTAAGTGCCCAAAAATCATTATTTTTACTTTTACGTTCTTGGCGCTTTTCTTTACTAAAAAAATTAACAAATCCTTGTTTTAGAGAGAAACCTTTTTCAATGCCTAAATTAAAGCGCATAGAAACATTTTCAACTTCAATCATATTTTCTTTTGCCATACAAACCTCCTATACATAGTAAATAAATTTATTTTGATTTTTCTTAAATGTTATTGTACCTATAATAAAAAATAATAAACCTGCAACAGCACATCCTGCAAAAGATCCTAAAGATGGACAAGTATTATAAAGAATGATTGTTCTTGCAAAATCTATAAATTGATATAATGGATTAAATTTTAGGATAAAAGCAAAGGTTGGATTTAACATATTGATATCATACATTATAGGGGTAAGGTAAGTCCACAAAGTAATAACAACACCATAAATATAAAACATATCGCGCATGAAAACAGATATTGTAGCTAGGATAAAACCTACTCCTATAGTAAATAGAAATAGGCAACCAAAAACGTATGGTAATAACAAATGATAAATATTTATCCCTGTACCTGTTAAAAGAATAATTATATATAACGGAATTAAAGTTAATAGAAAATTGATACCAACAAATAAGCATTTTGTTAAAGGAAAAATATATTTTGGAATATAAACTTTATTAATAAGGGAAAAGTTAGCTACAACACTACTCATAGCTAAGTTTGATGCTTCGCTAAAGTAATTAAAGATTACAAGACCACTCATTAAATAAACAAGATAATTAACACCTGGAGTAGAAAACTTAAAGATATTTGAGAAAACAATTGCCATAACGGCCATAGTTAAAACGGGATAAAGTAAACTCCATAAAATTCCTAAAAAACTTTTTTTATATTTTACTTTAAAGTCACGAGATACTAATTGAGTTATTAAAAACCAGTATTTATTTAAAGCAAATTTTAAATTACTTATATATTGTATCATGAGGTATCCTCCTTATTAAATTTTATCAGATTAATAAGATAAAGTCTAGCTTTTAGACATTTTATTCATAAAATAAAAATAATTAAAAATTTTTTTAATTTTACAGATTTTATATAATTGGTATACAGAAATACCAATATCTGCTTAACCAATTTTA
>JAMPHW010000031.1 GCA_023663235.1 Ruminococcus sp. | reverse complement strand
ATCTAAGCGGGAAGCCTCCTCCAAGATGAATTTTCCCATTCTTCGTGAAGTAAGATTCCTTGTAGACTACAAGGTTGATAGGCTGGGTGTGGAAGCGTAGTGATACGTTGAGCTGACCAGTACTAATAGATCGAGGATTTAACTTAATTATTTAATTAATTTGAAATAGAGTTACGCATTATCAAGTTTTTAAAGGACAAAATCCTTTATAGGTGACGATGGCCTAGTGGGTACACCTCTTCCCATCCCGAACAGAGAAGTTAAGCACTAGTACGCCGACAATAGTGTATGCTAAGATAGGAAGTTGCCTATTTTTTTTTGCTTTAAAATTTTATTTACATACTATCTACACATTAACAGTAAAGTTATGTAAATCAATTATAAATTGCGATATTAAATAATTAATGATATAATTAAAAAGTATAAAGAGGCGATAAGATGAAAAAATTAAAAAAAATATGGCAAGAGAATAGTGTCTTATTAGTATTATTTTTAATTCTAATTATATGTTTAGTAGCGATAACCATCGTTGTTGTAACTTATTTCGTTGGTGATTCTAGCTCTAAATATGGAGACCGCTTAGACAATATTGAAAGTTATCCTTTTACTGAAGAAACTCAAAAAGAAATAGTCGCTAAAATAGAAGAAGATGAATTAATAAAAACAGCATCAATTAGAGTTTCTGGCAAAATAATATATATAAATATTATCTTCGAAGAGAAAACAACCTTAGTAGAAGCCAAAAGTAAGTCTTTAACATCTCTGGATTATTTTAGTGAGGAAACTTTAGGCTTTTATGATTTAGAATATATGATTAAAGCTGATTCTACAGAAGATACAGAAGGCTTTCAAATTATGGGAAGTCACAACATAAGCGGTACAGGAAGTATCGTATGGAATAATAATACTACAATTGTAGAAGAGTAGGTTTTATATGAAAAATAAAAAAAGAATTATTATATCCCTTATAATTTTAATAATAATAGCAATAATAAGTATAGTTACTTATAATATATTAACAGATGATGATAAATTAACTAGTGATGAAAATAAATGGATATATGCTAATATAAATAATGTTAAGAATATTAATGTCATAAATGATGTTAATATTTTTGGAAATACAGGCTCAGGTGTCTTTTATAGTTTTTTAACTGACTTAGAGTTAGATTATAAATTAAATTTAAATCATGTAACTTATAATTATGGAGAAAGTACAACTGGAATTACTCTAGGCATTAAAACAACACTAACGGATTTAGATAAAGTTTTTTATGAAGACCATTATGTTTTAATAAGTAAAACAAATGAAGTAATAACAGATTATAATAATATTTCGGATAAAAAAATAGGTATTATGGAAAATGATTTTTCTTATATAAAAACTTACATTAATAGTGAGCTAGAATCATCTTTCAACGAGTATGATAGTAAAGATAAATTGTTAGAAGCTCTAAATGAAGATAAAGAAGAATATTTAGTTGTACCTTTAACAATTTACTTAGATGAAATATTAAAGAATAATTATTATATTATTAATCATATGTCTGATATAAAATTTTATTATGTTATAAGTGGCGCCAATGATAATGTTGATAACCAAAATTTAACTAACATTTTAAATAAGTATTATAATAATTGGCAAAAAGATAATTTAGAAGATTATTTTAATAAAGAAGAATTTAAAATATTTGCATCTTCTTTAGGAATAGCTGATGCAGATATCGATTCTATGCGAAGTGTTACCTATAATTATGGTTTTACCAATAATAGCCCTTATGAAGTAATTATGAGTGGTAATTATGGTGGAATCGCTGCTACGTATCTTCATAAGTTTAGTGTTTTCGCTGACGTTGATTTTAATTATACTAAATATCGTGATAAATTAAAAATTCAAGAGGCTGTTAATAATAAAGCAATTGATCTTTATTATGATTATTACAACTATAATGATAATTATATTTCAACAGATTCTAAAATTCTAAAAGAATATAGTGTAATTACCCCATCTAGTAATTCTTTAGTCATAAATTCTTTAGAAAGTCTAGTTGGTAAAACAGTTTATGTTGAACAAAGTAGTTCGCTTGTAAATTTCTTAAAAAATATTAATAATATTAATATTAAAAGCTATAATGGTTTAAAAGAATTAAAGAAAATTAAAAAAGATAATATAATAATTGTTTTAGATAAAAATGTTTTTGATTTATATTCGAAAGATTTATTAAATGATTATACAGAAAAATATCATGATTATCAAAATGAAACTTATAATTTTAAACTAAAAAATGACACAACTACTTTATCTAAATTATTCTCAAAATATATTATGACCCTTGATAATAAAGAAATGGTTTATAAAGGTATGTATTCTCATAGTTTAACGTTTAAAACAGGTAATATTCTAGCTACTATAGCTAAATACATTTTAATTACTCTAAGTATTTTTGCTATCCTTTTCATTATTTTCTATAAAAGTAGTAAAAAGATAAAAATAGCCAAACGTATAACTAAAGAAAATAAAATTAAATTTATAGATCAATTAACATCTTTAAAAAACCGTAATTACTTAAATGAATATATTAATAATTGGAATAATAATACTGTTTATCCCCAAACCATGATAGTAATAGATTTAAATAATATTCAATTTATTAATGATACTTTAGGCTACGAAGAAGGCGATAAACAAATTAAAGCAGGTGCTAATATCTTAATTAAAACGCAACTTGATAATAGCGATATTATGCGTACAGATGGTAATGAATTTCTAATTTATTTAGTAGGATATAATCAAAAACAAGTAACAAATTATATTCATAAACTTAATAAGGAGTTTAAAAAATTACCTTATGAATATGGTGCTGAATTTGGTTATTCAATGATTAATGATGGCATTAAAACTGTTGAAGATGCTATAATTGAAGCAACAGATGACATGAAAAAGCAAAAGAAGAAAAATGAAGGGGAATAAAAATGAAAGAGAATATAAAACAAGGAATTAAAAATTTTTTTAAAGTAATAACTAGCCCTGAAATGGAATTTTTACCAGGCCATTTAGCTTTTTCTTTTGTTTTATCTATCGTTCCCACTTTAACCATTTTAACTTATATTGCTTCGGTTTTTCATGTTTCCCTAGATTTTATAACTGATTTTATCACAACTTCTTTTAGTGCTGACTTTGCCAATATGCTTCTAGGCGTAAATATGGCCATAAAAGCCGATTTTAATTTCTTCTTTACTTTAATTGTTGCTTATTTTATTGCTAGTAATGGTGCCGCTTCTATTATTGTAAGTTCAAATACCATTTATGGCATAAAAAATTCCAATTTCTTTAAAAGAAGATTAAAAGCTTTTATTATGATACTTTTTATAATTCTTTTATTTGTTTTCTTGCTTATTTTCGGTGTTTTTGGTAATAAGATTATTGAAATGTTCCAACTCATGGATATAAGCGAAAAAATAATTACTAATATAACATTGTTAATAAGTGTCTTAAAAGGACCTGTATCTTGGTTTATCATCTTTGTCTTTATTAAAATAATATTTACAATGGCTCCAGATAAAAAAATATCTAGTCATGAAGTAAATAAAGGAGCAATCTTTACCACAATTGGTTTTATTTTAATAACTTATATATATTCTTTATATACTACAAGCTTTGCTAGATACGACGTTTTTTATGGAAATTTAGCGAGTATAGTTGTCTTAATGATTTGGTTTTATTTGCTATCTTACATCTTTACTATTGGCTTAGCTCTTAACTATCGTGAAGAAGTAATAACTTTAGAAAAGACCTCAAAACTAAAAGTAATAGAAGAAAATTAAAGCATCCTCGAGATGTTTTCTTTATTTTAGGTATTGCCTTTTATTACCTCATAAGGTATAATTATATTACAATAAAGGGGCTGTATAGTATGAATAACGAAAACAGTAATAATGGCTTAAATTCTATCTCTTTAGGTAGTGTTGATAATATAGGTTCTACTCCAAATGGACCAATTGATCCAAACGGAATAGAGACTTTAAACACACCAGTAGCCCCAGCAGAACCTATAGCGCCTATACAACCCTTAAATGAAGTAAACACTCCAAATAATGGTATTATTGGCGGGTCAGTTGTAAATCCAGTACCTCCAGTAGAGCCTGTTAATCAAAATAATGACGTTATAAACAACATTAATAATGTACCACCAGTCGCACCTCTACCTCCGTTAGAACCTGTAACACCAATTTATGATGTATCTGAAACAATAAATAGTTTTAACTCCGCTCCAGTATTTAATGATATTGGAACAGTACCTCCAATAAATAATATTCCTATACCAGATACTCCAATCGCTGAAACTCCAAAAGATAATACAGGAGGTAATAAAAAAGGTGGCATAAGTAAATTATTATTTGTTATAATTATTGTCTTAGCCTTAACTGCAGTTGGTGTTGGAGTTTATATTTTCTTAGGTATGTCGAATAATGTAACTTCTGGCGTAAAAGTTAAGCAAGTAAAAATAGATGTTGGTTCCGCTATATCTACTAATATTGAAGATTTTGCAACCTTTAGTGGTATAAATAGTAATACTTGTGAACTAGATACAACTAAAATAATTAGTACTGAAAATCTAGGATCAGAATATCCATTTACTATTAAATGTAATGATAAAACATATCAGGGAACTGCTACCATCGTTGATAGTACTCCACCAGTTGTTAACTTAACAGATGTTACAATAGGCGTTAATGAAGAGGTTACTCCAGATCAATTTATTGAATCTTGCACTGATAAAACAAAATGTAGTTATGCATTTAAAAATCCTGACGAAGTTAAAGGTTATACTGCAATTGCTGGAACTTATAAAGTAGCAATTATTGTTAAAGATGAAGGCGAAAATGAAGCGGAATTTGAAGCTAATTTAACTGTAGATGATGCTGTAGCTACTCTATACTTAGTATGTAGTAAGAGTGGAGATACTTATGTTGAAGTAACTAAATTAGGTTTAGCTGATAGTACTTTTGTAAAAAAAGCTATTAGAAATTATGAATTTACTTTAAATGAAACAAATTATACAGCATTTAAAAATGATAATGCTGATAAAACAGAAGTAGAATATAATGGCATAAAAGGAACTTATACTTTAGACGATGCTAATAAGAAAGTAACAATTTCTAAAAAATTAACTTATGAAGAGTTAACAGAAGAAGCAGGCTCTGAAATTCCTTTAGGCTTTGGTGAATTAAGAACATTCTATACTAGTAAAGGGTATAGTTGTGCTATTGGTAGTTAAATTGGGTTAATCTAACAAAGTGGTCTCCGTTTAATGCATCAAACGCTCAGGTGTTCTTTGTGCAGTCGAATGGCTACCTCAACAACAACTGGACTAACAACACGTATGGTGTGCGTCCAATATCCTTTTATCACTCATTTATTTGATTAAGGTTAAATAAAGAAGAATTAGGATACAAGATTAATCCTTAAGTATAATACTTTAAAAAAATAACACTGATGTTTTATATCCAGAATATGAAACTATGACAGTGTTTTTAATTTGAAAAAAATTTTAGAATTACAGATTTTATAAAATCTGCAAATTAATTATGTAAAAAATGCGTCAAAAATGACAAAAAAGTACTTATTTTAGCCAAAAATTTAACATAAAATTAACACTTTGAAACGCAGATTTATCAAAATCTGTATTTTGACATAATTTAATTAATATGATACATTGAAATTGAGCATTAGGACTTGATGTCTGCTTTAATTCCCATAACTATTTTATTTCAATTCTCTTTGGGGGTTTTGGTTCTAGAATAGTGAGGTGATTAGAGTGTGGTTAGAAGTGGTTATAGGCTTTTTACAAAGTCTATTTCAAAAAAGCGGACAACTAAAAAAGGCATCAACAACTATCTATATCCATGTGGATAAGATAGATGTTAATGTCAACCCTAAAAAGTAGGCATTATGTTCCTAATGCTCTACTAAATTGATTTTAACATATTTTATAAATTTTAACAACTATTTTAAATATTTAGGATTATCTATTTTACCTAAAAGATAATCAGCAGAAATATTATATTTTTTGCATATAGTATATAAAAATGGTGTTGATATAATAAAGTTTCCCCTTTCGTATTCAGCGACTGTGCCATTAGCGACATTTAATAGTTCTGCAAGTTTAACTTGAGTTAGTTTGTTATCTTTTCTAAACTCTTTTAGTCTTAATGCTGATTTTGATAAATCAATATTATCCATACTATTGGAGTAATTTTTATCTTCACTAAAAGAAAATATATAATCTAAAGAAATATTGAAATAATTACAAATATTATTTAAATGTTTAATAGGTATAAGTATATATTCCCTTTCATATTTTCCATAAACTGATTTATCTATGCTTAAGATATTTGAAATTTCTTCTTGCTTTAAATTTTTTTCTTCTCTAACTTCTCTTAGTTTATCGCTGTAAATCATTATTTTCACCAAATATATTTTCTCATGATAAAGTATTCATTGTTATAAAAAGGCAAAATATTGAGAATTTTATTGACTTTTATTATATGAACAATTATAATAAATGTATAAGCTAGAAATTTCTAAAATAACCATGGTTTGCTTATTTTTAAGGAGCAAATAGAAAATGAAATTTGAAAGAAATAAAAATAGCAAAAAGTATTTTTTGTGTGGTCTAATATTGGTAGTAGTACTTACTATAACAGTAACATTTATAACTAGTAAAGCAAACTATAGAATGACTGCATCTATCCCGCTAACAGAAGGTAAAGTAGTATCTAGTCCATATGATATAAATGTTATGGCAATGTATATTAATGATGGCGATGGGAACTATCAAGAGCTTTCTAAAGAAACAACAATACCTATAGGTTATACGATAAACAGTGAAAATACTTACTGTTGTAAAGGAAGTAATTGTAAGAAAGAAAATAAAGACACTAATGCAATATTAGAGACCGTTGGTGGCATTCATATATTTAGAGGAATATCTAAAAATGATAAATGCTTCATATATTTAGATAAAGAGACAACTACTGCTAAAACAATGAGCGAATTACTTGTAACACATTATATCGGAAGACACACTAGAACAAGTGAAAATAAAGATTTTAACGTTCCATTTACTGAAACGACAATGGGTGTAATATATGAAACAGAAGATGATGATGGAACAAGTTATTATTTTGCTGGTAATCCCTTAGATAACTGGGTAGAATTTGGAGGATATTATTGGAGAATAATAAGAATAAATGGTGATGGTTCAATAAGATTAATCTATCAGGGAAGAACAGAAGATGAAATCGGCAAAAAGCTAGCACCTCAAACTACTGGAGAGGAAACTCAAATTGGAACAAGTGCCTTTAATGATGAAGTAACTGATAATAAATTTGTTGGCTATTGGTATGAACAAGATGTAGTTCATGGTTTTAATATCCCATCTACTATTTATGGAGTAGTAAATGATTGGTATAATAAACATATTAGCGGTAAGAATTTTGAAAGATATATTGATAGAAATGCAGGTTTTTGTAATGATAGAACTTCCTATGTTGGGAACTATGTAGGAGCTACAAGCGGCGGAGGAATTAGCAAAACGAATACTTATTATGGTGGATATTTAAGAATATTTCCAGAAGCACGTTCTGTAACAATAACTACACCAACAATATCTCCTTCGTTTAAATGTAGCGATAAATCAAATGACCTATTTACAACGAAAGCTAAAGGAAGTTTGATCGCTTCTAATCAAGGAAATAATGTATTAGAAAATCCTATTGGTTTGATAACAGCTGATGAGTTAAGTTACGCAGGCGTAGTTTTTAATGCTGATTGTTTAGCTAAACCAAACTTTATGCTTACAGGGCAACCTTACTTTACTATAACTCCATCTTATTATGTAACCGCTTATAATTCTAGGATGTTTGTTATGTCTTCAACTGGCTTCATTGGATTAAATCTCACAAATAAAATATATGGAGTAAGACCTGTTATAAATTTACGCTCTGATGTTACTTTTACTGGTGATGGTACGATATCTAATCCTTACAAAGTTGTAGTTTAATATTTACTATATTTAATAATACTTATATAATTATATAGGGTTAATCTAAAGTTGTGGAATTAAAGTCTCCGTATTATTATAACAGCGGTGCTGTCGTGTTCTATGTGAGTTCGACTGGCTACCTCGGCAACCCTAACGTGAACAACACGTATGGTGTGCGTCCAATATCCTTTTAGAACTTAAATATTAGGTTAAGACTTAATATAATAGAATTAGGATACAAGATTAATC
>JAMPHW010000030.1 GCA_023663235.1 Ruminococcus sp. | reverse complement strand
TCTTTAAGGGGTTTATTTAAGGTTATATCAGGTATTTTATCTAATATTTTTTCAATATAGAAACCAACTATTTCGGCATCTTTAAATTGGTCAGATTTTTTTAATAGATATAAATATATTGGTAATTGAATATTAAGACCCCATTTGAGATTATCTAAAGTAATTAAAGTATTACCTGTTTTATAATCAACAACAGCAAGATAAGTTTTATTATCGACTTTAGTATACATGACTTTATCAATTAAACCTTTAAATGTTATTTTAATATCTCCTTCATCTTTATAGATATATAATTCTTGTTCAAATAGATGATGATCTAATTTAGAATACGTTGCTTGATTTTTTAATTCTTCAATTACAGCTTGTAATTCTTCACTCAACTTTTCAAGATAAAAGTATTCTTTTTCATTTAATGTGTACCCTTTTTCCTTGATAAAATTATTTATTTCGATATTTATATTTAAATCCTTCTCTAAGTATTTTTCTAAAATATGATGGCTAATAGTTCCAATAATGGTTTTAAAACTTTCTTCAAAAACATCTATTTTTAAAATACGACTAAGATAATATTTAAAAGCACACTCATTATACATTTCTAAATTTGTATAAGCGAGTGTTAAGCCTTCTTGCCAAGATTCTTGTAAACTATTTACATTTATACCTGTAAAAGTATTGTTATATTCACGATAGGCAATATTTAAATTATTTTGGTAAAGTTTAAGATTATTATCACAAGTATTATATTTTAGTAAATTATCTAAGCTTTCAGCGTATTTTAATTCAGTATTAAGTTTAGAGTAAGAAACACTAGGATTAATGGAAACTTCTTTTACAGGTAATTCTAAATCGTCTATTAATAATGAAGGATAAAAAGTATTATTATTGCTAGTTAGTTTATAAGTAATAGTTAGATTTTTAATAGAAGTTATTTTATGTTTTAGATTAAGATAGTTTATTTCATTTAAGCTATAGCTAGTATCAAGATTTAGTTTTTCTTTTATTATATCACTAAAAAATGTGTCATCTTTTACTAATTTGGGATAGAAATTAAGATTAAAACCTAAGATAAAAACATAGTCATCATTAGTAAAACTATCTTCAATGCTAGCGATATTTACAGCTTTATCATATTTATTTTCTTTAATTTTAGCATTTTTTAAATCTTCAATAATAAACTCTTTGCGAATTTTTTTATCATTAATCATAGCAGACTTATTTATAGCTTCTAAATAATCATTTATATTTTGGTATTTGTCATTTAAATAATTAATATTATCTTCAATACTCATAAGGTCATAATTATTTAAAAATTCAGCGCTAATAATTGTATTAAATAAAGACGTATTACTTTTTAAATTAATAGGTATATTAAACATTTTAAAATATCTTTTAATAACATTGGTATAATCTTCCGAAAAAATCAGATTAATATTTTCTAATTTAATATTATTATCTAATAGCTCACTTATTTTATTAGCAACAAATTCAACTTCATCATTAATTTTTTTAGCTTCATAAACTATAGGCGTATATAGTTTATTTGATGATGATTTATATTCTATTTTTTGATTTAATTCATTTAAAATTAGTTCTTGTTCTAAAGTTAGATTAGGAAAACCATAAACGATTACTTTTTTAGCAATTAAATAACTTTTAAATAAATTATCTCTTATTAGGAGTTTTTCTTGTTCTAAAGTCCCTTTTAAATCTAACAAAAAATTAACTTTAGAATTTTTTATATCTTTTATAAAATACAAATTTTCTAAATATATTTTAGCAACCTTTAAACTTACATTAAGTTTTTTCATGACAAATTCTAAAGTTTTATTATCATAATCAAAAAATAGCTTTTTCTTTAATTCTTTAAAAGTATAAAATTTTATATTATAAAGAAGTTTATTAGTACTTAAATATTTTAAAATACTTTTTTTATTGCCATTATTAGTTATTACGATTATTTTATCTTTCATACTTACCATCTTGCTTTCAATTAATACTTAACTCTTATAATTATAATATCATACAGGAACTTTAAGTCAAGTTTTTATTAATTTAAAAAGCACTAAATCTAATTAATGCTTAAAGGATATTAACAAGTCTTATGATTTACATCAAACCAAACAATATAAAAATATTCTTGTTGTCTATAGCCAATAATTCTCGATTTTTTTGACATCCGCATAGAAGTTAAAGTTACATCTTTAGATATATTATCAGGCTTCTTCATATTAGCTAAAGTTTCATAGTTTAGACTTGGATGAACTTTTATTATTTTCCAGCTTAAATTTTCAACTTTTTTGGCAAAATTTACAAATTCTTTTAAATCTTCCTTTTTTAATTTATACATAGGATATTTATCATCACATTTTGAGAATTTTAGAGTACAACATTTATCATCATCAGTAGAAGTTTTTAATTCATAGGCATTAGTTTTATAACTATTAAAATTATTGGACATTTATTTTAGTTTTAAAAAAAACTTTCATACTATCTTTAGTTATAATATTATTGCAAACTTCTCCAGGCTGATATCCTTTTCTTGCTTCAATCCATGGTGATTCTTGATGAGTTAATTCTTCTAAATATTTTCCGTCATATATGCCGAAAGTATTCCATATGTCATATAAAAAATTTATTACATCTTCTTCAAAATTAGGCATATCTTTTTCACTTGGTTCACTTATAGCACTACATCCATAGCCTTTATATTTATCATAAATTTCAGGATTAGCAGGTCCATGAGCCCATGCTTCAAATTCTTCGCTAAATAATTCATTATTATTTATTGCTAAATAATATCCTTGGGCGTAATATAATATTTTTTGTAATTTTAAAGGAGTGATAGTACTTCCTGCATCTCTATCAACTATGCTTAAGAAAAAATTAGCGACATTAAAAATATTAATTTTATTCATAATTTGGACTCCCTTTCATTATTTGCTTCTGGTTAAATAATACCATAAATTATTAAGATTATCTACTATAATTTTTATTATACTCTTTAATAAGTAATATGCGTTATTTGGTTATAATATTAATAAAAGATATTTCTAAAACAATTTCGCAATAATTATATAGTAAAAAAAAGCTCCATATTTATGGAGCTTGAACATACATAATGGCGCCTGTTGTAGGACTCGAACCTACGACCTAACGGTTAACAGCCGTGCGCTCTACCGACTGAGCTAAACAGGCATTACTTCTAAAGTATATTAAATATTATGATTAAAGTCAAGTATTTTATTCAAAAAATTTTAATAAAAAAGAAAATACTACTAATATAGTAGTATTTTTTATTCTTCACTTAGTTTTTTATAATAAGCATATCTTTTTTTTGCATTCTCTATTTGTTTCTTTAATAGCTCTTCTGCTAAAGCTTTATCTTTTATTTTTAAAGCGTTATAACGAACTTCATTATCTAAAAATTTATTATATTCTTCGAAATTAGGTTCTTTATTATCAAGATATAATTTTTCTTCTAAAGGATTGTAGCGCATTAATAGTGTGTACCCTACTTCGCTAGCTAGTTTTTCTTCTTCAATTGACGTAGACATTCCTGTTTTAATACCATGTTCAATACAAGGTGAATAAGCAATAATTAAGGCTGGGCCATTATGTTCCATAGCTTCTTTCATAGCTTTTATAGAATGCATCATATTAGCTCCCATAGAAATACTAGCAACATAACAATTTGGTATACCCATTGCTATTCTGAACAGGTCTTTCTTGAAAGTTTTTTTGCCAAAATCAGCAAATTCTGATACTTGACCAATATGACTTGATTTGCTTGATTGACCACCAGTATTAGAATATACCTCAGTATCTAAAACTAAAACTTTAATATTCTCATTAGATGATAAAACATGATCTAAACCACCAAAACCAATATCATAAGCCCAACCATCACCACCAATAGCAAGTACTGTTCTTTTAGGAAGATAATTTATAAGACTTTCTAGCTTTTTTGGTATTTTTAAAGTACTTAGTTTTTCTTTAACTTCTTTAGTTATTGTTAAATCATCCATATTATCTAAATATTTTTGGAATAACTCTTTAACCTCGCTAGAAACATTATTCATTTCTTCTTCCATTATCTTTTTGATAAGATTTCGTTTAGATTCATAAGATAAATGCATACCTAAAGCAAACTCAGCATTATCTTCAAAAAGACTATTAGCCCAAGGAATACTATAAGGAGTTGATGGAACAGAACCACCATAAATACTAGAACAACCAGTGGCATTTGCGATAACTAATTCATCACCAAAAAGTCTAGTTATTAAGTTTATGTACGGTGTTTCACCACAACCAGCACAAGCACCACTAAACTCTAATTTAGGTTTACATAAAGAGGCACCAGGAACTGTATATTTATTAAAAATTAAAGGATTTTCATAATTATTAAAATATTTACTAACTTCCTCGCTATTACTATTAGTTACAGGTTTAAATTCTAAAGCTTTTTTATCATTTTTTCCAGGACATTCTTTAATACATAAACCACATTCAGTACAATCGGCTTCACTTACAAGTATTTTATAATTATATTCTTTATTAATTAAATATGGTATGCCATCTTCTTTAGTGATAAATGCTCTAATAACAGCATGAGGGCAAACAAAACTACATTTACCACACTCTATACAGTTTTCTGGTATCCAATGAGGTGCCACACTATTAACATTTCTTTTTTCTAATCTACTTAAACTACCTGGGAAAGTACCATTTTTAAAGCTATTTACTTCACTTACAGTTAAAGTATCTCCTAGTCTTTTATTTATTTTAGTTAGAACATCAAGATTTTCATTGTAATCTTTCTTACTCGAAATATTTATTTCTATTAGTTTTAAAGCACCAAGAGCTTCATTAATAGCTTTTATATTATTATTAACAACGTCTTCACCTTTAGTTTTAAATGATACTTTAATACTTTCAGAAATTAAATTTAGGGCATCAGATACTTTTAATTCATTTAATATTAAGACTTCCATTATTTTACTGATTTTACCTTTTAACTTATTTTTGTTAGCTATAGCTTCAGCATCAATAACATAAGTTTTAATATTTCTCTTAAGAAGAATTTCTTTATCTTTACTAGATAACAACTTATTTATTTCTTCACTATTTTTATTAGTATTAATAATAAGAACGCCATTTTCTTCGATTTTGTCTAACATTTCAAATTTAGTAAAATAAATATCTTTAGTTACAACGACAATTCTTGGGTTAGTAACATAATATGGAGCTTTTATCTCTTTTTTACTAATTCTTAGGTTACTTACAGTCACTCCTCCACTTTTTTTAGAATCATAAGAAAAATAACCATTAACATAATAATCTTTAGAACCTAATATCTTTAATATATCTTTAGAAGCACTAACAGAACCATCAGAACCGAAACCATAAATTAAGAACTCTTCATCATCTAATTTAAGATTATATTCTTCTTTAGGTAAACTAGTATTTGTTAAATCATCAATGATACTAATTGTAAAATTATTTTTTAAAGTACTATCTAACATTGTATAGATGCTTTTAATATCGGCAGGTGTAGTATTTTTACTAGCAAGACCAAATCTTCCTCCAACAATATTTATATCTTTATGTTTTAAGGCATTTACTACATCGAGATATAGTGGTTCACCATTAGAACCAGATTCTTTAGTACGATCTAAAACAGCGATATTTTTAACAGTATCAGGGATAACATCTAATAGGTATTTGGGACTGAAAGGTCGATATAAATGGACAGTTACAACTCCAATGTCATGTCCTTTTTTTAATTCTTCATCAACAACTAATTTTATAGTATCAGTTACACTACCCATCGCAATAATAATATTTTTAGCTTTATTACTACCATAATAAGTAAATGGTTTATAATTGGTATGCATTATTTTATTAATTTCTTTCATATATTCATTTACAATATCAGGAAGTTTATCATAATCTTGATTTCTTGCTTCACTTGTTTGAAAATAAATATCTTCATTCATAGCCATGCCTTTTTCAAAATTACAATTAACATTTAAAGCTCTCTTTTTAAAATTATCTAATTCATCCCAAGGAATTAGATCTTTTAAAGTTTCGGGATTTAACTCTTCAATAGTACTTATTTCATGAGATGTTCTAAAACCATCAAAAAAATGAAGAAAAGGAAGATGACCTTTGATAGCTGATAAATGAGCAACAGCAGCAAGGTTTTGAGCATCACTAACACTACTAGAAGCAAGAATAGCAAAACCAGTAGCTCTAGTACTATAAATATCACTATGGTCGCCAAAAATAGATAAGGCATTAGTAGCAATAGTACGAGCTGCAACATGAATGACACCTGGAAGCATTTCTCCTGCTATTTTATACATATTTGGAAGCATTAATAAAAGACCTTGAGAAGCTGTAAAAGTTGTAGCTAAAGAACCACTTATTAAAGCTCCATGAAAAGCTCCACTAGCTCCTGCTTCACTTTGCATTTCAATAAGTTTCACTGGTTCTCCATAAAGATTAACTCGTTTTTTAGTTAAACTATCGATATTAGAAGCCATAGGACTAGAAGGAGTTATAGGATATATAGAACTAACTTCACTAAAAAAGTATGCTATATCACTACAAGCTTTATTACCATCACATATTTTTAACATTTGTATCACCTAAAATTATTTTATCAAATTATTGTATTTAAGTCCATAATAAAGATTAAATGCATTTAAGTTATATAAAACCTGCTTTACTTTTAGTGATATTTAAAATATAATTAAAACAGGTGGAACATAATGAATGATGAAGAAAAAATTATAAAAATAAAAGAATTATTAGATGATATAAGACCTCTTTTAAATCAAGATGGTGGAGATGTAGAATTTATCAAATTTGAAGATAATTTCGTTTATATTAGGCTAACTGGAGCATGTCTTCATTGTGGCTTTCAAGATGATACAATTAATTATGGGATAGAAGCTTATATTAAAGAACAAGTTCCTATTGAAGGAGTTATAAATGTACCTTTATAACTCTTTTTTTAATAACCACTCTACCCTAGTTATTGGTGCGTATTTGCTTATTTCAAAATAAGCTTTTTTTAAAAATATTTCATAATCGTGGCATTTATCAATAATTGGTATTAATTTTTCTTCTTCTATTTCATTATTCATAACGCGTTCATAAATATCAAAATAAAATGAGGGATAAAGTAGTCTTGCATACAAAAGGCTTAAACTATAAATAGAGAATTTTTTAATACTTAAGACTTCTTTTAAATAACTTAGAGCATCTTCATTATTTATAAAAGCACTTTTAATAAATTCACTTATATCTCTAATTTCTAAGTCAAAAATAAAGCTTAAGGGGTTTAAATAATTAAGTTTATAGTTAGGATAATTTACTCTTTTGTGAGATAAAGTTATTCGATCATTTTCGGTTGGTTTATATTTACTTATAGTATCATTTACATAACTTATAGCATTTTCGCCTAACCCTACATAATAGCTAAAACTATCTAAAATAATAGGTTTATCTTTGCCTAATTCGTGGACTTGATATTCAAAATAATCAATTTTATCACTCCAAAGTTTAGCCCAAGAATTACGATATAATTTACTTTTATTAGGATTTAATATTAATTTCTGGTTAATTTTTAGTAAATCGCTTAAATCGTATTCTTGGTATATATCACCAATTACTTTTAACAAACAATAATTTTCATTATAAACATTAGTTATAATTTTACCAAATTTATTAAAAATAATATCATGAACTTCTAATCCTTTTATTTTAAGTTCTTTACTAACTTCAATTATATCTTCTAATTCTTCATTAGCCCTTTTTATAGGAACAAAATAAAAATTAGAATTATTTAATTTAAAAGAATAGACATTACCCCAATTTTCTAATTCAGAAACATTTAAATTATAATAATAGTTTATACTTTCTCGCATATGCATCACTATTTAAATATATGAAAAAACTGATGTTTAAATACATCAGTTAAAAATCAAATATTACTCTGATTTTAAATTCTTTGATAGGTCTTCTATATCCTTTAATGATAAACCTGTAGCGTCTCTTATATCTTCATAAGATAATTTGTTTTTTATTAAAAGATTTTTGGCTATTTCAATATCACGTTCTTTTCGTCCAGCATTGGTCCCTAATTCATAGGCTTCCCTATCTTTAAATGCCTCATAATCATAATATAATCCATCCATAAAATCTTTACTTAAATCAACCATTTTATTCCTTACTACCTCCATTATCTTGTTATTTAGATACAGTTCATCTAGATTATGCTTATCTTCACATATAAAGATATATAATAATCTTTCTAAACTATCTTCTTCTTTTTCTATAATTTCATTATAAGGTATTTTAGATAGTAAGTCTATATTTATGT
>JAMPHW010000002.1:211604-219768 GCA_023663235.1 Ruminococcus sp. | reverse complement strand
TAAATTTATCAGGTGATGGTTGGAGTTTTGGGAGTTTAGAAAGCAATAATAATATTGATCCAAGATTAGCTAAGTTAGCGGATATTTTGGACGAAAGGAAGGAGTGAAAACATGGCAGTTCCTTTTAGAAGAACAAGTAAGACTAAAAAAAGAATGCGTCGTACTCACTTAAAAAAAGAGGTTGGAGCATTAACAACATGCCCTAAGTGTGGAACAACTCTTAGACCTCATCGTGCATGTACTAAGTGTGGTTACTATAAAAATACTCAAGTAATCAAAACAGAAAACGAAGAAGAATAGAAATTTTTTTAAGACATATATATGTCTTTTTTTAAATTAAATTAGTTTCGGATATTGACTATTTTTGTTTATAAAGATAGAATATATTATAGAGTTAATAAAAAAGAGGTATTTTATGGATAAGTTAAAAGATTTAATTAAAAATAAAATAATGAAGAATAAGTTTTTTTTAATTATTCTAGGAGTTCTAGTAGTAATTATTATTGCTTGTGTAGTTACTTTAAATGTTATGGATAGCAATATTGGTAAAGATGAAATTATTGGTTTATTTGATAAATTTAATAAAACAGTTACAATGGGTGAAGTTTTAAAAGAAGAAGTAGTTGATCCTATTCCAGATATGAGTTTTGGTTCAAATGATTATACGGATTTTATTACAACATCTTTAGATAAAGTTAATTTTAAAAGCTTAAACGAACGTAATAATGATACAGTAGGTTGGCTTCATGTTAATGGAACTAATATTAATTATCCTGTAGTTCAAGCAGTTAATAATACTTATTATTTAAATAGATCTTTTACAAAGGCTAATAATGCTTCAGGGTGGGTATTTATGGATTTTCGTAATGATATAAATAATTTACAAGATAATACCATTATATATGCACATGGACAAACTAAAGATACAATGTTTAGTACATTAAAAAATATACTTACGCCAGCATGGCAAGAAAATAAAGATAATCATACAATAACAGTTTTAACAGCAAAAGAGACTCTTACATGGCAAGTATTTTCTGTTTATAAAATTAAAACAGAAACATATTATTTAATATCAAGTTTTGGTAGTGATGAATCTCATCAAAAGTATATTAATACGGTTTTAGGAAGAAGTATTTATAATTTTGGAACTGATGTAACAGTTAACGATAAGTTTCTTACTTTATCAACTTGTTTAAATGATGAAATAAAAATTGTCTTACATGCGAAGTTAGTAGATAAAAAGCCAAGATAATAGTTGGGGTGAGGTGCAAGAATGAAAGTAAAAAAGAAAAAAGATAATATTAAAAAAAGCAGGAAACATAAGAAGTTAAAGCCTATAGGAATAGTTATAATTTTAATATGTGTTTGTGGATTAGGGTTAGGCTTATTTAATATTTTAAAATGGAATGCTGATAATAAGAGTATTGATAAACAAATTGAAGAACTTGATAAATATATAAATGTAGAAGAAATACCAGGCGACCATGATGATGCTGAACCTGTTAATCCTCCAAAAGAGGGCACAACGGTTGAAAGCGACTATTACAAATATTTAAAACTTCCTTTAATAAGTGTTGATTTTAGTGAGTTACTCGCTAAAAATCAGGATACAGTAGGGTTTATAAAAGTAAATGGAACTAATATTAATTATCCAATAGTTCAAGCATCTGATAATGATTATTATTTAACACATGCCTTTGATAAGTCTAATAACGGGGCAGGATGGATTTTCTTAGATTATCGAAATGATATAAATAATTTACAAGATAATACAATAGTTTATGGACATGGTAGAACTAATATAACGATGTTTGGGTCTTTAAAAAATATTTTTAAAAGTTCGTGGTATGAAGATACAGAAAATTATGTTGTAAATTTATCAACGCCAGAATATAATACTTTATGGCAAGTTGTATCTATTTATAGTGTACCTACAGAAACATATTATTTAACATCTAGTTTTGGTACAACAGAGAGTAAACAAAAATTCTTAGATACAATTGTAGGTAGAAGTATTTATAATTTTAATACAAGTGTAAATACTAATGATAAAATACTTACTTTATCAACTTGTTTAAATGATAATGAGAAAGTTGTTTTACACGCAAAATTAATAAAACAACAAGTAAGATAAAAAATTTAAAATTTAGTATTGCAATTATTGCAATGTTATGATATAGTAATATTACTTAATAGAGATAGTTATTCATATAACGCTTTGATAGCTAATGGGCTATGAGGTGTTTCATTTTAACAAACTAAAAGGTTTGTTAAACATTTTTGACCACTTGAGGTTGCATAACAAAAATTGTGTTGCTGATAGTAGTCACTAACTATCGTTTATCAAGCTATTAGGTATCATGTACGTGAGTGGGTTCTTGATAAGAATTATAGAGAGTATCTGTCAATATGATTTATAATTTATAATTTTTTAAATCCCACGGAAAATAGGTTGTTTTGACAGGCAGCTTATTTTTTTTGCTTTATAGAGAACAGTTTTAGATATTTAATCTTTAGTTGACATTTAAAAAGGTTAAGCATATAATACTGTTAGTCTTTTATAATAAACAAAAGAAGGAAGGATAATATATGTTTAAATTATTTAAAAATTTTACTAAAAAAGATTTAAGAAATATTTTGATATGTGTCATTTTAATTGTTTTTCAAGTCTGGTTAGATCTTAAAATGCCTGATTACATGAGTGAAATAACAAGACTAGTTCAGACGCCTGATAGTAGCATGTTAAATATTTTAAGAGAAGGCGCTTTTATGCTTACTTGTGCGCTTGGTAGTTTAATATCAGCGATAATAGTAGGATTTTTTGCAACAAGAGTGGCTTCTAATTTTTCAGCGACAATTAGATTTAAACTGTTTAATAAAGTATTAGATTTTAGCACCGAAGAAATTAAGAAATTTTCTACTAGTAGTTTAATTACGAGAACGACTAATGATGTTACACAAATAGAGATGCTTATTAGTATGGGATTACAAATGATTGTGAAAGCACCAATAATGGCTGTTTGGGCTATACTTAAAATTTTAAATAAAGGATTTGAATGGAGTATGCTAGTAGCTTTTTGTGTAGTTATTTTACTAGCAACAATAGGTACTTTAATGATAATAGTTTTACCAAGATTTAGTAAAGTTCAAAAATTAATTGATAAGATAAATGGTGTTACAAGAGAAAATCTTTCTGGTATAAGAGTTATTAGAGCTTTTAATGCTGAGGAATACCAAGATAAGAGATTTGAGGCAGTTAATAATGATCTTACTAATATGCAATTATTTAATCAAAGATGTTTTGCAGTTTTACAACCAGTTATGAATATTATTATGCATGGTTTAACCTTAGGTATTTATTTAATTGGAGCATATTTAATTAGCGATGCAATAATTAGTGATAAAATAACATTATTTAGCAATATGGTTGTATTTTCTAGTTATGGAATGCAAGTTATATCTTCATTTTTAATGCTAGCAATGATATTTATGATATGGCCTAGAGCTAGTATTTCAGCTAGTAGAATAAATGAGGTTATGGATGAAGTTCCTAAAATACTTAATGGGGAATTTAAAGGAGAAACTAAAGAAATAGGAACGGTTGAGTTTAGAAATGTATCCTTTAAATATCCTGATGCTGATGAATATTTACTTAAAGACATTTCATTTAAAGTTAATAAAGGAGAGACAATAGCTTTTATTGGTTCAACAGGAAGTGGAAAATCAACTCTTATTAATTTAGTGCCAAGATTTTATGATGTTACTGATGGGGAAGTATTGGTAGATGGCATTAATATTAAAGACTATGATTTAGAAGAATTACATAATAAAATTGGGTATGTTCCTCAAAGGGCAGTTTTATTTACTGGTACAGTTACAGATAATGTTACTTATGGAGATAAAAATGGTATAGAAATTAGCGAAGAGGCAGTTAAAAGAGCGATTGAAGTAGCACAAGCTAAGGATTTCGTTGAAAAGTTAGAAAATAAATATGAAGCACATATTGCTCGTGGGGGAACAAATATATCTGGTGGTCAAAAACAAAGACTAGCCATAGCTAGAGCAATAGCTCGAGATCCAGAAATATACATATTTGATGATAGTTTTTCAGCCTTAGATTATAAAACGGATGCCATACTTCGTAAAACCTTAAAAGAACATACTAAAGATGCTACTAGTATGATTGTGGCTCAAAGAATTGGAACAATTATGAATGCTGATAAGATAATAGTTTTAGATCAAGGAAATTGTGTAGGAGTAGGAACTCATAAAGAACTATTAAAAAATTGTGATGTATATAAAGAGATTGCTTTATCGCAGTTAAGTGAGGAGGAATTAAATAATGCCTAGACCTGGTGGACCTAATAATGTGGAAAAATCTAAAGACTTTAAGGGTTCAATTAAAAGATTAATTACTAATTTAAAGCCTTGGAAAATACTCATGATTAGTGCTTTAATACTTGCGATGGTAAGTGCTATTTTAGCTTTAATATCTCCTGATAGATTATCAGAATTAACGGATGTTATAACTGAGGGTATTAAGCCTAATACGGAAAAATTAGAAGATGTAAGTAAGCTTATTGGAGCAAATTTAACAAGTGATAAGATTACTAGTAAAATGCCTAGTATAATGAATGATTTTAGTATAAGTAATAGTGATAAAGATGAATTTATTAAAATAATTAATATGTTTGGTAATGCTAAAGAGGAAGAAAGTATCAGATTAGTAGGTTCTATTCCTCAAAGTATTTTAGTTAAATTACTAGATAATATAACATATGATAATACTATTATTACGAGTGATGATCAAGCAAAAATGCTATCTTTAATGAGTGAAATGGACGAAGAAAATGTTCTTTTAACACTCGATAAATTACCTACTAGCATATATGATTTAGTTAAACCAGTTGTGAATATTGATGAAGTAGTAAAGATTGCGATTTTTATTGGAGCTTTATATTTAATAAGTGCTTTATTTGGGTTTATTGAAAGCTTTTTAATGACAACTGTATCTAATAATTTTGCTAAGACTTTAAGAACCAAGATAAGTAAAAAGATAAACACTTTACCTTTAAAATATTTTGATACTCATGAAACAGGAGATGTTTTATCAAGAGTAACTAATGATGTTGATACAATAGCTCAGAATTTAAATCAAAGTTTAGCGACTTTAGTAACTTCAATAACTTTATTTATAGGTTCAGTTATTATGATGTTCTATACAAGTGGTTTAATGGCTATTACAGCAATAGTTTCTAGTTTAGTAGGATTCATATTTATGACAGTAATTCTTAGTAAAAGTCAAAAGTATTTTATTGCTAAACAAAATGAATTAGGTAAAATAAATGGTTATATAGAAGAGATATATTCAGGACATAATGTAGTTAAAGTATATAACGGAACAAAAGAAGCTTTAAATGAATTTAGTGATTTAAATAATAGATTATATAATGCTAATCGTAAAAGTCAATTTTTATCTGGACTTATGATGCCAATTATGGGATTTGTAGGTAATTTTGGATATGTTGCTGTTTGTATAGTAGGAGCATTACTTGTAAATAATAATGTTATTACGTTTGGAGTAATTGTAGCGTTTATGATTTATGTAAGATTATTTACTAATCCTTTAACTCAAATAGCTCAAGCGATGACATCACTTCAAACAACAGCAGCAGCAAGTGAAAGAGTATTTGAATTCTTAGATGAAAAAGAAATGACAGACGAAAGTGATAAATCTAAAGTTTTAACCAAAAAAGAAGTTAAAGGAAATATTGAATTTAAAAATGTTAAATTTGGTTATGATGAAGGAAAATCAATAATTCATGATTTTAGTGCTAAAGCTACATCGGGTGAAAAAATTGCGATTGTTGGGCCGACTGGTGCTGGTAAAACAACTTTAGTAAACCTTTTAATGAAGTTCTATGAAATAAATGAAGGAGATATATTAATTGATGGAGTTTCGATTAATGATTTAACAAGAGAGAACTTACATGAGTTATTTTGTATGGTTTTACAAGATACTTGGTTATTTGAAGGAACTATTAGAGACAATATTAAATTTAATAAAGAAGATGTTACTGATGAGAAAATTTGGGAAACTTGTAAGATTGTAGGAATAGACCATTTTATTAAAACTCTACCTGGGGGATTAGATGCGGTCTTAGGCGATAACGAAAGTGTAAGTTCAGGGCAAAAACAATTATTTACGATAGCTAGAGGAATGCTTGAAGAAGCGCCATTCTTAATTCTTGATGAAGCCACAAGTAATGTTGATACAAGAACAGAAGAATTGGTTAGTAAAGCGATGGATAAATTAACTAAAGGTAAAACTTCATTTATTATAGCTCATCGTTTATCAACTATTAAAAACGCCGATTTAATATTGGTTATGAAAGATGGCAATATCATAGAGCAAGGCAATCATGATGAGTTAATGGCTAAAAAAGGATTTTATGCAGAGCTTTATAATTCACAGTTTGAATTATAATCTATCTATAATAAAGGTAGTGTCTTAAAAGACATTACTTTTTATATATAATTTAATAAAAGCTGTAAACTAAATGTTAAAAATAAAAATTATAAATCTTTTATAAAATATTCGACGTTTTTTGACAAATTCCTTCTTTTTTATATGTTATACTAAAAATATTTTAATGAAAGGAGAGCTTCTAATGCATACAAAAGAAAAAAGATCTTTTTATTATTTATCTAATGATAAAGTTTTTAAATATATTTTTGGAACTTATGAAAACTTAAAGTATACAAAAGACTTATTAGAATGTTTTTTTCATAATAAAGAAGAAGGCTATTTTGATAATTTAGAAAACTTTAATAGTCATAAATTAGATATAAAAACTATTTTGGAAAAGGGTTATGAAGTAGATGTATTAGTTAAACTTAAAAATGGTAATTTTATTAATATGGAAGTATACAATAAGTATGGAGAAAATGAAGAACGTAAGAGTAGTCAATATTTATGTAAAATATATGGAAATAAGAGTTTAAAACAGAGAGAAACATATGATAAATCAAGAAGTGTAATTCAAATTAATTTTATAAGAAATAGTAGGATATTTAAAAATAGAGATAAATCTAATAATATAAAAGATTATTACATAACTAATAGTAAAAATTTAAATGATAAAGTAGTTCCAGATTTATTAAAGATGTATATAGTAAATCTTGACGATATTAAAAAAGTTGGATATACTAATATTAATAAAAGGTTAAAGTTATGGCTAAAATTATTAAATGCAAGCACCAAAGAAGAATTAGAGGAGTTAGCAAATAAAGATAAAATGATAGGAGAAGTGATTAAAAAGATGAAAGAATTTTCAGAAGATGAGTGGGTAAATGATTTTTTTGCCAATGATAGATATTTAATTAGTCAAGGAAAAGATGAAGGCATAACTATTGGAGTGGCTCAAGGCAAAGAAGCAGAAAAAATAAAAATAGCTAAATCAATGCTTGAAGAAACGATAGAAATACCTGTTATTCATAGAGTAACAGGTTTGCCTATAAAAGAAATAAAAAAGTTAGCTAGTGAGTTAAATTAAATAATTAAAGTTCTAATTTTTAGAGCTTTTTTAAATATTTAGGTTCATCGACTTTTCCAAGAAGATAATCAGCCGAAATATGATATTTAGAACATATAGTGTATAAAAAGGGTGTAGCAATTATTCTTCGACCTATTTCGTAACCTGCTAGTGTTCCATAGCTTATATTAAGAATCTTACCTAATTTTTCTAAAGTAAAATTATTATCTTTTCTAAATTCTTTTAGTCTTTCACCTGATAATTTTTTGTTAATGTCTTTAGAGTAGTCATCATAATTTATTTCATTTGTAAGATTGAAAATATAATCCAAAGAAACGTTAAAGTAATTGCATAATGAGTTTAAGTGTTTAATAGGAATAATTGTATACTCGCTTTCATATTGACTGTATGCCGATTTTTTAATGTTTAATATTTCGCATAATTCTTCTTGTAATACGTCTTTATTTTCTCGTAATTCTTTTAATTTATTACCATAAATCATATTAA
The DNA here is from genome assembly GCA_023663235.1 of Ruminococcus sp. Classification (GTDB taxonomy): domain Bacteria; phylum Bacillota_I; class Bacilli_A; order RF39; family UBA660; genus Caccenecus. The sequence goes on along the minus strand of JAMPHW010000002.1, from coordinate 211,723 downwards.
TTCACCATGTATATTTTCTCATGACTGATAGATAATTTTTATATTGTTTAAAAATGGCAAAAAGTTTCTTGACTTTTATTATATGAGCAATTATAATAAATGTATAAGCTAGAAATTTC
>JAMPHW010000002.1:145902-211504 GCA_023663235.1 Ruminococcus sp. | reverse complement strand
ATGAAAATAGAAAAATTAAGAAAGAATAATAGCAAAAAGTATTTTTTGTATGGCTTAATAAGTGTAGTAGTACTTACTATAACTGTTACTTTTATAACATCAAAAGCTAATTATAGAATGACAGCATCTATTCCTCTAACAGAAGGTAAAGTTACTGCTAGTCCTTATGATATAAATATTGTAGCTTTATATCTAGATAATGTAGAACAAGATAGTAATACTATAATACCTAGTGGCTATAAAATAAATGAAGAAAATAGTTATTGTTATAAAGGTACAAATAAAAATAATAAAGATAGTAATGCTCGGGTTTATACTGATGAACTAGGTAACCATTCTTTTAGTGGAATAAGTAAATCTTCTAAATGTATATTGTATTTAGAAAAAAATCCAGAAAATGCAAAAACAATGAGTGAATTATTAAATACTCATTATAAATATAAATCAAAAAGAACAAGTGAAAATAAAGATTTTAATGTACCATATGGAGAGACAACATATGGCATGATATTTGAAGCTGAAGATGATGATGGAACAACATATTATTTTGCAGGAAATCCTCTTGATAATTGGGTTGAATTTGGAGGATACTATTGGAGAATAATAAGAATTAATGGTGATGGTTCAATTAGGTTAATTTATCAAGGTACAGAACCTAACGAAACAGGAGTGGGAACACAAATAACGGTTGAAGATAAAAATACTTTTACTTTTAATGATGAATATAACGATAACAAGTATGTAGGATATATATTAGAAAACGATATAAATATTCCATCAAATGCATATATGGAGTTAAATAGTTGGTTTGCAAGTTCAAATATAAAACAAGGTTCACAGTATTTTGATAAGATAGAGCAAAATGCTGGGTTCTGTGGAGATAGAACGCCAAGTACAACAGATATTCCAACATTAATAAATGGATTAAATATAGGAAATGGTAGCGGCGGAATAGGAACTGTGACAACATATTATGGTGCGCATCTAAGATTAAGACCAGGAGGAAACAATCCAACGGTTAGTTCAGCTGTAGTAACACCAATATTAAGTTGTTCAAATAATTCAGATTTATATACGTACTTAGAATCTAACAAGGGTAATAAAAAGTTAGCCAATCCAGTCGGAATGATAACAGCAGACGAAGTAGCATGCGCAGGAATGGTATTCGGAGCATCATCGATTGGAAATTTCTTAGATACAGACCAGCACTACTGGACAATATCTCCATTTTGGTATAACGATGTTGGTGCTAACGTGTTCATTGTGTACGGTTCTGGCTTTCTTCAGAGCAACAGCGTGCCAAACGCGTATGGTATAAGGCCTGTAATTAATATTCGTTCAGATACAGAATTTACAGGTGAGGGTACTAAGTTTAATCCCTATAAAGTAGTCACTTCATAATTTAAAAATAATATATTAAATAGCTACTATAAAGAAACATTTTTATTATAAATCGGGTAGAAACTTCTTTAAATTTATGATATACTACTGTTAATAATAAAGGAGAGTCTTTAATGAAGTATGATGATTTAGAGAAAACAATGGATTTATTTGATATTAATGATATTCCAAGTCCTATTGAAAATATTGAAATGGAAGGGGTAAATAAAAATACTATAACTTTACCTAAAGTTCCTATAACTCCTATAATTAGTGAAGAAAAACCAGAAGAAGAAACAAAATCTAAGAAGAAAAAAGAAAAAAAGGAAAAGAAACCACGTAAACCTTTAACTAAAAAGCAAAAGATAATTATGGGAGTAGGGGGAGCTTTATTATTAATAATTATTATTGTAGTTTTAGTAATAGTTTTAAAAAAAGATAATAAAGAACCAGTAGAAGAAGATAAACCTTTAGTAATTATTGAAAAAGATAATTATATTTATAAAAATGGTACTTTAACTTTCTTAGATAAGGATGAGAAAGAACTTGGTAGTTATACATGTGAAAATAAAAATGAGAATTTATGTTATGTAGCTACTTTTAGTAATGAAGATAAATTTGATAAAGAAAAGTATGTTTATGAAGATGGTGAAAATTTAGATAGAAGAACACCAATATATGCTTCTAAATATGTTTTTATCTATGATAATAAAGAACAAAATGATGGAATAATTACTCTTTATAATATTTTAGAAGAAAAGGTAGAAGCTAGCTATACTTTAGTAAAAGGCTTTAGTAATTCTGATTATGTTATAGTAAAAGATGAACATAACAAATATGGAGCAATAACAATAAATGATAGTGGTATTTCTAATAAAGTAGATTTTACTTTTGATTATTTAGGACAAATAAGTAAAGATGCTAAATTAGTTGCGAAAACAGGTAATAAATATTATATATATTCTAAAGATGGTAAAGTAGAGAGTAAAGCATCAGATTTAGAGATTAAAAGTTATAATGATAAATATATGGTTATAAGCGATAATTACAATGTATATGATTATAATGGCGAAATAGTTATTGATGGTGAAAATAATTTTATTCAATTATTAGATGATTATGTAGCGGTTATAAATGATAATAAATTATATATTAAAGATTATGAAAATCACAAATTTAATGAGGAAGGAATAGAGCTTGATAGTGAGTCTTATGTTCCAACCAATATTTATGATGAAGATAAAAAACTCTTATCAACTAAAAAAGCTTTTGATATTAAATTCGAAAGTGAGAATTTAAGTATTAATTATATGAAAAAGAATTTAGAGAGAAATCAAGTTATTAGTATTAATGAAGGTAATTTGAGTAAAAATTTAGTAGGATTTAATTATTTTGATGGAGCTTTATATTTCTATAAAGATGAAGAAGAAAAAGAGTTAATTGGTAAATATATGTGTTCTAACAAAAATAATGTTACTAAAGATACTACTTCTTTAACTAATTGTATGATTGCAACTGAATCATTCTTTAGTAAAAATGATATAGAAAAAGATAATAGTGAAAATTTAGGATTATTACCAGTCTTTAATGAACAATATGTCTTTGTAAAAGATTCAATAGATTCAAATAATCCAACGATTATTCTATATGATTTAAAGTCTAATAAGACATTAAGTAAGTATGCAGAAGTGGATGCTGGGGTGTACACAAAAGAATCTAAATTAACTCAAAAAGAAGCAGATAATACATATATTATGGCTAAAAATAAAAGCAATAAATATGGTGTAATTAGACTTTCTAAAGATGTTAAGAGTGCTATTCCATTTAATTATAGTGAACTTTCTAAGCTTGGAGATTATTTTACAGGTAAAGATGCTAATAATAACTATGTTATGTTAGATAATTCGGGAACAAGTGTAGCTACAAGTACTTATAAAATAACAGGCTATAACAGTAGATATTTAACAGTTTATCATGATGGTAAATATTATTTAAGTGACTATGATGATGAGAAAATTGATAATACAGCATATTTAGCAATAACTTTAGAAAATGACTATTATGTGGTTATTGATGCAACATATCGATTAAATATTCATAAGTATGATGATCCAAGCTTTGAACTATATAATCCAATAAGTGTTGATGTAAATAACTATAAGAATGATTATGAAGTAAGTAAGAATTCTAGTGGTTATATTGTAACAATTAAGAGTGCTAAAAAGACTTATAAAATTGATAATTATGGTAGTGAATTAGAAGTAAATAACAATTAATACTTGCGAAAAATTATATTATTTGTTAAAATTAATTCATAAAAACGAAGAACAAGAGGAGTAAATTTGGAACTTTAATAGAAAGCTCATGATGTTGGAAATTGAGTAAAGAGAAAAATTGAAGGTTGCTTGGGAGTTGGGTTTTTCCCCGCAAAATATTTTGCGTTATAAATTTAAGTTAAATAAAAGGTGGTACCGCGGATTTTCGCCCTTTGGTATTACCTTTTTTATATTAGGAGGAATTATTATGTTAGAAAAAAAGTATAATCATTTAGATGTTGAAAAAAACAAATATGATACTTGGAAAGATTTAGGTTATTTCGAACCTAGTAAAGATGCGATAGAACCATTTTGTATAGTGATACCGCCACCTAATGTTACAGGAAAGCTTCACATAGGTCATGCGTGGGATACATCTATACAAGATGCTATTATTAGATATAAAAGAATGCAAGGCTTTAAGACTTTATGGCTTCCAGGTATGGATCATGCAGGTATTGCAACTCAAGCTAAAGTTGATAAAAGACTAAAAGAACAAGGAATTAATCCTAGAGAATTAACGAGAGAAGAATGGTTAAAACATGCTTGGAACTGGAAAGATGAATATGCAAATAATATTCATGAACAATGGGCTAAAATGGGCTTATCTCTTGCATATTCTAAAGAACGTTTTACTTTGGATGATGGTTTATCTAAGGCAGTTCGTAAAGTCTTTGTTGATTTATATAATAAAGGTCTTATTTATCAAGGAGAAAGAATAATTAATTGGGATCCAGCAGCAATGACAGCTTTATCAAATGAAGAAGTTATTTATAAAGATATTCCAGGAGCTTTTTATCATTTAAAATATAAAATAGAAGGAACTGAAGAATATTTAGATGTTGCAACAACAAGACCAGAAACGCTTTTTGGTGATACCGCAGTTGCTGTTAATCCGAATGATGAGCGCTATCAAAAATATATTGGTAAAAATGTAATACTACCTATTGTTAATCGTTTAATCCCGATCATCGCTGATGAACACGCTGATATGGAAAAAGGAACTGGTTGTGTTAAAATTACACCTTTTCATGATCCTAATGATTATGAAGTAGGTTTAAGACATAATTTAGAATCAATACAATGTATAAATCTTGATGGTACAATGAATGAGAATGCAGGGGATTATAAAGGATTAGACCGTTTTATTGCTCGTGAAAAATTAATAACTGATTTAAAAGAGCAAGATTTACTTTTAGAAATTGAAAATATTACTCATAATGCTCCTTTTAGTGAAAGAAGTGGAGTTTTAGTTGAACCAATTATATCTAAACAATGGTTTGTTAAAATGAGACCTTTAGCTGATAGAGTGCTCTCTAATCAACAAGATAAGAATAATAAAGTTAATTTTGTTCCTAAAAGATTTGAAAAAATTATGAATCATTGGATGGAAATAACTTATGATTGGTGTATATCAAGACAGCTTTGGTGGGGACATAGAATTCCTGCTTGGTATAAAAACGGTGAAGTTTATGTTGGTATGGAAGCACCTATTGAAGATGGTTGGGTTCAAGATGAAGATGTATTAGATACATGGTTTTCAAGTGCTTTATGGCCATTTTCGACTTTAGGCTGGCCTGATAATACCGAAGATTTAAAAATGTATTATCCTAATAATGTTTTAGTAACTGGCTATGATATTATACCTTTTTGGGTTAATAGAATGACTTTCCAAGGTTTAGAATTCTTAGATAAGAGACCTTTTGAGTATTGTTTAATTCACGGTTTAATTCGTGATAAAGAGGGAAGAAAAATGTCTAAGAGTCTAGGTAATGGAATTGATCCTATGGATATGATTGAAAAATATGGGGCTGATGCTTTAAGATATTATTTAACTACAGCAGTTTCTAATGGCATGGATTTAAAATTTGATGAAGAAAACTTAAAATCAACTTGGAATTTTATAAATAAGCTATGGAATGCTTCTCGTTTTGTTTTAATGAATATTGAGGATTTAAAGAGTGATGTCTTTGATAATTTACAAGAAGTAGACAAATGGATATTAAGTAAATATAATAATACTATTAAAAGTGTTACTAAATATATGGATAGATTTGAACTTAATAATGCTGGCAGTGAAATATATAATTTTATTTATAATGATTTTTGTGATAATTATATTGAATTTGCTAAATTTAATATTGATGCTATATCAACTAAGAGTGTTCTAAAAAAAGTTTTAAGTGGCATTTTAAAAATGTTACATCCTTTTATGCCTTATGTAACTGATGAAATATATAGTATGTTACCTAATGTAGAGGATAGTATTATGATAAGTGATTATCCTAAATATAATAAAAAAGAAGTTTATTTAAGTGATATGGAAGAGATTAGCAATATGATAGAATTCGTTAAATTATATCGTAAAACATATCAAGAAAACCATATGGATAAGAGTGTTATTATAAAATATAATAATGCTAAAGACTATAGTTTAGTGGCTAAAATCTTAAAAATAAATGAAACGACAAATGATGAATTAAGTATTAAAGCTTATAATATTAATTATAAAGATTATGATTTAACTATATATTATGAAAAAGTTATCACTGAAGAAGATAAGTTAGCTTTAGAGCGTGAAATAAACGATTTAAAGGCATCTATTAATAAGCGAAAAACACTACTTAGTAATGAAAACTTTGTATCTCGAGCACCTGCTAATTTGGTAGAACAAGAAAAAGAAAAATTAGCTTTAGAAGAAAATAAGTTAAATAGTTTAATTAATAATTTATAAGGAGTTATAATGAAATATATAAATAAAAATGAAGCTTTAAAAGGCCAAAATAGTGAAGTTTGTAAAACATTAGAATATTCTTTTAGTGATAGTGATATTGATTTAGGAATTGCGACTATTAAAGGACGTTTTCCTGATAAAGGTTATGCTCTAAATTTAGTTAGTAAAGAATTAGTTTATGTACTTGAAGGTGAAGGTGTATTACATTTTGAAAATGAAAAAATAGAATTTCAAGTTGGAGATGCAATATTAATAAATCCGAATGATAAATATTATTATGAAACAGATTATTGTGTATTATCTTTAACTTGTACACCTGCATGGAACCCTAATCAACATAAGATAGTTTCTTAAATATATATAGAAAGAGGGATTTTGATTGGATAATTTAGATATTGAATTTTTAACTAGAAAACATGAAGAATTAATAGCTAATGGTAATATTTTAATATTAAAAGCTAAGCATACAGCTAGAATACCCGATTTAAGGGAAGCTGGAAGGAATTTTAAAGACACCAAGTTCTTTTATATTGGTGAGGATGAAAATAGAAGAATAGTTATGCAATATAAAACTTTTATTCCTAATTTTAACTATAGAGAATGTAAAAAAGAAGGAGATAGAGCTTTTTATACTCATAAATATGAGAAAGCTATAGAATATTATTCAGCCTTTTTAAATATAGGTCAAGTAAAGCCTCATTTATATGCGAGAATTGGACTTTCTTATCTTTATTTAGGTAATCTTTATAAAGCTATAGATTATCTTACTATCGCAACTGAGCTTAGTAAAAAAAGAAAAAAAGGTAAATATGATTTTACTGATTTAATTAATAATCTTTTAAAGAGGAAAGAAGAAAATCCTGAAGAGATGAAAAATAATATTAATATGAGTGAATCTGATTTTCAATATGATTTAGATAATTACTATGGTGTAGAAAAAATTAAAGATGTTGCCATGTTAATTAATTTACATAATATGACGATTGATGAAGCTTGTTCTGCTCTTAATGTAAGCGCAGAAGATAAAATATTAATAATGCTTTTTATTGCTAAAGAAAGCTATGCTAAAGGTGATATGGATTTAGGGGACAGAATATTAAAGCAAGTAGAAAAATCATCTAATAAAACTTTAAGAATAAAAGAGCTATTAGTAGAAATAAGAACTAATAGATTATTCTATAAAAATAGAGTAACAAATGATTATCAACCATTAATAAGAGTAAGAGTTAAAACACATTAGAAATAATGTGTTTTATTTATTGTTAATATAGATTTATTTTTTAATTTGTAGTAAAATAAAAATATGTCTGCGTAGCTCAGCTGGATAGAGCAATCGCCTCCTAAGCGATAGGTCGTGCGTTCGAATCGCATCGCGGACACCATAATTGACTTAAACCCTTTAATAAGGGTTTTTTAAAATTCATATTTTAATAAAGTTGAGACTTTTTTTATTAAAAACTAAAAAATAGTAGAAAAATATTTAAATTATAGTATAATGTTTATTGCTTATTTAAAATAGTGGAATAGAAAGAGAGAAGTTTATGCCAACGTCAGTAACGCATAATTATTTTGCTAAAGATATATTAAAAGGTGTTAGAAAAAACATAACTAATAGTTTTAAAAACAAACTTGATATTTATGAATTATTTACTATAGGTTTTGATCCTTTTTTTACTTCTGAAAGATTACCATTTCATGAAAAAATGGGTGATTTATGTCATCAAAATTATACAGATATATATTTCTTAAACTATATAAAAATAATAAAAGAAGAACACTTAGAGAAAGAAGAATCAGTACTAGCAGCTTTATATGGTCATTTAACTCATTATGTATTAGATAGTGTATTTCATCCTTTTGTAATGTATAAATCTGGTGAATATGACAAAAGGAAGCCAGAAACAAGAAAATATGCAGGGTTACATCATAAAATGGAGACCCAAATAGATGTTTATATGTATGAAAATAGAGAACATAAAAAATATAAGAATTTTAAAATTCATAATTTAATACCGAAGATAAAATTCGATTATAGTTTAATGCTGGTTTTAAACCGAAATTATAAAGAAGTTTTTCACATAGAAAAAGGCGGCTTAAAATATCAGAAAAGTCTATTTCTAGTTCATAATGGTTATAAATATGTACTTGAAGATAAATTAGGACTTAAAAAGAAATTATTTAGACAGATTGATAAACTAACACCTAATAAAAGTTTAGTTTTAGAGAATTTAAGTCAGCATGTAACAAAAGTTGATGAAAAAATTTTTAATTTGGAACATAAAACTTGGTATAATCCTTGGGATAATAATATCAAAAGTAATGAATCTTTTTTTGAATTATATGATAAAGCTTTAAAAATAGGTATTGAACTATTTGAAGCGACTTATAAATATATAAATAATAAGATAAAAGAAGAAGATTATAAGAAGGTGTTAAAAGATAAATCGTATGTAAGTGGGTTATCATGGCATATTAAAAAAGATTTAGAGTTTGTAGAATTTTAAAAAGACGGCTAAAATAATATTAGTCATCTTTTTTGGTTGCTATTAAATTACTATAATATTTTGTTTTACCTGATAATACATCATCGTAAAAATTTTGTTTCCAATTTATATAATTAATACTTTCTTGTATTTCCTCGATTTTATATTGTAATTCTTTTAATTTTATATCTAATATTTCTTTTCGTTCAGGAATAGTTTTTTCTCCTTTAAGACATAAATTAAGATATTCTTTCATTTCGATAATGCTCATCCCACAATTCTTTAAACACGATAAACTGTTAATCCAAGCTATGTCGTTGTCATCAAAAATACGATAGTTATTTTTATCTCTTTTTACATTTGGAATTAAACCTTCGTTACAGTAAAATTTTAAAGTGTCATAGGTAAGTCCTGTTTTATTACAAGTTTCTTTCATTGAATATACATTTTTCATATTAGTTATTTTTTCACCTCTAATTAATAATTTTAAAACATGGGTGTAACACACAGTCAATAAAAAGTTAAAAAATTTTATATTTTTTAAAAAAGCACTTGACCGTGTGTAACCCACGGCATTTATAATTATAGTATAAATTGAAAAAAAGTCAATTTGGAAAGGATGAAACAATGGAATATGTTAAATTAAATAATGGTGTAGAAATGCCAATCTTAGGATTTGGAGTATATCAAATACCTAAGGAAGAAACCAAAAAATGTGTATTAGATGCTATTAAGGTTGGGTTTAGAAGTATTGATACAGCACAAAGTTACTTTAATGAAAGCGAAGTTGGAGAAGCAATAGTTGAATGTGGTATTTCAAGAAAGGAATTATTTATTACAACAAAGGTTTGGATTGATAATTATGGTTATGAAAAATGCAAAGAATCAGTTATGGAATCTTTAAAGAAACTAAAAACAGATTATATTGATTTAGTATTATTACATCAACCATTTAGTGATGGGGATGGTGCATTAGTGTAGTTTTATAATTTTGTACATACATTTTACATGTGCGAAATAGGTTTTGGTGCACGAAAATCGCTCTGAAAGTCTTTATTTCTAAGGATTTCTTGATTTCGTGGTGTTTTCTAATATCCTGTTGAAGAAATTTTAAATGAATTTTTATTGAAACTAAGAAAGAATAAGTGGGAATTATGATATAATTATTATGAAATGTTTATGAGGTGATAAGAAATGATAGATATTCAAAAGGCTAGAATTGCGTTTAAAGATTTTTTAAATAGATATGAAGATAAAGATACACTAGGTTTTAATTTGAAGGTAGTTCATACATATCATGTAGTTGATAATGCTAGAACAATAGCTACAAAATTAAATTTATCAGAAGATGATGTTTATTTAGCAGAATTAATTGCCTTGTTACACGATATAGGGAGATTTGAAGAAATAACGTTTTTAAAACAGTTTGATAGTGTTAAATTTGATCATGCTTCATATGGGGTTAAAATGTTATTTGAAGATAATTTAATTAGAAATTTTATCAAAGATGAAAGTTATGATGAAATAATAAAAATAGCTATTGATAATCATAGTAGATTAACTATCCAAGATGGTTTGGATGAAAGAGCTTTATTACATTCAAAAATAATAAGAGATGCTGATAAATTAGATAATTTTAGGGTAAAAAAAGAAGAAAAAATTGAAGCAATATTTCCAGGGAAAGTTAGAAATATGCGGGATATGGAAGATTCTAAATTATCTTATAAAGTTTATAATACTGTAAAAGAAAAGAAATGTGTAGATATACATGACAGAGTGACCTTGCTTGATTATTGGGTTTGTGTATTGGCTTTTATATTTGATTTAAATTTTAAAGAGTCTTATGAAATAGTTAAAAATCATAATTATATAAATATTTTAATTGATAGATTTAATTATAATGATTTAGAAACAAGAAGCAAGATGGAAGATATAAGACTTATAATGAATAGTTTTATTGATTGCAAGACTAAGTAATTAGAATATAAAGAACTTAAAGAAAAGAATTAGTCAGACACGTCTGACTAATTTGAAAAGGATAAAAATTATGTTAGAAAAAGTTAATAATAAAATGATTGAAGAAATAACTAATTTAGTCAATCAAGCAAAATCTAATTTAACAACAGAAATAAACAAATCGATATTTTATGTTTATTGGAGCATTGATAGAATTATTATTCTTAGATGAATAATAGAGAGGGGAGTTATCATTGCTTGTAAATCTACGCATATTGAAAGATGGAACAAAACTTCAATGTATTTGATTTTAAACTAACAGATGAAGATATGAAAGAAATTAAAAAATTAGATTCAAATGATAGTTTATTCTTTAATCATTGAGATCCATCAATGGTAGAATGGTTTGATAATACTGTAAAAGCTAGAAGACAAAACGAAGATTGTCGCAAAGACAATAAGAATTGGTAGTAGGAGGAAAAATAATGAATAAGAAAATTATAGGAATTATAATAGCATTAGTAGTTATATGTGTAGTTGGAATAGGAGCATTTTTCCTATTCAATAATAAATCTAACAATAATGAAAATACTAATGATAATAGTAGTATGAATGAAAATATCAATAATGAACAACAAGATAATGAAACGAATGTAGAAGAAAATGAAAATAATAATATAACATCTGATAAAACAGAAAAAGTATTAGTAGTTTATTTCTCAGCAACAAATAATACTAAAAGTGTAGCAGAAAAAATTGCTAAAAACTTAAATGGTGACCTTTTTGAAATTGTGCCTGAAAATGAATATACTTCTGAAGATTTAAACTATGGAAATAGTAATTCAAGAGTATCAAAAGAACATGATGATGAACGCTTGCGAAATGTTAAATTAAAAACAACAAAAGTTGATAATTGGGATAGTTATGACACAATCTTAATTGGTTATCCAATTTGGTGGCAAGTAGCAGCATGGCCTGTAGATACATTTGTAAAAGCTAATAATTTTAATGGAAAAATAGTCATACCATTTTGTACATCAGCATCAAGTGGTTTAGGACAAAGTGGCAAACTTTTAGAGAGTATTTCAAATGGTGGTAAATGGTTAGAAGGACATAGATTCTCTTCAAGACCATCCGAAACGGACATTAAAACATTTACAGATAGTGTTAAGTAAATAATTTGGAGGACTATTAATAATGAATTATAAGGATAAAAAAAGTTTGATTATATATTTTAGTAGAGCTGATGAAAATTATGGTGTTGGCTATATTGAAAAGGGAAATACAGAGGTAGTCGCTCAATACATTCAAGAATTCACTGGAGCAGATCTTTTTAAAGTTGAAAAAAAAGAGCCTTATGCTAAAGACTACGATACTTGTATTAAAGAGGCTAAAGAAGAAATAGAAAATAATTTGAGACCAGAAATTGTTAATACTTTAAGTAGTATTGATAATTATGAAGTAATTTATATTGGTAGTCCAGTATATTGGGATTATCTTCCTAAACCTATGGTAACACAGCTTGAAAAATTAAATTGGAATGGTAAAATTGTAAGGCCTTTTACAACGCATGAAGGATCTGGTTTAGGTAGTATTCCTAAAGAATTAAAAAGTTTATGTGTAGGAGCAGAAATTAAAGATGGGTTAGCTATTAAAGGTACACAAGTAAATTTTTCAAAAAAGCAAGTAGAGGATTGGATATAACTTAAGTTCGTTTAAAAGATAATAATTAAAATCTCTGTGTTGATTTAAAGCTTTTTATTTTAATTTAATGGATTTTGTGTTATTATATATTAGCTTTAAAGGAGAAATACATATGGAAGATAGACAACAAGTAATAGATAATATTAATCACGCTTGGCCTAAGGACTTAATTATTAGAGCACTTTATGTTAGACTTGCTCCGTTTTTTGAACGTGATTTGAAATTCTTTTTTTCAGATGACCAAGCTCAATTAGAATATGTAAGAACATTATCACGCACTGTTGATAGGAAAGTTATATGTCTTTCATTATGTCAATTTTATCAAGATGTTTTTGAAATGTTTGATATAAATAGTAAAGTTGTTCCTACTAATCAAAAGCTTGTTCCACATTATGCTTTAATTGTTGAAGGGGATAGTGGGCAGTATTTGATAGATCCACTAAAAGATTTGATGAATAATCAAGCTGGCTTACGAACTGAGTATTATGGTATAATACCTAAACGTCAAAAGTCTAATTTGTTGCGAAATAATCCTTGTTTAATGGAACTTCCGCTAGAATATAGAAATGAAATGGATCAATTCTTAGGATTATATCCAAATAATTTACTAAATGAATATTTAGAAAAATTACATTTGGAACTTACTACTAATAAAGCTTATATATATTTAGGAAACTATTTACATCAAAATTTAGAAAAATTTGATAGAAAAACTCTTTATAAAATGAAAATGCTTTTTTTAAATCAATGTTTAATAAATCTTGCTAATATACCAGGAAAAATTGAAAGAGCCCAATATTATAATTGTTTATTGTGCCATGTTTTAAATCACTCTGAAAGAGGAAAAGCTATTACTAGGTGTGGAGAGGAAATTCCAATTTTAGTAAGAATTCATGATACAATATATATAGATGAAGTAGTGGATAAGGGACGAATATTAAGATTAGAACCAAATCCTAGTAGTGAAGTAAAAGAATTTTTAAATGAAGCGCCTAGGTTTCGTTTGAAGTAGAAAATTTTTTGATAATATATAATTAAACCTCTAGTATGTGTAATTTTATGCTTAAAAGTGATAATATTATTCATGAAAAGAGGAATGATTATGGATCAAGAAAAGATTGGTAAGTTTATAGCTGAGTCAAGAAAAAAGAAAAATTTAACTCAAGAGAATATAGCGCTAAAATTAGGTGTTAGTATAAATGCAGTTAGTAAATGGGAACGTGGTATATGCTTAATGGATATGTCCCTTTTAAAACCTTTAAGTGAAATATTAGATGTTAAAATTATAGATATACTAGCTGGTGAAAAAGTAGATTCTGAAGTATATCAAGAAAAATATGATGAGACAATTGATAATTTGCTTAAGTTAGAGAAAATAAAATCTAAATCTTTTGGAATTTATGGAATGCTATTTATATATGTTATTATATTAATTTATAAAGTAGAGAAAAATATATGTTTTTTTGATATTGTAAGTATTTTGTGTGGGTTTAATGCTTTTAAATTTTTTTATAAATATAAGTTAGATAAAAATAAAGGTAATTTAATTATTAGTATTGTTTCAATGATGGTATGTTTATTTTTATTATTTGTCTATGTTAAAGCAACAAGTTAAGCAAATCTATTTATAATTTGTTTTTTTGATGCTATAATTAAAAGTAGTATTTATAAGGAGTAATACTTATGTTAAATATGAATAATATTCAAGATAAAGTAAAAATGATGCAATATTATCGAACTAGTGATATGTTAAATCTAATATATTTTTTCCCTAAGTTAAGTCCAGTTAAAGAATTAGTCATTGTAGAAAACAAAGAAGATTATTTAAATAATAAAGAGTTTTTAAATAAGTTTGATCAAAATAGGGTAGATACTTTAAAAGGGAGAAAACCTATTTTAGGAATTGAAAATGCTGGGAATAGTAATAATTTTTATGATGCTTTAGTAAAAGTTAAAGAAAAAGATGATAAAGGTGTATTAGTTTTATTTAATATAAATACTAAATCATCAGAAAGGTATGAACGCTATGCAGGAATTTCCGTTGGAGTTAATATTGGAGAGTCAGTTATAATAGATGCAGTATCAAAAGGTTTTGATGGAAGAGAAGTATCTAAAAGTATTTGTACTCATGAAAGATATTATATTCCTTGGTATGATTTAAGAAAAATTAGTATTGAAAACTTTAAAGATTATCAAACTTATCAAATTAGTGATATAAATTATAAAATATCAAGAAATGAAAGAATAAAGTTTTTAAAATCTATTGGTTTAAACCCTAGAATATTTCGCAAATATATTCCTTTAAAATATCAAAAAATTCCAGATTTTATTTGGTTAAGTGTTATTAGAAATCTACTTAAAGAGCTAGAAAAGAGTGAAGATATTTTGGTAAACTTAGGTTTTACAAATTTTGCGATATCAGGTCATACAGAAGGCAAAGATTTTATGCCTTGGCAAATGTTTGATAAAAGTAGATATACTTCATTAAAAAATTAAACTTATAAGTATGTATAAAAATAAAAATATGATATAATATGATAAAAGAAGGTATAAAAATGGAAGAAAATTTTGATGTTTTAAATGAATACGGAGAATATATAGATAGGGTTGCTAGTAGAGATATTTGTCATGAAGAAGGGTTATGGCATAAAGCTGTTGTAGTTTTTGTAATTAATTCCCAAGGTCAAATCTTATTACAAAAAAGAAGTGCAAATAAAAAACTATGGCCTAATTTATGGGATATAACGGCTGGAGGGCATGTTTTAACAGGTGAATTTGGTTTCCAAGCTGCAATTAGAGAGGCTAAAGAAGAAATAGGTATTGATATAAAAAAAGAAGATTTAACTTTTATCGGAGCGACAACATCAAAAATTAATAAAGGCAAGATAATTGATAGACATTATAATGAATATTATATTTTAGAAAAAAATATAGATATTAAAGATATTAAATTACAAGATGAGGAAGTGCAAGATATAAAGTGGTTTTCTAAAGAAGATATAATATCTAGAATTAATAATAACTATCAAGATTTAACAACTAAAATTGGTTGTTGGGATTATTTACTTAGATATTTAGAATATATTAATTAAATTTAAGTTATTAAGTTGATTAAATTGTAAAAATACATTATAATTATATTAAGATAGAGGAATGGGTGGCGTAGAATGAAAAAGAGCACTTATGTTTTTTTGATTATTGTCTTAATATTAAATGCTTTTATGCCTCTTTATTTTGCTATATCTTCTGCTGATACGCCATCAGTTAAAGAGACACCTTATGATAAAAGTGAATATTTATATTTATCGGATATGAAATATGAAGATGATAGTAAAAGTGCTATTGCTTATGATAAAACGCTTAATAATAATAATTTAGTATTAAATATTGGTGATGAAGAAATTTCTTTTAGAAAAGGAATATTTACAGATGCTAATTCTTCTATTATATATGATTTAACTGGTTATAATTACACTTATTTTATGGCTTATTTAGGTGGTAATAGTAAACTTAATAAAGTTAAATTTAATATATATACTTCAAATGATAAGAGTAATTGGACTTTAAGAAATGATGAAGATTCAAAATCTTTAACAGTTAATAATGATGCTATAAAGGTGAAAATAAATATTAAAGATGCTAAATATTTAAAGTTAGAAGCATTAAATGATAATGGGAATATCGATGTTATATATGGTGATGCTAAATTGGTATCAGATAGTTATCAAGAATATACGAGTAATTTAAGAACAGTTCTACAATACGATACTTATTTAAAAGATAATTACGAAGCTAACAAAGTTAACATGTCAGAAGAGTATGAGATTTCTTTATTACAAAGAGAGTTTATTAAAAGTATTGGTTATCATAATTTAGAATATATGATGAATTATGATAGAGACATTGAAAAAACAGTTAATTGGATTATGAATGATTTAAAATCACTTAGAATGTATATTGCTGGAGGACTTTATAAAGACAATATTAAAATGGCTAATTCTTTAGAAATATTAAGCAAAATATATACTAAGTATAAAAGTGATTTAAATGATTATACTCCTACAACTTATTATAACGCTAATAAAGATACTGTTACTTACTTAAATACTACTTATTTTAATAAAACTTATGGTGATTTATATCGAACAATGATGTTAAGTTTATCTTTAACACATGCTGAAGATGTTTATTCTTGGTTAGATGAGGGAATAATCTCAGATGCCGTTAGTAGATATGAAGTATATAAAAAGTTATATTTAAGTAATAGTTTAGATAATAAAATATTTGAATCTTTAACAGTTGAAGAAATGCGTTTAGTAATGAATAATTTAATTAGCGATGAAGAAATAGAATGGTTAAATAATTATACTAAATCTAATATTAATGAAACGTATCAATTTTTAGAATATAAAAATAATTATAATTATTATGATAAGAAATATTATAATACTTCATCTTCAGAATATAAAAAATGGGATGATAAATATAGTTTAAGTGCTTATAAAATTGAAAACCAAGGTCTTTATCCTAAACTTTGGATTGTCTTAGAAGAAGGCGGAACAACTGGTTCTATATCAAAAGTAGGAGCTAATATTAATGGTTCTATTGGTATACCTTCAGTTGTAGTTAGCGAACCTGGACATACTTCTTATTTATCTTATAATTTAAATAATGATGGAGCTGGTTATTGGAAAATAGAAAATGATGTTTCTAATTGGAGTAAAGTAGGTAGAACTGATAAAATAGCTAGTCGTATGCTTAATTCTTGGGGTGAATATGATTATGCTACTTATACTAATGATGTTAGACCTCTTAGTTATATTATTTTAGCTCAAGATGCTTTAAATGAGTATGATAAATATGAAAAAGCACAAGAATTAATGTGTTTAGCTGATGTATTTAAAGATGATAAAGAAACTTTAAAAGAAATATATGAAGATGTTATTAATCTTGAAAATATCAATTTTAATGCTTGGTATAATTTAATTAATTTATATCGCGAAAATAATGAGACAGAAAGTAATTGGTATGATTTAGCTTTAAAAATAACAGAAAATTATAAAAATTATCCACTTCCAATGCATGATTTATTAAGACAAATAAGTGATGAGATGACTTCTTTAGAATATATTTTAAAATTTAGTAATTTACATGAGAAAGCTTTAAGAGAAGCTGTTAGTAGTAATAAAGAAGAAGTAAGAGATGTAGCAGAATCTCTTTTAGAAGTTTATGTTAAGAAAATAGCTATATTCAATTTTGATGGTGTGAATGCTAATACAATTCTTTTATCTAATCGTTTTAATGAAATTCCAAATTGGGAGTATAGTTTAGATGGTGGTAATACATGGATTTCAGTAAGTGAAAATAAAAAGAAGTTAGATAATAATGAAATAGCTAGTCTAACAAGTGAAAATGGTATAAGAATTCATTTGACAGAAACCGATTATTCTAAGGAAAATATTTATACTATAGAACTTAAAGATTCAGAAAAACCTCAAGGATTATATGCTAATGATTTAGAAAATACAGTAATTGGAGTTAATTCTTTAATGGAATGGCGATATCAAGATACTACAGATTGGATAAGCTATACAGATGCTTCACCTGATTTAAATGGTGAAAAGACTTTAGAAGTAAGATTAAAAGCTACAGGTGATAATTTAGCTAGTCCAGCATTAACATATACCTTTACTGAAGAAGCTAATAATATAAATGAAAAATATATATCTATATCTAATTTAGCTATTGAAAGCGTATCAAGTGAAGCTACTAGTAATAACGGTTATGCCAAAAATGCTATAGATGGTAATATTAATACTATTTGGCATAGTAATTTAAATGGTCAAGATACTAATCGTTTTATTATTATTAAGTTATCAGAACCAGTTGCTTTAAGTGCTTTAGAGTATGTTCCTAGTCAAGACAGTAATAATGGCCGCATTAAAACAGGTATTATATCAGTTAGTACAGATGGTACTAATTATCGAGAACTCAAAAATGTTTCTTGGAGTGATGATGCTAATTTAAAGAAAGAACAATTTACACCAACAGAAGCTTTATATGTTAAAATAGAGGCAACATCTAATTATGGTGATGGTAGAAATTTTATTACAGCAGCGATGTTTAATTTATATCGTGATGCTTCAAATGATAAAGCTCCTAAAGCTTCAATTTATTATAATAGAACAGAACTTATTAATGAAAATGTTATTGTAAGACTAGTTAATCCTAGTACTAATATAACAATTACTAATAATAATGGTAGTGATACTTATACATTTAATAAAAATGGTGAATTTACTTTTGAATTTACAGATGAAAATGGTGTAAAAGGAAGTACAACGGCAACAGTTAATTGGATTGATAAAACTGTTCCAACTGCCGAAATAGAATATTCAGTTAATTCTTTAACATCTAATGAAGTTGTGGCTAGGTTAACAAATTTTAGTGAAGATATAACAATTTTAAATAATTATGCTGAAGAAGGCAATTTAGAAAATGGTAGTGATATATATACTTTTACTGCTAATGGAGAGTTCACATTTAGATTTAAGGATAAAGCAGGAAATATTGGAACGGCAAGAGCTTATGTTAATTGGATTGAAAAAGAGCCTTCTATAGGAGATATAACTTATGATATTAATAGTAAAACTAATAAGTCTGTAGTGGCAACTTTAAAGAGTTCTGATAGTATTGTTATTTTAAATAATAATGGTAATAATACTTATACATTTAGTAAAAATGGTACATTTAAATTTATGTATCAGGATATTGCTGGTAATATATCAATAGCGGAAGCTAAAGTTGATTGGATAGATAATGATGCTATAGTAGAAGACGAAAAAGAGACAGTAAGTTTAAGTTATGTTAATAATCATAATGATAGGGTTAACGATACTAATAATTCTTTAAATAATAAAAATGGTACACTTAGTTCTTTAGCTCTCCACACAAATGTGATAGAAGAAGAAAGCAATAATTATATGTTCTTATATATGATAATATTCGTTATTGATTTATTCTTAAGTGCTATGTTTATATATTTTATTGTAGAACAAATGCAATACGAAAAAGAAATTTCCTCAAAATAGAGGATTTTTTCTTTAGATAATGTTAAAATATAATTAGGAGGTATATATGAATGATATAGTTGAGGCGATAATTGAAATTCCATATCGCTCAAGGAATAAATATGAAATAGAAAAGGAAACAGGAAGAATAAAATTAGATAGGGTATTATATTCAGCGATGGGTTATCCCGCAGAATATGGTTCTTTAGATGAAACACTTGCTAATGATGGAGATCCATTAGATATTTTAGTAATTGGAACAGAACCTACATATCCTGGATGTGTTGTGCCTGCAAGAGTAGTAGGTTATTTAGCTATGCTTGATAATGGACATGAAGATTACAAATTAATATCAGTTGTAGCATGCGACCCAAGATATGATAATATAAATAGTTTAGAAGATATTTCATCATTTATATTAGAGGAAATAAAAAACTTTTTCGAAAACTATAAAAAGCTTCAAAAGATAGATGTTGAAGTGGGTAATTATCATTCTAAAGAAGAAGCTTTAGAGTTGATAGAAGAATGTAAGAAAAGATATAAAAGTAAGAGAGCTTAAAGAACAATGAACCAATGAGTTTATTGTTCTTTTAAATATTTAAGAGTATCTATCTTTCCAAGAAGATAATCAGCGGATATATGATATTTATAGCAAATTGTATAAAGAAAAGGAGTTGCTATGAGGTTTATTCCTTTTTCATATTTAGCTATAACAGGCTGAACTGTATTGAGTATTGTAGCTAGTTTTGCTTGGGTAAGTTTATTTTCTTTTCGAATTTCTTTTAATCTAGTTCCAGCTAGTATGAAATTTATATCTTTTGTGCTGTTTTTATAATTTAATTCATTGTTAAAATTAAATAGATAATCGAAAGATACGTTAAAATAATTGCATAATGTATTTAAATGTTTTATAGGCATTAATTCTGTTTCGTTTTCATAGTAACAATATTGTGTATTAGATAGTTCAACTATTTTTGCGACTTCTTTTTGCATTAGGTTATTTTTTTCTCTTAAATTTTTAAGTGTTTCTTTATAAATCATTGTTTATCACCAATAAAATTGTCTCATGATATCAAAAATATATAAAACTTAATTCGGAAATAGGTATATTTTTCTTGACTTTTATTATAGTGGATATTATAATAAGTGTATAAGCTAGAAATTTCTAAAATAATCCGGATTTGCTTATTATAAGGAGCAAATAAAAAATGAAATTTGAAAGAAATAGAAATAGCAAGAGATATTTTTTGTGTGGTTTAATAAGTGCAGTGGTACTTACTATTACAGTAACTTTTATAACTAGTAAAGCAAACTATAGAATGACTGCATCCATTCCACTAACAGAAGGTAAAGTAATATCTAGTCCATATGATTTTAATATAGTGGCAATGTATATAGATGGAATAGAACAATCTAAAGAAACTACAATGCCAGGAAAAGGATATGTCTTAACAAGTGATAGTTATTGTTATAAAGGGTCTGATAAAAATAATAAAGATACAAGTGTTATATTGGAAACAAATAAATATGGAGAACATATCATATCCGAATTAAGTAAATCATCAAAATGTATATTATATTTTAAAAGAAGAGAAGCAACAACAAGTGCAGCAAGCTATATATTAAGTCATATAACAGAGATGACACATAGAAAAAAAGGAACATTCAATCAAGTAATAGAAGGAGAAACAACTGGAAAGATATATGCAGATAGAGATGATGATGGAGTAACATATTATTATGCAGGAAATCCAACAGATAACTGGGTAGAATTTGGCGGATATTACTGGAGAATAATCAGAATAAACGGTGATGGAACAATTAGAATGATATATCAGGGAACAGAATCTAATGCAACAGGAGAAGGTACTCAAATAGGAACTAGTTCTTTTAATGTAAATCGTGATGATAATGCTTATGTAGGTTTCATGTATGGAGCTGCTGGAAGTATAACATATGAAGCTACCCACGAAAATATAAATGATAGTACCATAAAACAATATTTATATAATTGGTATGAGAATAATACTTTAAAAGACTATGAAGAATATATTGATAAAAATGCGGGTTTCTGTGTTGATAAAAGTTTAGCTTCAGGTAATGGTTATGGAAATGTACCTGAAACACGTTATTCAGCATATATTAGAATACGTTATGGAAATCCAAGTTATACGTGTAATAGATATGAAGACTTATTTACTGTTACTAGTGCAGTTCGTGGAAATAGAAAAATGACTTATCCAATCGGTTTAATAACTGGCGATGAAGCAATTTTTGCTGGATTTTCGTATACAGCAGCCTCTATGAATTATTTAAACAATGGTTTAGCCTATTGGACTATATCTCCTGGAAGATATAATACATCAAGTAGTAATATTACTGCTGCTAGGAATTTTGCGATTAGAGATAATTATCTTGGTGCTTGGGAAGTTAGAAATTCTCTTGGAGTAAGACCTGTAATTAATTTACGTTCTGATGTTACTTTTACAGGCGATGGAACTATAGTCTCTCCCTATAAAGTAATTTCTTAATTAAAGACTTGTATTTTATTTACAAGTTTCTTTTTATATGTTATGATAACAACAGTTATATAACGCTCGTTATGTATAAGGAGGAAATATGCCACCAATAAAAAAATTTCAAAAAGATGATATTATAGATATAACTTGTAAAATAATTGAAGAAGAAGGGTTAAGGAATGTTAATGCAAGAAGGATCGCTAGTTTTTTAGGTTCATCAGTTCAACCAATATTTCATAATTTTGCTTCAATGGAAGAGTTAATAAATGAAGCTTTTAAAAAGATATATGAAAAGTATCAGGAATATATGTTAAGTGGCATTAATAAAGAAAAGCCATATAAAGAAATGGGTTTATCTTATATTAGGTTTGCTAAAGATTATCCTGAATTCTTTAAAATGATATTTATGCAAGAAACTAATTTTAATGCTGAAAAATTTATTATGCTTGATGATTTAGGAAATGATGTTATAAAAAAGGGACAAATGCTTTCTAATTTATCATATGAAGAACAAAAGAAATTTCATATTAAAGTTTGGATTTTTACGCATGGTATAGCTTGTTTAGTTGCTACGAAAACAATTAATATAAGTGATGAAGAGATAGAAAAGTTACTGGAAACTACAGTTTTAGAAATGTTAAATGGTTATAAGGAGAATAATAAATGAAAAATATTATTGAAGTAAAAAACTTAACTAAAGAATATAAGAATTTAAAAGCGATTGATAACTTATCTTTCGAAGTATATGAAGGAGAAATATTAGGTTTATTAGGTCCTAATGGAAGTGGTAAATCAACAGCGATAAATTCTATATTATCTTTATTAAAAGTTCAAGATGGTAGTATAAAAATCTTTGGTAAAGAGATGAACCCTGATGCTTATGATATAAAAAGACAAATAGGAGTAGTGTTTCAAGATGTGGCAGTTTTTGATGAATTATCAGTTTATGATAATATTGATTATTTTTGTGGGTTATATATTAGTGATAAAAATATTAGAAAAGATTATATTTTGGATGCGATAAAATTGGTTGGTCTAGAAGAATTTCAAAAATTTTTACCGAAACAATTATCAGGAGGATTATTAAGACGCTTAAATATTGCTTGTGGTATAGCTCATAAGCCTAAATTAATCTTTTTAGATGAACCTACTGTAGCAGTAGATCCTCAAAGCAGAAATAATATTTTAGATGGAATAAAAAAGCTTAGAGAAGAAGGGGCTACAATTATATATACTACTCATTATATGGAAGAAGTAGAAATACTATGTGATAGAGTAATTATTTTAGATAAAGGAAGGATAATTGCTAGTGGTACTCCAACAGAATTAAAGAGTTTGGTTAATATTGAAGAAAAAGTAAGTGTAGAAATAAATTATTTAGATAGTAGATATCTTGATAATATTAGAATGTTACCTAATGTTGATGAAGTAAAATATGAAAATAATATATTGCAAGTAACATATAAAAAGGGACAAAATAATTTAATTAAATTTATGGATTATTTAAGAAAAGAAGGAATTATTTTTAATAAGATATTTTCTGAACGTCCAACCCTTAATGATGTCTTCTTAGAACTAACAGGTAAGGAGCTTCGAGACTAATGTTTATTCATAATTTTAAATATACTTTGAAAACTCTATTTAAAGATAAAATGCTTATTTTTTGGACGTTTCTTTTTCCCGTTATTATGAGTGTTTTCTTTAATATGGCTTTTTCTAATATAGAAGCGAATGAAAGGCTAGATATTATTAATCTAGTTGTAGTTAGAAATGATTATTATCATTTAAATAAATCATTTATAAAAGTAATAGAAAAATTAAGTGATGTTGATGATGAGAATAGACTATTTAATACTTTATATATTACTGAAGATATTACAAAACCAATGTTAGAGAAAGATGAAATTGACGGATACATAGTATTTAATGAAAATACACCTACCATAGTAACTAAAAAAGAAGGAATAAAGGCCACTATTATAAAATATGTAACTGAAGAAATTATTCAAAATGAAGATATGATAAGTAATATTATAAATAGTAAAATGGATGTATCTTTTAATAATATAGATTTAGATAATTTTTATAATAACGTTTATAGTGAAATTTTAAGTTTAAAAGAAAATAGTACCTCTAATATAAAAGATATATCTGTAAATAATCTTAGTTATACAATGATTGAATATTATACTTTAATGGCAATGACTTGTCTTTATGGAGGTATTCTTGGAGTGACGGCGATTAACTCTAAGCTTGCTAATATGAGTGAAAAGGGCAAAAGAGTAAGTATTGCTCCAACACCTAAAGGAAATTTAATTTTAAGCAGTTTGGGAGCTAGTTTTATTGTTCAATTAATTGGTGTAACTATTTTATTTCTATTTATGTTATTTATTTTAAAAATAGATTTTGGAAATAATTTACCATTAATTATCTTAAATGTTTTAGTAGGATCTTTAGCAGGTTTAACTTTAGGGCTTGCAGTTGCTTCTTTAATAAAAAAGAATGAGGGAATTAAAGTTGGTATAATTATTGCTCTTACAATGCTTGGAAGTTTTTTTACAGGTATGATGGGTCCTCAAATAAAATATATGATAGATAAAAGTATGCCTTTAATAAATAAGATAAACCCTGCTAGTATGATAACAGATGCTTTTTATTCTCTATATTATTATGATACGTTGGATAGATTTTATTTTAATATTTTAAGCTTATTAGTTTTTTCTGGTGTTATGATAATATTATCATTAATTAGTTTAAGGAGGCAAAAATATGACAGTATTTAAAACATTTTTAAAAGTATTAAATAAGAATAAGTTTATTGTGATTATGTATACTGTTATTTTAGTTTCTTTTGCTAGTATTAATTTTAAGAATAATGATATAAATAGTAGTTTTGTTGCTGATAAACCAGATATTTTAATTATAAATAATGATAGTAACTTAGGTATTACTAAAAATTTAATTCAATATTTAGAAGATAAATGTGTAATAAAAGATATTGTTTTAGAAGATACGAAAATAAATGATGCTTTATTTTATCGGGATGTAAATTATATTATTTATATTCCTGATGATTTTAGAATAGATTTTTTAAATAAAAAGAATCCGCAGATTGAAGTAAAAAGTACAGGTGATTATAATGCCTCGCTTGCCGAAATGATTTTAGAAAAGTATCTTAATATTGCAAATGTTTATAATGAAACTTTAGATAATGAAAGGTTAATAATTGAAAATATAAATAAAACATTAGATAAGGAAATAGAAGTAAAATTAACTAGTAATTTAGATAATGAAGGACTTACAAATGCGAGTAGATATTATAATTTTACTAGTTATAGTTTGCTAGCTGGCTTAGTTTATGTTATTGCGATAATTTTATCTAGTTTTAAAGATGAAAAAATTCTTAAAAGAACTAATATTAGTAGTACTAGTTATAAAAAAATAAATCGATATTTATTATTATCAAATAGTTTATTTGGTTTATTATTATGGTTTATCTATGTTGTTATTAGTTTTATTTTAGTTGGAAATATTATGTTTAGTATTAGAGGGATTATATATATAATTAATTTATTTATATTTACAATAGTAGCGCTTGCAATATCCTTTTTAATTGGTAGTGTTGTAAAAAATAAAAATGCTATTAATGGAATTGTAAATGTTATTGCTTTAGGTTCAAGTTTTTTATGTGGGGCGTTTGTTCCTATGGAGTGGTTACCAAATTCTGTATTAATTGTAGGTCATATTTTTCCTACATATTACTTTATTAAAAGTAACGAAATATTAGTAAACTTAGAAAAGATAAATTTAGAAAGTTTAAAGCCAATTATTTTAAATATGATTATTTTAGGAATATTTGCTATTATATTTATTGTGATAACTAATATAATTTCTAAGAATAAAAGAAAAATATCTTAAAAATAGGCATTTTAACAATTTCTTCATATAGTATAGTGGAGGAATAAAAATGAATTATGACTATCATTTTGGAAATGATTATTATACCTATTTTAATGATGTAGGTATTAAAAGCACTAAGTATAAGATATTAGCACCAGAGCAATCTCAAAGTGAACAACCAGGAATGGAGTATTTAATGTATCCTAGTCCTATTTTTGATAATCCAGAATATAAGGGAAGCGGAAAGCTAAAAGGGAAAGTTGCTATTATAACAGGAGGAGATAGTGGTCTTGGAAGAAGTGCAGCTATTTATATGGTTAAAGAAGGTGCTAAAGTAGTAATTCCATATTATAATGAACATAAAGATGCATGTGATACAAAAGATTATATAAAAAAATTAGGAGGAGAATGTCTATTATTATCAGGAGATATAAGTGATAAAGATTTTTGTAAACAAATAGTAGAAAATACATTAAAAAAATTTGGCAAAATAGATATTTTAGTTAACAACGCAGGAGTACAATATCAGCAAGATAGTCTAGAGGATATTTCTACTCAACAATTTGATAAAACAATGAAAGTTAATGTTTATGGAATGTTTTATTTAACAAAAGAAGTTTTGCCTTATTTAAAAGAAGGGGCTTCAATTATTAATTTATCATCAATTACAGCTTTTTATGGGGATCCCCAATTGATTGATTATGTGACAACCAAAGGTGCGATTGTTGGCTTTACAAGAGCTTTAGCTAGAAATTTAGCTTTAAAAAAGATTAGAGTAAATGCGATAGCTCCAGGATTCTTTTGGACGCCTTTGCAGCCTGCTTGTTGGGTAAAAGAAAAAATTCCATCTTTAGGAGCAAACGCAGCGATGGGTAGAGGTGCTATGCCTTATGAACTTGGGCCAACTTTTATTTTTTTAGCTTCTGATGATTCTAGTTATGTTACAGGTCAAGTAATTCATAATAATGGTGGCGAAGTAATGGGGTAATTAATAAATCCTTTTATAGGGTTTATTTTTTATCTTTTAAAATTAATCATTAATTTTTCTCGAAATTAAATTTATTATGTGTTATAGTATAAATAGTTATAGATTAGGAGGAAAAATGAAAAACAAAATAGCTTTAGTTACTGGAGGAACTTCTGGAATAGGAAAAGGGATTGTTAAAGTATTATTAGATAGTGGAATAAAGGTAGTTACTTGTTATAGTAATAATGAAAATAACGCTAAAGAGTTAGAGAAAGAGATAAATAATAAAAATTTATTAATAATCAAATGTGACGTAAGCAAGGAAGATCAAGTTATTAAAATGTTTAAGACAATAAAAGAACGGTTTGGTAAAATAGATTATTTAGTTAATAATGCTGGTACTTTTATAGATAATTTAATTAAAGATTTTAATATTGAAGAATTTAAAAAGGTTTTAGATATTAATTTATTAGGAAAGGTAATTTGTACTAAATACGCTTATGAATTTATGAATAATGGAGGGTCAATTGTTAATATTTCTTCTCATTTAGGAGTTGTTCCTTGTACTGAGTCACCTGCTTATTGTGTGGCTGCGGCTGGTATTATAAATTTTACTAAGGCAACAGCTTTAGAATATGCTGATAAAAATATTAGAGCAAATTCTATATGTCCTGCATTTACTCCTACTCCATTATCATTAAAAGGCTGGAAAGAAGAGGAAATACAACAAAAATTAAAAGAAACACCATTAGGGAGATTTGCTACTCCAGAAGATACAGCTAAGCTTTGTTTATTTTTATTATCTGATGATGCAAGTTTTATTACTGGTGAAAATATTTGGATAAATGGTGGAAGATTGTAAAATAGTTAAAAAATAAAGATAATTTCTAAAAGAAGAATTAGAAATTATAAGTATAAATTAATTAGTAAATTGTATGTTTTTTCTAGCTTTTTTATTCAGAATTTCTTTTCCTTGACACTAAAATAAAATATTGATATATTTGAGATATAGATTAGAGAAATTTAAGAAGACTAAAAGAAAGGAAAGAAAAAATGAATGAAAAAAAATTAGAAACAATTACCAATTTATTTGAGGGTAGTGAAATAAGAAGTATCTGGGATAGTGAAAAAGAAGATTACTATTTTAGTGTAGTTGATGTTATTAGTACTCTAACCGAGAGCAAAAACCCTAATGACTATTGGTACAAATTAAAAAAAAGAATGACTGAAGAAGAAAAAAGTGAGTTATCGACAAAATGTCGACAACTGAAAATGAAATCTTCTGATGGGAAGCTTTATAAAACAGACACATTGGATACTAAAGGTATTTTAAGGCTTATAGAATCTGTACCAAGTCCTAATGCTGAACCTTTTAAAATTTGGCTTGCGTCTTTAGGAAGTGAAAGGATTGATGAAGTTTTTGACCCTGAAATTGCTATTAAAAGAGCTATTGATTATTATCGTAAAAGAGGATATTCTGACAAATGGATTGAATCTAGATTAAAAGGAATATTAGATAGAAATAAACTGACTGATGTATGGAAAGAAAATGGCATTTCAAATAGTTTTGAATATGGAATACTTACTAATGAAATATATAAAGAATGGTCTGGAATGAAAGCTAGTGAATATAAAGCATTTAAAGGTATTAGAAAAGAATCTCTAAGAGACAACATGTCTGATATTGAAATTGCCCTAACTGACTTAGGTGAAATTGCTACCCGAGAACTTGCTAAAGCTCATAAGCCAATAGGTTTAGAACAAAATAAAAAAATAGCTAAAATGGGTGGCCATGCTGCGAAAGTTGCTAAAGAAGATATTGAAAAGAATCTAGGAAAATCGGTAATTAGTAATGAAAACTCACTTCCATATAAATATATAGATAAAAATAAGCAAATAGAAAAAAAGGAGACATAAAAATGAAAAATAATTATTTAATAGTTCATGGTAGTTTTGGAACACCTTTTTCCAATTGGTTTCCATACTTGAGAAGAGAAATTGAAAATAGAAATTTAGAAGTGTACACTCCAGATTTTCCAATTGGGGTTGGTTTTCAAAATTATGAGAACTGGTCTAATCTTTTAAAAACTTATGTTAATGCTAAAATAGTTAATGAAAATACAATTATTTTTGCACATTCTATAGCTCCTATATTTATTTGTAAGTTTTTAATAGAGAATAAAATTAAAGTTAAAAGATTAGTACTTGTTTGCGGTTTTAACAATTATTTGGGGATAAATGATGAATATGATACTGTAAACGAAAGTATGTATTGTGATAATTTAGAAGATATTAAGAATTATTGTGATGATATTGTATGTTTATACTCTGATAATGATCCATATGTAAAATATGAAGTAGAAAAGGGATTTGCAGATACTATAACTCTTAAACAAGTTATGATTTCTGGTGGAGGTCATTTAAATTCAGAAAGTGGTTATATAGAATTTTCTGAATTGTTAGATTATATATATTAAAAAGTGTTGGTGTTGATGATATGAAAACAGTTAAAGATATTTGGCGTATGGTTAGTTATAATTTTAAAAGTCTAGTGTTATTTGAGTTGATTTTTAAGGTATTATCTTTACTTGTTTTTGTGCCATTATTTGTGAATTCTTTTGATTTAATTATGAGATTAACGGGATATAAATATTTAACACTTGAAAATGTATGGGCCTTTTTATCTAATCCTTTAACTGTGATTTTAATCGTAATTTTAATATTAATTATGACTGTCTATTCAATGTTTGATATTACTAATATTATAATTATATTAGATAGCTCTTATCATAAAAAGAAAATTAAAGTAATTGATGCTATTAGATTATCTATAATCAAATGTAAGAAAGTGTTTAATTATAAAAATATACCATTAGCTATCATGGTTTTATTTATTATTCCATTTTTACATATTGGAATTGGTTCTAGCTTTATTAGTGCTATTAATATACCTGAATTTATAAATGATTATATTATGCAAAATATAACCTTCATTATTATTTTTGCCTTAATAATAATATTTTTAGTAATAGTACTTTTGCGATGGTTATACTCGCTTCATTATTATGTTTTAGAAGATGTAAGTTTTAGAGAAGCTCGTAAAAAAAGTATTAACTTAGGCAATAACATTATGGATTTGATAACTTTAATTATTATTCAAGTAGTTTATTCTGTTTTTTATATTGTTTTTATTGTATTAGGTATTTTAATTATAATTTTGATTGATAAAGCTTTAAAAGTTTTACTTTTAAAAAGTATTTTAACAACTATAATATGGTTTTTTATTGCTTTATCTTTTGTGGTTTTTGGACTTCTTGCAACACCTATAAGTTATGCAGGGATTAGTTCGCTATATTATTTTCGTAAAAACAAAAATCAAGAAAAGATTAATCATATAAAAGTGACTCCTAGTAAAGAGCATAAAAGAATAGATACCATTTTAAAGAAATGTGTAGTAGGTATAGCTTTAATTGCCTTTTTAATTGGTATATTATTTACTTATGGTGTTTATAAAGGTGATTATAATCTTAATATTGAATATTTAAGACAAGTTGAAGTTACAGCACATCGAGGCTCTTCACTGGATTATCCAGAAAACACGATGTCAGCGTTTAAGGGCGCTAAAGAAAAAGGAGCAGAATGGATTGAACTTGATGTCCAACAAATAAAAGATGGAAGTCTTATTGTTATGCATGATACAAATTTAAAAAGAACTGCGAATTTAAATAAAAACACTTGGGAAGTAACTTATGAGGAAATAAAAAATCTAGATAATGGTAGTTTTTTAGATAGTAAGTTTAATAGCGAAAGAATACCACTTTTAAAAGATGTTATAGTATGGGCAAAAGCTAATAATATGAAGCTAAATATTGAACTAAAGCCAACTGGTAAAGAAAATGATTTTGAAAAAAATGTTATAGATCTTATTAAAGAACTAAATTTTGAAGAAGACTCAATAATTGCTTCACAAATTTATAGTGTTATTGAAAATGTTAAAGCTTATGATAAAAATATTAAAACTGTTTATGTTATGAGTCTTGCTTATGGAAATATTTTGGAGTTTGATAAAGCTGATCATTTTAGTATTGAAGCCACAAATGTTACAAAGAAATTAGTAAGCGAAATTCATAATGCAGGTAAAGAGTTATATGTTTGGACGATTAATAATGAGGAAACTATTAAAAAGATGCTTGACTATAATGTTGATAATATTATAACCGATGATATAACTCTTACTAAAGATATAATAATGAGTAGTAAAACGAGTAATGTAATTAATGAATATATTAAATATGTTAGTAATCTTTTAGCTTAAGTTTTATTTAATAATAATTTAATTAGTGTTATACTATAATAGGAAGTGATAGAATGAATAAGGAAATATGTCCATATTGTGGTGGAAAAGAATTTGTTAAAGCTAAACATAATGGATATGGGAACGTTTATCCTGCTAGCAAAAGAATTACAACCAAAGAGCAAAAGTTATATCATATAATATGTTTAGATTGTGGTACTGTAGTGAGATCTTTTGTTAAAAATCCTAGAAAATTGGAAACTAAAAAAGATAAGAGAGATAAAATTTAAAATAAAAATGTAGGGTAACTACATTTTTTTAGTATTATAAATTTTTTACTGATAAAAAAATATATTTATGATATACTTATTATAATAAGAAAGTGATATTATGATTGAAGAGTTTAATAGAAAGTTAAGTAATTATGAATATATTAGTGCGAATCTTTATAATAAAATAAAGACAGAAAATCCTAATTTAATACCTAATAATTTCGATTTAAATAAATATAATGATAATGTGGTTGAAAACGATTATATTAAATATAAAGACTATTTTCTTAATATGTATAAAGGAATAGATGATAATATTCATTTAGATAAAGAGCAAATAAAAGCAATATTAACAGATGAAGATTATTCCTTGATAATTGCAGGAGCTGGTACAGGGAAAACTACTACTATGGTTTCTAAAGTAAAATATTTAGTTGATATAAAAGGGGTAAATCCTTCTAAAATAGCCGTTATGAGTTTTACTAAAAAAGCTACAGAAGAATTAGAAGCAAGAATTAAAGTTGATTTTGGAATATCTGCTAATATAACGACATTTCATTCTTTAGGATTTTCTTATATAAGAGAAATATTTAAAACGCATAAGTGTTATGTTATAGATTATGAATTAAGAAATAAAATATTTATTGATTTCTTTAAAGAAAAAATTTTTCCTTACAAAGAGAAGCTAAAAGAAATAATGGAGATATTTAGTCGAGATAAGACAGGTTACCCTTGGCTTTTTGGCAAATATTTTAAAGATAATTATGAGAAATATGCTACTTTTGATGATTATTTTAAAGATTATAAGAAAAATAAAATATTAGAAGTAAAAGATTTACCTAGATTTGTTGAAGATTTAATTGAGGCTAATATAAATAATGATGAGTATATTAAAACGATAACTGGTGAAATAGTAAAATCAAAAGGGGAAGCAATAATTGCTAATTTCTTATATCGAAACGGAATAGAATACGAATATGAAAAAATATATCCTGAATTAATTAGTGATAATAAATCATATAAGCCAGATTTTACGCTTGAACTAGGAGGATTTCCTGTATATTTAGAATATTTTGGTTTATCTAATTATGATTCTTCTTCATATAACGAGCTTGCTCGTTATGAAAAAAATAGAAAACAAAAAGAACAATATCATAAAGAACATAATACGAGATTTATTGCGCTTGATCGTATTCCAGGCGAAAATTTAGAAGAAACTTTAAAAAGAGAACTTTTAAAGATGGGTTTTGTTTTAAAACCTAAAACTTATGAAGAAATATATGATAGAATATTAAGCAATAATCCAGCTTCTACAATTTATCCTTTTAAAGATTTTTTATATAATCTTGTGGATACTTTAAAAGCTCATGAAAGAAGAAGTGATTATATAGATATAATAAATGATTTTATATCTAAAAGCCCTAGCGAAGTTCAAACTTTAATGTATAAAGAGTTTAGCTATTTTAATGAGTTTTATATATATTATCAGGATAAATTATTTAATGATTCTGAGAAATATGGTTTTGATTTTAGTGATTTATTCTATTATGCTTTAAAATACATGGAAAGTATAGGGCATAGTAATAATTTACAATTTGATTATATAATTATTGATGAATATCAGGATATATCTAAAGAAAGATATTTATTTGCTAAAAAGATATCAGATATAAATAGTTCTAAGGTGGTTGCAGTAGGTGATGATTGGCAATCGATATTTGCTTTTACTGGCTCTAAGATTAAATATATATATAATTTTGAAAAATATTTTAATGGAGCTAAATTATTAAAAATTACTAAAACTTATCGTAATAGTGAGGAACTTATAAAATATTCAGGTAGTTTTGTTATGAAAAATGATGATCAAATAAAAAAAGAATTAGTTTCTGATAAAATCATTAGAAATCCTATTAGATTTATTAAATTTAAAGATAAAGAAGAAAAAGAAACTTTAAAAAAATTAATAATTAAAATTCATCAAGAAAATCCAACTCATAAAATAATGGTTTTAGCAAGAACTAATGACATGATAAATAATTTATTTAAAGACAATGATTTTAGGGATGAAATTGATACTAAAATAACTTTTATAGGTTATGAAGATATAGATATTGATGGTATGACTATTCATAAATCTAAAGGTCTTACTTGTGATGAAGTAATATTAATTGGTTTAAATAATACTTTCCCGAGTAATATAAAAGATCCATTTTGGTTAAAAGCCCTATTTAAGGAAAGATTAGAAGAGGAAAGTATTCCTTTTGCTGAAGAGCGAAGACTATTTTATGTTGCTCTAACTCGAACTAAAAATTATGTGTATTTATTATATAATGAAGATGAGAATAAAAGAAGTCCATTTATAAGTGAATTAGTCCTTATCATGAAAGAACAAAATAAGTTGCAAAATTGCTAGTTTCTTAGAAATTATGAGCATTTAAAGCATTTTTAACTTGTATTTTTATATAATATATAGTACAATGTTTGTGGCAAATAAATTGCAAATACACATTAATACTGAGTAAATTTCCTAGTGCTACCTAAAAGTAGTGGTGGTTTATGTTGAAGTATTAAGAGGTAAAAACGAAAGGACAGGTGTTAATTTATGGCCGTAGTTTCTATGAGTTATTTATTAGAAGCTGGTGTTCATTTTGGACATCAAACAAAAAGATGGAACCCAAAGATGAAAGAATATATCTTTGGTACAAGAGAGGATATTTATATAATAGACCTTGAAAAAACTACAAAATTAATGGAAGAAGCTTATACTGAAATTAAAGCAATCGCTGATAATGGTGGAACATTCCTATTTGTAGGTACAAAAAAACAAGCTCAAGAAGTTGCTAAAGAAGAAGCTTTAAGAAGTAATTCTTATTATGTAACTGAGCGTTGGTTAGGTGGTACTTTAACTAATTTTAGAACAATTAGAAGAAGAGTTAGACGTCTAGAAGAAATTGAAGCAATGGAAAAAGATGGACGTTTCGAAGTGTTACCTAAAAAAGAAGTTATAGGACTTAAAAAAGAATATGAAAAATTAAATAAAATTTTATCAGGTATTAGAGCTATGGATAAACTTCCTAATGCGTTGATTATCGTAGATCCTAAAAAGGAAATTAATGCGATAAGAGAAGCTAGAAAACTTAAAATTCCAGTATTTGGTATTGTAGATACTAACTGTGATCCTGATGATGTTGATTTTGTAATTCCAGGTAATGATGATGCTGTAAGAAGCGTTAAAGTTATTTTAGGAGTTTTAGCAAATGCTATTTGTGAAGCTCGTAATTTAGAAATGGTTGATTATGTTACTGAAGAAGATAAGAAATCTAAAGAAACAAAGACAATGGATGAACTAATTAAAGAAGAACCTAAAGCTGAAATTACAAAAGATGATAAGTTTAATGGTTATAAAGATAGAAAAGTAGAAAAGAAAGATAGAAAGCCAGAAAAAGTTGAAAAAGCTTCTATAAAAGAAGAAGCAAAAGATTATGGTTCTCTTACTTTAGCAGAATTAAAAAATATAGCTAAAGAACAAGGCTTAAAAGGCTATTCTACTATGAAAAAAGAAGAATTAATAGAAAATTTAAAATAAGGAGGAATTTATAATGGAAGTTACAGCGAGTATGGTAAAAGACTTGCGTGAAAAAACTGGCGCAGGTATGATGGATTGCAAAAAGGCTTTAGCTGAATGTAATGGTGATATGGAAGCTAGTATTGATTGGCTAAGAGAAAAAGGAATTGCAAAAAGTGCTAAAAAAGAATCTCGTATTGCCGCTGAAGGTTTAGCCAATATTTATGTTAATGGTAATCGTGCTGTTATTCTAGAAGTTAATAGTGAAACAGACTTTGTTAGTAAAAATGAAGAATTTACAAGTATGATAGATACTATTGGAAATACTATTTTAGGTAGTACAGTAAGTACTTTAGAAGATGCTTTAAAATTATCTTGTGATGAGGGAACTATTAATGATTTAATAGTTGCAAAAACTGCTAAAATAGGAGAGAAATTATCATTAAGAAGAATTGAAGTTCTTGAAAAAAATGATAATGAAGTATTTGGTTCATATCTTCATTTAGGTGGAAGAATTGCTGTTTTAACTGTTTTAAAAGGTAATAATGAAGAAGTTGCAAAAGATGTTGCAATGCAAGCTGCAGCAATGAAGCCTCTTTATGTATTTGAAAGTGATGTTCCAGAAGATGTAGTAAATCGTGAAAGAGAAGTTCAAAAAGAAATTGCTATGTCTGAGGGTAAACCTGCAGAAATTGCTGAAAAAATGGTTGAAGGACGTATTAAGAAATACTTTAAAGAAATTTGTCTTGCTGAACAATCATTTATTAAAGATGGAGATATAAGTGTTAATACTTATGTTAAAAATAATAATAGTGAGATAGTTACTATGGTTCGTTTTGAAGTAGGCGAAGGTATGGAAAAAAGAAGTGAAAACTTTGCTGAAGAAGTAATGAATCAAATTAAAGGAAACTAAATTTTAAATAAAAGTGATAGCTAAGGTTATTGCTTTTTTTATGAAAAATTATTAAAAGTATTGATATATTAGAAATTTATGCTATAATATTCGTTAATTGTGAAGAGGAGGAGATAGATATGAATATATTTTTAGGAGTTTTCTTAGAGTTAGTAACTATTATGTATTCGGAATCTATTTATGTAAAACATGTATTAAAAGCAATACCAGAGATTATTGAAAAAGGCTATAGAATTAATGAGGAAGTTTGGATTGAATTAATAGAAAAAAGGGCTTCTGTTATTAAAACTGTATTAAGAATGTTTTTAAAATTGTTTCCAGGCGTTAACTTAATTAGTGCTGAAATTAAAGGGATTTTAGATCAAAAAAGAATGTTTAGATATTTTGAAGAGAATGATGCTTTAATTCCAATGACAGACAAAGAAAAGGAAAATTATTCTAAATTAAGAACAGATAAAGAAAGAGAAAGATTTGCTGTAGTTAATTTTAAAAAGAAAATTATGCCTGATCATGATTCAATTAATCTATTAGATGATAAATTATTATTACATGATTGTAGCTTTGAAGAAGTAAAAAGACTTAATGAGTTTACTTCTTATCAATATAGAATCGGAAAAATTGATGGTGAATATGTTGCTATTATTGGAATTCCTAGTTTTATGTTTGAAATTAACCAAATTAGATTTGAAAGTGAGAATTATAGAACTATACATCTTTATGAAGATATAACAGAGGAAGAAAGTAAGGGTAAAGTTTTTACTGTATATGGATATATTTTAATTTCATCTTATGAGGAAGGACTCTTACCAACTATTAATGAGATCAAACAATCACATAGAGATGCTATAGCTCAAGCTAATGCGGAAACAATGGGATTAGGATACAGTGATAATTTAGTAGAGCCAGAAAGTTTAGGTAAAAGTTCAAAAGAAGTAACTTTAAAAAGAGAGTTAAATCCTAAAGACAGTATTTAAATTTAATATTTGCTCCTAGATAAATATATGATAAGTATATACATCAACTTAACACATTAAGTTGATTTTTCTTTAGTTAAATTAAGGATAAATGTTATAATAATATTAGTGATTTATATGAAAAAGAAATTAATTAAAATATTCCAAGGTATAGCTTTTATTTCAATAATAATCGCTTTCATTTATGTAGGTACACTTGATTTTTCACCAAAAGAAGTTATTGATAATGAAAAATTTGATCAAGAATATGAAATGGTAAGCAGTGATAATGTTTTTGTTTATGCGAGTGCTAGAGATGTTTATAGTGCTTTAAGAGGAAATGCTATAATTTTCATGGGTTTTCCAAATAATAAATGGACAGGTTATTATGCCAATATTTTAAATGAAGCTGCTAAGAGTTCAAATATAAAAGAAATACTATATTATGATTTTTATGAGGATAGAAATAATAAAAACGCTACTTATCAAAGTATTGTAGCTAAGCTTAGTAATTATGTTTTAACTTTAGATGATGGTACTAAAAATATTTATTCACCAACTTTAATTGTTATAAAAAATGGTAATATTGTTTATTTTGATAATGAAACTGCACTTACATTAGGTAGTACTAAACCAGAAGAATATTGGACAGACTTAAAAGTGGGTCTTAAAACTAATAGTTTAAAAACAATGTTTATAGATTATTTAACAGAATAAAGGAGTTATTATGGATATTAGAAGAGGGAAAATATACGCTTTAATATTTGTGCTTTTTATTATTTTTCTAGCTTTAGGTGGTTTCTTTTTAACTAATTATTTAACTAAATCTTCAAAAGATAAAGATAGTAATATAGAAGAAAAGGTTCCTGAAGAAAAAAGTTTAAAAATATTAGATAATGAAGAATATATTTATTTCGAAGATGAAGAAATAAAAAGTGAGAGTTTAGATATTTCATTTAAAAAAATTAAAATAAATATTAATAGTAAAGAAGCAGGTGGAATTGAGACTAAACTAAATGATGAAATGGATACTTTAGAAGAAAATTTAAAAAAGATTAGTGATATGGAAATAGAAGATGGGGAACAAGAAGAAATCGTTTATAAAGAAGATGATATTTATAGTGCTGAATACATAAATTATACGCGATATTTTTATAAAGATTATGCTTCTATACTAATAGATAAATATAGTTTTGATTGTTTTTCAGGTTCTAAATATTTAACAAGTAGTTCTTATACCTTTGATACATCTACAGGTAAAATAATAACTAATGATGAAATACTAGATATTTATAGTACTAATATGACAAAAATTAAAATGGAAGTTCAAGAAAAATTAGCTAAAAAAGAAGATGAAGAAATAGATATAGCTAATACTTTAAATAATTTAGATAATTCTGATAATTATGCCATATATATTAATAAAAGTGGATATTTAACTTTAAGTTATCTTGTAAAAAGCACAAAAAATGATTATAATGATGTTATAATATTTAATTAAGGAGGAATAATATGAATATAGAAACAAAATTTTTAAAAACAATAGAAAGTTTAGAAAGTAAATTATTAAATATTAGAGCAGGTAGAGCAAATCCTACAATGTTAAATGGGATTAATGCTAGTTATTATGGAGTTCCAACACCAATAGTGTCTTTAGCTAATATAACAGTGCCTGAGGCTCGTAGTTTAATGATAAAACCTTTTGATAAAGGAGCGTTAAAAGACATTGAAAGAGCAATAAATGAAGCTAATATAGGGATTACACCAGTTAATAATGGTGAAGTAATTATTTTAACAGTTCCAGAACTTACAGAAGAAAAAAGAAAAGATTATGTTAAACAAGCTAAAATGATTTGTGAAGAAGCTAAAATAGCTTTAAGAAATATTCGTCAAGATGCTAATAACGATATTAAGAATCAAGAATTACCAGAAGATGAAGAAAAAAGACAAATGGAAGAAATACAAGAGCTTGTAAATACATATAATAAAAAAGTGGAAGATATTTTTAAAGATAAAGAAACTGAATTAATGAGGATATAATATGAAAAGAAAAGAAATAGATAATGAAGAAATAAATGAGGTTGTATCTTTAGCTAAAAAAATCTTGAAATTATTATATATTGTGATGATTGTAGCGATTATTTTGTGTGGTACAGTAATTTTAAAAAATTTAAATGTTTGGCATTTATTATTTAATTTAATTTCGGTTATTTCTCCTTTATTTATTGGCTTTGTTATTGCTTGGCTACTAAATCCGATAGTAACCAAAATGAATAAAAAAGGTATACCAAGAATAGTCGGAAGTTTAATTGTTTATTCTATATTTTTATTATTTATGTATATATTTTTACGAATACTAATTCCAACTTTATATACGCAAATAAATGATTTTATTGGTACTTTGCCATCAATATTAGATAAATTTAAAGAGTTTACCAATAACTTCTTTGATCAAATATCTATAAGTGGAGTAGATTTAACTAATTTAAAAGATAATTTATTTAGTAGTGTAGGGGATTACTTAGTTAAATTCACTAATTCTTTACCTAATTCTATTATGAATATATTAGGAAACTTATTTTCTGGTTTGGGAACTATTTTAATAAGTTTAGTTGTAGGGTTATATATGTTATTTGATTTTGATGCAATTGCAAAACATTTCTTAAAGTTAGTGCCTAATAAAAATAAATATGAAATAGAAGTATTATTGACTGATATTGGAAAAGAAGTAAGAAAAACGATAAGTGGAACCTTATTAGTAGCTTTAATGGTATTTGTTTGTGATACAATTGGATTTTCTATAATAGGTTTAAAAGCATCATTGTTATTTGGATTATTTTGTGGTTTAACAGATTTAATTCCTTATATTGGTCCTTATATTGGAGGAGCAGCGGCTGTTATAGTTGGCTTTTCTCAAGGTTCTATAACTGGAATTGCCGTTTTAATTGTTTGCGTAGTTGTTCAATTAGTAGAAAACTATATTTTACAACCTGTTGTTATGAGTAAAACGACTAATTTACATCCAGTAACCATTATCATTGGTTTATTAATATTTGCTCATTATTTTGGTATAATTGGTATGATAATTGCAACTCCATGTATAGCACTTTTAAAAGTAATCTTTAGATTTATAGTTAAAAAATATGATTTATTTAAAGATGATGAAGTATTATTAAATGAAGTTTTATCAGATAAATAGAAGCTATTAATTTAGTTTCTTTTTTTGTAATTAAAAAGTAATATAAAAATATATATTACCTAAGATAATTATATATAGGGTATTAACTTGTTAAGCAATATTTTTATCTAAAGTTTTTCCACACATAAAATCAACTGATATATTAAATTTTTTTGCTAATTTATAGAGAAAAACTGCGTCAACACGTCTAGTTTCACTTTCAAATCTTGAAATAGTATTGGTAGACATATCAAATTCTTTAGCTAAACTAGCTTGAGTTAATTTAGCTTTTCTTCTTAGTATTTTTATATTATATTTTAAAATTTTATAATTAACAGCCTTTTGTTCTGTAGTTGAAGAAAAATCTTTTGAAAGTCCTAATAAAGTATTTAATGAAATATTAAAATAATTACTTAAAACATTTAATTCAGATATTTTCATAACTCTAAGATTAGTTTCGTATAACTTATATGCTGGTAAACTTATTTTTAGGAGTTTAGCCATCTCGTTTTGAGTAATATTTTTTTTACATCTTAATTTAGCAATCAAAACCCCATCTTGCATAAATTTTCCTCCTTTCTTAAGTTTGCTAGTATAACATATAAGACTATCGAATTATGTCGAATGATAGGATGAATTCACCAAAATGTATACTTTTAGTAATAAAAAAAAGGAAATAAAAGATATAGTGGTAATAAATATAGGTGAAGGGAGAAATTTTATGAGTAAGATTGAAGTAGTAAAACAACATGATTTAAAAGATTGTGGCGCATGCTCCTTATCATGTATTATTAGATACTATAATGGTTATGTTCCGATTGAGAAAATACGCGAAGATACTTGTACTAATTTTAATGGAACAACAGCCTATCACTTAATTAAAGCTGCTAATTTATATGGTTTTGAAACGATAGGGATTAGAGCATCAGATATTCATGATAAAAATATTTACTTGCCAGCGATAGTTCATTTAAATTTAAAAAATGGGTTACAGCATTTCGCCGTTTTATATAAAATAAAAAGCGATATAGTTTATTTAATGGATCCAGCTCGTGGTAAGGTAAAAATGCCTATTAAAGAATTTAATAGTATATGGGATAATATTTTGATTTTAATGACACCTATAAGTAATATCGTTAGTTATGATAAAAATATAACTATTTCCAATATTTTCTTTAATCTACTGAAAGCTAATAAAACACTTTTTATACTAATTTTAATCATAGCTTTTTTATTAACGTTTATGACGATAATAGGTAATTTTTATTTTCAAATAGCCATGTCTAGTATTAATGATGGAACAGATTATAATTTTTTAAAATTCATAACACTCCTATTTTTACTGATTACTCTTTTTAAAGTTGTCTTAAATTATCTTAAGAATTATTATCTGAACTATCTTAATAAAAACATTGATGTTTCTATTTTTACTTCATTTATAGCTCATATTTTTAATCTTCCTTTAAGCTTTATCCAAAACCGTACAACAGGAGAAATTACAAGTCGTATAGGAGAACTTAGTGAAATAAAAAGTCTTCTTGCAGAAATATTTACTAATGTTCTTCTAAATATTGTTTTGGTTATGGGCACGATAGTTGTCCTGTTTCTTATAAATGCTAAACTATTTTTGATTCTTTGTTTAGTAATTAGCCTTTATTTAATAGTTAGTTTAATTTTTAATAAGTTAATTTATGAAAAGATTAAAACTAATATTGAGATGGAAACAGAATTTAATTCTACTTTAGTAGAAAATATTGAAATGAATACTAGTATTAAAAATTTAAATTTAATTAAACAGTTTTATTATAAACTAGAAGATAAATTAGTTTTAATGCTAAAAAGTAATTTAAATCTGCAAAATTTCTTAAATAATTTGGAGTTTATTAAAAGCTTTATTTATGAAATAGGTATTTTTACAATCTTATCTTTAGGAATATACTTTGTTTATAAAGGTTCTTTTGATATTTTAAGTCTTATAACGTTTAATAGTGTTTTATTATATTTATTTGATCCGATTAAAGACTTAGTAAGTATTTTACCTAAATATAATTATTTAAAAGCATCTTTTAATAAGTTAAGTGAATTCTTAAATATTCCTGAGGAATTAAGCCAAAAAGAAAAGGGCTTAAAAGTTATTAATAATGGTAGTATTACAGTTGAACATCTTGATTATTCATATAATAAGTTTTCTAATATTCTAACTGATATAAATTTTCAGATAGAAGCAGGAGAAAAAGTATTATTAAGCGGATCTAGCGGTTGCGGAAAGAGTACAATTTGTAAACTGATTACCCGTTATTATAATGAATATACTGGAAATTTGAAAATAAATGTTATGAGTGAATCTGATTATAGTTTGGATGCTATTCGAAGAGGAATATTATATATTGGACAAAATGAAAGTTTATTTACAGGGACAATACGCGATAATATAATTTGCTATCGAAATGTATCTGAAGAAGAATTTCTAAAAGTAGTTAATATTTGTAAATTGGAAAATGTTGTAAAGAAAAGACCACATCGTTACAATTCTTATATTAATGCTTCATTAAATAATTTAAGTGGTGGAGAAAAGCAAAGAATAATTTTAGCTAGAGGACTACTTAAAAAAGTAAAAATTATGATTTTAGATGAAGCTTTAAGTGAAGTAAATGTAGATTTAGAAAAAGAAATTTTATGGAGTATTTTCGAATATTATAAAAACGAGACTTTAATATATGTAACCCACAAAAATGTTGATGATTGTTTTTCTAAAATTATTAATATTGAGGACTTAAATATTAGATATGTATAATAATAAACAAGCTTTTTTATTAAAGAAACCTCATAAATTATGGTTGTTAGTTTTATTAATAACAGTAGTAATCACATTATTAGTCTATATTATGATTAGATTAAGAATTTATGACAACTATCAAACAAAAGGGTATGTTACTTGCAATAGTGATTGTTTTATAAATGTTATGATACCTAGTAATATAACTTTTGATAAAATAAGTATTAATAGTAAAAATATGGAATATATAGTTTTAAAAAAAGAATTAAAATTAGATGAAGAAAATTTAATAAGTTATTTTGATTTAACGATTAAAACAAATTTAGTTTTAAATGATAAGGAAATTATAAATTTGAATTTTTATTATAATAAACAAAGAATAATTAAAAAAATTAAAGAAAAGATATTTTAAGAAAGGAAGTATATGTAATGGAAAAATTATGTAGAGAAAACTTAGTAAACTGTATAGGCGGTAGTGCTACTATTAACTATATTAAAAGTTTTGTAATAAGTTTTATAAATGTTATAAAAGCAGTAAAAAATGTAAGGAGTAAGTATTCATGGTAGAGCAAATTAATAACAAAGAATTAACTAATATTAATGGTGGAATGAGTAAAACAGTAATAGGAGGAATTGTTTTAGGAGTAGTGTTTATAGCTTCTGTAATATATGGCTATATTCATCCAAACAAGTGCTAATTATGAGAATAGAAAATAGAGAATTAATATGTGTTACAGGAGGCATATCTTCAAGCTTAATAACTTCTGTAGTTAGACTTTTTTCCACTGTTATGGATTTTGGAAAGATGGTAGGTTCTACTATTCGCCGAGGAATTACTAAAAATTACTGCTAAAAAAGGTGAGCGTTTAAAAAGGCGCTTGCTTTTTTAGACTTTATTTTTATTTAAAAATATGATATGATATAAAAGAAAAGAAAGAGGGAAGGCTATGACAATACTAAGCATTGGTAGAAGTAGT
This sequence comes from Ruminococcus sp., assembly GCA_023663235.1. Lineage (GTDB taxonomy): Bacteria > Bacillota_I > Bacilli_A > RF39 > UBA660 > Caccenecus. The sequence goes on along the minus strand of JAMPHW010000002.1, from coordinate 167,548 downwards.
TATGATATAACTTGCCCTGTAGAAGATTATCCTGTTGAAGGCACTAAATATTTATTAAATGAGAAAATTGAATCAGGTGGAGGAAGTGCCGCAAATGTTGCTTTTTTATTAGGCAAGTGGGGAGAAACTTCTTATTATGCTGGTGTTGTTGGCTCTGATGATTATGGTACTAAAATTAGAGCTGAATTAGAACAAGCTATGGTTAAAACTGAACTTATGGAAACCTCTTATGAAGTTGGTACATCTCTTTCAGTTATACTTGTTAATAAAAAAGCTGGAACTAGAACACGTTTTGATGTTGTAGGAGATTTACAACCCCCTTTAAAAAAATATGAATATTCGATAAGTCCTAATGTTGTATTTTCTGATGGTAAAGAGTATGCTGCAACAATTAATGCTTTAAATAAGTTTCCAAATGCGATTAGTATTGTTGATGCTGGTAGAGTAGATAGAGATTTATTAGAATTATGTAAATATGTTAAATATATTGTTTGTTCTAAGGGTTTTGCAGAAAATGTTAGTGGTATGAAAATAGATTTTAATAATTCTATTAGTTTAGTAAATGTTTATAAAAGACTTAGAGAACGTTATCCAAACAGTAATATTGTAGTAACTTTAGAAAATATGGGAGCTTTATATTGCGTTAATGGAGAGATTAAAGTTATGCCAGGAATTAAAACTACGGTTGTTGATCCGAGTTCAGCAGGAGACGTTTTTCATGGTGCTTTTGCTTATTGTATGGCTAATAATTTTGATATAGAAAAGGCTGTTACTTATTCTAATATTGCGGCAGGTTTATCAGTTGGTAAAATGGGTGGTAGACCATCAATTCCTAGTTTAAAAGAAGTCATCAACTATTATAATCAAAAATTTAATATACAGGCACCAGTTGAAGAGGCACCAAAACAAGAGGAGATTAAACCAGAAGATAGTCTTCCTGATATTCCTGATGCTGCAACATTTAAAATACCTGACCCAAGCACGATTAATCAAGCTGGACTGGCAGATATGTTTGGCTTTGGAGGGGCAGTTTCTCCTGTAGAAAATGCTAGTAAGTAAAACGCCTACGCTAAATTTACACGGTGAAACAAGAGATACCTGTGTTTTTTTAGTAGAGGATTTTTTAAGAGATAATATAAAGCTTCAAAATAGAGAAGTTGCTATTATTCATGGGAGAAGTTCAGATATTTTAAAAATAAGGGTTCATGAACTTTTAAAGAGAAATAAAAACGTTGAGTCTTTTTATGTGGACATATTTAATCCGGGGGTAACTGTTGTCAAGTTAGATGTCAAATAATTGTTATCTATCTTTTTTTATGATAAAATTATAATAGATGGTGATATCATGTTAAATATAAATAATAATGAGTGGCTAATTGTGGATGGATGTGTTAAAGAACATTTTGGAACCTCTGAAGATGTTGTCATTCCTGATGGCGTAATTAGCTTTGATGAAAATTTTTCATTTAAACTTTCTTATACTTATACTTATTTTAATAAAGGAGTGGGTATAAAATCTTTAACTATACCTGGCTCTGTTGGTACAATTCCTAAAAACTTTGTAGTTAATTATGAACTTTTAACCAAAGTTACTTTAGAAGAAGGAATAAGTGTTATAGGAGGTAATGCTTTTAAAAATACTAATATTAGTGAGATTATTATGCCTAGTTCTTTAAGAAGTGTTGGTTATTCAGCCTTTACTTTTAATCACAATTTAAAAAAAGTTATTTTAAATGATGGTTTAGAAAAAATTGGGGATTTAGCTTTTTATGATACTAATTTAAAAGAAGTATACTTACCTACATCACTTAACGATATTGGTAATGATGCTTTTAATCCTAATACTACTTTAATATGTCATTTTAAGACTTTCTTATTATTAAAGGATAGTATTAATAAAAAGAAAAATATTTATTGCAAAGTAATTGTTGATAATGATTTTGATATAGATGAAGTTAAAGAAATGTTAGACAATTCTAATTTACATGTTACTTTTTATAATTACTATAATAAAAGAGAGTTAAAAAAATTAAGAAAAATTAGTGATTTTGTTAATATGGAAGAAGATAATTATCTAGTCGATGATAAAGTAATAACTAGAAAAGAGCCATTAATAGTAGATGCTGAAATATCTAGTTTAGTAAATGAAATAAGAGAAAAAACTAATGTATTTGAAGAAAAAGATAAGCAAGCTATTTTAACTAAATTAGATAGTTTAATCAATAAATATTTAAAAGATTTAAAGGCTTTAGAACCTAGTTACCAATCTTTATCTTCTAACGACATAAAGCTTACGATAGCAGATACACCAGCAACTTTAAAAGCTAAGTTATTATCAGAATTAAATGTTATGCTTTTAAATTTTACTAGAATAGAAAGCTATACTTCTTTAAAAGAAAAAATAATTAAATATCGCGAGATAATAAATAATAATGAAACTTTTAACTTTGATAATATATCTAAAAAAATAAGTGAAGTAATGACTTATAAAGATAATATTCCTTATTTAAATGAAATACTAATAGAAATATTGGATGAAATAGAAGTAGAAATAATGCGAAGTTCTAGCGATGTCTTTAACTTAGCATTTAATTTTGCTATTACAATAGATTATGATACAATATTAGAAAATAAAATAAATGAAGTGTGTGGTAAAGCAATATTAGCTAATAATTTTTTTAAAGCTTTAAGTAGAGATGCATCTACAAACTTAGGTCAAGATTTAGTTTCTTTAGAAGCTATAATTAAATCTTTAGATACTAATAACTGTAATATCTATAAAGAAAGGTTTTATAGTATTATAAATGGGTATACATATAAAGCGATGAGACTCAAAGTAGATAATAATACTGAAAGAAATTTAAGAGAAGAATTGCAACCTTTAATTGAAGAATTATCTACTTTAGTTCCAAATATTGTAAACAAAACTGAATTGTTAAGTGATTTGTGTGAAGCAAAATCACTATTAACTAGTGATAATAATAAACCCCTAGGTGCTATTAGTGGTACAGTTAAAGATATAATGGAAGTACTTAGTAATAGTTTAGTTAATGAAGATTTAAAAAAGGATATTATTACATCTATTTCTAGTCTTTTAGATAGTTCTTATCAAAGCATTATGCAAGATAGTTTTATATTACATGAAAATGAGATAACCAGTAGTTTAAGTTGGAACCAGCAAGTATCTATTCAGATTTTAAAAGGCTTGTATGATATTAAATTTAATCTAGAAAAGTATCTTAATGAATTAAGAAGTTATAATGAAGCTATAAACTATAAGTTATAAAATTGTTTTTTAGCTTTTTTTATGGTAAAATAACAACTTAAAAGGTGATACTTATGTTAACTATAGATAATGATGAATGGTTAATTGTAGATGGGTGCATTTTAGAATATCGTGGAATTAGCGAAGATATTGTTATTCCTGATGGGGTAACAGATATTTTAAGAAGAAAAGATGATAGTAATCCGTTTTCTAGTATAACTGTTAAATCTTTAATTATACCAGGATCATTAAAGGAAATTCTTTATGCTCTTATGAATAATCAAATAAGCTTAACTAAAGTAACTTTAAAAGAAGGAATAGAAAAAATAGGTGAGTGTGCTTTTTCTAATACTGCTTTAACTGAGGTTATAATGCCAAATACCTTAAAAGAGATAAGTTATGGTGCTTTTGATAATTGCTCTAGTTTAGAAAAAGTTACATTGAATGAAGGATTAGAAAGAATAGGTAAATATGCTTTTTCTAATACTGCTTTAGTGGAGGTTATAATGCCAAGTACATTAAAGGAAATAGGTTATAATGCCTTTTATAAATGTCATAATCTAGAAAAATTAAGTCTTAATATAGGGATTGAAATAATTAGAGAATATGCTTTCGGTCATACTAATATTAAGGAAATTACACTTCCTCCTAGTTTAAAAAAGATTACTTATCTTTTTGTTTTGGATGATGATTCTAAAAACATCTTAATATCTTTTTTAGTAATGCTTATAGTATTAATCTTTTATATTTTTTAGGAAGCCATAATAGAACAACTGTTACAATATGTATTGAAGATAATTTTGACTTTAAAAAAGCTTTAAGGCTTATTAAAAGTTGTGATGGTTGTGTATCAAATTTTGTTTTTCAAGGATATAATAATAAATTAGTTTTAAAAATGCTTGAAATGGTTTTAAAAATAGATTTAAGATATTCTACTGGTTGTTCTGTTACAGGAACTAAGGAGATTACTAATCCAGAATTTTTAAGATTAATGAATAAAGAAGAGAATATAAGTGAAAAAATAATTGATAACGAAATTAATGAATTAGTTGTTAGAATTAAAGAAAAATGTTCTCTTTTAGAAGGGACTACAAAGGATTTAACATTAAAAGAACTTGATACTTTACTGGCTAATTATGAGATGGGTTTAAAAAAGTTAAAACCAATTTTTGATAATGACAGTTTATCTTTAACTTTATATGATACTCCAGCATCTTTAAGAGCTAAGCTTTTAAGTGACTTAATAAAACTTGATAATAGTTTTTATAATTTAGATATGCTTTTAGAATTAAAACAAAAAATAAGCACTTATAAAAGTTATTTAAATGGTGAATTAATTAATAATATGCCTACTGATATAGTAGAAATAAAAAAGATAGCGGATTTTATATCTGGTAATAATTTTATTGCCAAGTTTATGGAAATGTTAGCGGGGATTGAAGCTAAATTAATTATTCCTAATAATGAAATACTATCTTTAAATAGTATTACTAAGATAGAAAAAGAATTAACAACTAAAATACATGAATTTTATGAAACTGTCTTATATGTTTATGTTTTTTATTTGACTTTGAATTGTGAAACTGGTTATAGTCTTTCGCAAGATATATCTACTTTAAAAATTATAATTAATGCATTAGATACTAATAATAAGAATATTTATAATAAAAGATTAAAAGAACTAATTGCTAAATATCAAAATAAAATTAAGGTTTTAGATTTAAGTGTTGATTTTGAACTAGCTTTTAGAAATGAATTAGATTTTATTTTAAAAGATTTAGCGCTTCTTGTTCCAAATGTAATGGGTAAAAAAAATTTATTAGAAGATATAAGCGTTGCTAAGAATATTATTGCCCAAAATGGTGAGGCAAATTCTACTTTAAATGTTATTAGTATTGCTACTAAAGAACTATTAAAATTGTTAAATAATCCAATCTTAGTATTAGAAATAAAGAAAGAAGTTTTAACTTCTTTGCTAGATATTTTAAATAAAGCTTATTCTTCTCTTTTGGATAATACTTATTTTTTAGAAGAGAGAAATGAATTTGAATGTTTAGATTTGAATACTAGAATAGCTTTACAAATATTAGGGGATGTTTATGGTCTTAAATTTAAAGTGGAGTCCTATATTGCAAATTTGAATACTTATAATTCTAATATAGAAGTCTTAAATCTAAGGAGAACAACAACTTAAAAATATGCAACAAAAAATGATAATTTCTTTAAAATTTAACGCCGATTTGACAAATTTATTAAAATATGCTATAATGTATACGTAATTCAAATAGGGGGTTAGAATTATGAAGGGATATGTTTTAGATTATATTAATGAAAATGAGTTTAAAAAATTAGAAAGAGCTTTAAAGAAATATAATATGTTAGCTTTTAAAAAGCTTAATTTTGATTATTATCCAGCTTTAAGAAATGGTAAATTTATTGGTGAATTAATTAGTACTAATAAAAAAGAAGGTACTGAAAAATACGAACTTAAATTACCTAGCGATAAAATGTTTGCTCAAGTTCATGGTAAAGTTAAATTATATTATACTGTATATAAAAAAGAGGGGACTGTAATGCTTGATACTATAACGCCTACAGAAATCCTACTTGAAGGACACAAGAGTGAACTTACTACTTATAAAGGTATTATGATATCAAAAGCTAATGCTTCTAAAGATAAATTTAAAATTGATTTATTAAATATGTTACAAGATAATAAGTAACATATTTTTTCTTGACTTTTTAAATAATTATACATATAATCTATATTTGATTAGGAGCTTTTTATGCATATATATTTTTCTTTTGAGAGAAACTTTAAAAATTTTAATATTACTTATTTAGATAAAGCTAGTATAAATGTTATAAAACGTTATAAATATGCCTTTATAGCGTGTCTTAATATTGCAAGTTATTTTACAAATTACTCTAATTTTAAAGTAGAATCAACTATTTTTGAAGAAAAAGCTATAGTCAATTTAAATTGCTATGGCAAAATACTTTTAACTTTTGAAATAAATGATGATAAAATTATTCTTTATAAGAAATATAAAGATACTTGTGATATCTATACTTTTCTTTATGATCTTTTTGATGAGATAACTTTAACTCTTACAAGTATGACTTTAAATAGCGAAAATATATATCAGGAGTTTCAAAAACATAGAATAACTTTAACAAAAATTTGTGGTGATAAAAAGTTTACATTAAAAATTCCAATTGATGTTACAAGAACTATTTCTAGTGATATATTAAGTTCTTTACATGAAGGAAGTAGTTTAAGAGATTTAGAACAATTATATTTTAAATATTTTTATCCTGATCAAAAAACGTATGATATAAAAGAAGAAACTGTTTTAGAAATATGTGATAGTATTTCTGATAGTATTGAAACAGTTGAAGTTTTAAGTATTAAAAATGGTACTGAGGCATCTTATCAAATTAGTGAGTTAAGAGATAATTTAAATTTAACTTTATTAAAAGAAAGTGCTTCTGATGATTATCAATTGACATTTAATTATAAAGCACAAGATCCAAAAGTAGATGTTAATTCGATGATTAATAGATTACAAGAAAAATGTACTACATTTCATGAAAAACCGTTTCTTCGTCTATTAAAACCGCAAGGCTAGAAATAGTTATTAAGTTATGCTATAATTATTTTGGTGGTAAAAATGCTTGAAATAAAAGATTTAACAGTTAAAGCATCTGACAAAGAAATATTAAATAATTTAAATTTAACAATAAATGATGGAGAAATTCATGTTTTAATGGGACCTAATGGAACGGGTAAAAGTACTATTTGTAAAGTTTTAATGCATCATCCTGATTATGAGGTCATGAGTGGTTCAATAAAATATAACGAACAAGAAATTACTAATATGCCAACAAATGAAATAAGTAAATTAGGATTTTTTTTATTAAGTCAGAATCCTATTGAAATAGAAGGTATTACTAATGCTGAATTAATAAGAACGGCATTAGGCGAAAAAACAGGAGAAAAAGTTGATATTTTTAAATTTAATAAAAGATTAAATGAAGTATGTGAGATTATAAACTTGCCTAAAAATTTTGTGCATAGAGATGTTAATTTTAATATGAGTGGTGGTGAAAGAAAGAAAAATGAACTTTTACATTTATTCATGTTAGAACCAAAGTTTATTATATTAGATGAAATAGATAGTGGACTTGATGTTGATGCATTAAAAACAGTAGGAGTATCATTACGCAAGTATTATGAGATGTTTAAGCCTTCTATTTTAATTGTAACTCATCATGCAGATATTTTAAAATATTTTGATGATTATACGGTTTCAGTTTTAAAGGATGGTAAAATTATAAAAAGTGGTCCTAAATCTTTAGTAACAGAAATAGAAACTTTAGGATTTGAGGCAAATGTTATTAATGGGACTGATAAAAATGAATAAATTATTATTGGTAGAGGATAGAAAGTTAACGAATGATACTTATGAGATAACCTATAATAAAGATTTAAAATTAGATATAAAAGGTAAAGTTAGCTTAAATAATTATGATAATTTGAACAATTCTTTAGAATTAAATTTAGAAGATAAATCTATTCTTAATTTTGATAAGGTAAATATTTTAAATAAAGATACACATCTAGTTATTAATGTTTTAAATGATGATATAGTAAATTTAAATTGGATTATTATTAATAGTGGACAAAATAAAGTTCATTTAACACTTAATATGAAGGGTAATAATAGCAAAGTAGAAGCTCATGTTAGGATTATTAATAAAAATGATAATGATAATGTTGATTTAATATGTGATGGTAATATAGATAAAGAAACAATTGATAATATTTTAGTTGAAGATTTAAAAGGGTTAATAACCAAAAAAGATACAATTAAGATAAGTCCTAATATGAAAGTTTTAACTAATGAAGTAATAGCAAATCATTTAGTAACGATAGGTTCTTTTGAAAAACAAGAATTATTTTATTTAGAAAGCCTGGGCTTATCTAAAAAAGAAGCTGAAAAATTAATTAAAATAAGTTTTATTACGAGTTTAACTAGTTATAAAGAATTAATAAAGATGGAGGTGATTACTAATGAATAGAGAAGATTTTCCTCTTTTAAAACAAGATATTATATATTTTGATAATAGTGCTACAAGTTTAAAACCACAAGTAGTTATTGATAAAATGAATGATTATTACAGTAATTATTCTGCTAATGCTCATAGAGGTGATTATGATTTATCTTTTAGAGTAGATCAAGAATATGAACAGACACGTGAAATAGTTAGAGATTTTCTTAATGCTCAGAATTTAGAAGAAATAATATTTACAAGTGGAGCAACAGATAGTTTAAATATTATAGTTAATGGTTTTTTTGCAAATCTTTTAGAGCCAGGAGATGAAGTGTTAATTACTAGGAGTGAACATGCATCAAACGTTATGCCTTGGTTTAGATTAGTAGAAAAATTAGGAATTACAGTTAATTATATTTCATTAGATGAGAATCATTACGTTACAATTGAAAATGTAAAAAAAGCGATAAATGAAAACACTAAAGTTATAAGTATAGCAGGTATAACCAATGTTATTGGAGATATTAGACCGATTAAAGAAATAACTAAACTTGCCCATGAAAATAATATTTTTGTAGTTATAGATGGGGCACAAATGTTACCTCATGTAAAGATAGATGTGACAGATTCGGATATTGATTTTCTAGCATTCTCAGGTCATAAAATGTGTGGACCAACAGGCGTGGGTGTCCTTTATGGTAAAAAAGAATTATTAGAAGAATTAGAACCAGTAAATTTAGGTGGGGGTATGAATGAGTCTTTCGATAATCCTGATAGTATGTATTTAAAACCTTTACCAACAAGATTAGAAGCAGGTACTCAAAATATTGCAGGGGTTATTGGTTTAGGAGCAGCGATTACTTACTTAGAAAGTATTGGTTATGATAAAATAGAAGAACAAGAACATAAACTTCGTAAGTATTTAATAGACAAATTATTACCAATAAAACATATTGATATTATAAATATTGAATCAGATAGTGGAATTGTGGCGTTTAATGTAAATAAAATATTTAGCCAAGATGTTGCTTATTATTTAAACAAATATAATATATGCGTTAGAGCAGGTGACCATTGTGCGAAAATATTAAAATCAAGTGTTGGAGTAACAAATACGGTTAGAGTAAGTTTATATTTTTATAATACCTATGAAGAAATAGATAATTTAATAGAATTACTTAGTGATTATAACAAAATAGTAAAAGAGATGATTTAAATGGATAGTGAAACAAAAAGAGAAATAATTATGGAAAATTATATACATCCAACTAATCGTAAAAGAATAGATGATGATAGTTATATTAAAATTAATACTCGTAATGCTTCTTGTATTGATAACCTAGATATATATATTAAACTTAATAATGATGTAATAGAAGATATTGCTTTTGAAGGAGAGGCTTGTGCGATAAGTATATCAGCGACTTCAGTAATGATTAATAATTTAATTGGTAAAACTAAAGAAGAAGCACTTGATTATATAAATAACTTTTATCAAATGGCTGATGGTAAAGATTATAATGAAGATATTTTAAATGAAGGTATAGCTTATAGTGATATATATAAACAAGGTAATAGGAAAACTTGTGCTACTCTACCATTTAGAGGGTTAGAAAACGCTTTAAAGAATGATAATTAATTAAGGTAAGTGCTTTGGTACTTGCTTTTTGTTTGTAAATTTTTAACAAATTTTATATTAAAAGATAATTTTTTCTTTACATAAAAGTATTTATATAACTTGACTAATCCGAAATTTTTGTTATACTAAAAGTACATTACAAAAAAGGGGACATAGCCTTGGACCACTATTTCACAAATAACTCCAATTTAAAAAGTGAGCTTCGTATCATAAAATATACTTATGGTAATTCTTCTTATGAGTTTTTAAGTGATAATGGAGTATTTAGTAAAGATAAAATAGATTATGGCAGTAAGCTTTTAGTAGAAACTTTTTTAAATAACTTTAATAATAAGAAAATAAATAATTTTTTAGATGTTGGATGTGGGTATGGTTTTATAAGCATTATTATAGCAGGAGCATTAAATATTGAAGGTATGGGGATAGATATTAATAACAGAGCTTTAAAACTAGCAGGAGAGAATGCTCGTAAAAATAAAGTTAAAGTAACATTTAAGGAAAGTAATATTTATGAAAATGTTAATGATAGATTTGATTTAATTATAACTAATCCACCCATTAGAGCGGGTAAAAGTGTTGTTTTAGCGATTTTAAAAGAGGCTAAAGATTATTTAAGTCCCGAAGGTGAATTATGGTTTGTAATAAGAAAAAATCAAGGATCGGATAGTATTGTGAAAGCTTTAAAGGATATATATAATATAGAAGTTATAGAAAAAAAGAAAGGTTTTGGGATTTTCCTAGCAAAAAGGAATTGACATAAAAATAAAACGTTGCTATAATTTTAAATTGGTGACGTATTGTTTTTTGCAAAAAATTAAGCACAAATAATTTAGATATTGGGGTGAAATCGTGGCTTATAAAGTTAAAAAATTTGGAGACCATAGAGAGAGAAGAACTTTCTCTAAGAGTCGAAACACAATGGAGTTACAAGATTTACTTGAAATTCAAAAAAAGAGTTATCAAGAATTCTTAGAAGTGGGGATTAAAGAAGTCTTTGAAGATTTGTTTCCAGTAGAAAGTTTTACTGGTAATATTTCCTTGGAGTTTGGGGAATATTCTTTTGACACACCTAGATATTCTATTAAAGAAGCTAAAGAACGTATGGTGAATTATGCTGCGCCATTAAAAGTTCAAGCAAGAGTTTTTATTCACGAAACTGGTGAAGTTAAAGAACAAGAAATATTCTTAGGCGATATGCCTTTAATGACTGATTCAGGAACATTTATTATTAATGGTGCTGAGAGAGTTATTGTTTCCCAATTAGTTAGAAGTCCATCTATTTATTTCAAAAGAGAAATAGATAAAAATGGTCGTCGTATTATTAGTGGAGAAGTAATACCTAATAAAGGAACTTGGTTAGAGTATGAAGTTGATGCTCGTAATATAATGTATGTAAGAATTGATAGAACAAGAAAAGTACCAGTTACAACATTCTTAAGAGCTTTAGGCCTATCAAGTGATGAAGATATTTATGCAGTATTTGGTGAAAATGATTATTTAAGCAATACAATTGAAAAAGATAGTACAAGAAATACTGATGAAGCTTTAATTGAAATTTATGAGAAATTACGTCCAGGTGAACCTGCAACACTTGATAGTAGTAAAAACCAATTAGTAACGAGATTCTTTGATAGATTCCGTTATGATTTAGCTAAAGTTGGACGTTATAAATTTAATAAGAAATTAAATGTATTAGACCGTTTACTTGGATGTACTTTAGCAGAAGATATTAAAGATGGTAAAAAAGTTATAGTAGAAAAAGGTACAGTTGTTACTAAAGAAGTTTTAGATGAAATTAAACCTATTTTTGCAAATGGATTTAATGTTAAAAAAACAATAATTAATGAAGAACTTGATGAGTATGATAAAATTCAAGAAGTTTTAGTATATGATAAAGAAAATACGGAAAAGGTAGTTAAAATAATAGGTAATGATCAAAGTATTGATGTTAGAAGACTTACAATACCTGATATTTATGCATCTGTATCATATTATTTAAATTTACATGATAATATTGGTAATACTGATGAAATTGATAATTTAGGAAATAGACGTGTTCGTCAAGTTGGCGAATTAATTCAAAATGTTTTTAGAACTGGCATGTCTCGTATGGAAAGAGTTATCAGAGAACGTATGACAACTCAAGAAATTGATAGTGTAACACCTAAAACATTAATTAATATTAGACCTGTTACAGCAGCGTTAAAAGAGTTCTTTGGTTCATCTCAATTATCTAAATTTATGGATCAAATCAATCCAATTGCCGAACTTACAGATAAGAGACGTTTATCAAGCCTTGGACCTGGAGGATTATCAAGAGACAGAGCTGGTATGGATGTTCGTGACGTTAATGCTTCTCACTATGGTAGAATTTGTCCGATTGAATCTCCAGAAGGTCAAAATATCGGTCTTATTACATCTTTAGCTGGTTATGCTAAAATTAATGAATATGGTTTTGTAATGACTCCATATCGTAAAGTTAAAGATGCAGTAGTAACTGATGAAATAGTTTATATGACAGCTGATGAAGAGACTGATTACTATATTAGTCAGGCAACTGTTAAATTAGATGACAAAAATAAAATTGTTAATGAAGAAATATTATGTCGTTTAAATGGCGATAACGTTATGGTTAAAAGAGAAAATGTTAACTATGTCGATGTTGCTCCAAGTCAAATCGTTTCAATTACGACAAGTTGTATTCCATTCCTAGAATATAACGATGCTAACCGTACATTAATGGGTGCAAACATGCAACGTCAAGCAGTGCCACTTCTTACAAGTGAAGCTCCAATTGTTGGTACAGGTGTTGAATATATTGCTGCTCGTGATTCAGGCTCTACTATTGTATGTAAAGCTGATGGTGTAGTAGAATATGCTGATGGTAAAAAGATAATTGTTAAAAATGCTAAAGGAAAAGATACTTATTATTTAGCAGATTTTGAAAGAACAAATGCTTCAACAGCCCTAAATCATCATCCATTAGTTAAAAAAGGTGATGCAGTTCATAGAGGCGAAGTAATCGCTGATGGACCATCTACTGAAAAAGGTGAACTTGCTTTAGGTAAAAATATGACTGTAGCATTCATGACATTTAATGGTTATAACTATGAAGATGCAGTTATTCTTAATGAAAAATTAGTTAAAGATGATGTTTATACATCACTTCACTTAGAACATTATGACATTGATTGTCGTGATACAAAGCTTGGACCAGAAGAAATTACAAGAGATATTCCAAATGTTGGAGAGGAAGCTCGTAAAAATCTAGATTCAAGTGGTATTGTAAGAATCGGCACAGAGGTAAAAGAAGGAGATATTTTAGTTGGTAAAGTAACTCCTAAAGGTGTACAAGAGCTTACAAGCGAAGAAAAATTATTACATGCGATATTTGGTGAAAAAACGCGTGAAGTTAGAGATACATCTCTTAGAGTAGAACATGGTGCAGCTGGTATTGTTCATGATGTTAAGATTTATACTAAAGAAAATAGTGATGAACTTCCTGCAGGTGTTTCTAAAGTAATAAGAGTATATATTATTCAAAAACGTAAAATTCAAGTTGGAGATAAAATGTCTGGACGTTATGGTAATAAAGGAGTTATATCTTTAGTATTACCTGAAGAAGATATGCCTTATATGCCTGATGGTCGTCCAGTTGATGTAATGCTTAATCCACTTGGTGTTCCATCTCGTATGAACATCGGTCAAATTTTAGAATTACATTTAGGTATGGCTGGTAAAATTCAAGGTGTACATTATGCAACCCCAGTATTTGATAGTGCAACTTGGGAAGATATTCAAGAAGAAATGAAAACAGCTAATATGGCTGATGATGGAAAAACAGTTCTTTATAATGGACGTACTGGAGAACCATTTGATCATCGTATAAGTGTTGGTGTTATGTATATGTTAAAATTACATCACATGGTAGATGATAAATTACATGCTCGTGCAACAGGTCCTTATTCACTAGTTACACAACAACCATTAGGTGGTAAAGCACAATTTGGTGGACAACGTTTTGGAGAAATGGAAGTTTGGGCATTATATGCTTATGGAGCTGCGCATGTTTTACAAGAAATTTTAACAGTTAAAGCTGATGATATAATAGGACGTGTTAAAGTTTATGAAGCTTTAGTTAAAGGTAAAACTGTTAATCAAGCTGGTGTTCCAGAATCATTTAGAGTATTAATTAAAGAATTCCAAGCTTTAGGTTTAGATATGCAAATAATTGATAATAATGACGAAGTAATCGAATTTAAAGAACTTGAAGAAGAAGAGGATAAAGAGGATAATGCTTTAAAGATTGATGAAATTGATACAGAAGCTAGTATTAGAGAAGGCGAAATTGAAGTTAAATCTGATATGCCACTTATGCCTGATGAAGACTATGATGACGAAGAAGATGAATTTGAAGAGGACTTCGATGAAGAACCTGATGAGGAAGAAATAGAAGATTTAGAAGAAGACGAAAGCTTTGGGGAAGAGGTGTAGATTATGATAGACGTTAATAATTTTAAAGGTATTAAAATAGGAATAGCATCACCTGAGAAAATACGTAGCTGGTCTTATGGTGAGGTAGAAAAGCCTGAGACTATCAACTATCGTACTTTAAAACCTGAAAGAGGCGGCTTATTCTGTGAAAAAATCTTTGGTCCAACTAAAGATTATGAATGTTCATGTGGTAAATACAAAAGACTTAGATATCGTAATGTAATATGTGACAGATGTGGTGTTGAAGTAACAAAATCACGTGTTCGTAGGGAAAGAATGGGGCATATTGAACTTGCTGCTCCTTGTTCCCATATATGGTTCTTTAAAGGTGTACCATCTAAAATGGGTCTTGTTTTAGATATGTCACCTAGAGATTTAGAAGAAGTACTATATTTTGTTAGTTATGTGGTAATAGATCCAGGAACTGCTCCGTTAGAGAAAAAACAAACTTTATCTGACAAAGAATATCGTGCATATTATGAAAAATATGGTGATAGTTTTAAAGTTGGAATGGGTGCAGAAGCGATTAAGGAATTATTAAGCCAAGTTGATTTAACTAAAGAAATAGAAGATTTAAGAAAAGAACTTGAAAATGCAACAGGTCAAAAACGTATTCGTTTAGTAAAAAGACTTGATTGTTTAGTAGCATTTGAGGAAAGTGGCAATAGACCTGAATGGATGATTTTAGATGTATTACCCGTTATTCCACCAGAACTAAGACCGATGATACAACTTGATGGTGGTAGATTTGCGACAAGTGACTTAAATGATTTATATCGTCGTATTATTAATCGTAACAATCGTTTAAGAAAGCTATTAGAACTTGGAGCTCCTACAATTATCGTTCAAAATGAAAAAAGAATGCTTCAAGAAGCTGTAGATAGTTTATTTGATAATGGTAGACGTGGTAGAAGTATAACTGCGGCTGGAAATCGTCCGCTTAAGAGTTTATCTAGTATGTTAAAAGGTAAACAAGGTCGTTTCCGTCAAAATTTACTTGGAAAACGTGTTGACTATTCAGGTCGTTCAGTTATTGTTGTTGGACCAAACTTAAAAATGTATCAATGCGGACTTCCTAAAGAAATGGCTTTAGAGTTATTTAAACCGCATGTAATTCATGGACTAGTTGAAAGAGGTCTTGCTCATAATATTAAGGGAGCTAAAAAATTAATTGATTCTAGAGATGAATGTGTATGGGACATTGTAGAAGATGTTATTACAGAACATCCAGTATTACTTAATAGAGCACCAACATTACATAGACTTGGTATTCAAGCATTTGAACCAAAATTAGTTGGTGGTAAAGCAATAAGACTACATCCACTTGTTTGTACAGGATTTAATGCCGATTTCGATGGAGATCAAATGGCTGTTCATATACCGCTTTCTGAAGAAGCAAAAGCAGAAGCTCGTATATTAATGCTTTCAGCAAGTAATATTTTAAATCCAAAAGATGGTAAACCAATTGTTACACCTTCACAAGATATGGTATTAGGTAACTGTTATTTAACAATTGAAAAAGCAGGAGAACCTAATGAAGGTAAAGTATATAAAAATACAAATGAAGTATTAATGGCTTATGAGCGTAGAGAAATTACATTACATACAAGAGTAGCTTTACCAGT
Organism: Ruminococcus sp.; assembly: GCA_023663235.1. Taxonomy (GTDB): domain Bacteria; phylum Bacillota_I; class Bacilli_A; order RF39; family UBA660; genus Caccenecus. The sequence goes on along the minus strand of JAMPHW010000002.1, from coordinate 151,467 downwards.
TAAATCATTTAAATATAAATTATTTACAGAAGAACAAACTAATAAATATTTAGTTACTACGGCTGGTAAAATAATATTTAATGAGATATTACCTGATTCTTTCCCTTATATAAATGAAGGAACTAAAGAAAATATTGAAGGTATAACTCCTAGTAAATTCTTTATTGAAATGGGTAAAAATATTCCTGAAGAAATTGCTAAAATGGAAATTAGTAAACCATTTGTTAAAAAGAATTTAGAGTGGATTATTGCTCAAGTATTTAAAAGATATAAAACAACTGAAACATCTATAATGTTAGATAAACTAAAGGATTTAGGTTTTAAATATTCAACTGTTGCTGGTATTACAGTGTCTGTATCGGATATTGTAAGAAGTGAAAATAAAGGTAAGATTATTGAAAGTGCTCAAGAGAAAGTTGAAAAAGTTAATAAACAATTTAAACGTGGTTTAATAACTGAACAAGAGCGTTATAATAGTGTTATTGAAATATGGACAGAAGCTAATGATGAAGTTAAAAAAGAATTACAAGAGATATCAGCTAATAATTTTGATAATCCAATATTCATGATGATGAACTCAAATGCTCGTGGATCTATTTCAAACTTTACACAACTTGCTGGTATGCGTGGTTTAATGGCCAAACCTGATGGTTCAACTGTTGAAATCCCAATTACTTCATGTTTTATTGAAGGATTAAATGTATCAGAATTCTTCTTATCAACTCACGGTTCTCGTAAAGGTTCAGCTGATACAGCGTTACGTACAGCCGACTCTGGTTACTTAACTCGTCGTTTAGTTGATGTAGCTCAAGATATAATTGTTAAAGAAGAAGATTGTGGTTCTATCGCTGGTGTTGAAGTTTATGACTTATTAAATGATAAAGATGGCTCAGTTATTGAATCATTAAGTGAAAGAATTATTGGACGCTATACTTCTAAAAAAGTTTTAAATCCAGAAACTAAAGAAGTTATCGTTGATAAAGATGAATTAATAAATGAAAATATAGCTGCTAAAATTATTAAAGCTGGTGTTAAGAAAGTAGAAATTAGAAGTGTTCTTACTTGTAAAACGAAAAATGGCGTTTGTCAAAAATGTTATGGTAGAAACTTAGCGACTGGTAATTTAGTAGAAACTGGAGAAGCAGTAGGTATTATGGCTGCTCAATCAATTGGTGAACCTGGTACTCAGCTTACTATGCGTACATTCCATACAGGTGGTGTTGCTGGTGGAGATGATATTACACAAGGTCTTCCAAGAGTTGAAGAGTTATTTGAAGCTCGTACTCCTAAATTTAAAGCAACTGTATCTGAAATTAACGGTAAAGTAATTCATATTGAAGATCAAGGCGGAAAACATAAAGTTGTTGTGGAAAATGAAGCTGGAGTTCGTGAACATATTACCAATTATAATACTAAACTTCGTGTTGAAGTAGGAGATACTGTTGTAGCAGGTGAAAAGTTAACAGAAGGTTCTATTGCTCCGAAAGAGTTACTTGCGGTTACTGATCCACTTACTGCTCAAGAATATATCTTAAAGGAAATCCAAGCAGTTTATAAATTACAAGGTGTTGATATTAATGATAAACACGTTGAAATAATTGTTAAACGTATGATTAATAAAGTTAGAATTGTTGATGCTGGGGATACAGAATTTGTTGAAGGTTTAACAGTATCATTACATGACTTTACAGAGGGTAATAAACCAGTTATTTTAAGAGGTGGAATACCTGCGACTGGTAGACCTATTATGCTTGGTATAACAAAATCATCACTTGAAACTGATAGTTATTTATCAGCAGCATCTTTCCAAGAGACTACAAGAGTTTTAACAGAAGCTGCGATAAAAGGTAAAGTGGATTATCTAAGAGGTCTAAAAGAAAACGTTATTATTGGTAAATTAATTCCAGCTGGAACTGGTATTAAAGATTACAGTGATATTGATATTTTCTTAGAAAAAGAATTTATGGATGATGAACCTAGTGAATTCTTAGAAGATAAATTACTTGCTGATGATGAAGAAGTGGCAGAAAATATGCCAGATATTGAAGATAATGAAGAAACTACTGAAGAAGTAGCGGAAGATATTATAAATGATGATAATGAATTAGAAAGTGAAGAATAGTAGCTTTCTTTTTTAGTTTTTTATATAAAATTTTAAGTTTAATTCATTACTTTTTACTTCTTTAAAATTTACTTTAAATTAGATGTATACTTTAGTATTAAAGATATTTATGATAAAATGAATATAGATAAATTTATAGGAGATTAAATATGGATATTTTAGAAATGCATAATATTTTAAATAATATATATAACAAAGCTGAAGAACTTAACAAAAAAATTAATGATTTGCACTACAAAACATCTCTTCAATCATATAATAATCATTTTATAAGTATAAATAATAATTATTATAAACAAAAATACTATATGCCAGTAATATCAGTGGAGAACAAAGGAGATATATGTTTCAATATTAATTCAATTGAATTTGAATTCTATGTTACAAAAAGTCAAATGACTAATATTGATTTAGAAACTTTAATACGTAATTATAAAAAAGAGTTAAATATATATGAATATAAAGATTGTACTATTGATATATATAGAATTGGTGATAATAAGTATGATGTATTAAATAAGATTGATAACAGTTTTGATAATAAATTTGGAATATCCATTGATTGCTCATCTTTATCAGATAGTGAAATTATTCAACATTTTAATATAATATGTTCCTTATTGAATAAGAATTTTTAAATTATTACATAACAATTTTATTTTAAACGCTATATGCTTCATGCTACATAATAAGTGGTAATACTATCTCTTATTATAGCGAAGACTTTAGTGGTTATACAACACAGTTTCGTTCATGAAGGTTATATTCTAATACTATGAATGCCATAGTATTTTTAAATATAGTATTTAAGAACTAATGTTATAAAACAATTGTTGAAATTTACTACTTTTGAAAGCGAAAATATAAGAAATATGAAAATATATGTGATTATTTTACGAAAATAAAAATATCGTAAATACTTATAAATAAAGGTTATGGCATTTTTAAGTATTTATAAGAGAATATCAAATTAATCATATTTTTTTATAAAATAAAAAGTAATAAACTAAAAGAAGATAGGTTTATTACTTTTTTCAAATTCTAATATTTTATTTTGACTTATTAATTGATAAACTTCAGCGGCTAATAGTTCAAACTTATAAGTATTAGTATTAGGAATAGGTATTAATGATATATCTAGATTATCTAAATTATGAAGATAATCACGACCTTTTTTGTTAAAACCTAAAACTCTTATATATTCAATACTAGCTAGTTTATTAATATCTTTTGGAACACCAATTAAGATATGAATTAGCATTCTACTTATTTTATTATAAGTATAACGTTTAGTTTTAACTTCTTTAATAAGTTCTTCAATATTATTTACTAGTCTTATTTTTTCTTTTAAACGATTTTCTATACCTTCATCGACGGTGAGATATTTGCTTAAATCATTATCTGTTAGGATTTTATACTTTAATAGAGGAAAGAAATTATTTGAAGTGATATTTTCAAGACAATTAATAGTCTTTCTAGGTACATAAAGAGAGATGTCTTCTTTAAGTTTTATTTTATTACGTATATTACTAGCACTTATTATTTCATTATTTTCATCTAAATCATGATAATTAGATGTTCTTTTAATAGTATAAGCTTTAATATTATAATTGTTTTTCTTGATAGCTTTTAAATAAGATATACCAAGTAAATCATTAGGATTAAATACATTTTCAGATATATTTAAAGCTTTAGCAAGGGCAGTAGGGTAGTTTATACCAGTACTTAAATATTCTTTAACTTTATCATTGTATTCTTGGGTATTTTCGATATCAGCAACTTTTTCAAGTAAAGATATGTTGTTACATTCGCTACCAAAGACAAGATAATTACAATGCAGATAATTTAATATTTTTAAGGAAGCATCAGCGAAGATATCAGCACTTTGGCTGCCAAAGATAAAGGGAAGCTCTACTACTAAATCAACGCCATAGATTAAAGCTAATTTAGTTTTATTTTCTTTAGATAATATACTAACTTCACCACGTTCTAAAAAATAGCCATTTAAAACAAGAATAATAGCTCTTCCTGGAAATAATTTTTTGGTTTCTTCAATATGATAAATATGTCCTTTATGTAAAGGGTTATATTCACAAATAATGCCTACAGCTTCCATAATATCACCTTTATAAGTATAACAAAAAAAGATTAAAAATTAAACTATTCGGGAGTGCAAAATTTGTCGAACACTTTTTCTTTACAATTATTGGATTTTTATTTAAAATAGAAAAAGTGTGTTAGGAAAAGTAGTAGAAAGAGGAGTTATGGTATGTAATGTAAAAGCGTTTATAGATGTAACTAATGATATGATAGAAAAAGCTATACCAAATAATCATATCGTAAAGGATAGATTATATTTTGAATACGAAAATAAAAGATATTTTGTGGATGGAAAAAATGTAATATTAGATTATTCTTTAGAAGAAAAAGAAATAGCTTTATGGTTGGAGAGTACTTTTGGTGGGAAAATATATATGTTACCTAGAATTAATGTTCCAGAAAATATAGTCACTCCTGATTACTTATGGAATAATGAATATTGGGATTTAAAAGAAATATATGGTAATGGGAAACATACTTTAGATACTTCAATAAAGAAAAAAAGAAATCAATCTAATAATTTTATACTTGATATAAGTCATAGTAAACTAAGTATAAAAGAAGCTATTAGACAGTTAAATTTAATATTTTTATCTAAAAATAGGAAATGGGTAAACATTATTATTTTAGTAAAGAATAGGAAGCTAATAAAAATATATAAAAGAAAATAAAAAAAGAAATTGACCATCAGTCCCAAAAAAGGCGGACCAAGACCAAATTCAATGTAATTACAAATACATTATAATATATAATATGTATAAAGTCAAATAATTTATACTATTTTAGATATTTAGGATTATTAATTCTACCTAATAGATAATCAGCTGATATGTGATATTTAGTACATATAGTATATAGGAAAGGTGTAGCTATGGTATTATTTCCACATTCATACTCGGATATTGTTGTATTGCTAACGTTTAATAAATTGGCAAATTGTTTTTGAGTAAGCTTTATTTCTTTTCTAAGTTCTTTAAGTCTTTGACCTGATAATTTTTTATTTATGTCTTTTGAAGTATCTTTGTAATTTAAGGTTGCTGTAAGATTAAATATATAGTCAATAGAAACGTTAAAATAATTACATAAGGAATTTAAATGCTTAATTGGTATAATAGTATATTCTCTTTCATATTGGCTATAATCTCCACTTTTTATAGATAGGATATCAGCTAGTTGTGTTTGCTTTAATTCATTTGTTTCTCTAAGTTCTTTTAGTCTTTCTTTGTATATCATGTTAGTTCACCAAATATATTTTCTCATATAAAAATAATAATTGTTTTTAATGACAAAATAATGGAATTTTTCTTGACTTTTATTATATGAACAATTATAATAAATGTATA
>JAMPHW010000002.1:130742-145802 GCA_023663235.1 Ruminococcus sp. | reverse complement strand
TTTAGTGGAGTATCAAAAAGCGATAAATGTTATTTATATTTTGATAAAATAGATGGAGATAAACCTACTACAATGAAAGAGTTATTACAGAATTATTATATTAATAAAAAAACTAGACTTGATGGTACTTTTAACGAAGTAATAGAGGAAGAAACTAAAAATACAATTTATGTGGATTTTGACGATTATGATAAAACGTATTATTTTGCTGGTAACCCTCTAGATAACTGGTTTTTATTTGGAGGGTATTATTGGCGAATCATAAGAGTAAATGGTGATGGATCTATTCGTTTAATTTATCATGGAAAAGAAGTTGATGGACCTCAAAAGACAGGCAAAGTTTTAGATGTTGTAAGTAAATTTAGCGCTAATTTTGATAATAATAAATATGTTGGTTATTGGTATGATGAAGAAATAGGTTCTACAATATATAATATTTTAAATAATTGGTATATAGAAACATCAGGTTTGCAAGAATATCAGCAGTATATAGATATAAATGCAGGATTTTGCAATGATAGAATTCCTAGTTCTAATGAATTATCAATAGATAATATCGGTGGTGTAGATAAAATGATAACATATTATGGAGCCTATATTAGGCTTACTTCTAATGGAACTTCTTCTAACTTATCTAAGCCTACATTTAAATGTAATAATATAAATAAAGATTTATTTACATATAAAGAGTCAGTGCAAGGTAATAAATTATTAGAAAATCCAGTAGGTTTAATAACTGCAGATGAAGCAAATTATGCAGGATTAGCCTATGGAAATAAAAATAATAATAATTTTCTTTTAACGGATGGTCTTTATTGGACTATAACCCCATATCGTTTTGAAAATATAGCTATGCAATTTATTATTAGCTCAAATGCTCTTGGATATTGGAATGTAAATGCAGGAAACGCTGGAATAAAACCTGTTATAAATTTACGCTCAGATGTCAAGTTTACAGGTGATGGAACGCAATTTAATCCATACAAAGTAGTAGTGTAAAAGCTTTAGAATATATCTAGCATTTTTTCTAAATAATTATTGACTGTCTATATTTAATAATTTATACTTTTATTAGAGGTTTATTATGAAAGTAGAAGTAAAAGAATATTTAAAAATTGGTACGAGTAGATTGCAGAATATTGAAGTTTATGAGTATGACAAAGTTAAAGATTTAAAAGATTTGAAAGATATTGAACCTATCTATAAGGGATCAGTTGATGAAGCTTCTAATGAAATAAAAGAAAAAGTTTATGTAAAGTGTGAGTTAGGGAATCCTACAATTTATTATATTTAAAAAGCTCTTAATTAAGAGCTTTTATTATCATTTTGGTGACTCGTATGGGATTTGAACCCATGAATGTTGCCTTGAGAGGGCAATGTGTTAACCATTTCACCAACGAGCCATAAAATACTCATTAATTATATCTTTAAATTATTATAAAAGCAAGTATTTTCTTAAATTTGCATATTTTATTAAAATGTGTTATTATAACTTCTAATTAAAGGGGTTTTTGTGATGAAAGAGGATATTGTAGCGACTAAAACTTTAATATATCATCAAGTTAAAAATGGTTTTATTAGTGAACCTTTTTTTGGAACATACGAGAAAGTGTATGCAGGAACTAATGAAAATATTAATGGCTATATGAGTAAATTAGATTTTGAAGGTAAAAACAGTGCTTTAACTGTTATGGCAGGTGGCGATTTTGCTTTAAATGCTATTTTAAATGGGATTTTAAGTGTTGATACTTTTGACTTAAATAGGCTTACTAAATATTTTGTTTTAGGTATTAAAAGAAGCGCAATTTTAACTTTTGACTATAAAGAATACTTAGCATTTATGACAAAATTATTTAGTTCTACAACATCTATTGATGATTTAAGTGATATGATTAACTCTTTAATGCCTAATATGGATTATATTTATAGTTTATATTGGCAATCAATTATTTCTTATAATTATAATATTCAAAAAAGAAAATTAAAAAAGCTTAATTTATTTGAGATGCTTTTAACTAATATTCAAGGAACTTTAAAAAGTATTTATAAAAATACTTATTTAATAAGTGAAGAAAATTATAATAAGTTAAGAATGGCTTTAGGTAAAGTAAATATCACTTTTAGAAATGTTGATATTTTGAATGTACCTGATGTTTATCAATCTGGTCAGTATGATTTTGTATTTTTATCAAATATTGCTGATTATTTATATAAGTATTTTGGTAGTAATTGGAGCTATCGTAATTTAGAAAAGTTTAAAAGTAAATTTAAAGATTTATTAGCTCCTAATGGGACTCTTGCTTTAGCGTATTTAATATCTTGTTATAAAAAAGGCGAATTTACAGATAATCTTATTTTAAATTCTTCAATAAAAAAAGAAGACTTAACAACAGAAGAAATATTACTTTTTCCTCATTTGGTAAATAATAGGCCTGCAGAAGATATTAAGGATGGAATGATTTTAGAAAGGAAAATAGCATGACATATATAGATGTAGATTATAATGAATTACATGAAAGAGGTAAAATATTAGGAAATCCTTATCAAGAAGGTAAAGATATTCATATGGCACCTATACTTTTAGATGGATATGTTTATAAGCCATTTTTAAATGGTGCTAAAAAGAAAGAGAAATTAATAGAGCTTTTAAAAAAATTAAATTGGGAGTATTTAGCTAGTATTATTGGTATATATCATGATCATAGAGGTTATGTGTATGAATATAATGCGAATAATTTATTAAAAGATGCTTTAAAGTCTTATGTGGAATTTGATAGAAGATTAGAATATATGGATCAAATTCTTAGAACTGATGAATTTTTAGTAGATAAAGGACTTACCTTTTTTGATTATCATAGTGCTAATATTTTAGTTGGTAAATCAATTTGTTTATTAGATGAAGATAGTATAATAAGTGCTAATAGTAATAATAGACGAAGAATTAAAGAGTATTTATTAGAACTTATGATATCAATTTTTATAAATTATGACTTAACTTTTAATGGTGATAATAGTTGTTATTATGGACTTTTAGTTAAATTTTTTAATGATCCTACTTTAGTTGATCGTTATGATATTGATTTACGGAATCTCTTTGATAAAATGACTAAAAAAACATCAGGTGAAATAGAAGAACTAAAAGAAGAAATTATAAGATTGTAGGTGTTAAAACAAAATAATGGTATCGCCAAGAAATGTAAACCTAAAAAAATAAAAACTAGTAAAAATCTTTATTTTAAGGTAAACTATAATAGGGAAGTACTATGAAAATAAAAGTTTATAATTATGGGAGATTAAAAGAAAAAGATATAACAGATAGAGTTATTAGAGTTAAAGCTTTAATAATTAATAGTAAAGAAGAAATACTTCTTGGAGAAGCTTTTAATATCTTACAATTTCCAGGAGGACATTTAGAAGAAAATGAGACTTTGAAAGACGCTTTAATAAGAGAAATCTCAGAAGAAGTTGGATTAATATTACATGATGATTATGAACCATACTTTGCTATTAAATATTATTTACGAGATTTTCCTGTTATTGGTAATAATAGGAGTATTGAAATATATTATTACTATATATTTACAGATAAAAAATATAATAGAAAGCATGCTTTTTTAGATGATCAGGAAAGAACAGGAGATTTTACTTTAAAATATGTGCCATTAAAAGAGTTTAAAAAATATTTAGAGGAAAATAAAAAAGAAGAAATAAGTTATATTATTAATAGAGAAATGTTGTTAGCTTTAAAATATTTAAAAAAGGTTAGGAGAAAGTAATAATGGAGACTAAAAAATTTCAAATGCGTGATGAAGCTTTTACTTGCCTTGTTTGTAAAAAAGAAGTTAAACCTTTAAGTTATACAGCAAGAGATCATTGTCCTAATTGTTTATGTAGTATTCATATTGATGACAATCCAGGAGACAGGTTATGTTCTTGTCATGGTATTTTAAAGCCAATATATGTTGAAAAAGGAAAAAAAGATACATTAAAAATTGTATATCGCTGTGATAAATGTGGGATGATTAAAAAAAATAAAGCTGCTACCGATGATAATTATGAATTAATATTAGAAATAATGCGTAACACTAAATAAGTCTCATCATATATTAAAGTGGTGATATAATGTATTTAAGTACAAAAACGCCAGCTTTAAATAAAGTTAAAATTGGTGTATTAAACTTGATGCCTAATAAAAGAAAAACAGAAAAAGACTTAGTTAGAGTATTAACTAATCCTTTACTTAATGTTGATTTAGATTTTATTTATTTAGAAACAAAAAAGGAAAGTAAGTCTTTAAAAAAGAGATATAAATCTTTTAATGCTATTAAAAATACTTATTATGATGGTATGATTATTACAGGAGCTCCTTTAGAGCACTTAAATTATGAAGATGTAAATTTTATTAAAGAATTAAAAGAATTTCTTGATTATACGGTTAAATATGTTAAAAGTACCATTTTTCTTTGTTGGGGTGCGGAATTTGGCTTGAACTATTTTTATAACGTAAGAAGTATTAAAAATAATCATAAATTATCAGGAGTATATAAGCATAAACTTGTTAATAAATCTAATTTAGTAAAAGGTTTTTCAGATACTTTTTTAGTTCCAACATCTCGTTATTATAGTGTTTTAGAAAGCGATATTTTAAAAAATCGAAATTTAAAATTAATTTGTAAAAGTAATATTTCTGGACCATGCATCATAGAGGGTAAAAAGCAAATCTTTATTTTAGGTCATTTAGAATATCATAAAAATACTCTTGATAAAGAATACAAAAGAGATTTAAAAAAAGGACTTAAGCCTTTAAAACCTGAAAATTATTATTTAAATAATAAACCAATAAATAATTGGATGAGTGAAGCAACGCTTTTGTATCATAATTGGCTTTATTATTTTGTTTTTAAAGAATAAATTTGATTAAAAGAAATAGTTTTAAATCCTCCTAATTCTAAAGTGTTAGTGTTAGGATTTAATTTGCTAATAAAAGTATTTAAATTTTTAATTTGACCACTTTCATAATAAAGAATAGTTATTTTATCTTTACTATAAAAAGCATCTTTAAGTTGTTCGCTTAAAATTAATTGTTCTTCAGGAAATAGAGTGGGAATAGAAGCTTGCTCTTTATTTGTGTTATCTAAAATAGTTTTACTAGAAATAACACTGTTAAAAGGTTGCCATTTTATGAATCCACGATCTATCATGCACTATGACCTCCAATTTTGCCATTACGTTCTTTAATTGTGGAATAAGAAAGTAAACTAGAAGCTTTAAGTATTGCATTTTTGCCAAATTTGTTTTTTATTTCATCTAAAGCTTTATTAATATCTTCTTTTTCTTCTATATCTTTTAGTGTATTAAAAATTGATAATTGAACGCCATCTTTAGTTTTTAAATCACTATAGGAAATACTTACTTTTCTAATCGGTAGATTATCATAAAAGCGATCTAAAATCATTAAACAATTTTTATAAATAAGTTCTTCATCATCTGTTTTATTATCTAATTTTAGAGAATGAAAGAAACCTCCGCCAACATTTTTAGAGTAGCTTAGTCCAAAACCAATAACTCCTGTAATTTTATTATCTTTGCGAAGTCTAAATGTTAATACTTCAATCATTTCTTTAATGATTATTTTAATATTTTCTCCATTATAATCTTTAAATAAAACTTGACTATGAGAATATGATTTATCAACTATTTTTCGGTAATCTTTAATTCTACTTAAGTCTATACCATTAGCATGGTTCCAAAGCTCTAATCCCATAACTCCAAATTTATATTTTAATTTGTCTCGATCATAAAAAGCTAAATCTTTAATGTTATAAATACCTAGCTTATTTAAATTTTTTTCCATTCTAGGACCGATACCCCACATTTTAGATAAAGGAGAGATTGACCATAATTTTAGAGGAATGTCCTCATAAGTCCATTTAGCAATAAAATCTTTATTATGTTTAGCTTCTATATCCATGGCAATTTTAGCTAGTAACATATTAGGACCAATTCCAGCAGTACCATATAATCCGGTTGTTTTTTTAATATCTTCTAATATTTCTAAAGCTAGTTCATAGTCTGTTTTTTTATATAATTTTAGATAATCTGTGACATCTAGAAAACATTCATCAATTGAATAAATATGTAAATCATTAGATGATACATATTTTAAATAAACACTTACAACTTCACTACTTTTCTTTATATATAAGTTCATTTGAGGTTTAGCAATGGTGTATTTAATATTTTTAGGAATTTCGTATAATCTTCCTCTTGATTTAACTCCTAAACTTTTTAAGTAGGGAGTAACTGCTAGAGTTATAGCACCACTACCTTGATTAGGGTTAGCAACCACTAAAGGAACTTTAAAAGGATCTATATTTCTTGCTAAGCATTCACAACTAGCAAAAAAACTTTTTAAATCAATACAAATAAAATTTCTTTTTAAGTAAACATTTTCCATATTAAATCTCCCTTACATAAACATTATATAGCAAACTTTAGTTTGTAACAAGTGGCAAATTATGGAAATTTGACTTTGAGTGGGGGATATGCTATAATAAATCCCAATTAAAGGGGTTTTGTTATGAAGTTTTTATGGTTAAAGAAAAAAATAATAGAAACAAACGATATTAAAAAAATTATAAAATTACTAAAAAAGATTAATCTTAGTAATTTAGATAATGAAGAGTTAGAAAGTATTATTAGTATTGTAGATAGTAAGATGTTTTTTGGAGAATATCACGCTTTTAAAAACTTTTTAAAATATTTTGCATCAAAATTTATAGTTTCACTACTTGGCTTATTTATTGGGAATCTAATTGGTATTAATGTTTTAAAGTGGTTTTCTGTGGGTATGAGTCCTTTAAATATTATTAGCACCAGTCTATTGCTAACTTCTTATTTGACATATAAATCTCGTAATGATATAGTTAGAAGTACTTGGTCAATGCCATCCAAGGAAAGTTTAAATTCTTTGGAAAAATTAAAAGCTTCTTTAAAAGAAAATTATCGAAGTAGGATATTAGAATTTGAAAATAAACCAGTAAAGGAAAGTCAAAGTTTAGCTTTAATTAGTGTTCCTAAAAAAGAAGTCCCAAAACAATCTATACCTATTGAAATTAAAACAGAAAGTAATGATATTATTTCCTCTATAGTTACTGATTTTAATAGAATACTAGATATAGAAGATTCTATAAACTTAAGAGAAAAATTTATTGAATTAGCTAATAGTCTTCCAAATAGACTACAAACAGAAGATGCTGTAACAATTAATAAAGCCTTAGATTTAGTAGGAGAATATTTTGTTGTTGCAGCTAAAAAGCCTAATATGCAAGCAAAAGTTTTACTATATTATTTGAATCCACATTATTTTAAATCAGTAGTTAAAGCTTTAGAAAAAGAATTAGATAATATTGTTGATGATGTAGACACTATTATAAATGTATGTAAACTAACTAGTGATAAAAGTAATTATACTGATTTTGCTTATATGAATAAGTTATTAGAAATATATATGAATTATAATAATAGGAACAAAGGGCAAGTATTAGCTAGAAAATAACTAAAAACATTTAAAAAGCAGAAAAAATATGATATCATGTATCTAATGAAAGAGATTTCATAAAATAAAATGGAAGCATTTGAGTTTAGCTTGAATGTCTACCTAATATGGTGAGACATCTAAGTCTTTAAAAACTTAGGTGTCATTTTTTTATAGCTAAAACCAATAGGGTTAATAGTAATAAAATTAAAGTTAAAATTCTAGATTTTTTTATTTGAATTTTTATGTTATAATGAGCTAAAGTAATCTAAAAATTAATAGAAAGTTAAAAATAACTTGATAGGATTATTTATTTTATTGGAAGGAAGAACTTTTGTGAGACATAATAATATTGAAGAAATTACTGATATAATTTCTGATATGGTAATAAATGATTTAAGCAAAATGGAATTATGGAAATCTAAAATATTTAAAAGTTTTTCTCATTTTGGTATTTGTTTATATATTAGAAATAATTATATTTATAACAATTCTTTATTAAAAGATGTTTTTGAAGCTGATGAATTAAGCAATTATATTTTTGAGAAAATATTAAAAAAGACAAGTTGGAAATCTAAAATTATAAATAAATTGAAAAATAAAAAAATGGTTAAATGTTTATGAAGAAAAAAACTAAAATATTAATTATAGGTATTATAGTATTTGTTGTAATTTTATTTACTTTATTAATTAGACTTATATTTATAGAACAAGGCTATATTATTGAGAATAATCTAAAATATGTAAGAGATTATATTAGTGGTGAAGATAATATAAAAGGTGATGTTAATATTGGCTATTTTGCAGCAATAAATGATAATTATGAAATTGGTGCTAATAAATATGGTTATGCTGTTTTTAAAGATCCAAAAAGAGCTTTTAAATCTTTAAAGAAAGATTATGTAAAAGGAATAAATTTAATAAAAGAAGAATTTAATCTTTCAAGTTTGAATAATTTTAATTATTCTACATATAAAACTTTGGGGTGGCAAGTAACAACAGGTACAGAGGAAGAAAAAAGAGAGGCACGCTTTATTACTTTATTTATGGATATTTATGAAAATAGTTTTAAAGGTAGTTATTAAAAGTAATCTAATACTTTTTTTAGAATACTACTATAAAAATTCTTTTTAATATAGATTAAATATGATTTTTCTTGTATAATATATTTAAGGTGAATATAAATGATATACTTAGATTATAGTGCTACAACCCCTATAGGATATGAAGTGTTAGATACATACAATAAAACTAGTAAAGAATTTTTTGGTAATCCTAATAGTTTGCATGAATTAGGAGTTAAAAGTAAAAACTTAATTAATAGTGCAACAAGACAAATAGCAGATATCTTTAATATTAATGAAACAGAAATTACTTATACTAGTGGAGCTACAATGTCTAATAATCTAGCATTAATTGGTGTGGCTCTTCATAATCATAAAAAGGGCAAACATTTAATTGTTTCTAAATTAGAACATCCGTCTATTTATGCTATATGTGACTATTTAAAAAGTATTGGTTTTGAAATAAGCTATGTAAGAAATGATGAAGAAGGCTTAATTGATTTTGATGATTTAAAGAATTTAATTAGAGAAGACACAATATTAGTGAGTGTTTGTGCAGTTAATAGTGAAACAGGAGTTAGACAGCCTTTAAAAATGATTAGACAAATTATTAAAAAAGAGAATCCTAATACATTGTTTCACTCTGATATGACTCAAGCAGTCGGAAAAGTTCAAGTAAATCTTCATGATGTCGATTTAGCAACATTTACTTCTCATAAAATATATGGTCCTAAAGGTATAGGTATTCTTTATAAAAATGATAGTATTAGAGTATCACCTATTTTATATGGTTCTGGTAAAAGTAATATGTTAAATCCTGGAACGCCTGCTGTACCTTTAATTGTGTCATTTTCTAAAGCTTTAAGACTTGCCACAACTGATATTGAAAAAAGAGAAAGATTTATTGAAAGACTTAATTTAAAGATTGTTGAAGCTTTAAGTAAGTATGAGGGAGTTATTATTAATAAAACTAAGTATTCTATTCCTCATATCTTAAATATTAGTTTAAGAAATATAAAATCAGAAACATTTCTTCATGCTTTAGAAGAAGATGAAATATATGTTAGTTCTAATACAGCATGCGCTAGTGGTAATTTTTCTACTAGTATTATGGCAATATATAATGATAAGATTAGAGCGGAAAGTACTATTAGAATTAGTTTATCTCATTTAACAACAACTGATGAAATTAATAAATTTATTGAATGTTTTGATAGTGTTTATAAAAAATTAAGTGGCCTAACTGCTAATAGTTAAGCTTTTTAATTATTTATTGACTTTTAAAAGATAGCATTATAAAATAAAAAATACTTAAAAGAGGTAAATTATGGATGTTGTAGATTTAGATGAAGCATTAGATTTCTTAAATAATAAACAATTAAATAGTAAATGTAATAATTATATTTTTACAGATTTAACAAAGATGAGAAAAAAAGAACTATTAGATGGAATAAAAAGAGAAGTACCTCTTATTTTAAATCATCTATCTCCACCAGAAGAACTTATTTTACCTGATACAATTGTAAATATTCCTATTGATTTATCATCTATTAGAGTAAGTGATATTTTAAGTTATGCTTTAGCGTTTATAGGAATGACAAAAAGGCTTGCTTTTACTAGTAAATTTGATATACTTAAATCTCGAGGCTTTTTAAGAGAATATCAAAAATGTTTATCTTTGGTTTTTTATAATGGTGAAGATATTTCTAGAGAAGATAGGATGCTTTTAAATGAAATATATCATTTTAACAGTTGCTTTTTAACCGTTAGTGATTGTTTAGAAGGATCTAATTTAAGTACTTATGAAATTTCTGGCGGACGAATGCTAGATTATCGAGAAGATTATACAAGAGTAAGAATAAGGTGATATTTATGGAAAAATTAATACTTATAAAATATGGGGAATTATCAACTAAAAAGGATAATATTAATTATTTTTTAACGAAATTAAGAGATAATCTTTTAGTAGCTTTAAATGATTTAAATGTTAAAATAGATTTTGATTTAGGAAGAATGTTTATTCATACTACTAATAATTATGAAGAAGTAATTAAAAGAGTTACTAAAGTTTTTGGTATTCACGAAATAAATGTTTGTTACTTACTTGAAACTACTGATATTGAAGAAGTTAAAAATAATGTTTTAGTACTAATAAAAGAAAAAGAATTTACTACTTTTAAAGTTGAAAGTAAAAGAAGTAATAAAAGTATTCCTAAAACAAGTATTGAATTAAGTAGAGAAATAGGGGCTTTTATTTTAAAAAATATTGATAATTTAAAAGTAGATGTTAATAATCCTGAACTATTAATAAATATTGAATATCGAATAAATAATACTTTAATTTATTTTGAGAAAATAAAAGGGTTAGGTGGTTATCCTGTAGGAACTTTAGGCAAAGGATTATTAATGCTTAGTGGAGGAATAGATTCACCAGTTGCAGGATATCTTGCCTGTAAAAGAGGCGTCAAAATAGAAGCGATATACTTTGAAAGTCCACCTCATACTAGTTTAGAAGCTAAAAATAAAGTTATTAGTCTTGCTAAAAAAATATCCTTATATAATAATGAGATTACATTACATATTATTAATTTTACAGAAATTCAGGAAGCAATTTACAAAAACATTCCTCATGATTATTTAATTACGATCATGAGAAGAATGATGTATCGTATAAGTGCTTTGATTGCTCATAATAGAAATTGTAAAATTTTAATAAATGGAGAAAGTATTGGGCAAGTAGCTAGTCAAACTTTAACTAGTATGAATGCAATTAATGAGGTTGTTAAAATTCCTGTTATTAGACCTCTTGCTTGTTTTGATAAACTTGATATAATTGATATAGCTAAAAAAATAGATACTTATAAGACAAGTATCTTACCATTTGAAGATTGTTGTACGATTTTTGTTCCTAAGCATCCAGTTATTAATCCCGATAAATTTAAATGCATGGAATATGAAAAATTAATATCTTTTGAAGATATGGTTTATCAAGCAATTAAAAATAGAGAAGTTATAAAAATAGATAATAAAGTAAAAAAAGAATATGAAGATTTATTATAAGAGGAGAAGAAAATAAATGAAATTTTATGAATTAAATAAAGAATTAACATTAGAAGATTTAAAAGAATATAATTATCCTAATCGCAAACTAGGGGTAATAGTTCATATAATCGATAAAGATAAAAATATTTTGCTTCAACAAAGAGGAGTAAAATCTCGTGATGAAAATGGCCTATATGAAGATGTATGTGGCAAATTTGATAATGAAGATCAAAGCTTTAGAGAAGCAATAGCAAGAGAAATGTTTGAAGAAATGGGCGAAAATGCTAAAGTGGAATTAGGTCGCACTCTAGGTGTTTACCATTGTTTTAAAAATGATATTAACTGGGTTTTTGTTATATTTGAAGGTCAATATATTGATGGTGAAATAAAAATTATGGAACCTGATAAATGTCTCGGCTATAAGTTTTTTGCTTATGAGGAAGCTTTAACTTCACCTTTATTAAGTGAATCTTGCAAATTTTTAATAAAAGAAATTAAAGAAAAATATGATATTTAGCTTGGATTATAGCAAATAAAAAAGAGGTAAAACTCTTTTTAAAATAAATTACTATGACTACCAGTATCAACTAATAGAATAATTAGCATATCTTGTTTTATTTTATAAATTAATAACCAGTCTGGTTCAATATGGCATTCAAAACAGTCTTTATACAAGTTGTCATTTACAAGTTTGTGATTCTTATATTTAGCATCTAGACTTTTACCTTCAGCTAAAGCATTAATAACATTAAACATTTTATCTAGATTTTTATTTTGTTTTTTTAGCTTTTTATAGCTTCTTTTAAAATTTTTAGTATAATCAATGATGTAATTCATTTTTTATTCCTCGTCTAATGCTTTTCTTAATTCAGTAATATTTTTATATCCTTTTCTTTTACCATCTTTATGTTCTTGAATAATCTTTTCACTTTCATCAAGAGCTTCTAATAATTCTTTACTAGGTTTAGGATTTATAACTTCAAAAGGTAAGCCGTTTCTTTTAATAACTTGTTTTAAAAATATATTTATTGCACTACTCATACTTAAACCTAAATCACTTAAGACTGCAGTTGCTTCTGCTTTTGTTTTAGCATCAATTTGAACATTAATTGCACTTGTTAAGTTAGCCATAATATCATCTCCTTTTAATATTTATTATTTTAACATAGTCTAATATATATGTCAACAAATATACTACAAATATACTACAATATTAATATATGCAAAACACAATTAATTTATTATAAATTAATAAATGTAATATATTTTTTATAATCTCTAATTAACTCTTTTAAAAAAATAGAGGAGTTTTTCTTATCTATGAATAAATAACAATAATTTTTAGTTCTTGTTAAAGCAACATAGAATAGTCTTCTTTCTTCTTCAAAAGGGTATATATCTTTATGAATTAAAACATATTTTAAAATATTTTCATCTTTTATTTTGGAGGGTAGGGAATTATTATCATTAGTTAAATTAATAATTAAAATGTTATCTTCCTCTAAGCCTTTAGCTTTATGAATGGTTTTATAATAAATATTTTTATTAGCATAATTAATTATATTATTGCTAATAGAATTATTATCTATTACTTTATATATGTCTAAATTATTTCTTCCTAGAATCATTAAATTATCACTATTAATAATGTCGATTGCTTTTTTAAAATCTTTTTTAATATCTTTATAATAAAAAATAATAATAGGTTTTAAAATGCTTTTATTAGATTTTAAAATCTTTTTTATTTGTCTTGGATTTTTCATAACAAAAGAACCAGCAATTTTAATTAATTCTTTACTATTACGATAGGTGTTAGTTAAATATAATTTTTTAACTGGTTTAAAATTTTTAGAAAAATCTAAAAAGTTATTTAAATCGCAGCCTGAAAAACGATAAATAGATTGAAAATCATCACCAACAACTGTTATATAAGCTTTAGTCTTTAAAATTATTTCCTTAATTAAATTTTCCCTAACTTTGGAAGTATCTTGATATTCATCAATAATGATATATTTATATTTTTTAGTTATTCCATTTTTTCTTATAATATTAGTCGCTTTATAGATCATATCATCAAAGTCAATAGAGCCTTCACTTATCTTTTCATTTAAATAAACTTGATATATCACCCTAATTATTTTTAAATAGGGGATATCTTTTAAAGAAGCTTTATTAATTATTTTATCTAAATAACTAATATCATAATAATTAGAAATGAAAAGGTTTATAAATCTTATAATTGTTTTTTTATAATTAAGATATTTGTTAGATTTAAAATAATTTTTTTCATTAAATAATTTTATAAAATAAGGGTTAGGGTATAAACTATCTAGTACTTCATTTACTAAATACTCAAGATAATTATCTTCTATAATTTTGTATTTAATATTATTTTCATTTAATATCTCTAAAGCTAATTTATGGAATGTATATACCTTATTATCTAAATTTAGTTCTTTTTTAATTTTATTTTGTAAACTTAAAGCGGCATTATTAGTAAAGGTAATACATAAAATATCTTTAATATTAATATTTTTGTTTTCTACTAAATACTTTATTTTTCCTACCATTGTTAGACTTTTACCAGAGCCAGCTCCAGCGATAATAATTGAATTTTTATCATATATAGCCGCTTTAGTTTGTTCTTTATCTAGGATATTTCCGAGTACTTTTATTTCCATAAATTCACCTTGCATTTAAATTTTTAGTATGTTAAAATTTATTAGTAGACATTAAGGAACAAAATGTCTATAAAATTTTTTTATTTTCATTGACACTCCTATATTAATTTTTAATATAGACAAGTGTCTTTTTATTTTTTTAATTTATATTATTTAAAATTACTTGTTATGATATATAAAATATGCTAAAATCAAATTAGTAGAGCGTTAGGAACTCTAATGTCTACAAAAAATTAATTTTGATTGA
The DNA here is from genome assembly GCA_023663235.1 of Ruminococcus sp. GTDB lineage: Bacteria > Bacillota_I > Bacilli_A > RF39 > UBA660 > Caccenecus. Next base: position 131,231 of record JAMPHW010000002.1, on the reverse strand, counting down.
CATTAACTTCTATTTTATCAATATTGATAATAATAGTTGTCGATGTCTTTTTATTATGTCTGCTTTTGGGAAGCAAACTTTTTATGAAGTTTAGAAATATTTCTAACTCCACTTTAACCACCTCACTATCTATAACCAAAACCCCCAGTAGAGATTAAGAAGAATAGTTATGGAAATTAAAGCAGACATCGGTTCTAACGCTCAAGTTAATATTCTAAATAAAAAGCTATATTTTGTCTACAAAAATCGTTCGACAGAATTCGACATAAAAAAAGAAGTATTAAAAAATACTTCAAAATAATTTATATAGGATATTTAGGATTATCAATTTTACCTAAAAGATAGTCAGTTGATATATAACCAGTATTTAAAACTTCTTCAAATTTCTTAAGAACGAATTTTAATATGAAAAAAATTAGTTTCTAAATAAAAATTTGTCGAAAGATGGGATGAATTCACCAAATTGTATACCTTAGTCTTAAAAATATA
>JAMPHW010000002.1:82679-130642 GCA_023663235.1 Ruminococcus sp. | reverse complement strand
ATCGCGATTTGCTTATTTTTAAGGAGCAAATAAAAAATGAAATTTGAAAGAAATAAGAATAGCAAAAAGTATTTTTTGTGTGGCCTAATATTGGTAGTAGTACTTACTGTAACAGTTACTTTTATAACATCAAAAGCTAATTATCGAATGACAGCATCAATTTCTTTAACCGAAGGAAAAGTAGTATCTAGTCCTTATGATATAAATGTTATAGCTATATATATTAATGAAGGTGATGGTAATTATCAAGAATTATCTAAAGATATTACAATCCCTACTGGATATACAATAAATAAAGAAGAAACATACTGTTGTAAAGGAAGTAATTGTAAAAAAGAAAATAAAGATAATAATGCAATATTAGAAACAATAGGAGGAGTACATACCTTTAGAGGAATAAGTAAAGGAGATAAATGTTTCATCTATTTAGATAAAGATACAAGTACAGCTAAAACAATGAGCGAATTATTAGAAACGCATTATACAGGAAGAAAAACAAGAGAAGAAGGAACTTTTAATCAAATTATAGAAAATACAACAATAGGGGTAATATATGAAGGCGATGATGAATATGGAACAACCTATTATTTTGCAGGAAATCCACTCGATAATTGGGTAGAATTTGGTGGATACTATTGGAGAATAATAAGAATAAATGGCGATGGTTCAATTAGATTAATCTACCAAGGAAAAACAGAAGATGAAGGTGGAAATAGGTTAGAACCCCAAAAAACAGGTGAAGAAACCCAAATAGGAACCAGCAAATTTAACGAAATGTATAATGATAATGCCTATGTTGGTTTTATGTATGGAACCCCAAATTCTACGACTTATGAAGCAACTCATGAAAATACTAATAGCAGCAATGCCAAAATAGCATTAGATAATTGGTTTGAGAACTCAAATATTAAACAAAGTACTGAATATTTTGAAAAAATAGATATAAATGTTGGTTTCTGTGATGACAGAACTCCAACTACTAGTAATTACTTAAACAATGGGAATGGAGGCATGGGAAGCACTTTAACATATTATGGAGCTTACATAAGATTATTTCCTAGTGGTACGCATTCTTCAAATATGAAACCTATATTCAATTGCCAAAATACTGCTGATTATTTTACATATAATAAATCAATTTATGGAAATAAGGTTTTAGTAAATCCAGTAGGATTAATAACAGCCGACGAGGCAATTTATGCAGGAATATTAAACTCAAAAGATAATTATTTAACAACTAATCAAACTTATTATACTATGACATCAAGACGTTATGGTGACAATAATGGTTTTGCCCAAGTATTTACTATATCTAATACAGGTTCTTTAGGCAATAATAGAGTTTCCAATAATTTTGGCATAAGACCCGTAATTAATCTACGTTCTGATGTCACATTTACTGGTAATGGAACACAATCTAATCCCTACAAAGTAGTTTCATGAAAAAGCGTTTAATAAAACGTTTTTTTATATATTTTTAAAAATTTATTGACATATAATTGTTCGTATAATATAATTAAATTAGTAAAGAAATAACTCTAATTATAGCTAATATTTTGACATGAATATATTCTTTTGTTATAATTTAAGAGTAAACATAAAGGAGTGGTAATATGTCAAAAATTACAGGCTTAATTTTAACAATTATTGTAGGTTTATTTTTTCCAATAGGAGGATTAATATCATCAAAAGTTAAAAATAAGAGTAAATTAAATAATTTTAGTATTGCCATTGCTTTTATTATTATGTTAAGTTTAATTTTCTTAGATTTAGGTCCTGAAAGTTACGATTTATTAATTGGTAGATATAGCGTATTTAGAGCTTTAAGCATTGTAATTATAAGCGCTTTAATCGGCTTCTTTATTTTAAGACTACTTGATTTATTTATTCCACATCATGATCATCACGATAAAAATGTTAAAGAACATAATAATCATATTAAACATATTAGTACCTTAACTATTATTAGTTTAACACTACATAATATTATAGAAGGATTTGCTATATGTGGTCTAGGTAATAATAATTTAAAAGTTGGTATATTAACTTGCCTTTCTGTCGCACTTCATAATATTCCTTTAGGAACGCAAATATTTAGTTCTCTAAAATTTAAAGATAATAAAGTATCATTTATTATTTTAGTAATATCTAGCTTAATTGGCGGTCTAATTTTCACTTTTGTTGGCAATGTTAATAATGTATTACTAGCTATTATCACAGGTATAGCCTTAGGTATGTTGCTTTTTATAGCTTTAATAGAATTATTACCTGAATTACTCGATAATTTAAAACAAAAAGAAACCAAAATTGGTTTGTTAGTTGGTGTTATATTAATTATAATATCAGCTTTTATCTAAGGAAGTGATAATATGCAAAAAGTTTTAGTTACAGGTGCTGCTGGTGTTATTGGATTAAATGTTATTAAGTATTTATTAAGCGAAGGCAAATATGAGATAACAGCTCTTGATTTGCGAACTAAAAATAGCCAAAAAAGTTTAAAAAAATATCGTCGCCGTATTAATATTATCTATGGCGATATTAACGATGATGTAATAATAAGTGCTTTAGTTAAAGATCAAGACTACATTATTCATTTAGCTAGTGTTTTGCCTCCTTTTGCTAACATTAAAAATAATATATGTAATGCTATAGAATATAATGGAACTGAAAATATTATTAAAGCTATTAATTTTTATAATCCAAACTGCCATTTACTATATGCATCAAGCGCTACTATTTATGGTAATGCTGAAAAAGTAAGTACTAAAAGTGAACCAAATATTTTGCCATTAGATTATTATAGTGGTACTAAATTACAAGTTGAAGATTTAATTAAAAATAAATTAAAGAAATATACTATTTTTAGACTTCCTTTAGTATTATGTAATCCTAAATCAGGTTCTTTCATGTATAATGTGAAAAGAAATAGTAGAGTAGAAGCTATTACTGATAGTGATGCCTCTTATGTATTCGTTAATGCTTTAAATCACATAGATAAGTTAAATAAAAAAGTATATAATGCTGGTGGTGGAGATGCCATGACTGGTTATTATTCTGACATCTTATCAAATATTCTAAGCGTTTATGGCTTAAGCTTTCGTTATTTAGGAAATCTATTATTTATTGATAAAAACTTTTACGTTCAAACTTTTGAAGATAGTAGTAAACTAAATGATATTTTAGAGTATCAAAGTGAATCTTTAGAATCTTATTATCTTCGCTTACAAAGAACAGTAAGAGGTCGACATTTAGCTAGATTCTTTGCTATTCCATTTAAATTTTTCTTAAAAAGGAAAAGAAAATGACAGGATTAGCTTTAGAAGGTGGTGGAGTAAGAGGCTCATATGAGGCGGGAGCTTATATGGCTTTTTATGACTGCAAAATAAAAATCGATGGAGTTTGTGGTACTAGTATTGGGGCATTAAACGGTGCTGTAATAGCAAGTGGTAATGGTAAAATATTACCTGAATTATGGCAAAGTCTTGAAATGGGCAAAGTATTTGGATTTTCTGACTCTTTTAGTAATGCTTTAATTGAAAAAGAATATAATTTAAGCTTTTTTAAAAGCATCATTGAAGGATTTTTTCATATAATTAAAAATAAAGGCGTAGAGTTAGTAGGAGTTAAATCTTTAATTGATAAATATTTAGATGTTGAAGCATTATATAAAAGTAAAATGGATTTTGGCTTATGCACTGTAAAGCTAAAGAGTTTTACACCATTATATTTATTTAAAGAAAACATGTCAGAAGATAAAGTTAAAGATTATATTTTAGCTAGTGCTTGCTTGCCTATTTTTAAACTTGAAAAAATGATTGATGATAGTTATTATCTAGATGGTGGATTTTACGATATAGGACCAGTAAATATGCTCTTGAATAAAGGATATGATAAAATATATTTAGTCAAAGTTCATGGAATTGGCATTACAAGAAAATATGATAAAACTAAAAATGTTATCACTATTGAACCTATTAGGTCTTTAGGAAGTGTTATGGAACTTAACCCTAAACGTATCAGTGAAAATATTAAAATGGGCTATTATGATACTTTAAGAGTGTTGAAAAACTATGACGGTTATCATTATGTTTTTAAGCGAAGAAAAATAAAATATTATAAATTTTTAAATCGTAAAGTCCCAAAGAAATTATACCGTCGTGTAAAAAACTTTTTTAAAACATCTAATTATAAAGATACAACCATTAAAGCTTTAGAATACATTATGCAAAAAGAAAATATTGATTATTATGATATATATAATCCTTATAAAATATTAAAAAAGCTAAAAAAAACAGCCAATAATACGCATTTTATATATAGATATATTAAAAAATTGAAACATTTTATCTAATAAACTAGACATGTTAGGGTAATAGATGTTATAATTTAAGACGAATTTTAGGAGGGAATTTTATGGGAAGAGCTTATGAAGTAAGAAAAGCTAGTATACAAAAAACAGGAGCTATAAAAGCTAAAACATATTCAACATTTGCTAAAGAAATATATTTAGCTGCTAAAAAGGGTACACCTGAAATCGAAAGTAATGTTGTTTTAAAAAGAATCGTAGAAAAAGCAAAAAAGGCACAAGTTCCAAGTGATATTATAAATAGAGCAATAGATAAGGCTAAAGGTGTTGGTGGCGAAGATTATCATGAAGTTATTTATGAAGGTTTTGGGCCAGGAGCATCTACGTTAATTATTAAAACTTTAACAGATAATGTTAATAGAACAGTAGGTATGGTTAGAGCGGCTTTTAATAAAGTAAATAAGAGTTTAGGCGTAAGCAATTCTGTTGCATATAATTACGATTATTTATCAATTATTTCTTTTAAAACTGATAAGGAAGAAGAAATATTTAATGGATTACTAGAAAATAGTATCGAACCAATAGATTTTGAAAATGTTGAAGGAGAGTTAACTATAACTTTAAATCCCAATGATTTAAATAGTGCTAAAGATACTATTGAAAATATTTTAGGAACTATTGATTATGAAGTCGATGAAACTGGAATGTTTGCTAAAAATATGACTGATTTAAATCCAGAAGATTTAGAAGTATTTGATAAACTTTATAAAATGCTTGATGAAATAGAAGATGTAACTGAAATTTATCACAATGTTAATGGAAGAGACTAGAAATAGTCTTTTTCTTTACAGATACAGCCTGTCAATTTTAGTATAACTAACGTAAAAATAATATAAATAATACAATTTATTTTACATATTATTTAAAAATAAAAGGTATATTATAGACATTAATAGCTAATTTTGTTACAATTTAAACGGTGAAATATTATGTATAAAAACGACGATGTCATTAAATGTATCGTCTCGGGTTTTAAAGAATATGGAATTTTTGTCAAAGTTGATGAAAAATATGATGGTTTAATTCACATTTCAGAAATATCAGAAAGTTTTGTAAAAAATGTTTCAGATTATGCTGAAGTAGGTGAGGAAATTTATGCCAAAGTATTAGAAGTTGATGAAAATAATAATCAATTAAAGCTTTCAATTAAAAATCTAAATTATAAAATTGACGGGAAGGACATTAATGATGAAGATTTAAATGGATTTATGCCTCTAAAAAAAAATCTTAACATATGGATAAACGAAAAGATTAAAGAAATCAAGGGTTATAATAAATAACTCTTTTTTGTTATTTAAATTAAAAAATCAATACTGTTAAAAGTATTGGTTTTATTTAGCATTCTGGTGGCTCCAGCGGGAATTGAACCAGCGACACAAGGATTTTCAGTCCTCTGCTCTACCGACTGAGCTATGGAGCCATGGCGGTTCGTACGGGATTCGAACCCGTGATCTTCTGCGTGACAGGCAGACGTCATAGGCCTCTAGACTAACGAACCATGGTTGCGGGAGAAGGATTTGAACCTACGACCTTCGGGTTATGAGCCCGACGAGCTGCCAAGCTGCTCCATCCCGCGATGTACTAACAAAAATTAAATGGCGGAGGAAAAGGGATTCGAACCCCTGCGCCGATTGCTCGACCTCCCGGTTTTCAAGACCGGTCCCTTCAGCCAGACTTGGGTATTCCTCCAAGACATTTTTTCTGTCAACACATGAATTATAACATAATCTAAAATACTGTGTCAACACAAAATAATCATAAAAACATTAAATTTCTGCTTATTATCTATTATATTCGGCAATTTTTTAAAAAATACAGCATTTTTACAAAAAAAGCTTGCAAATAACTAAAAAACATATTATACTTAGATTGTCTTTTAAAAAGACAGTGCCCGCCCAAGTGGCGGAATAGGTAGACGCACAGGACTTAAAATCCTGCGAGTGTTAAAGCTCGTGCCGGTTCAAGTCCGGCCTTGGGCACCATTTTTTTGATATTGAAGCCTTATTTAAAGGCTTTTTTATATTGATTTTAGTTTTTAAATAACATTAGTAAACTATAATTCAATTGATAGATACTTATTAGTTTGATATAATTAATATATTAGGGAGGATAATATGAAAAAACAAACATCAGGCAAAGATAATTTAGGGAATCTTGCTCCTAAATTTGCTGAACTTAATGATAATGTTTTATTTGGAGAAGTATGGAGTAGAGAAAAAGAATTATCTTTAAGAGATAGATCAATGATAACTATAGCAGCTCTTATGTCTCAAGGCTTGTTTCCTCAATTGAAATCACATTTAATATTAGGAAAAGAGCATGGATTAACGCAAGAAGAGGTTGTAGAAATTGTAACACAGTTAGCGTTTTATGCAGGTTGGCCTAAAGCATGGAGTGCTTTTGAATTGGTAAAAGAGGTATACGAAAATGAATAAAGAAGAATTTAATAAAGAAAATATTTTTGGTTTAGGAAACCATAATGAAGCATTTAAGGAATATTTTATTGGTAATAGTTATTTAAATCCGTTAAATAATCCCAAAGATTGTAATGTGTTTTTGGCTAATGTAACTTTTGAGCCAGGATGCAGAAATAATTGGCATATTCATCACGCAACTAAAGGTGGAGGCCAAATTTTAATTTGCACTGCGGGAGAAGGATGGTACCAAGAATTTGGGAGTGATGCAGTAAGCTTAGTTCCAGGGATGGTAATTACAATTCCTCCAAATGTTAAACATTGGCATGGCGCTAAGAAAGATTGTTGGTTTAGCCATATTGCAGTTGAAGTACCAGGCGAGAACACTTCTAATGAATGGTGCGAGCCAGTAAATGATGAAGAATATAAAAAATTAAATTAATGATTAAGAGGTATAATATATGGATAAAATAGCACTTATTTCTGATATACACTCTAATATAATAGCTTTAAAAGCAGTATTAGAGGACATAGAAAAAAGAAAAATTAAAAGAATAATTTGTCTTGGAGACATCGTTTTAAAAGGTTCCTCACCTTGTGAAACACTAGATTTAATTAAAGAAAGATGTGAAGTTGTAATTAAAGGAAATTGTGATGATTATGCTGTCAATCCATTTAATAATCATACAAAGTGGTATAATGAAATATTAGGAAGTAAAAGAACTAAGTACCTTGAAAATTTACCAATGTATAAAGATTTATATATAAGTGGCAGTCATATTAGAATGTTTCATGCTACAAAAAGTAATTTAAATACAAGAATATTAGACACATCAACAATAGAAGAAAAAATGAATCTATTTAATGACGAGGAAAATAGTATTCCTGATATTGTCTTTTATGGAGATATACATAAACAATATTTAGAAAAAGTAAAAAATAAAACTATTGTTAATATTGGAAGTGTAGGTAATGCTTTAGAAATATCTCATGAAGTGCTAGAGGAAGATAATATGTCAGAAATGACTCAAGCTCATTATTGTGTCATTGAGGGGGAACTAAATTCTAAAGAAAAAAATTCTCTATCAATACAATTTGTTAGAGTTCCATATGATATTCAAAAAGAATTAGAACTTGCAAAGAAAAATAATAGCCCAGATTATGAGAAATATGAATTAGAACTTTTGAAAACAAAATATCGTGGTAAGGCAAAAGTTATAAATAAATAACAAATTATAGAAAAATAACTCTATAAAAGTCGTTTTTTATATTTCTTTTACCCATGTTATTTGATAAAATTAAAATAGGGTGGAGCTAGTATGTTAAAGGACAATATAAAAATAATAAGAGATTATTTTAAGTTAGTAAAAGGAAGTAAAAGATGGATTTTTTTACTCTTTTTTGCTTCTATTATGGCTCATATTTCTAGTATTTTAACTCCATATTATGCATCTAATATTATATATCATATAACTAGTCATAATGTTGGAAAAACATACTTAAATATTGGTTTGTTAGCACTTACTTATATTGCCTATAATCTCTTTTGGTATCTAAATTATAAAGCATATGCCCATAACTTTAAATATAGTTATAAAAATCTTCGAGAAAAAGTAATTGATAAAATATATACTTTTGATAGTGAATATACTTCTAAAATATCTAATGGTTCCATTATTAACACTATAAATACTGATACAGCCCATCTATCTGAAATGGTTGATAAAATATGTGAAATAATGGTTATTTTTGTAAAATTATTAGTATTAATATTTATTTTTTTAAAAACTAACATTTTCATTGGTCTATTCGTTGTATTATTAGAATTTCTATATATAAAAGCTTTTGATTATTGCAATATTATGACAACAAAATATTTAAGAAATCAACTTAAATATCGTGATAAACTAACTGATAATTTATCTCAGATTTTAAATGGGTTAAGTGAAATAAAAGTCTTTAATATTTATGATAAAATAAAAGAGAATTTTTACGTAATCGCTAATAAATGGAGTCATGAATATATGCTTAAAAGACAGTATACTAATATAAGGTCTAATTTATTAAGCTTTATCATTCATTTTGGCAAGATAATTTTATATTTAATTCTAGCATCACTTGTTTTAAAAGGGCGTTATGAAATAAACGTTTTAGTATTATTAATTACTTATTTTGAAAATATCATGTCTAACACTAAAGAATTAATGGGATACTCAAGAGAAATAAGAGAATGGTCTATTTCCATAACTAGAATTAATAAAATTCTTAACTATAGTAGTTTAATGCAAATAGATTTTGGGGATAATAATAATGATTATATTACTGGTTTAATAGAATTTAAAAATGTAAACTTTACCTATAAATCTAAAAATAAAGGAAACATTAATAAAATTAATATAATTTTTGAACCAAATAAACTAACTGCTTTAGTAGGCCACTCAGGAAGTGGCAAAACAACTATAACTAATCTAATTTTAAGAAAAAATAAAGTCGATAATGGTACTATTTTGTTAGATAAAGAAAATATTTATAATTATACTGAAGAAACTTATGCCAAAAATGTTGTTGGTGTTAATCAGTCTCCATTTATTTTTAATATGAGTATTAGAAAAAATTTAAATCTTATTAATAATAATGTTGAAGAACAGATTGAAGCTTGCAAAAGGGTAGGTATCCATGATTACATTATGAGCTTACCTAAAAAGTATAACACTATCTTAAATGAAAATGCTACTAATTTTTCTGGTGGTCAAAAACAATTATTAGCTATCGCTAGAGCTTTACTATCCAAAGCCGAAGTTTTGATTTTTGATGAGGTAACGAGTTCTTTAGATCCTATTTTAGTCGAGAAAATTAAAGACATATTTGAAAATTTAAAACTTGATCATACTGTAATAATTATAACTCATAAAAAAGATGTTATGAAAATCGCTGATAAAATATATGTTTTAAATAAAGGAGAAATAGTTGGATCTGGCACTCATGATGAACTAATTAAAGATAACTCATATTATATAGATTTACAAAATAGTAATTATTCTAGTTCCAATAAAAAAGATGATTAATAAAAAATATTTAACTCATAATATAAAATGTGATTAATATGAAAATAAAATCGTCTTTTCTTTTATTAAGTTTACTAGTAATTATTATTTTAGTTTCTATTGTAAATGCATTTGCCATATCAAATTATTATCATCTTTTTTTATGTTTTTATTCTTTACTACTATTAATAATACCTTCTTTAGTTATTAAGAAATTAAGAATAAATGTATCAGATTTCTTATTAATTCTTTATTATGCCTCTGTTTTTAGTTCTAATATTCTTGGTGAAGTTTATCATTTTTATGTTAATACATCTTATTTTGATGTTTTTGTCCATTTTTTAACAGGCTTCTTTATGGCAAGTCTTTTCTTTACACTAATTAAAAATTTTACACCCTTAAAAAAGAATCATTTATTAATTTCTGCTATCTCTGTTTCTTTAAGCCTAACATTTAGTGTTGGTTGGGAACTTTTTGAATATAGTTGTGATAAATTATTACTAACAGATATGCAGCAGGATACTTTAATTTCTAATATTTCTTCATTAAATCTTGATAAATCAGAAAGCTATAAACCAGTAAAAGTAGAAGATATCCATAAAATTATTCTGTATAATGCTAATAATGATATTTTAAAAATAATTGAAGGTGGATATTTAGACATTGGTTTAAATGATACAATGAGTGATTTATTAATAGCCTTTATTGGAGCTTTCATATCTTCAGTTTTTAGTTATTTATATTTTAAATTTTCTAATCATAATAATCTATTAGTAATAAATAAAATGTCATAAAAAGTAAAATAATAAGTACACTTAATTAAGAGGTGTAAAGTTATTTTGAAAAAAATCATTATTTCTATATTTTTATTTTTTATTTTTGTGCCCATTGTTCATGCTGATGATGCCCTAAATTTAGATAGTAAGAGTGCTATATTAGTAGATAATTCTAGTGGTAAAGTATTGTATGAAAAAAACAGTGATGAAAAGCTTCCTATGGCTAGTATGACTAAAATTATGAGTATGCTTATAATAATGGAACAAATAGAACAAGGTAATTTAAGTTATACTGATAAAGTTATGATTAGTAAAAATGCTAGTAATATGGGTGGGTCTCAAGTCTTTTTGCAAGAAGGGGAAGAGTATAAGGTTGAAGATTTATTAAAATGTATTGCCGTTTCTAGTGCTAATGATGCTGTAGTTGCTATGGCTGAAAAAATAAGTGGCAGTGAAAGTGCTTTTGTTGAAGCTATGAATAAAAAAGCTACAGAATTAGGACTTACTAACACTCATTTTTCTAATCCTCATGGCTTAGATAATGAAAATCATTATTCAACTGCTAGAGATATGTCTATAATGGCAAGAGAATTATTAAAACATGAAGATATTTTAAGATTTACTTCTATATATGAAGATTATTTAACTAAACCTGATGGTTCTCAAATATGGCTTGTTAATACTAATCGTTTAGTTCGTTTCTATGATGGTGTCGATGGCTTAAAAACTGGTTATACAACTGATGCTGGTTATTGTCTAACTGCTACAGCTAAAAAGAATGATTTGCGACTTGTAAGTGTTGTCATGAAATCAACTAGCAGTGATACTCGTAGTAAAGATACAACAACACTCTTGTCTTATGGTTTTAATTCTTTTAAAAGTACTATCATTTATTCTAAAGATAATCCTCTAGGCGAAATAAAAGTAACAAACGGAAAAATTGATAAAGTACCAGTTTATTTAAAGGAAGATGCTACAGAACTTCTAAGTGTAACTGAAAAATCTAAAGAATATAGTTTTAATATTAAAAATACTACTATAAAAGCTCCACTAAATAAAGATAGTGAAGTAGGAACAGCCGAAATTATTGATAATGAAGGAAATATTATTAAAGAAGTTCCTATTATAATTAAAGAAGATTTATTAAAGGCTAATTTTTGGGATTATTTAAAACAAAATATTAAAGTTATAACAAGTGGGAAATAAGTCCTGGACTTTTTCTCTTTTTTATATAATAATAAATAGACATAAATTTAAAATGATGTTAAAATATAAAGCGTTTAGGAGCGTTTTATATGAATAATATTCCTAAAGCTATAGAAGTTAAAGATACAGAAAATAATCATTTGAATGTCACAAGTATTAGTAGTGAATCTACTAAAGTAGCCCAAATAGGTAATGATGAATTTTTCCTAACTATTGCCGAAATTAATAATGATCACTTTAAAATTGGTACTCATCCTTATGCCAAAAAAGTTAGTTTTACTTTTAATGATTATAACAATGAACTTTTTAGTATTTTAAAAAACTTAATAGTTGAGTTAATCGCCGATTATCATATGTTTCATCATTATGAGTCTAGTATTGCCTTTAATGCCGAAGAAAGATATATTGCCTTTAAATCTTGTACTATTGACCCCAATATTTTAAAATTAGAATATAATTACTCTGTTACGGAGATAACTTTAACTATTTACTTAAATCCTAGATATGATTATCCTAATAATTTTATAATTATAGAGCGAGAAAGTATGTTTTACTTAAAATTTAAAGATTTATTAGATAAATTAATTGCTTTATCTGATAAAGAGACTCCCAAAAAAGTAAGAAAGTCTAATTTTATTGAAAGACTTTTAAAAAAATAAAATTTGATATATAATATTATTATGCAAAAATGGCGGAATAGGTAGACGCGCTACTTTGAGGGGGTAGTGGATATTTTATCCGTGTGAGTTCAAGTCTCATTTTTTGCACCAGATTGATAGAAAAATCGAACTTTTTATTCGAGAGTAATAAATTAACTAGAAGTACCGTCTAGTTTTTTTGTTATTTGAGAACGGAAGTGATGAGTTATGAAGGAAGTTAAGGAATTAGAGTTTGATAAGGAAATTTAAAAAAAGATTGAAATGATATTTTTAGAAACATTTTATTGTTTGGAAAAGACAAAAAAAGATATAGTTATAACTCAAATCAAAAATTGTTATAATAACAACTTATATAACGATTCTGATATTACTTATATTACAAAAGATACATCTAAAGAAAAAGAAATGATTCAGTATTTAGAAGAAAAGGACCACGATATTTTTTAATTCGTAGTCCATAAATACTAAATGGTGTCAATTTAGTAAACTCACTTGTACATTGACATCATCAATGTACGTGTGTAGATATTGTATTTTATTAAAAAAAGTGCTATACTATATTCGTATTTTGAAAGCAATGAAGGAGAAGAGTAAAATATTTTCAATGCATAGAGAGTTAATGTTTGGTGTAAATTAACATTTGAATTATTTGAATGAAGCTTTGGAGTTGAATAGTGTATACAAGCTATTTCGTTAATCGCGTTAAGATTTTGAGGTAATAAGTAGATTATTACGAATTAAGGTGGTACCACGAGCAATTCGTCCTTTATGGATGAGTTGCTTTTTTTATTTTAAAGAAAGGAATGATTGAAATGACAAACAAAGACTTAGCAAATTTAATATTTAAAAATTTAAAATTGACTCATGATGATTGCTTAAAAAAATACCCAAAAAGGTCTCTTCAAGAAAATGCAGTAGTTACAAGATATGCTCCTAGTCCAACTGGATTCATTCATATGGGAAATGTTTATGCTTCGTTTATAGAAAGAAAAATAGCTAGACAATCAGGAGGAATTTTCTATTTAAGAATTGAGGATACCGATCAAAAGAGATATGTTAAAGATGGAATTCAAAGAATAATTAAAGATTTGAAAGATTTTAATATAGAATTTGATGAGTGCCCATTAAATGAAACTGAAGAGATAGGAAATTATGGTCCATATATTCAAAGTCAAAGACGAGATATTTATCAAGCGTTTGTAAAATATTTTATTGAAAAAGGTTGGGCTTACCCTTGCTTTTGTACAGAAAATGAATTAAAAAATATGAGAGAACATCAAATGGCAATAAAAGATAGATTGGGTTATTATGGAAGATATGCTAAATGCAGAAATTTAAGTATTGATGAAGCATATAAAAGAATTGAATCTGGAGAGACTTATGTTATTAGATTTAAATCTCATGGAGATTATAATAAGAAAATAATAGTCAATGATTTAGTAAAGGGAAAAATTGAATTTCCTGAAAATGATAAGGATGAGGTAATTCTTAAAAGCACTGATGGATTACCAACATATCATTTTGCACATTTGGTAGATGATGTTTTAATGGGAACTACTCATGTAATTCGAGATCAAAATTGGCTTTCTTCCACGCCAATTCATATAGAATTATTTAATTTGTATGGAGTAAATCCTCCAAAATATGCACATATCTCTCCTGTTAATAAAAAAGATGGCAATTCAGTCAGGAAATTATCTAAAAGAAAAGACCCTGAGGCTGCAGTTAGTTATTATCATGAAATGGGAATACCAGTTAATGCTGTAATGATATATGTTGCTACAATTTCAAATTCAAATTTTGAGGCTTGGTATGATTGTAACAAAGATAAAAGCATTGATGATTTCAAATTAACATTTAATAAAATTAGTAAAAGCGGACCGTTGTTTGATGTTGAAAAATTAAATAGTATTTCTAAAGAATATATTTCAAGAATGAAAGCAGAAGAAGTATATGCAGAATTACTAAATTGGACAAATGAATTTGATGTTGAATTTGCAAAACTTATCACGAAATATAAAGATTATACGATAAATATTTTAAATATTGAAAGAGAGCAAAAGAAACCTAGAAAAGATTTTGGATGTTATTCGGAAATAAAGACTTATATTTGGTATATGTATGATGAGTTATTTAATAAAAATGAATTAAAATATGATTGGCAAGTAATCCGTGATAAAAAAGAGATTATTGATATTTTAAATAATTATATTGATAGCTATTACGATGAAACTGATGATAAAGACTCTTGGTTTAATAAAATGAAGCTTTTATGTAATGATAAAGGATATTGTTCTAATATGAAAGAATACAAAGAAAATCCAGATAATTATAAAGGAAGTATTGTGGATATAAGCATGATTTTAAGAGTAGCTTTAACAACAAAATCAATGACACCAGATTTATATGAAATTATGAAATTGTTAGGAAAAGAACGAATAAAATCAAGATTTGACTATATTAAATAATATAGATGTGTTAGAATTATATTAGTTAATGTTATTACTAATTACTTCTTTTGCCCAAAGAGCTGTTGTACTACTCTCTCAGGCACCAATTTGAAATTTATTCCCATTTCTATGGGATTTTTTAATTTTATAATTTTAAAACACTAAAAATATCTTTTAAATTAAAATATATATAAAGTTTCAAAAAATAAGAATTTATGTTAAAATGAATATAAGAAAAGGAGTAAAATATATGTTGTTACCACGAAAATTATTGGGTTTAAAAGGGGTTCCAAATAAAAAAACTCCTGAAAAAATAGTTACATTAGATGCTAAAATAGAAGCATTTATAAATGAGTATTATGAAAATATAAAAGATAGTTATCCTGAGGATATAGCTTATAATGAAACTGTGGCAATTAGAAATTTAATTGAAAAAATAGCCGTTTGGTATGAACTTAGATATCCAGATTATATAGTAACTAAACTAATACCAGGAACAAGTAATGATAATGAAAATACTAATGTAGACGAGGCGATGTTTAGTAATAATCCTTATATTAAGAACTTATTAGAAGATAATCCTGATATAGAATATTTAGATTGGCACGAGTTCTATAATTATCAAGCTTTTCTAAATTCTTTACCAGTATATGAATATCTATTCTTAGCTAAACCAAGATATCCCGAAATTGTTTATTTTAATCCTGATAGAGGCGGAGCTCATCTTCATTTGTCTCCTGATGGCATTATTGAAATGTCTGAACTAGTTTATGTATGGTCTAATTTTTTAGTAAAAGACGAAGAGTTAGAAAGTCTTCATCTTAAAGATGCTTTAAAATTATTAAAATCTAGAAATGTAGAATTACCACCTAATAATGAATTAGAAGATAAAACTAAAGAAGGAATATTAAACTGTGCTATGTATCGTATAATTGAACGTGGCGGAAAAATAGTTGGCCCTAGAAGAGCTTTAATATTTGCTAAAGAATTTGAACGTGATATAAGCATTCCTATGAAATATGGTGTCGATTATTCAGATAATTACTTGAGATATTTTATTAATGAATATTTAAAGGCTGGTGGTAGAGAAGACTTAGTTTGTTATGCAAATTATCATGATTGTAAAGATAAAAATAGTCATCTTTATGATGTCACAGTTAGAGAAATATTAGATACTTTTGATTATACGCCAGAAGAACTTGATTTATATGAGAGATTAATAAATGCTTTATCAACGAAAGCAAATGCTGAAAAACCTTTAACTCTTGAAAGAAATTTAAAAGAATAAACAGCAATAATAAATATAATATATAGGAGTTTTAACATGGAACATAGTTTTAAAAATGAAGTTAAATTATTTATGGTTTTTGATATACTAGGGGATACCGAAAGAACAGGCCCACATTTGTGGCATATAGAACGTAAACGCCTAGAAGATGTCAAAAATCATATCTTAGATTTAATACTTATAGCGAGAATCTTAAAAAAACACTTTCCAACATATATCGACTTTAATAAAATAAATGATTATATAATATGTCATGACATTCCAGAAGCTATAACAGGTGACATCACCAAATTTGAGGGTGTTAGTGAAGAAGAAATAAAAAGAGTAACTAATTTAGCTATAAAATATTTAGCTGAAAAATTTAATGATATTCTAGATTTAGAAACTATTATAAATAATTTTGAAAATAAAGTGGATATAGAATCTAAGATAGTATATATGATAGATAAAGTACACTCAGCTAGTACTTTTATTAAATACCAATCAGAAAAAAATGTTGATATGAATGATCCAAGAATTATCCCAGAACTTAGAAATCTTCCATTTGTGGCTGAAAGAATTGATGAAGGCAAAGACTTAGCAGATATTTTCTTTGAATTTCACATAAGATCAGTTACTATAAGTGATGAAGAATGCAAATTATATAATATAAGTCGTGAAGATGCTGATAAAATAGTTGATATTATTAGAGAATTTGCAACCGAAATATACAATCAAAAATTAAATAAGACATTACTAGAAGTTAAAAATGATTTTCCTAAAGATGCTATGCTATATAATAGAAATAAAGAGGAATGATTTATACTTAAGGATGATATTATGATATATAAAGGATATAAGATTACAGTTAGGTGTATTAACTGGGAACAAATAGACACATTAGATAAATATTTAGCTTTATTTACACCTTATGCATCTAAAGAAAAACTGATAGGATTAGGAATGAATTGGACAAAAGATTACTTATACTTTGATTATGCTGTAGGCGTTATAAATAATGAAGAAATTTTAAAAAAATTAAAAAATATTGATTTTTCTAATACCCAATTTAAACCTGAATATATAGAAATTAATTTGCCAGAGCTTAAAACTTGGGAAAAATTTAAAGGTAAAGAAAAAGACTTAAAAGATATATATGAGCAAGTTGTAAAGTGCTATGAAAGACCTTATGATTATGAGCTAGAATACATTGATGGCAAAGGAAATATAGAAATTAAAATACATTATATAAATAATTAATAAAGCTTTTTATAAAATGATAAGCTAAGTTAGGATGGTAATATGTGGAGAAATGATGTTAAAGATTTTTTAAATGGAAAAGTAAAATATTATGATTTGGAAAGTTTAGAATTAGATTTAAATGTAAAAAAATCAAAAGAAACTATACATGTAAAATTAAATAGACCTGATCTTATCTTTGGTATAACCTTTTTATTAGTTCCAAAAAGTAATAAACAATTAAAGGATAAATATGCTATTCACCCAATTACTAAAGAAGAGATTCCTATATTTTTAACTGATATAGAAGATCCACACCTTGGTATTCCAGCTCATAATGATTATGATTACAATTTTGCAAATTCTAATAAATTGCCTATCAAGCAAATAATTATGCCAGTAAATGCTAGTTTAGACGATAATAAGCCTCGTGAAGATAAAAAATGGTCCTATAGAGAGAACGTTATCTTGATTATAAAGAATTGGAAAGAAGATAAATACTTATTTATAGATTATAAAAAGCAAGATTGGAAGTGTTTTATATCTGGAGGAATAGAAGAAAATGAAACGCCTAAAGAAGCAGCCTTACGCGAATTAAAAGAAGAAAGTGGCTTTTATAATATTAAATTAATTAAAGAAATGCCTTTTAAGATGGCTAATGTTTTTTATGCTGCTCATAAAGGAGTAAATCGATATTCAACTGTAACTTCCTTTTACATAGAATTAGGAAATTCAGATTGTTTAGAACTTGAACAAAAAGAAATAGAAGAACATGAGATAAAATGGAGTAGTAAAGAAGATCTTTATGAAATATTAAAAAATGGCTTTACAGATCAAATTTGGCTTTTAAAACAACACTTAGGTGAAATAAAAGCTTATACAGGAATGGGTAAAATAATTAATTCATATTTTTTAAATAATTTGGAAAACCCCAAAGAGGCTACTAAAAAAGTTCAAGATTATTTTAGCAAAAATAAGAAATAGAAGGAAATAATGGTAGTATTATGAATTTAAAAAACATTAAAATTAAAGATATAAAAGATATTGATTATAACTTTGCTTTTTTTCACTATACTAATCTTAATAATTTGCCTAGTATTGATAAAAATGGACTACTACCTAAAATAGGAGAGAGTGCAACTGGTATTGAATTAACTGAGAAAATCTTTTTTGCTATTGGTTCTAAAGGGGTTTTTTCTATTTTTGATTCATGGATAAGATGGTTAATAGCTAAACGCTTAACTGATTTACCAGGCCAAAAAGCTGACATACCATTTTATCGTTTCTGTACATTTATTATGAAAATGCCTATAATTCGTCATTTAATCGCTGGCCTAATAAACATTATTGTATGGTTAGAATTTCATTTTAAACCTTTTAAAGCCAAATCTTTTAAAATTATGAAAGAAATATTAGATAATAGTTGCTTTCTCTTATTAAATTTAGAGGAAGAAATAGATTTTTCTTATAAAGATATTGATGAAGTAAAGCATCAAAAATTTGATAGAAAATTATTAAAAACGGTATATGCTAAACAGCATAAAATGGATAGTAAAAAAATGGATTACTGGAATATGCACACTTTTAGTAATATAACTATTCCTCAAAATAAAATAACACTGCTTAAACTTGATGACACTTATAGTTGTATAGATATTTTACTATGGATGATAAAAAATACAAAATATGATTTAAAAGTATTTTCTCCATACTTATATGAGTTTTTAAATTTTTATAACCTACTAGATAAATAAATTACTACTACTAATAATAAAGGAGTAAACATATGAATAATAATGATTTGCTAGCTAACATAGATAAAATTCATACTACAAAGCTAGGTATAGAAAGAATTAAAAGAAATCTTAAGTTAGATATAAATGATATAGTTACATATTGTAAAAATAAAATTTTAGATAGAAAAAGATATATTTATAAATCAGGTAAAAATTGGTATTGTGAAATAGAAAATATTATAATAACTGTAAATTCTTATAGTTATACCATAATCACTGCTCATATTAATAAAAACTTAAAATAAGAAAGAGTGTTTTTATGTATTATCCTAAACAAATACCATATCTACTCGATAAAGAATTTAATGAAAATATTGAATATAAAGAGCATAAAATAAAAGAATTAAATAATTTTTGTATGTGTATATGGGAAATGAAATCTAAAAGAATATTAAATAAAACTATATCTAATAATATCTTACCTGATGCTTGTATTGATCTAGTTATCGATTTTTCAAATAAAATAATATGTTTTGCTGGATTTAGTAAAGAAACAGAACCTTTTAAATTAAATCAAAAAGTAGATTATATGGGAGTAAGACTAAAACCAGGAGTTTTTTATGCCGTTTTTCATATAGATGCCTATAAAATAATGGATAATATGATTTCCTTTAAAGAGATTGAAAACGAAATAGAATTAGACCCAATACTAACGATTGATAACCCATTAGAACGCCTAAAATACCTAAAAGAATATTTAATTAAAAAGTTTTCTAGTATTAAAGAAAAAGAAATGATTAATATCGTTGATGAGTTATATTCTAATCCCGAAGAGCAAAAAGTTATAGATATCGCAAGTAATCTTAGGCTTAATAAAAAACAACTTTATCGTGTATTTAAAAAATATTATGGTATCTCACCTAAAGTCCTTTTAAATATTTTAAGATTACATTTATGCTTAACACTTTTATTTGAAAAAAATAGCTCTTTATCTGAAATTGCGAACGCATCAGGATTTTATGACCAATCTCATTTTATTAAAGAAATAAAAAGATATACGGGAATATCTCCCTTAAAATTACTTGACGAATATTCTAATTAAATGTCTTTTTTTTACAATACAAATAATAATTAAAGCCTTATAATCATATTTGGAGGTAAAAATTATGTATGAAAGTATAACAACTAATATAATGGTTAAAAATGTTTCTGAGACTATCAAATTTTATGAAGAAAGATTAAGTTTTGAAAAGATATTAAGCGTTCCCGAGGAAGGCGAAACCTTAAATTTTGCTATATTAAAGAAAGATAATATTTCTATTATGTTTCAAGAGCAAAAAAATCTTTTAGAAGAATATCCTAGTTTAAAAAGTGAGGAGATAATTCCAACTTTTACTCTTTTTATTACTGTAAAAGATGTAACTAAAATTTATGATGAATTAAATGGTATTGTAACTCTAGCAGCTCCACTTCATAAAACTTTTTATGGTAAAGATGAATTTGCTATTTTTGATAATAATGGTAATGTTCTTACGCTATCAAATTAGAGGTAATTATGGCTACTAATAAAGAATATATTGAATACGTCTCTGAAATACTAAAAGATATTGGAGATATTACTTATAAAAAAATGTTTGGCGAATATATGATATATATAAATAGTAAACCTTTAATTACTGTTTGTAATAATACTTGTTTCATAAAGCAAAAAGATGAAATTAAAGATTTAATGCAAAATGCTCCCTTAGGATTTCCTTATAATGGCGCTAAAGAACATTATATTTTAGATATTGATAATTATGAACTATCAAAAAAAGTATTAATTAAATTAGAAAGTATAACACCTTTACCTAAGAAAAAAATAAAGAAGTAGATTAACAAAAATTTACTTTTTTTATACAATTAAAAACCAAAAATAATGAAAATCACCTTTAAATATTGTATAATATATATATAAATAAAAAGGAAGTGAGTTAAGTGAAAATAGAAGTTGAAAGAAGAGGCACCAAAAACTATTATGATGAATTTCTATATGTTGTATCACATACCAAGAAATTAAAGATAAATCCCCATAAAAAAGTTCGTAAACTTACAACATCACTTAAATATTATGGCCTTTTTGTTTTGCTATGTATAATTCTTTTTATTATCTTTTATCTTTATAGCTATGATGTTATTTTTATATTTTTAAGTGGCATGCTATCATTACTTTTAATTTATACAATATTTTATTTTTCATTTGTGACTAAAAGGATAAAGCTTTTTCAAAAACAAAATGATAAGAAAATAATTAGTATAAATGAATATGGTATTGAATATATTGATGACTCTAAAAATATAAGAATAAATTGGGAAGAAATAGCAATTATTATCATAAATAAGTATTCTATATGTTTTTTACCTAAGGATACAGCAAATGCTTTTATCTCAATTAGTGTCGATTATAAGGATTTAGTAATAAAAGGAATTAATAAGTATAAGCGTGAATCATTAATCACGGATAATGGTAATTTATATAGATAGTGAAGGTGAAAATAATGAAGAAAGAAAAAATGATAGATTGGCTAATAACTGCTTTAGTCGCTGTAATTTATTTAGTTGTAAGCTTTGTTTTTGATATATGGGCTTGTTCTTGGGTTATTTGGGTTGCCTATATTATCGGTCAAATCTTATTAAGTGAAAAGTAATATGAATATAAAAAGAATTGTAAGTGAAATAAAAGAGGGTAATCTTGTAATAACTCCAACTGATACAGTCTATGGTATATTGTGTGATGCTACTAACATAACTGCTATTAAAAAAGTTTATGAAGCTAAAAAAAGAGAATTTCATAAACCATTAATTTTGCTAGTTGATAGTATATCTATGCTTAAAAGCTATACATCAAATATTACACCCCTAGAACATGATATAATAAGTAAATATCTTCCAGGTAAACTAACTATTTTGCTTAAGAAAAATAATAAAGTAAATGATATTATAACTAATAATAGCCCTCTAGTAGGTATAAGAATACCTGATAACAAGGATTTATTAAAGATAATTAAAGAAGTAGGAAACCCTCTTGTATCAACAAGTGCTAATATTAGTAAAAAGGAAACTATTACTAACATTAGTAATATAGAAAAAGAATTACTAGAATATATTTCCTATATTGAAGATGGTGGAACAATTACCAGCTTACCTTCTTCTATTATTAAAATTGAAAATGAAAAAATAATTGTTTTAAGAGAAGGCGAAGTATCTAAATCTATTTTAGAAGAATATAATTATAAGGAGTAAAAATGAAAGTATTAAGTTTAACTGAACCTTATGCTAGTTTAATTAAGGAAAAAAAGAAATTAGTCGAAACAAGAAGTTGGAAAACTAAATATCGTGGTGAGTTATATATTCATGCTAGTATGACTAAAACTAAAGAAATTAAACCTGAGCTTTTAAATTTATTAGAAGATAAAAAATTAAATTATGGTTCTATCATATGTAAGTGTAAATTAGTTGATTGTCTATTAATGACTGAAGAGTATGTTAAAGATATGAAAGAAAATAATTATCAAGAATATATCTGTGGCGAATATTCTCCGGGACGCTATGCTTGGATACTTGAAGATATTGAGGTTTTAGATAACCCTATAAAAGCTAAAGGCAAATTAAGTATTTGGGAATATAAAGAATAGAACACTTTACACTTAATGACACAATTTATATGACAAAATATATAATGTGTCAAAATAAATGACATTTGTTAAATTATGGTTATGTTAAAATATAAATCTTTAAGTTAAACTATATATAGTAGATTAAGATAAAATCTTAATATGGAAAAGGAGAAATAAAATGAGTAAAAAAAGAGATTTAGGAGTTTTAGCACTAGGTACTGCTATAGGGGTAGGAGCAGGTATTCTTCTAGCCCCTAAAAGTGGTAAAGAAACAAGAGAGGAATTAAAACATAAATGTAAAGAATTAGGCGAAAAAGTAAAAAATCTTAATTCTGAAGCAACTAAAAAGAAAGTTAATGCTAAAATTAAAGAATTAGAAAATGAAATCGCTGAACTAGATAAAGAAAAAGTTTTAAAAATAGCTAAAGAAAAGGCGAATAATGTTAAAAAGAAAGCTGATGAGTTAGTACGTTTAGCTAGCAAAAAAGGCAATGAAATATTAAGTAAAACCGCAAATGATTTAAGAGAAAAGGCTATATTAGTCACTAAAGATGTTTTAGAAAAACTAGAAAACAATAAATAATTAAGAAAAAGGCTACCATAGTCTTTTTTTAATTGCTATAATATTTTAAGAGGTAAAATATATGGCAGAATTAGCAAAAAAGGCTTTAGCAAATGCTTTAAAAGAAATGATAAAAGAAAAAGATTTAGATAGTATAACTGTTAAAGATTTAACAGATAAATGTGGACTAAAAAGACAAACTTTTTACTATCATTTTAAAAATATATATGATCTAATAAAATGGTTATATACTAATGAACTAATTATTGAAATAGATAGCAGTGATAATTGGCTTAAAAGTTTTGAAGAAATATTTAAGTTTGTTAGTCAAAATAAAAAACTAATTCTAGCTACTTATAATTCTATTGCTAAAGAATATTTTCTAAATCTTTTATATAGTGATACTAATAAATTTATCAATAAAATAATCGAAGAAAAATTAAATACTAGACCTTATAGTGATGATCAAAAAATATTTTTATCTAACTTCTATAAAAATGCTCTTATTGGCTGTGTAAGAGATTGGATTGAAACGGATATGGAAGAGGATTATCATAATATTATTGTAAAAGTTGAAGCTATAATTGAAGGTAGTATCGATTTATTCTTTTCTAATATCAAAAAGAAGAAAGGTGAACAATAATGGAACTACACTTTCTAAAAACTACATGGAGTGATATTATTATTTTAAAAAATAATGATGATATCGCTTTAATTGATACGGGCTTTGAAGAACAATTTAATGATATTAAAAATTATCTAGATAAATTAAATATCAATCATATTTCTTTTATTTTATTAACGCATTTCCATCGTGATCACTATGGATGTATTTCTAAAATAATAAGTAATTATAAAGTTGATAATGTTTATTATAAGGAATATAGTGCTTTAGATAATACTACTGCAACAGGTATTCCTGCTGACGATAGTTATCGTGAAAACGAGTTAAATAAATGGTTTAAAATAAAAAAAGATATCGAAACTTTTAGTAATTTAGTGAGAGTTGAAAATGTAAAAGAAATTTCTTTTAGTAACTATAAAATAGAATTATTTCATACTAGTAATGCCATAAAAGAAGTATATAATGATAAATCTAATAAAGAAACTTATAAAAAAATTTTATTTAGTGAAAATAGAAATTGTCTAGCAGCATTTCTAAAAGTAAATGGCGTAAATATTCTCTTAGCTGGTGATATTTTTGATACTGAAAAAAAGCATCATTTAGTTTCATATGTTAATTATGATATTGCTACTACTATCAAGGAAGAAATCGATATTTATAAAGTTCCCCATCATGGTACAACTGGCTGTAACTCTAAAAAGACCTTAGAAATTTATAAACCTAAAACAGCAATCATAACCAATAGTGATGCTTATTTAAAAAAGGAAAGTACTATTTATAATGATTTAAGAAGAGCGAATAAAGATGTTAAAATCCTTCTAACAGAAAATGAAAATATAATAATAAGTATTGATAATCTAGGAAACATTAGTTGTAAAACAGCTATCAATTAATTTTATTTATTAAAAAAGTATGTTATACTTAAAGTGATTATTTTAAATTTTTAAGCTATACTAACAAAAGAGGTGTATAATATGTGCGGTTTTGTCGGATACATAAATAAAAAGAAAAAAGATAAAAAAGTTATTAAAGAAATGAGTTCTAAAATAATTCATCGTGGTCCTGATAGTGAAGGTCTATATATGGATAAAACCCTTCATATGGCTTTTAGAAGATTAAGCATTATTGATTTAGAAGGTGGCAGTCAACCTATATATAATGAGACTAAAAATTTAGTTATTCTTTTTAATGGCGAAATATATAATTTTATGGAAATAAAAGAAGATTTAGAGAAAAAGGGACATATTTTTACCACTAAAACAGATACCGAAGTAATCCTTCATGGCTACGAAGAATATGGTGAACATATTTTAGATAGATTAAGAGGAATGTATGCTTTTGTAATTTATAATATTAAAGAAGAAAGTCTCTTTGGCGCTAGAGATATTTTTGGTATTAAGCCATTCTATTATGCTTTAATGAATGATACCTTTATGTTTGGCTCTGAAATAAAATCTTTTTTACCTAATCCTGAATTTACTAAAGAGGTCAATAAAGAAGCTTTAAAAACTTATTTAACTTTTCAATATAATCCTTTGGAAGAAACATTCTTTAAAAATGTTTATAAATTAAAACCAGGTCATTTCTTTAAATATAAAGATGGCAATCTAGAGATTAAACCATATTTCGAAGTTGAATTTACCCCTAAGAAATGGAAAGACAAAGAGGAAGATTTAATTAACCTAGTTGATAGCGAGATTAAAAAATCTGTAGATGCTCATAAAATAAGTGATGTTAAAGTCGGAGCTTTCTTAAGTTCGGGTATTGATTCTTCTTATATTGTCTCTGTTTTAAAACCTAATGAAACTTTTACCGTTGGCTTTAATAGAGAGGGATTTAATGAAATTGAACCTGCCGAAAATTTAAGTAATCTCTTAAATATCAAAAATGTTAGTAAAATCATAAATGCTGAAGAATTCTTTAATGCTTTACCTAAAGTACAGTATCATTCTGATGAACCACACGCTAATTTAAGTGCTGTTCCATTGTATTTCTTAAGCGAACTAACTACTAAAGATGTAACTGTAGTCTTATCAGGAGAGGGCGCAGACGAATTATTTGGTGGATATGAGTCTTATCCTGAAAGTGCCATTTTAAGATATTATCGTCATTTACCAAGATTTATTAGACATTTTAATGGTAATTTAGCTAAGAAATTTCCTAATATAAAAGGCAAAAGCTTTTTACTTAGAGGAAGCGAAACCTTAGAAGAATCATATATAGGTCAAGCTAAAGTCTTTCATGATGATGAAGCAAATAATATACTAACTTCTAAATATCAAACTAATATTTTAGCTAGAGATATAACTAAACCATATTTTGATAAAGTAAAGAAATTAGATGAAGTAACTAAAAAACAATATCTAGATATGTTTTTGTGGCTTCCAAATGATATCTTACTTAAAGCTGATAAAATGACTATGGCTCATTCTCTAGAACTTAGAGTTCCATATTTAGATAAAGAAATCTTAAAAATAGCAGTTAATCTTCCGAAGAAATATAAAATAAAAAATCATCTAAGTAAATATGTTTTAAGAAAAGCATCTTCTAAAGAAATACCTGAAGAATGGTTTAAACGTCCTAAAAAAGGTTTCTTAGTTCCATTTAAAGATTTTATTAGAGAAGAAAGATATTATAATATTATTAAAGAAGAATTTAATAGTGATTATGCTAAAGAATTTTTTAATACTGATATGTTAATAGAATTATTAGATAACCATTATCATAAAAAAGCATTAAATCAACGAAAAATATACACTGTTTATTCTTTTCTATTATGGTATAAAGAGTACTTTATTAACAATTAAAAATTAAAGCTATCTAGTTTTAGTTTTTCTTTTATGTTAAAATTTATCTAGGTGATAATATGCTCTGGAATCCTTGGCATGGCTGTCATAAATGTAGTCCTGGTTGTCTTAATTGTTATGTTTATTATTTAGATAAATTACGTGATAAAGACGCAAGTATTATAACTAAATCTAAAACTAATTTTAATTTACCTTTAAAAAAGAATCGTCAAGGAGAATATAAAATACCTGCAAATACAGAGTTAGCTACTTGTTTTACTTCCGATTTTTTTCTTAAAGAAGCAGACGAATGGCGCCATGATGCTTGGAAAATAATTAAAAAAAGAAAAGATTTAACTTTTCTAATATGCACTAAAAGAATAGAAAGATTTAATGTCTCACTTCCAAGTGATTGGGAAGAGGGTTATGACAATGTTATAATCGCTGTCACTTGTGAGACGCAAGCTAAAGCTGATGAAAGAATACCCATTCTTTTAAATATAAAAGCTAAAAAGAAATATGTTTTTGCTTCCCCAATATTAGAAGATATTGATTTTAGTAGGTTTTTAAAAAGTGGACAAATTGATATGATATCAGTTGGAGGAGAGTCTTATGAAAATGCTCGCTTATGTGATTTTAATTGGGTAAAACATATTAAAGAAACTTGTGATAAATACAATGTTAGATTTGATTTTCACCAAACTGGATCTAACTTTTTAATGAATGGTAAAATCTATAAGATAAAACATCATGATGAATATGAACAAGCTAAAAAAGGAGAAGACTATTTAAATAAAAACAAATAATTACTATTTCAAATACTTAGGGTTATCAACTTTACCTAAAAGATAGTCAGCAGAAATATGATATTTTTTGCAAATATCATATAGAAAAGGGGTAGAAATTATATTTATTCCTTTTTCATATCTTGAAATTACTTGATGTACCGTATTTAAATAGTTTGCCAATTTATCTTGCGTAAGATTATTTTCTTTGCGAAACTCTTTAAGTCTTTCTCCAGCTTTTATAATATTAATATCATAGTTATTATTATGATACTGTTTAGTGTTCGTAAAAGAAAATACATAATCAAATGAAATATTAAAAAAGTTACATATATTATTTAAATGTTTTATAGGAAAGAGTTCATCTTCTTTTTCACAATGTCTATAATGACTGCTATCCATATTAATTCTATCAGCAATCTCTTTTTGAGTGTTGCCATTTCTTTCTCTTAATTGAATAATTCTTTCTCTATATATCATAATTACACTCCTATATGCTTAAATTTTCGCATATATATGATATAGTAAATATATTATTGTGTGAAATAAGTGCATTTTTCTTGACTTTTATTATATGAGATATTATAATTAGTGTATAAGCTAGAAATTTCTAAAATAATCGCGATTTGCTTATTAAAGGAGCAAATAAAAAATGAAATTTGAAAGAAATAAGAATAGCAAAAAGTATTTTTTGTGTGGTTTAATATTGGTAGTTGTACTTACTGTAACTGTTACTTTTATAGGAAGTAAAGCAAATTATAGAATGACAGCATCTATTCCCTTAACTGAAGGTAAAGTAATATCTATTCCATATGACTTAAATATAGTAGCCATGTATATAGATGGAGTAGAACAATCTAAAGAAACAACGATGCCAGGAAAAGGATATGTCTTAACAAAAGATAGTTATTGCTATAAAGGAACAGATAAAAATAATAAAGATACAAGTGTCATATTAGAAACCAATAAATATGGAGAACATATCATATCGGAATTAAGTAAATCATCAAAATGTATATTATATTTTAAAAGAAGAGAAGCAACGACAAGTGCAGCTAAGTATATATTAAGTCATATAACAGAAGTAACACATAGAAAAAAAGGAACATTTAACCAAGTAATAAGCGGAGAAACAACGGGAAAGATATATGCCGATAGTGATGATGATGGAGTAACATATTATTATGCAGGAAATCCAACTGATAACTGGGTAGAGTTTGGCGGATACTATTGGCGAATAATAAGAATAAATGGCAATGGCTCCATTAGAATGATATACCAAGGAAGAACAGAAGATGAAAATGGCAACAAATTAGAACCCCAAGCGACAGGAGAAGAAACTCAAATAGGAACAAGTACTTTTAATTATCTAGGTGACGATAATGCTTATGTAGGATATATGTACGGAACGACTAAATCTAGCTCTTATGAAACAACTCATGAAAATAAAAATGATAGTGAAGTTAAAAAAAGCTTAGATGATTGGTTTATAAATTCTAATATAAAACAAGGTAGTAATTATTTTGATAAAATAGATTTAAATGCTGGTTTCTGTGGAGACAGACAATTTAATATAAGCGACACACAAATTGATGGAACAAGTGGAAGTATTGTTCCTAAACCAATAGTTTATGCAAGTAGAATTAGATTAATAAATGGTACTCCAAAATATAATTGTAATATTATTAATGATTTATATTCTTATAAAAATAATAATATATATTCCTTAACGAAACAAGGAAATAAAGCATTAGATAATCCGGTTGGATTGATAACTGCAGATGAAGCTAGTTATGCAGGTATGGTATTTAGCGGTGCTTCTACAACAACAAATAATTATTTATATACAAATAGTACTTATTGGACAATAACTCCAGCACGCTTTAACGACCTAGGAGCAGCGGTATATGCCATTTATCAAAGTGGTTATATAGATTATGGTTGGCGTAGTCATGTCGCACTTATCAAACGAGGTATTAGACCTGTAATTAATATTCGTTCAGATGTTGAATTAACAGGTGATGGAACTATATCTAATCCCTACAAAGTAGTTATGTAATAAATAATTAAAATCGCTCTAAAAAGGCGATTTTTTAAAAAATTTTGAATTTTACAGATTTTAGTCTAAAAACATACAGATTTAGTAATTTCTGCTAAGCAGATTTTGGTGTTTCTGTATAAAATTCCTACAGATTTTAATAAATCTGTATTTTGACATTTATAAATATATATGCTAGATTGAACTTAGAGCGTTAGACCGATGTCTGCTTTAATTTCCAAACCGTTTCTTTTCAATTCTCTTGGGGGTTTTGGCTGTAGATGGTGAGGTGGTTAAAGTAATGATAAAAGCAATAGTAGACTTTGTAAAAAGTATATTTCTAAAAAATGAGCAACAAAAAAAGACATCGACGACTATTATTATCTTTGCTGATAAAATAGACGCTAATGTCAATACTTCCAAAAAGTAGACATTAGTAACTAACGCTCTACTAATTTGATTTTACCATAATTTAAAGATATAAACAAGTAATTTATTTTATTGATAAAGTAAATAATAAATATATAAATCACTTAAAAATCATGTTATACTTTAATTATTAATAGGAGGATTTATGAAAAAATTTATAGTAATTGAAGTAGGAAGTACTAATACTAAAGCCTATTTATATTTTAATAATGAAATTACTAACATCGCTTATCAAACAATTGAATTTAAAAACAACTATAAAAAAGAAAATAAACTTAATAAAAAGGATAAAGAGACTTTAATTAATTTTATTAATAATTTAGAAGAAGAAAATATATATGTTTATGGAACTAGCATCTTTAGAAACTTAAATAATAAGGAAAAAGAAGAATGGCTAAAAGAATTTAAAGATAAAACAGGCATAGAATTTCAAATTGTTACGCCTGATATGGAAAATGAGTTTACAGTTTATGGAGCTATAGCGGGTGTTGACTATAAAGGACATATTGCTGTTATGATTGGTGGAGGAGGTTCTACTGAGTTATCCATCGTTGAAAATGGCAAGATAATTGAAAAAGCTAATTCTTCTTTTGGAGCTATGGATATAACTGATTTATTTCCTGATCTAAAAAGCGATTATGCTACTACAGACTTTAATAAAATGCTTTTAAAAACTAAAGAATTAGTTAACATTCCTAAAAATAAAGCTGATTTATTAATTCTCGCTGGTGGTGATTACATTTATTTTTATGAAGAATTAAACTATACTATTGAAAAAAATAAATTCTATGAAAATAGTTTACAACCGTACTGCTTAAATATCTCCG
This sequence comes from Ruminococcus sp., assembly GCA_023663235.1. Taxonomy (GTDB): domain Bacteria; phylum Bacillota_I; class Bacilli_A; order RF39; family UBA660; genus Caccenecus. Next base: position 99,777 of record JAMPHW010000002.1, on the reverse strand, counting down.
ATATGGATAAACTAGATTATAACTTCTTTTATGAAGTATCTTTAGAAGATGTATGTATTAGAACAAATAATGATGCTTGGTGGAGAGGTGCAAGAGGCATGCGTTTATGCGTTAAAGCACTATGTGATATTTTAGATGTTAAATATATAATTCCTACTAGAATTAATATGGTATATGGGATTGTTGAAAAATTAAAAGGATAAGAAAATGCAAACTGAAATAGAAGCTAGAATTTTAGAAATAAATAAAGAAGAAATAATTAAAAAATTAGAAAACTTAGGTGCTACTTTTGTTAATAATTATGAACAAAAAAGATATATCTATGATTTTAATCCTGTTATAAAAAATAAATGGATAAGACTTCGCACTAATGGTATTGATACCACTTTAACGATTAAAGAAATTAAAAGTGATAATATCGATGGAACTGAAGAATTAGAAATAAAAGTAGATAATTTTGAAAAAACGGCGTTAATATTAAAAGAACTTGGCTATAAACATAGAGCTTATCAAGAAAATACACGCACAAGATATATGTATAATAATGTAGAAATAGATATTGATTCTTGGCCTAAAATACCTACCTATATTGAACTTGAAGGAAATTCAAAAGAAGATATCATTGCTTTAGTTAAAAAAATAGGATTTAAAGAAGATGATATTATAACTTATGGTGTCCAAAAAATATATGAACATTATGGTTTAAATATCGACGATTTTAAAGAGTTAAAATTTGATGAATAAGACATTAAATTATTAATGTTAACTTTAGTTGACAAATTTCCAAGCTAAATTGGTAGAGTGCAACTATAACTTTTTATATAATGTTTACGAGGTGAAGAAAATATGTCTATTAACGAAAAGATATATAATTTAAGAAAGAAAAAAAATATGAGCCAAGAAGACTTAGCAGGCGTTTTAAATGTTTCAAGACAAACTATTAGTAAGTGGGAAACAGGGGAATCTACTCCCGACTTTGATAAAATAGTTCCTTTATGTGATTTTTTTGAAATAACAACTGATGAACTATTAAAAGGAACTCAAAATAATTTAGTTGAAAAAATCGAAACTACTAACAAAAAGAATACCGCTCTAACTTTTAGCTTATGCATTCTCATATTTTGGATTATGGCCATACTAACTATGCTTTTAGAAGAAGCTGGTGTCAATGATACTATTATCGCTAGTGTTGCCATTATTTGTATTGCTTCTATTAGCATTATTTTAGTTAATTATTTTTGTACAAGATCAAATGACATTGATGTATCTATTAATAAAACTAAAAAAAGATTAATAAGTAAAATTATAAATTTGTTGATAATTATTGTTTATTTAATATTTAGTTTTATTTTTGATAGTTGGCTATATTCTTGGATAATTATTATAATTGGTTTAGTAATAAAAAGAATAATTGAATTAGTTCTATTATTAAAGGAGCAAGATTATGAAAAATAAATCATTAATTATAACTAATATTATTATTTTAAGTTGTGTTGCCATAGGATTAACAGTTCTTCTTTTTTTAGGAACTAGTACGAATTTTAATTTTGTAAAAGAGAATAGTGAATTATTATATCAAAAAGAATTTAATTTAAATGATATTTCTCTATTAACTGCTAACATTAAAAATTTTGATTTAACTTTTAAAGAAAGCTCTACGAATGATATAAAAATTGAAGTTTATGGCGCTATTAAAAATAAAGATAGTATCGAAATAAGTCTTAATAATAATGAACTATTTGTAAATCAAACTAAACATAAATCAACAATTTGTATTGGCTTTTGCTTTCATCATAATGAAATAGTAATTTCGATGCCTAAAGATATTAACATTAATACTAATTTAAAAGCTGTTTCTGGTGATATAAAAATAGATAATAATCTTAATGAGAAAGGAGTTATTACGACAACTAGTGGAGACATATCCCTTAATAGTTTAAATAAAGCTGATATCACAAGTACAAGCGGCGACATAACTCTAAAAAATATCAATAAAGGTAGCGTTAGCTCTACAAGTGGTGATATTACTATTAATGAAATAAAAGAAGGTACTATTACAACTATAAGTGGCGATATCGAGGTTAATAATACTGATAGTTTAGAAGTTTCATCAACAAGTGGAGAAATTGAAATTTCTAAGGCAAATAAATTATTAAATGCTAAAACAACGAGTGGTGATATAAAAATAAGAAGTTTTAATATTGAAAATGACTCTAAAATAACTAGTACAAGCGGTGATATTACTATTAATTTATTAAATGATGCTTACATTGAAGCCAAAACAACAAGTGGTGATAAAGATATCAAATCTACAAATGGTGATTATAAATTAACTTTAAAGACAACCAGTGGGGATATAACTGTAAGATAACTAAATTATCTATATTTGAAAGATTCAATAATTTATGATAAAATGTTAATAGTTGAGGTTGTACTATGTTTAAAAGAGACGAACTAAAGAAAAAGGCTAAAGGTGCTTATTATCGCAATTGGAAAAATTGTATTATAATTTGTTTTATTTATACCCTTTTAATAGGTGGAACTATCATCAGTTTTCGAAATGAAGTAGATTTAGATTATCATAATAATATTAAAGAAATAAATAATATTCGTTTAAAAGGTTCTAATAATTCTGATATTGTTAATGATTTTTTAAATAGTGTATCAAGTAATAATAAATATAAAAATAATTTTGTAAGCCATGCGACTGCAGGTGCCATAGGTACAGTTGCTAATAATGTTTCTCAATCAGGTTCTTTCTTATTTGGCCTTTTAAATGCTATAAATCAAGCTTTATTTAAAGATCGTATATGGGCTAGTATTATTATTGTTTTAGGTTCTATTTTAAGCTTAGTTTATTGGATATTTGTTAATAAAGTTTTAGAAGTTGGGAAAGCAAGATTCTATTTGGAAAATAGGAAGTATACTAAAACTAAGCCTAGTAAGTTAATCTATCCTTATAAGCTTCCTAATACTAAACATATCGCCTATACTATGCTAATCAAAAACATTTCTGTTTTATTATGGACTTTTACGATAATTGGAGGCTTTATTAAATATTACTCTTATCGTTTAGTTCCCTTTATTCTAGCTGAAAATCCTAATATGCCCACTAAAAATGTATTAAAACTATCTAAAGAGATGACTTATGGCTATAAATGGCAAATGTTTAAGCTTGATTTATCTTTTATTGGATATGCTTTTTTAGGCTTATTAACATTTAACGCTGCTAATATCATCTTTACTAATCCTTATATTGATGCAACCTATGCTGAAGTTTATATGTTTCTAAGAGCTAATGCTAAGAAAAATAAAATATCTAATGCTAAAACTTTAAAGGAAATTAACTTAGAAGGGGACATAGTTTTAGATGAATATCCTATAACTGACTATAATTTTAAAATATTTAAAAAGAAATGGTTAAATTTCAACTATGAACGTAAATATAAATTCATAGATATTCTATTGTTATTCTTTATTGTCTCTATTATTGGGTGGATATGGGAAGTACTCTTACATTTATTCCAATATGGTTTCTTTGTTAATAGAGGGACTCTAGTTGGTCCATGGTTACCTATTTATGGCGCAGGTAGTACCGTATTACTAATTGTTTTAAAAGATTTTCGTAAAAGTCCTTTTGTTTTCTTTATATTAGCAATGGTTCTTTGTGGTATTATAGAATACGGAACAAGTGTTTATTTAGAGTTAGTTCATCATTTATCTTGGTGGAGTTATAATGGCTATTTCTTGAATTTAAATGGACGTATTTGTTTAGAAGGTCTGATTGTTTTTGGTGTTGGTGGTGTTTTCATAACTTATATTGGCGCTCCTCTAATCACTAATTATTTAGATAAAATAGGTAAGAAAATAAAAATTATTATTTGTATTATCTTAACATTATTAATGACTGCTGACTTTTATTATTCTAGTATCAACCCTAATACAGGTACTGGCATTACAAGTGAAATCGAAAATAGTAAATTAGATAACCTAAAAATAAATAAAAATTAATATGTCAAGGAGAACAAGATGTTTACACTTTTCTCTTTTCTTTTTACATTGTTTTTACTTTTCATGATATAATAATGCTAGGTGATAATATGAAGTGTGTTATAAATAAAAAAGGCTTTACATTAGTAGAGATGCTTGCTGTCGTAGCCATTCTAGCTGTCGTTACAACTTTTGCTGCTTCTAGTGCTGTTTCTGTAACACGTAAAGGAAAAGAATCTTTATATTGTACTAAGCTAGACATTATTAGAAATGAAGCTCGAAGTTTTGGCTTAAACCTTGAAAAAGAATTAAATAATAGTAATGAATACTATAATGGCTATAAAAGTTTAACTATAACTGTTGATGATTTAGTAAAAAACGGCAATCTATCACCTGATAAAGATGATTACGTCTTAAATCCTGTTGATAATAGTTATATTAATGACTTAAAAATAATAATTTATTTAAAAAATAATAATATTGCTGCTTATATTGCAAGTGATATTTGTTAAAATCTTTAATATGTGATAGAATATTCACTTAAGGGAGGCGACTACTATGTCTAAATGTGTTTGTCTAATTGGTAAACCTAATGTTGGTAAATCAACCATCTTTAATAAATTAATTAAAGAAAAGAAAGCTATAATCATGGATGAACCAGGTATAACTAGGGATCGACTTTATGGTCATGTAACTTATCAAGATAAAGTTTTCTCGCTTATTGATACAGGGGGACTTACCTTAAGTAATGATGATATTAATAAAAATATTAAAATGCAAGCAGAACTAGCCATTGATGAAGCTGATTTAATTTTGTTTGTTGTTGATGCTAAAACTGGAATTGATGCTAGTGATTATTATATTAGAGATTTACTTATTAAAAGTAAAAAGGAAGTCTTAGTTCTCGTAAATAAAGTCGATAATGATAAACGAAGCGATGCTGTATATGAATTTTATGAATTAGGTTTTCCTAATATTTTAAGCGTAAGTGGAGAACATAATTTAGGCTTTACCGAAGTTTTAGATTATATTACTAAGAATTTAAGTTCTAATTTTAATGATGAAGATAAAACTCCTAAATTCTGTCTAATTGGTCGTCCTAATGTTGGTAAAAGTAGTATTGTAAATGCTATTTTAAATGAAGAACGCTCTATTGTAAGTGATATTGCAGGCACAACTAGAGACTCTATCGACACAAAGTTTACCTATGATAAAAATGATTATATTATTATCGATACTGCTGGACTTCGTAAAAAAGGTCGCATTTATGAAAATGTTGAAAAATATAGTTATTTAAGAAGTATGCGTGCTATTGATGAAGCTGATATTTGTGTAGTAGTTGTTGATGCTAAAGAAGGTATCATTGAACACGATAAACATATTTTAGGATATGCCATGGAAGCAGGAAAGGGAATAGTACTCGCTGTTAATAAATGGGATACTATAAGTAATCCAGACTTAGAAATAAAAAAATGGCAAACTAAAATAGCTAATGAATTTGCTTTTGCTAGTTACTTAAAAGTAGTATTTTTATCAGCTAAAACTAAAAAAAGAATACATACGCTTATGCCTGAAATAATTAAAGCTTACGAAAATAATGCTAAAGTAATTAAAACTAGTTTACTAAATAATGTAATTACTGAAGCTGTAAGCTTAAAAGCGCCACCATCATATAAAGGCAAAAGATTAAAAATATATTTTGTAAGTGAAACTGGAATAAAACCACCTAAATTTACTTTTCAAGTTAATAATAAAGGCTTAATTCATTTTAGTTATGAACGCTATTTAGAAAATAAATTAAGAGAAAATTTTGATTTAGATGGAACACCTATAATTTTACAATTTAAAAATAAAAATGAAAAATAATTTTGTATTTTTCATTTTTTTAATCTAACAAGTCTTTTTAAAAGCTTTTACATCTTAACTTTGACTTTTTCATCAATTCTCTTTTTATTTATAATTTTATTTTCATCATAATTAATTAAATCATTAATGTTAAGACCTAACTTTCTAGCCAAATCTTCAACATAATCAAAAGTTATATTAACTTCACCACGTTCTACACTTGCTAAATATTTATAATTTAAATTTAATGAAGAGTAAAATTTCTCTTGACTCATACCACTTTTATAACGATAATATTTAAGATTGATTCCAACTATCTCTTTTAGCTTCATCTAAACTGCTCCCTCACACTTAATATTATTGATAATTTAATCTAATGTCTACCCAGTTATAACTATACAAAATTTGACATAAACAAGATTTTGGTATATTATATAGCTAGTGGAGGGAAAATGGCAAAAAGTAGTACAAATGTAAATTTTAAATTACAGAATTTACGAAAAGAAAAAGATATGTCTTATGAAAATGTTGCTAAAGAAGTAGGCATTTGTAAGGCCTATTATTGGCAAATAGAAAATGGTAATCGTAGATTATATTATGATTTGGCTTTAAAAATTGCTAAAGTTTTTGGTAAAAAACCAGACGATATATTTTATGATTATTACAAATAAACTAAAAATAATCTTTTACATATATTAGTGTAGGAGGTTTTTTTATGTTAAATGATAATTTCTTTAAAAAAGTTGAAAAGAAAACCAAAGTTGATAAAAAAACAATTATAAGTCTTGCGGAAAAATTACAAAAGGGGAATATGAAAGATGAAGGTACTTTAAGTGAAGTTATTGATACTTTAAGTAAAATGACTGGTAAAAAAGTTAATCCTGAATTAAAAAATAAAATAATTAATAAAGTAATATCTGATGAAGTTCCAAGCGATGTTGATAAAATGTTTTAATTAATGCAATAAAAATTTTTCTTTACTTTAAGAACTTTCTAGATTATAATATAGAAGTTTTTTAAAGGGGAGATTATATGAAAATTAAAAGTAATAAAAAACGTCAAGCTGAAATAGAACAAGCCAAGATTACTTTAGAAAATGTCTTAGCTAATGCCGAAGAACATTATAATAAAGTTCAAGGGCTACTTTTTACTAATGCTAATTTAAGTAGTAATAAATTGTTAGAATTAGAACAAATTCTTAATATGTCAGGAGCTATAGCTAGTTCTAGATTAGATATTTTAAAGAAAAAAATCAATGAATATATAAGAAATAATGTTATAAAAGTAAATACCGCTATGGTTATAGGCTTATTATCTATGCTTCTAAGTCTTATTTACCCACCAGCCGTATTTTTATGCATTAGTTCTTTTATTCTTCTTGTTAATCCTAAAAATCTAATATATACTAGGGATATCACATCCAAATCAATGACTTTTTCTTATAAAATAAAAGAATTAATGGAAAGATATACTAACTATAGTGAAGTTATATTTAGTCGCATTAATAAAAAAGATGAAGAGGAAATCACAAAAGATACTGCTCATATGCTTTTAAATAGTATAAATCCTGAATTAATAATAAATGCCATCAATTTTATAAATCTCTTAATAGATGAAGAAATAACTTTAAATGATATACCAGAAGAACTAATTTATCCTATAACCCTTATTTTAGCTAGAGATTTAGACGTTGAAGTAAGCAATTTACCTGAATTAATAAGCCTTGCTAAAGAGAAATTTCATAAAAATATTCAAGAAAGAGAATTACACATATAACTTTTTCTTGCCAAATGCTAAAGTTATTTGATATAATAAGCCATAGGTGGAGCATAATGGAACAAATTAATGATGTTAAGGAAATTTTTACTAAGTTAGAAACAATTGAAAACGGTTGGATGGACTTAGAACAAAACATTTATCGAGATACTGAGAAAGGCTTTAAAAAGAAGTATGTCTTATCAAGCCCCGAAGAAGTTTTAGAAAATCAAGTTGGAACTTGTTTTGATTTAGTAGAATTAGAAAGAGCATATTTTAAAAATTTAAACAAGAAATTTAATGCTTATTTTATGATTTATTATGAATCTAAAAAAGTATATACTCATACTTTCATAGTATATGAAGAAAATGAAAAGTTTTATTGGTTTGAATATGCTTGGGATAAAAATAGAGGTATTCATGAATTTATGAGTTTATATGACCTATTAACTAATGTTAGAGATTGTTTTAGAAAATATAATAACATTAAATTTATGGATAATGACTATTTATGTGTTTATAAATATAAAAAACCTAAATTCCATATTGGTTTAAAAGATTTCTATAAACACTGTGAAAATGGCGAAAATGTCTTGATTTAATCTTTTAAAACATGTTATACTAGAAAAAACATTTGATTAAAAGACATGACTATAAATGTTTATTTTAAAGAGAGTTAACGGTTGGTGTAAGTTAATAAATAACGTTATAAGTTACTACTTTTAAGAGTTGGGATTAATAATCTCCGTTAACTTACGTTACAAGTAAATTAAGAAATATAAAGGATGGTACCGCAGCATTGCTCCTTAGGAGTGCTGTGGTTTTTCATTTTTAAAGAATTAATTTAGACTAGCGTAAATTTTAGTTTAACATATATATACATAGTATATAATGAACCATAAAAGAAATAATAGAAAGAAGTGTAAAAAATGAAAGAAAAATTTTATCAAATATCAAAAGGCAGTTTATATTATCTAAACTTGCTTTGGGAAAGTGTAAGCGATGAATTAAAGGTTGACATCGAATATGCAAGTAGAATGATTGAAGAAGAATTAATGAGTATTGACATATCTAAAAAGGATCACAAAACATTGCGTTTTGATGCTAGTACTATAGAAGAAAGTGAACTAATTAGAATGACTTTATTAAGATTGCAATTCCTTGTAGTATATAGTGGACATACAAATGTTAAAAATTTAATCTCTTACATAATGAGTAATAGAAATAAAACTGTTTTAGGAGAAAAAGAAGTAAATAGAAGTTAATATAAAAAAGAATTATTAAAGTAAGGAGGAATAAATGAGTAATCCATATTATAAAAATTGTCTTAGTGCAAAATATTATTTAAATGCTTTATACGATATAGCACCAGAAGAATTTAAACCAGATATTGAAAAGGCTTGTACTTTTCTTCAAGAAGATATTGATCACTTTAATGTTTTTAAGACTAATAAAAGCCTTTTAAATTTTAAACCTGAAGACTTAACCGAAGAAGAATTATTGAAAAAGACAATTTTAACGTTACACAATTTAGAAGCATTGCATAATGCTAATTTTAAAGATTTAATAAAGCAGGTTAGATTATTTCTAGCTAGAAGTAAATTTGAAGGAGTGAATAGAAAATGATAAATATTAAAGAAAATGCTGAATTAAATATGTTAAACCATAGTTGTGCCCATTTACTAGCCCAAGCGGTAAAACATTTATTTCCAGAGGCTTTATTTTGGGTAGGACCCGTTGTTGAAGAAGGTTTCTACTATGATATCGATTTAGGTGATATCACTTTAACCGAAGAAGATTTACCTAAAATTGAAAAAGAAATGAAAAAAATAGCTAAAGATGGAAAAAGAATTGTAAGACATGAAATATCTAAAGAAGAAGCTTTAGAACAATTTAAAAATGACCCTTACAAATTAGATTTAATATCACGTATGGATGAAAGTGATACTGTAATATCTTGTTATACTCAAGGCGATTTTACTGATCTTTGTCGTGGTCCTCATGTTGAAACTGTAAAAGTTTTAAAACATTTTAAATTATTAAAAGTTAGTGGAGCTTACTGGAAAGGTGATAGTAAAAATCATATGCTTCAAAGAATTTATGGTATTTGCTTTAATAACGAAGAAGATTTAAATAATCACCTAGCCGAATTAGAAGAAGCTAAAATGCGTGATCACAGAAAGATCGGAAAAAATCTTGATATATTCATGACTCATGATTTAGTAGGTAAAGGAATGCCTTTATGGTTACCAAATGGTGCTATTGTAAGAAAAGAATTAGAAAATTATATTTATAAAAAAGAGCAAAAACTAGGATATAAGCATGTTTATACACCTTGCGTTGGAACAGTTGATTTATATAAAACATCAGGACATTGGGATCATTATCAAGAGAATATGTTCCCTAAAATGCAAGTAGATGAAGAAGAATTTGTATTACGTCCAATGAATTGTCCTCATCACATGCTAATATATGCTAATGCCTTACATTCTTATCGTGATTTACCTATAAGAATAGGAGAATTTGCTCAAGATTTTAGATATGAAGCTAGTGGAGCTGTTAAAGGTTTAGAAAGAGTTCGTTGTATGTGTCAAAATGATGCTCATCTTTTTGTTAGACCAGACCAAATAGGCGAAGAGTTTAAAAAAGTTGTTTCCTTAATTTTAGATGTTTATAAAGATTTTGGATTAAAAAACTATAAATTCCGTTTATCATTAAGAGATCCAGAAGATAAAGAAAAATATTTTGATGATGATGAAATGTGGAATGAAGCTGAAAATAAACTTAGAGAAGTTTTAAATGAATTTGGAATTCCTTACTATGAAGCAATTGGGGAAGCTGCATTTTATGGTCCTAAATTAGATGTTGAAGTAAAACCAGCAGTAGGTCCTGAAGTTACTCTATCTACTTGCCAATTAGATTTTCTTTTACCTAGAAGATTTAACTTAACATATGTTGATAAAGATGGTGAAAAAAGAATACCTGTTGTTATTCATCGTGCTATATTTGGTACTTTTGATAGATTTACAGCCTTTATTTTAGAAGAAACAAAAGGAGCACTACCTTTATGGTTAGCACCTATTGGTCTAAATATTATACCTGTTAATAATGAATATCATTTAGACTATTCTAAAAAACTATATGAAATGATGCTTGAGAAAGACTTTAGGGTAGAGTTAGATGATAGAAATGAAAAACTTGGATATAAAATGCGTGAAAGTGTTATGAAAAAAATACCATATACTATCATTATTGGTGAAAAAGAAGTTGCAGGAAATACTATCAGTTATAGACAACTTGGAAGTGAAGAAACTATAACTTTACCTATTGAAGAATTTATAACTAAAATAGAAAATGAAATAAATACCAAAACAAACTAAAGTTATAATAAAAGGAGAAATAAAATTGAATTATTGGAACGATATTTATTGGAAAGAACGTTTAGCTAAAAATAAAGAGGAAGATTTAGATTTTTTAACTGATATGTGGATAACAAAGTATGAAGATATCATTAAAGATATTAATATTGGCAAATGCTTAGATTTAGGCTGCGGTCTAGGTCAATACACTAAATACTGGCAGGATTTAGGCTTTGATTGCTTATCTACAGATATATCTCCAATTGCTTTATCTAAAGTACAAGAAAAATATCCTCATTCTAAAACGATGATTGTTGATATGCACAATGATTTACCATTTAAAGACAATACTTTTGATTTAGTTTTTGCTAATCTATCTATTCATTATTTTAATGATGAAACAACTAAAAATTTATTAAAAGAAATAAAACGAGTTCTAAAACCTAATGGTTATTTTATCGGTTCCGTAAATTCAACTAAAACTTTTAAATTTATAAAGGATAATGCCATTAAAATAGAACATAACTATTATAAAGAATTAGATAGATATGTTAGGTTATGGGAAGAAAAAGATTTTTCTAACTATTTTAAAGATTTAGAGAAGATAAGTTTAAAAGAAATAACCACTGAAAGATGGCATAAAATAAAAATAATGTGGGAGTTTATATATCAAAATAAAGAAAATTAATTGCTTTTTCTAAAAATTTTTAATAATATATTACCTAACAGAAAGGATAGAATTATGGATAATAAATATACTGTATTATGGGAAGCAATTCTTAATAATACTGAACTTACAACAAAGAATTTAAAAGAACTGGGGTATTCTAAACCTTCAAAGTTAATAGAAGAAGGTATACTAATAAGAGTAAAAAGAGGGTTCTATCAGATAGCAAATATTACTGATTTTTACAGTTATGGAAAAGGCCAAATAAAAACAAATAAAGAAAAATTCTTAAGTGTAATAAATAGAAGCTTAGAATTAAATCCTAATTTTGGACCTGCAGTATTTCAATTGTTTTTCGATAGTTTAAAAAAAGAAGATTATGAATCTTGTTTTAATTACTTAAGTAAATTAATAGAAATTGACAGTCCAGAATATACTTCTGACCATAACTTATATTTAGTTTTGTTAAGCAATTTAACAGAATTGCCAGATAATCTAAAACGTAAACTTGTTAGTGTAAAATTAGAGGATGTTTTAATTAGTAGTTTAGATTTAAGGTATGATGATTATGAATATGAAAATGCTATTAGAATTGCTTTATATGAAAGAAAATATGGCTTTGCTTTTTCTTTACTTCGTAATTCAGAAGATAAAACAGCCACAATGTCCGTTTATTATGCCTTTTTAAAAATAAAATCGAAAGAAAAGAAACAAGATAGAAAAAACTTTGTCAAAGAAATGATAAAAGCTAAAGATTATAATAAATTAAAAGAGCATTTACAAACTAATAAGGATACTCTATTAGAAAAATTAGTCGATAAATATTTAAGTATATTACAAACTAGTGAAGTACCAGTAACAAAACCAATAGTGAGTAATAAACTAGGAGTTTTAATTAAAACAAATAATTTTAAAAAAGCTTTAGATTTAGCTCTTAATATAGAACAATTTGGACCTGACAGTCCAGTTGTACTAGTTTTAGAAGATATTAACAGCTTAATAGATAAAATTACTGAAGAGAAAAATAAAGTTTATACTTTTGATGATGTTTTTAAAGCTTTAATTAACCAAGAAAACTATTTAGAAGTTTTAAGAAGATATTTAGGCCAAATAAATAAACCAGAATATGAAGAATTATTATTAAATTTTATTAAATTAGGAGTTTATGAAGAAGATTTTTCATACATGATTTTCTTTAGACATTTATTTGATTTAAGCAATAATAGATTAAATATTAATTTTAACAGTTATCTTAAATATTTTAATGAAGATATACAAGCAGGAGAATTAGAATCTGCTGAAATCTATTTAGATATCATAAAGTCTGGTCAAAGATTAGGCATAAATGATATTAATATTAATCAACTTGAATATAATTTAAATAATGCCAAATTAAAAGCTAAACGCAATAAAATGTTAGCCATTATTGCAAATGCATTAAATGAAGTTATTAACAATAATACTGCTGCAATTTTAGATAGTAAGGATGTTACTTTAAGTATTCTAGAAAATAGCATTAAAGGAAAAAATATCTTAATTGAACCTGTAAAAGATAAATATATTATTCGTTATTTTAGTAAACAATATATTGATATAAAAGGTATACTCTATAACATATCAGATTATTTCAATAAAGGAGCATATGAAGAATGTATTAATAGTGCTATGATTATTCTTAATTCTGTTACTAATATTAAACCTTTTGTCTACCAAAATCTTGGTATGTCCCATTATTATTTAGGACATTTAGATGAAGCTTTAAAGTTTTTAACAATCGCAAGTCTGTATGGTTATAATAATAATTCCATAATTAGTGATATAAAAGATCTACAAAGAAGAGAACTTGAATTAAAAAGAGAATTAAAAAAAGAAGAAGGAGATAATTAAATCTCTTTTTTTAGTATAAAATTATTTTACATTGTAAAGTTATTTGTTATAATGATTTTAGAGGAATTATGAAGAAATTAGATATAATATATGAAGATAAAGAATTATTGGTAGTTAATAAACCGGCAAAAATGCTTACTATTAGTGATGGTAAATCTGATAATACTCTTTATAGTATGGCGCGAGATTACGTTAAAAAGAAACATAAATCAAATAAAATATTTATTGTGCATCGCTTAGATAAAGAAACATCAGGGCTTGTAGTATTTGCTAAGAATGAAAAATTAAAAAAATATTTACAAGATAATTGGAATAATATAACCAAAAAAGAATATATTGCTATTTTAGAAGGAAAACTGCCAACAAATAGTGGTCTAATAAAAAATTATTTGTTAGAAACCAAAACTTATCAAGTTTATGTTTCTAAAAATAAAAAGGGTAGTTATGCTGAAACATATTATGAAGTAATAAAAAGAACTTCTAATAATACCATTGTAATGGTAAATATTAAAACAGGTAAAAAACATCAAATAAGATGTGGCTTTAGTAATTTAGGATATCCTATTATAGGTGATAAAAATTATAATAGTAAAACGAATCCTTTAAAAAGACTAGGCTTACATGCTTACAAGCTAGAAATTAAATTAAATAATAAAAATTATTTATTTGAAACTAAAATACCTAGTGAATTTACTAAATTTATATCAAATACTGAAATAAAATGATATAATTAAATTATAATTTTAAATATGTCTTGACCTTAACCTAAGGTTATAGTGTATATTAATTTTATGAAAGGAAGAAAAATATGTTAAAAGTTGAAAATGTCACAAAATATTATGATACTAATCTTGCTGTTGACAATCTGTCTTTTACTATTAATAATGGTGAAATATTTGGCTTGTTAGGAGTTAATGGTGCCGGTAAAACAACAACATTCAGAATGATAATGGGACTTCTTGAACCTTCTAAAGGTAAAATTACTATTAATGATAAAGAAGTAAATTATGATGTCGCAGAACATATTGGTTTTTTAACCGAAGAACGAAGCCTTCTTACTAAATTAACAGTTAAAGAACAAGTTTTGTATTATGCCACTTTAAAAGGTATGAAAGAAAAAGATATCCTAAAAAAGTTAGACTATTGGCTAGATCGCTTCGGTGTAAGTGATTATAAAGAAAGAAAATTAAAAGAATTAAGTAAAGGTAATCAACAAAAAATTCAGTTTATAACTGCTATAATCCATGAACCTGATTTACTAGTATTAGATGAGCCTTTTACTGGTTTAGATCCTATAAATGTTGAACTATTTATGGATGTTATTAAAGAATTTAAAACTAAAGGTAAAATGATTATTTTCTCATCTCATCGTATGGAACATGTTGAATTATTTTGTGAAAAACTAGTTATCTTAAAAAAAGGAAAAGCTGTTTTAAGTGGTTCCTTAAAAGAAATAAAAAAGAACTATCAAAAAAAGATAATTCGCATAAGTGCTGATATTAACATTGAAGAGTTAAAAAAAATAAAAGGCGTTATTAATGTTGAAGAGGAAAATCTTGATATTCTAGTTAAAATAGAAAGTGATAAGTATATAGATGATGTTTTTAAAGAAGTTAAGAAAGTTTCAAATGTCACTAAATTTTTAGTAGAAGATGCCTCTTTAAATGAAATATTCTTAAATACAGTAGGTGAAGCTTATGAAAAGTAAATTTAAGTTTTTAATTAAACATAGTTTAGAAAAGAAAATAAAAACTAAATGGTTTAAAATTGTTAATATCTTTCTTTGTTTGCTACTTATTTTCTTAGTAAATATGGATTATGTCATAGAACTATTTGGTGGAGATTTTAATTCTAAAGATAAAATTTATATTGTGGATAATTTAAACAAATTTGAATCATTTAAAAGTTATTTTAATAGTATATCTGAAAATCTTGATATGGGAGATTATGAACTAGTTTTAGATAACGAAGCTATAAATAAAAAAGATGAACTTGATGAAGAAATAATCATTGTCATTAATAAAGATGAAGATAGTTATATAAATGGTGAAATAATATCTTTTGATACTGTTACTAAATCTACTTACGAAATAATATTAAATACTTTTAATGCTTTAAAAAGTGAAATGGTTTTAGAAATAAGTGGTCTAAGTCCTGATGAAATAGCAAAAATTACTAGTCCTGCAAAGGTTACTGAAACAGTATTAGATGTTGATGCTAAAGATAATCAAACTAAAGAGAATTTAAGTGCTATCATTACTACTGTTGTTATTGTACCATTCTTTATTTTAATTGTAACTATGGTTCAAATGCTTGGTGCTGAAATAAATGATGAAAAAACAAGTAGGGGAATGGAAATAATAATATCTTCTGTACCTGCTAAAACCCATTTCCTAGCTAAAGTTATCGCTGCTTTATCTTATGTTTTGATTCAAGGTTGCTTGTTATTTCTATATGCCTTTTTAGCAGCTTTCCTAAGAAATATGTTAGTAAGTACTGAAGTATCTGGTATGGGTAGCATTATAGGAGAACTGATTAAAACATTTAATGATGCTGGAACCTTTAGTTTACTTTTAAAAGGCGCTATTCCATTAGTTATTCTTTATGTTGTAAGCTTTATCGCTTATGCTATTTTATCAGCAACCCTAGCTAGTATGACTACTAATAATGAAGATTTCCAACAATTACAAACACCTCTTATGATTATTATGTTAGTAGGTTATTACATTGCTTTAATGGCGGTAATGTTTGATGGGTCTATCTTTATAAATATTATAAGTTATATACCATTATTATCAGTTTTAATTGCTCCAACTTTGTATTTAATTGGTGAAATATCTTTAATATCGTTAATAGGAACTACTCTTGTTACTACTATTGCAACTTATTTCTTATACATTTATGGTTTAAGAATCTATAAGGTTGGTATTTTAAATTATTCATCAAATAAATTATGGAAAAAAATCTTTAAATCATTAAAGAACAAATAAAAAAAGAGGCTTAAATAGCCTCTTAATTTTTGCTTTCTAACTTTTTTAAAGTTTGCTTAATTTGTTTAGATTCTATGTTTGAAACATTATAAAAACCAAATTCAGTCATTTTATTATATAAATTATTTTGTAGTTTTAATATTTCATCTAAACCATTTTTTAAAACATTGTGAACTGCTTTATTAGAACTTTCGAGAGTACCATGCACAAATACCTCAGTAGTGCTTTTAAGTAATAAAAGCATATTTTCCATTAATATTTTATCATTCATTAGCTAAATCCTCCATAACATTCATTAATTTTTCTTTTAATGCCTCATGCTTTTTTAGCTCGCTTTTCATGAAAGATTGTAAATCTTTATCTTCAAGATTATTAATTGTAATATTACATAACTCTACTAAATTTGATTCATGATTTATAGCATCTTCCATATAAAGTAATTCTTTTTCAGTCATTTAAACTCCTCCTCAGAATTATTATGAACCAATTTTTATTAAATAAACTATACAATAGGAGTAAAATCATTATTTTTTTAAATTTCTTAAGTTCCCGACAATCCTCGACAAATTTCGCATCTTTCTTGTGGTATAGTATAGTCATTTTCT